>JABFSG010000040.1 GCA_013140715.1 Nitrospiraceae bacterium
AGTTTCTTTCCTCTAGCCTCTTGCCTAGTGCCGCTGGCCCAAAAATGGTGGAGCTGGCCGGGATTGAACCGGCGACCTCGTGAATGCCATTCACGCGCGCTCCCAACTGCGCTACAGCCCCACATCGTTTGCCTTGGAAATACGCGAAAATCCTTGCAAAACAGCGGTCATGCTAACACGGCCTTCTCGTGGCAGTCAAGAAAAGCGAAACGGAGCAGGCCCCTACTCGTCTCGTGTGCTCGCGGAACGCGCGGTCGAAGACTCCCCCCGTTCGACGCGCTCACACGAGATGAGTGGGGGTCTGCTCGGGCAGATGAGGAAGAAAAAATGATAATGGAAGAACCTATCCGACTACAGTTCTTGACAATCATTAGGGGGGTCCCTAACATGACGCTCCGGCCCTGGCCATAAGTCGAGCCAGGGATTTTTTTTGGGAGCATGTCAGGTGATGGGAAATCTCGTAGTGATCGGGGCGCAGTGGGGCGACGAAGGCAAGGGCAAGATCGTGGATATCTTGGCCAGCGATGTCGATGCGGTGGTCCGCTATCAGGGTGGGTCCAACGCCGGGCACACCGTGATCAATGACCGGGGCACCTTCGTGTTTCACCTCATCCCCTCAGGCATTCTCTATCGCGGGACTCTCTGTGTGATCGGGAACGGGGTTGTCGTGGATCCTGCCTCGTTGATCGAAGAGCTGGACCATCTCCAGACGCAAGGCGTGAAGATCGGAAAGAATTTTGTCGTAAGTCAGCGCGCCCATCTTATTTTGCCCTATCACAAGGCTATCGACAAAGCGTCCGAACTGTCGAAGGGCTCTCGACGAATCGGCACGACAGGGCGTGGGATCGGCCCGGCCTATGCCGATAAGATGTCGCGGGTCGGTATTCGAATGGGAGATCTGCTCAATCCGAAGGCGTTTCGGACCAAGCTCGAAGAGAATGTGGTCGAGATCAATTGGTTTCTCGAACAGCTCTACAAGCTGGAACGGTTCGAAGTCGATAAAGTGTTCCGGCAGTATATGGGTTATGCCGATCGGCTGAAGAACCATATCGTCGATGCTGCCATGCTTGTGAATAAGATGATCGACGGAAGGAAGACGGTATTGTTTGAAGGGGCGCAGGGGACACATCTGGATGTGGACTTCGGCACCTATCCCTACGTCACCTCTTCCAGCGCGACGGCCGGCGGCGCCTCAACGGGAACCGGCGTGGGACCGACGAAGATCGACGCGGTGCTCGGGGTCGCCAAAGCCTACACCACTCGTGTCGGCAGTGGACCGTTCCCCACGGAACTGACCGGTGCGGTGGGAGAGGGGTTGCAGTCACGGGGAAAAGAGTTCGGATCGACGACCGGTCGTGCGCGCCGTTGCGGCTGGTTCGATGGCGTCATTGTACGGTACGCCACCAAAGTGAATGGACTCACGTCGTTGGCAGTCACGAAACTGGATGTGCTCGACGGCTGCAAAGAACTCAAGGTCTGCACCGGCTATCGGTATCAGGGGAAGCTCTACCGCGATATGCCCTCCGATCTCCAAACGCTCACTGACTGCGAGCCTCTGTACAAAACCTTCAAAGGCTGGTCCGGTACGACCACCGGCGCCTCGACTTATAAACAGCTTCCGGCGGAAGCCAAGCGCTATCTTCAGTTTCTTGAGGATCTTTCCGAATGTCCCATCGACATGGTTTCAACCGGCTCGAAGCGTAGTGAAACCATTATTCTGCGCAATCCCCTCAAGGTCCGCCCACGCGCACGCTAAGCGACTCATTCTCTCCTCCCTTTCTGAAACAGTTGGTAGGGCGCTGGCAAGCTACTGAAGCATGACAGAAATGCAAGGGCGGATACCCACCGACTCATTCAGAAGCAACCGCGGCTGTTCAGAAAGGCCGTCCAGCAAGGCTGCAGTGATCGAGGAGGCGAGGCAAGGGGTGGCGATTCACCCATTCCAATTCCACCCGCATTACCCCGCCCGACGCAGCTTCTCTGTGTCGAGCGCAACGTCCTGCGAGACGTTGAATAGACCGCCACCATACATCAGACCCAGCCTGCTCTTTGCACCTGCGTGTCCCTGTCCAGCAGACAGGCGAAACCATTTTGCGGCTTCCTCGTCGCTCTGCGGCACGCCCAGACCCTCAAAATACATCTGGCCCAGAAAAAACTGTCCCGCTGCGTATTCCTGCTCTGCCGCCAGACGGTACCACTTTACGGCGCGTCGAACGTTCCGTGGGACGCCCTTGCCATGGTGATATATCTGACCCAGGAGGAACTGCGCCTCGGCATTACCCTGCTCAGCCGCTTTGCGGAACCACACGACGCTTTGTGCATCATCCTGCGGCGCGCCCTTGCCATTGGCATACATCAGTCCCAGATTGAACTGCGCTTGATCAATTCCCTGTTCCGCCGCTAGGCGAAACCACTTTACAGCGTCTCGTTCATTCGTCGGCAAGCCTTCCCCCTCGGCATACATCAGGCCAAGTAAGAACTGTGCCACGGCGTTGTCCTGTTTCGCTGCCCGACGGTACCATTTGAGGGCTTCCTGGTAGTCCTGCGGGATGCCCTGCCCTTCAGCATACAATATACCCAGGTTGCTCTGTGCCATTGCATGGCCTTGCATGGCAGCAAGGCGATACCACTTCAGTGCTGCTTGGTAATCCTGCGGGACGCCCTGGCCATTGGCATACAGCAGGCCCAGACTGCTCTGCGCCATGGCGTTGTCCTGTTCAGCTGCCAGGCGATACCACTTCGCGGCTTCCTGGTAGTTCTGCGGGATGCCCCGCCCCTCGGCATACATCACACCCAGATTGCATTGGGCTGATGCATCGCCTCCCTCAGCGGCGGCGCTGGCTCGCTTAAAGGCAGTTGCGTACCTGTGTGGAATATCGGCCACGGGAAGTATCCTGCGACCGCTCTTGTTCGTTCTCGGGGACTTTCGATGGTTCGTGCCCTGCTTCTTCCTCATGTATCATGCTCCTGTTCGCAAAGTGGTTGAGCGTAATTACGGAACGAATTGATCGCTGTGTGTTGGGACCTATACTGCGAAGGATGACTTCCTGGCGTACATCGCTCGTTTCGAGTGCAATAGAACAGCCGCCGCTAATGAGCGGTCTAGCGATACTGCACGGGTGCTACGAGTCTAGCGGATTTGGACGGTCTTACAAGAAATAGATCAGTCTTGACGGAGGTACTTCACAGACATGTTCAGAAGCGTGAGCGGAAGGGGACAAGAGGTTTTCGATCGGGGGGGGCCGCGCAAAACAAAGTTACTCGCAGGTCGTATAGTTCGACGTGCGACAGGTTTGAGCCATCGCCTGTGCTTGAGAGAGCTGTGCCGGAGTCATCTTTTTTGCGAGCTCGTCCCGTAGCGCGCCTGCCGTAGCCGCACCATTCAACAGGGCGAGGTTTTCCCACATATGAGCCTTCACGGCATCCTGTGGTACGCCGAGTCCATTCGCATACATCAAGCCTAAGCCCTTTTGCCCCTCAGCATGTCCCTGTTCGGCGGCTCTACGGTACCAGGCCACAGCTTGGGCGTCGCTCTGAGGCACGCCTTTGCCGTGCCGATACTTGAAGCCTAACAGGGCTTGCGCTCCGGCATGCCCCTGGTCAGCGGCTTTACTGAACCACGCGACGGCGTCGCTGTCGCTCTGCGGCACGCCCAGTCCGTTGGCATACATTTGCCCCAGATTGAACTGCCCCATGACGTTGCCCTGTTCGGCGGCTTTACGGTACCAAGCAACGGCGTCGCTGTCGCTCTGGGGTACGCCTCTACCGCGCTGATACATGTAGCCTAAAAAGGCTTGCCCCCCGGCATGTCCCTGGTCGGCGGCTTTACGGTACCAAGCAACGGCGTCACTATCGCTCTGGGGTACGCCTTTGCCATTTTGATACAGGTAGCCCAAATAGGCCTGCTCGACCGCACGCCCCTTCTCGGCCGCTTTACGGTACAGGGCCAGGGTTTCCGCATTGACCGGAGGCAGGCTCTGCCCATTCACATATGTGACGCCTACATTGGCTTGCCCAAGAATATCGTTCTGCGCAGCGGCTTTGCCGTATCCAGCAAGGACAACCCTCTTGCCTTGCGGCACATCGCACCCGTGTGAGCTATGAACCTTCACGATCTGAGCAAGAGAAGGATCTGTGACGTCTGAGGTATGACTACAGCCGAGGAATGTTGCCAGTAGAACGAACGGAATTGGATGGAACATACACACCTATTTCGAGTGACCGAGAATGGTCCACCCCTGCTGCAATCTCCAAGGTTCGTTTTATGTGTAAATGACGATTGATGGGACAGGACTTAGAGGGTAGTGTAGTCGATATGAGCGGCCTTACAAGGAATAAATAAATATCGAGAGATATCATCTCGCGCTATTCAGTGCGACACGTCGGCTATCACGAACATCAGGCCCAAACATGTTGCCCGGAAGACGACTTCTTGCTCAGTGGCCGTATGGTAGGAGGCGCCGGCTTCCTGAGCGGCTTACAGGATGCTCCCTCCCTGGGCATACATAGCACCAAAGCAGCCTGCGCTCCAGCATGTCCCTGCTCAGTCGCTTTACGGAACCACACGGCTGCTTCCTGCTCGCTCTGCGGCACGCCCTGTCCGTAGAAAAACATCATGCCCAGTTCAAATTGACCGCCTGCGTCGCCTCGCTCCGCCAGTTTGCAGTACTGATCGAATAACTCCGCATAGTTTTGGTGAGCACCGGGTTTCTTCGTCGCGCATTTCCGATGTTGCTGTGTCATCTGCTTCATTGGTCATGCTCCTTTTCACAAAGTTGGTTGAGCACCATTGCTGAACGAAGAACCCGTTGGCCCACCACTGTTTCCCCTGGAGCTCAGTATAGCCCGCTCTCTACAGAGAGCTATTCCCTGTTCGTAGGGTGTCATTCCATACCGTCGAACGAAGGGCCTCTTGTGTGTATGCCAATCCGGTGAAATGAATCGTGCAATACTTGGCGAGGGGTTTTGCTAGGAGTCTGTCCGACATTGCCTTCGTGACGAGGCAAAGGAGGTATGGCCAGATGCGAGGCCGCAGGCTTGAAAAAACCGGAGGCGTATTCGCTGGAATACGTTGAGGATTTTTTCGGGCCGAGAACGACGCAGGTGGTTGTGCATCCTTTGCCGCAGTAGAACGGTCGATGTCGGACAGGCTCCTAAGGCGAGGTTTGATGTCTTGGTGGTGCGGGTGATATATTCCAACGTTCGTCACGATTATGCGTGGATCATCCAGCATAGGGCCTTGAAATAATAAGAAATAGTGTGAGCCGGTAGCTCAGCTGGTAGAGCATCGCCCTTTTAAGGCGAGGGTCCCGGGTTCGAGCCCCGGCCGGCTCACCATTCACAGTCGA
>JABFSG010000023.1 GCA_013140715.1 Nitrospiraceae bacterium
AGGTCAAGATCGTGATCGTGCGTGCGCTAAATTCTCGCACCAGACTGAACAATTTGATTTGCAAGACCACGCTGAGCCACCGCGCCGCCAGCACCAGCGGGATCGCCACCAGACCGGCCAGGAGGTATGTGTACTGAAAACTGAGGACCAGCACTTCGAGGCCGATGAGGACGAAGAGGACGGCATTTAATAATTCGTCGAGCAATTCCCAAAAGTTGTCGAGATGCTCCCTCGTCGTCTCGGACATGGCCCACTGGCGGCCATGATTCCCGATCAACAACCCCGCCACCACCACGGCGATCGGTCCTGATGTATGGAGCACATCCGCAAGGCCAAAACTCCCCATCACCAGCGCCAGCGTGATTAAGATCTCGACTTGGTAGTTATTCACCGATCGGAGCATGCGATAGGCGAGGTAGCCCAGGGCCAGACCCAGGGCTGCGCCACCGAGCGCCTCTTCTGCAAAAAGGACAAGGACATCGATCACGCTGACCGAGACCTTCGGCAGAAGATTGAGGACCACGAAAAAGAGCACAACGCCGACCCCGTCGTTAAACAGCGACTCCCCCACAATCTTCATCTCAAGCGCCTTCGGCAGGCGAGCTTGCCGCAGGATGCTCATGACGGCGATGGGATCGGTCGGCGAAATCAGCGCGCCAAACAGCAGGCAATAGAGGAAGGGTAACGGGAGGCCCACCAGATAGAACAAGAAATAGCCGAGCCCGCCAATGAGCAAACTCGACAGGATCGTCCCCACGACTGCCAGTGTTCCAACCACCCACTTGAGATCGAGCAACTCATCCAGCTTCACATGTAATGCGCCGGCAAAGAGGAGAAAGCCCAGCATGCCGTGCATCAGCGCCTCGTTGAAGTCGATGGCGCCGATGAAACGTTGCGCCTCTGCTTCGATTCCAAATCCCAGCTTGCCCAGTCCCAGCAGCACCAGAGAGAACAGGAGTGCCACCGCCATCAAGCCGATCGTGATCGGCAGTTTTAACAACCGATGATTCACATAGCTGAACAGCGCAGCCAAACAGATGAGAATCGTCAGGGTATGGATCAGCGACACAATTTCTCTTTTCTCGAAGTTTGCCGCTGCTTAGCGAAGGAGCAGCTGTTTTGTCTTTTGCATCGAGAAGCGATTGTACTTGAGGGCTGCACGACCTCCAATGTCACGGACATATGTGGCCTGCCGCCTGCCGGCGAGAGTGGTGCCAACGTTGAGAAGTCGGCGACCAACTTTTCGCCCGTGGATCGTGCTTCTACTAGAGACCATTCGCAGAATCTCTGGTGCTGGGTTTCTGTCGACCACCCTCGCAGCGGGTTCCCATGGCAAGCCCTTTGGTCAGTTCAAAGACATTCTCGTCTCTTTCATTGTTACCGACAAAGCATATGCCGGTTTGCTGGAGCTGAACCATCAGGACCAACACCACCGATCCATCTTCGCCTTTTCCTGGAGGCAGCACATTCACAGACGATTTCCCAAAGATCAGGCGTGTGACTAGCGTAAGCTGGTCGAGTAGGAGGAGGAAAGCCATACGAGATCTAACTGGCTCATCGGTCCCTAATTGATTTTTCTAACGCAGATTACATCTTTCCCACTGAGAAAGCACGCCAACTGGGGAGGGAGTGGCCCTGGAAATGGAACTAGTCATCCCCGTCACTTACGTTCAATCCTGCCGGGATTGACACGTAGAGCACGCTTGTTTTGCGCAATTTATCCACTGTGCGCGCTCGATAGCTAGCCAGACCCCTGCTCGCCCCTCCTACGTAACATTCAGAATTTCTATCTAGATAACCCTGCAGTTACAGTCCTTCGGTTTGCTTGTTACCGCGTTGTCCCTAAGAGTCCCTAACTGTCCTAAGCAGGCCTAAGCAGGGTACTTCCCTACACTCACTCACACCGGTATGGTCAGCGGCGTGCTGAGCTGCACCGAAAGAAAGGATTGGGCATGAAGAAGGATTTGCTCACGGTGAAGGAATTGGCAGCGGAACTCCGCATGAGCCCGAAGTCCATCCAGCGGGCCTATCGCAAGGAGGAGATTCCCGTGCAGTGGCTGGGTCGCATGGCTCGGTTCAATCTCGCCAAAGTCCAACGGGCGATGGAACGGAACGGACGAAGCCGCATGCGTCGTCTCAACGGCAACGCGATCCCGCAGGGCGCGCCCGCCGGCCAGGGCCGGCGGCGCGCACAGCAGAAACGCCCCCGTTCGGTAAGACGGGGGCTTGTATCGCAGAGGAGTGAGAGGACTGTTCATGGATGACCGTATTTTTACAGCAACCCTTGATTGGCTCGCCTTCACCGTCCCTCAGGCGACGGTGGACGAGATTCGTCCCGTCGTCGGGGGAGAGTGGTTCGAGGCGCCGACGGGCTTCCGTGGCTATCCCACCTGTTGGTTGACCAATCAAGGCCGACATGGCGTCGGCAAACTCGGGACCGGTGCCCCTCGCAATCGCAAAGAAATTCACGTGGATCTCTCAGGGGGCATCGTCTCGACCTGGGATGAAGCGACAATCCGCAGCGTCCTGGCTTGGATCTTTGCCCGTGGTGGACATATTACCCGGATGGATGTGGCCCTGGATGATCGGGCAGCGGGGGTCTCCATCGCACAGGTCAAACAGGCCGTCGATGCCGGACAGGCCGTGACGCGGTCACAGAAGTTCCAGGTCCTTGCCGGATCCTCGCTGCGCGATGGCGTCTCTACCGGCGCCACCCTCTACTTCGGCAGTCGGGAGAGTCAAACCATGTTGCGGGTCTACGACAAACGACTGGAACTCGAACAGAAAGGCCGTGAAGAAGCCAAGGAGTACGGAGTTCGGTGGGAATTGGAGCTGAAAAAAGACCGCGCGCAAGCCTGCGCCAAAGCCTTGCTCACGCTGGCGCCGGAGGATTGGCGGGAATTCCTCGTCGGTGTCCTGCGCTCGTACGTCGATTTTCGCGAGACTACCCACGAGGCAGAACCCTGGGAAAAGTATCGGGCACCGCTCTTGGCGTGGTGGGAAACGTTGACCGAAGGCTTCAAACGCTGCCGGCTCGTCGTGGAGAAGGTCCAGCAAACCCTTGATGAGGTGTGTCAGTGGCTGGGCCAGTCCATCAGCGCGATGCTGGCACTGGCCTACTTCCACCGTGGGGAACATTTTCTCCACCAGTTGATTTACGCGGGGTCGAAAAAGTGGAAAGCCCGGCACCTCGCCATGCTGCACGAAGGTAGAAAGCCACGACCCTATGTCCTCCGTCACGTGTAAGGAGTGGAAACGCATGTGTCCAGGCTGTGGAGCACGAGGCTGCGGCTGTCGATGGATGAACGGCGCGTTAATCCTGACCTGCCGGGACTGTGATTCAGCATTTACGTTTGTACCAAAAACCCGGTCGTTGGGCCGGGGCCATTGGGTCAGAAATGTCTCTGGCCCGTCATCTCAACCAGGAGGACCGCATCATGATGGTGAAAGCCGAAGGCAGCGTGCAGGGGTATGTCGAACGGAAAGGGAAGGAGAACCGGGTCTATCGATCGATGGATCTCTATGTGAAGGGCAAAGATCCGGGGAACCTGCGGCTGAACATCCCGGAGGAGCATCACAACCTCATCGAGATCTGTAAGCAGTCGGAAGGGAAGCAGGCGCGCGCGTCGGTGGAGATTCGCAAGTTCGAGCTCACCGGCAAGATCTTCTTCGATCTCGTCGCGCTGGAAATTCTGAAGTAAGGCCCGGGACGGGAGGAAGGCCAGTGGACCTGACCAGCACGATGATTACGGTCCTGCTCCTGGCCTTCCTCTCCGGCCTGCTCATGGACTGGTGAGGGACAATCGATGATCTGGACCGTGCTCACCGTTGTCAATCAGTTGGAATTTGCGGCGTTGTTTGTCCTGTGTTTCCTGGTGGGGATCGTATGCGGAAAAAGCTAACGCTGGCCCTCTATCTCGTGGTGGTTGATCTCCTCTCACTGTACCTCGTCGTGTTCCCTGCCTATGCGTTTCAAGTGTCGTCCTCGACCACGGGGTATGTGCGCGTCGCTCCTCAATCGGCGGTTACTGCGATGGTGGGGGCGCAACGTGCGGCGATGATTGCGTCTGCATCCTCGTTCTTGACGTCTTCAACGGCTGGGTCAATCGGTGTGCGTTTGGTTGCGGGTTCCTTGGGGTGGCCTGTGTTGGGTGTCGTCGCTGGCGTGACGTTGGCCATGCTGTACTACGACGCCACGAAGACAGCAGCGATCAAAGCGGCGGCGGCTGGACCTGGGGCGGTCTCGATTCCTGGGTATACATTTCCAGCGGGAGTAACAGTTACAGCAGGGGTGCAGGGGGCGGGTTTCAACACCGCATTGTATGACGCCTATATTTCCACGTCGTATATGCCATACCCCCCTGCGCCAAATGCGGCGACGTGTAATTACTTGACGTTGCCGAACGGCTGGATCGGTCCCTACTCTCCTGGGACCGGGATGACCGGGCATTGTCTCTATTTGCATTATGCTCACGCGTCCTACAATGCCTCTGACATGGTGGTGCAGCCTGCGGGTGAACCAACTCCTACACAGATACAAAACTACATCGGTAATTTACCGGCGAGTGATCCGAACTCCATTGAGTCGAACACGTTGCCGATAGGATCGCAAGTCCAGCCGACTCCCGCCGATCAAACCGCTTCGAATCCTGTTCCGGCGAGTGCGTTGCCGACCTCCGTAGTTCCGGCTACAGATGTGTTACCTACGGATTTGGTGATCGATGCCAATGCACCGGCACCGACTGGAACGCAGCAAACACAGACGAAAACGCAACAGACCACAGGGACGACAACGGAGACGACGACGACGACCACAAACCCTGACGGGAGTGTCACGACTGAAACGACCAAGAGCGAAGAGGAAACTTCAACGGCCTCCTGTACGGTCGGCAACCATGATCAGCGGTCTTTTGGCAGCATCTTGCAGGACCATATGAACCTCTGGGCGGGAAGCGGGTTGCTCTCCGCGCTGAATCTCTTAAAAAATCTGACGTGGCCAACTGGTATTCCGACCTACTCGCTACAGTCGAATCTACTGGGTAACTTCACGCTGGACTTCTCGGCCTGGTCCGGGATGCTGACCGCCATTCGCTCAATCATCATCGCGGTGGCGTCGTTCGTCGCCTACCGCATTATTTTTGTGGGGTCGAAATGACCGCGATTCTTCACATGATCTACTGTTTTTTGCTCGGTGTCATTGCGAGCTTCAAAGACCTATGGCTCGTGGGATTCGATTCTGTGTTGAGTCCTGCGGATAGTCTGTTGGCGTCTATCGGGACCGGCTCGTTGTCCGTTCCGGTGATCGCAGACCAGTACGCCTGGCTGCTCGGCGCGACGGGGATGTCTCAAGCCATCGCCATTATCGCGGGAGCGATGGGGGTGCGGTTCTTGTTGCAATCGGTACCGTTTGTTCGATGGGGGTCGTAGGGGTGAAGCTGCTCACGGTGGTTCTTCAGGAGTCACAGTATGAATGGCTCGCGGAGATGGGGCGTGAGGACAAACTGTCACCGTCGCAGGTCTTGGTCACGATCGTGGGGGACTATCTCAAGATCCGGCTTGCGTTGTGGGAGATTAGGCAGGTCGGGAAATGGGGTCGTGGATGATTGAAATGTTGGAAGGGGTCCCAGGATCAGGCAAGTCCTACTACGCGGTGTCAGAGCGGTTGCTCAAGTGGGTGCGCGCTGGTCGTCGCGTATATGTCTATGTCGATGGCTTCTATCTGGATCGGCTCGCGTTGTTTGAGGGCGTTGATCTGGCTGTGCTGCAACAACAGATTACGCTCTGGATGACCGGCGAGGACGTGAAGGCCGGACTGCTCGATGTGGAGCCGGGGTCCGCAGTGTTGATCGACGAAGTGCAAACCGTGTTCCGATCGAGAGACAAGACGGACCCTCAGCTCTTGCGGTGGCTCGAAACGCATCGGCATCGAGGCATCGACCTGGTGCTGATGTGTCAACAGTATGGGCAAGTCACCCTCGGGGTGAATCGGTTGGTAGAAGCGACCACGAAGTTTCGTCGGCTGGATCGGTTTGGGTTGAAGAATCGGTATCAGGCCTCGGTGCGGGGCAACCCCGAGGAGATGGAAGTGATCCGGATGTTTTCGGGCAAGTATGAGCCGAAGCTGTATGCCTACTATTCCAGCTATTCGTCGGCCACGGTGCGCGAAACGGCACGCGGGGGCTCCATGTTGAAAAGTCCGACGTTAATTATTGGGGTACTCGGGTTGATCGTGGCCGTCGGGTGGTTTGCGTTTGGGGGCTGGTTGTCCGGTGCGAAGCCTGCACCAGCGACTTCAGTCTCGAAGCTCCCGCCTCCTCCTCCGCTGCCTACAGCGCACGCCTCTCAGCCACTGGCGCCTGTGCCGGTCGCAGTGCCGGCGGTGCGGCCGATACGCATTCAAGGCGGCATGACGACGATCCGGGGTGGCAAGGTGGAATGGCTCTGGGTGTCGGATGACGGACATCTCATGACGGAGGACGAGATTGCGGGGGAGTCAGGCGGCACGGTGTCTTCGCGCCTGGTGCGCGGCGTACGGGTGCTCTCTGGCACGGGGGTGCTCTACGGCGGCACGCGGTCGGAGCAAGCGTTTGCGTCAGCGTCGAGCATGATTCCTTCGTCGTCTGCGGAGATCCCAGCAATCGACCGTGCGCTGAGCACGGCAGCGGTTGAGCCTCCTCCTGCTGCGGTGCCTGGAGGGACGGATCTCTTGGCGAGTCCGCCGGGGTTGCTCGCCTCACCGCCTGGCTTGCTGGCGACGCCGCCAGGGCTGTAGAGGGGTGCAGGATGGATCAAGCGGCAGTCGATGCGCTGGTGTACTGGGCGGGCGCGTTTTTCCTGGGAGGCTTTGCGGTCGGTGTGATCGTGAAGTTGTTGCTCGGGAGAATGGAGTGAGAGGGGGTGAGAAACGATGTGGAAGAAAATAAGTGTGGCCGTGCTGGGGCTCGCGCTGATGGCGCAAGAGGCCATGGCGCAGGTGTTCCCCGTGGACGCCGCGACGACCACCACGATCACCAGCGTCAAGGGTGACATCGTGGCGTGGGGCGTGGTGTTCATTGGGGTGGCGCTGACGATTTTCGCGTACAAGCGCGTGAAGTCGTTGGTGCGGTAATCGGGCTGATGGGGCGGCAGTCTGTGCACGGGCTGCCGTCTTGTTGTGTGGGAGGGATGGTCGATGGTATTGGCGACAGTGGCGACAGACCTGCATCAATTAGGGACGGCGCTTGCGGCGGATGTGATCGGATGGGGCGCGGCGGTGCTGGGGCTCGCGCTGACGGCGTCCGCGGTGATCTGGGTGCTCCGGTTGATCCGGGCCTGACAGCCCGCTGAGCGAGACGGATCGCTCCGAGTGTCGAGGGACATCATGTACAGGGCCACCCCTGGTCGGCGAAGCTATAGTACTCCTTGTCGGTGAGGATGAGATGGTCCAGCAAGCTGATGCCAAGCAGGTCGGCGCCTTGCCGGAGTCGGCTGGTGAGCACGCGATCTTCTTGGCTGGGTGTGGTATCAGCGGATGGGTGATTGTGCGCACAAATCCATCCGGCCGCGTTCATCAGGATCAGCGGTTTGAACACCTCGCGCGGATGCACGATGGCCAACGTCAGGGAGCCGATTGAGACGAGATTGACCCCGATGATGCAGTTCTTCGCATCCAGTCCGCAGACCAGGAATTGCTCGCGGTCTACGTGCGCAAACAAGGGCCGGAGCAGATCCGCCGCGCCGACCGAGGTCAGCAGCGGCAACGATGGCGCCGTGGCTCGACCGTCCCGCACCAGCGTGACGCGATAGCGTGGTACCGCATAGGGGTTGCTCGGCTTCGGCTGCCGAATAAGCTTCAAGCTGCCCTGTGAACCGTGAATGGCCATGTCCGCCTCCTTCTTCATCAAGATGTTTAGCCCCACCCTTCACAGCACAGGGGTGGGGCGTCGAAGAAGAAGGCGGGATGGCGCGCTCGCGGGGGACAGGCCTGAAGGCATCCGAAAGGCCTGGTCCCTGCTCTTCAGCGCCAGCTCGCACCCACTGGGGTTTCATGCCGAATCCGACGCCGGCGGTCACGCGGGCGCATCGTGGGGGGATGGGGGTGTCGTCAGACTCCCCCGGTTTGTAGCGATTGCGAGAGGGGAGGCTCTCACATGACCTGTCGTCTGCTCGATATCAAGGAAGTGGCTGACTATACCGGCCTCTCGGTACATACGCTCTACACAATGGTGAGCCAGCGGAGAATTCCGTATGTGAAGATGGGACGCCTGACTAAGTTTGATCGGGAGGAAATTGACAAGTGGATTGCCTCTCATGCCGTAAAGGTCCGCCATGCTGTTCATCCTTAACCGTTGACGGAGATGATCCGTATATGGAACAATACCCCATGCTCAGGATTCGCCAGCTCAGAGAACGAAAGGGGGTGAGCTTACGAGAGTTAGCACGACGTGCAGGCGTAGGGGTCGCGACGCTCTCCCGAATTGAATCAGGAGAGGCCAACCCGCGTATGAGTACGTTGCTGCAATTGGCGGATGCGCTGGGTGTCTTCGTGGGGAATTTATTCGAGAAGCCTTCAAGACGGAAAGGAGGGTAATCCGGTGGGACTCAATAAACGGAAGGACGGCTACTATGTCGAGTTCCGCGTCTTGGATGACGGCAAGACGCTCTCGTTAGCGTCAGGAGTCCAAGGTGCGAAGCTCAAGCGGTGGAAAGTAGGATGCGCCAACAAGACGATTGCCCAACAGCAAGAGGCTATCATTAGGACCAGGCTGTTATCAGGGGCTATGCCGAGTGAACGTGTCCAAGACACCGTGATGACGTTGGGACAATGGGCTAAGGAGTATAAGGCCATTGAGGAGGTGTCACGGCTCCGATCCTATAAGGAACGGTGTCAGCGGATCGACAATGTGATTGTTCCGTTCTTTGGGAGCAACAGGCTCCTCCAGGATCTGACCGCAAAGGACGTGGAAGCCTTTCGGCAGGAGCGGAGCAAGGGCCGAGCCGTGGCAACAGTCAATGTGGACCATAGCTACTTCAAGCACATGCTCAAACAGGCCATGAGGCGGGATCTTGTGACGCGCAATGTGGCGTCCCTGGTGTCGGCTCCGAAGCCCAAGAACGCACGGAGTCGAGTGCTGGAGCCTGAAGAATGGTCCAGGCTGTACGGGGCTGCTTTGGTATGGTTTAAGCCTGTGCTGCTGACGGGCTACCACACGGGAATGCGGCTAGAAGAGATTCTCACCCTGACGTGGGATCGTGTGGACTTGGAGAAGGGCCGGATCTTCCTCCCTGGCCATCTCACTAAGACTGGGCAAGAGCGGCTTGTCCCGATCACGCCAACCCTCCGGCGGGAATTCCAGCGGCTACGGGCGCTGGATGGTGTGACACGTATCCAGGGGCTCGTCTTCCACAAGAACGGGGAGAAGTTGAGTCATACCTACCGAGAAGTGCAGCGGCTGTGTGTGGAACAGAAGATTGAGGACTTTGTGTTTCACGACCTCCGCCACTGTGCCGTGACGAACCTGGCTGACTCAGGGGTCGATACCGAAACGATCATGAAGATCGTCGGTCACTCCTCGGTGGAAATGTTTCTCCGCTATCGTGCGATCAAGCCGGGGACGTTAGACGCTGCAATGACTCGCCTGAACACGCTAATAACACGGCATGAGAACGCCGCTCGCCAAGCCATCGGAATCGCTGCACTATAGAGTAGTTGGTGCCGAAGGCGGGATTTGAACCCGCACACCCTTGCGGGCGCTAGACCCTGAATCTAGTGCGTCTGCCAGTTTCGCCACTTCGGCATATCGAGGTGGAAGCGGATTATCCTGAATTATTGAGCTTCCCGTCAAGCAAGCGGCGTCGATGACCGAAGTTGCGACTCGCGTGAGGTCCACAGTCCTGATGCCGCAACGTCGCGCCGGTTACCGCTGATCACGATCCGTTCACGGACGAGCCCTGCCGCGCCAAGCAGGGGGGCAGCCGCGATCCACGGCGCCTCGTCGGCGATCAAGACATCAAACCGGACGCGATTGAACAGGGGATCGCTCAGCACTCGCGATGCTGTGGTCACCACGAGTCGTCTATTTTGGATGAATGCTTGACGGCTCGTGTCTTCCTCTGCCGCAAGCAATTCCCGGATCTTTTTGGTTCCGCCAAGCCGGACGATCTCTTCTTTGAGCTCGCTAAACTCCGGCCGCATGTCTTTCGGCACAGCAGCTTCCGGCGCCAGCTCCGCGATGCGCGCTTTAGCGATATCGATTTCCCCCCGCAGTTCGGAGCATTGACTCTCGTACAGCGTGAGATACTGGTTGAAAGATTCGACGTTCTTCCCGACGGCCTGTAGGCTGAGCCGTTGCAGGAGCGGAAGGTTTTCATACGCAGACAAGGTGTCATTTGTCTCCTTGATCTTGGCTTGTAGGTCGCTGACCTGCGTTAGCAATCGCCATTCCAGGAGGCGCACCTCATCGAGGTCCTTTTGCTTCTGTCCCTTGTGCGCCAACACCGGAGTCAACTCTCGAAACCGCTCGTACTTGCGCCGGAGCGCGGCCTTGTCTGCGCGCGACTTGGCATAGAACTGATACATCTGCGCTTCAAACCCCAGCTCGTGAATTCCAATACCTTCGACTTGCTGGGCCAATGTCATTTCATAACGACTCACCCAGGTCTGGTGCATGAGGCCCGCGGCTTTCATAGCTTTCGCGGTAGTTCCGACCAAGGAGTCTGCTGCCTGGTGATCAGGGCAGACCACCAGAATGCGTTTATTTGTGAGAATCATTTCGATGGCCAGCGCGCCCAATCGTTGCCTGCGCAGAGAGAGATCCTCCTCCCAGACGGTCGTGAGGACCGACGATCCAGTGCCTGTTCCGGAAAGATCCTCCGTTCCGGTAGTCGCTTCGAGGAGTGGAGCCAGACGATCTGCCGGGCCGAGTCGATAGGCGTCCGGCTGCGCGAGCATGTCGCGCAACCGCTTGGCTGATGTGGCCAGAAACCCGGCCCGATCGGGAATCACGGTTGCGCCGGTGCAGGTCTGTCCGATGGTATCGAATGTCTGAGCAAGGATGACATGGTTTTGTCCGGCAAGCACGATGCCTTCAGTCGGCTCCAGATCGTTCTGAGGCACGATCGACAGGGGGGTGTCATGCGCGAGAGAGGAACCGTGCGGAAGCGTCAACTCATATAGGTGAAGCGCGCCGGTAGTGCCGACAAGTCGGCCTGTGACCTGATCAATTGGCTGATCTAACGCGCTAGCGCTGACTCGCTTCTGTTCCGTTTCAAGCCGGAGCGCCCATGTTTCGAGAAGGTCTCGTGCGGTCATGCGATCCCTAGACAGTCGTTCTTATTCGCTGTTCGCCATCATACGGTCGGTCTTTACACCTGTCCAGCTTGCGCCGGGTACTTTCACGTTCACTATCGCCTTGACTATTCTGACAAAGAGGACGTTTCAGGCAGATTGCGAATTGACTTTTTGGCGGCCTCCCAGTATCCTCTTTCCCTTTCCAACAGAAGGAGTTAGGGGTATGAAGGTCATTCTACAGGAAACAATGGAGGGGGTTGGCCATCTCGGCGATCTGCTCGAAGTGAAAGCTGGGTACGCTCGGAACTTTTTGCTCCCGCGTAAGAAAGCGGTGTTGGCCGACAGTCGCAGCATCAAGGCCTTTGAGCACATCAAACGTGTCGCCGGCGAGCGGGCGAAGAAAGAAAAGCTGGAGATCGAAACTCACGCTAAGAGCATCTCGGCCGTGTCGATCACAGTGCAGGCTCAGGTCGGTAAGGACGACAAGATGTTCGGGTCGGTTACAGTCAAAGATATTGCGGAACGGTTACTGGAGCAAGGCTTTACGGTGGATCGGCGCAAGATCCAGCTGGAGCATCCGATCAAGGAACTCGGCACGTTCACTGTGCCGATCAAGCTTCCCCGTGACGTGACGGCAACCGTGGCGATCCACGTTGTAAAGAAACAGGAAGCCGAAGCGGCCCCCACTGAGTCTTAATCAGGGAACCAGCGATCATGAGCGATGCGATCGGTTCTTTAGAGGCACTCAAAGTCACAGACCCGGATGTCTATGCCGCGATTATTGCGGATGAAGCGCGGCAGCGTGAGAAACTGATTTTGATTGCCTCTGAGAATTTTGCCAGTTCCGCCGTGCTGGCCGCCCAGGGATCTCTCATGACCAATAAGTATGCTGAAGGGTATCCGGGAAAACGGTACTACGGCGGTTGTCAGCATGTGGATCGGGTTGAGGACCTCGCGATCGAGCGGTGTAAACAGATATTCGGCGCGGAACATGTGAACGTGCAGCCGCACGCAGGGTCCCAGGCCAATATGGCGGCCTACCTCTCCGTATTGAAACCGGGGGATACCATCCTGGGCATGGACCTCGCCCAAGGCGGTCACCTGACCCACGGCAGCAAGGTCAATTTTTCAGGGATCCTATTCCGTGTGTTTTCTTATGGTGTGGACCGTGAAACCGAAACCGTCAACTATGACGTGGTGCAGAAACTGGCGGAGGAATGCCGGCCACGTATGCTGGTTGTCGGCGCCAGTGCCTATGCGCGCACCTTCGATTTTCCACGGTTCCAACAGATTGCGAAGTCGGTTGGAGCCTATCTATTGGTTGACATCGCTCATATTGCCGGCCTAATCGCTGCCGGGCTCCACCCGAATCCGGTTCCCTATGCCGATTTTGTTACGACAACCACCCATAAGACTCTGCGGGGACCGCGAGGCGGCGTCGTGATGTGCAAGGCTGAGCACGCCAAAGCGGTCGACAAGTTTATCTTCCCGGGAATACAAGGCGGACCCTTCATGCATGTGATCGCGGCAAAGGCCGTCGCCTTCAAGGAGGCCCTCTCACCGGCTTTCACTCGTTATCAGCAACAGGTGATCGCCAATGCGAAGGTACTGGCTCAAGGACTTCTCGACCGAGGATATAAGATTGTGTCGGGCGGCACGGATACGCACCTGATGTTGATGAATCTCACCAACAAGGGCATTACAGGCAAAGAAGCGGATGCAGCCTTGGGCTCTGCCGATATTATTGTGAACAAGAATGCCGTGCCTTACGACGAGAAACCGCCGGCTGTCGCCAGCGGCGTTCGGCTGGGGACTCCCCTTCTTTCTACACGTGGGATGAAAGAAGCCGAGATGAAAGAGATTGTCGGCTTGATCGACCGGGCGCTGCAGCATCGGCATGATCCCGCGATACTCGAAGAGGTCCGTGCGCAGGCCAAAGCGCTCTGCAGCCGTTTCCCACTTTTTCACACCTACTAAACCGCGTAAGTATGGGGCAGGATCGCCGCCTGTGAAATGTCCGTTCTGCGATGAACTCGAAGACAAGGTCGTCGACTCGCGCATGGCAAAAGAAGGCGAGCTGATTCGCCGCCGCCGCGAGTGTCTTGGCTGTAAGCGTCGCTATACCACCTACGAACGCGTCGATGAAATTCTTCCCATGGTGGTGAAAAAGGATGCCCGCAGGGAGTCCTTCGACCGCTCCAAAATTCTTGCGGGTCTTAAGAAGGCCTGCGAAAAACGACCTATCAGCACCGCTACGATCGAATCTGTGACGGATCGCATCGAGAAACGTATTCAGGAAATGGGGGAAACTGAAATTGAGAGTCGGATCGTGGGCGAAGAGTTGATGAAAGAGCTTCATCAACTGGATCAGGTCGCCTATGTTCGCTTTGCGTCGGTCTACCGTGAGTTCAAAGACATCGACCAGTTCATGGACGAGCTGAGAATCTTGGCCCAGCAACGCCGCGAGCGGTGAGAGCCGCAGGCTCCTCCTGCTCCCTCGTCGCCCTCTCTGTGTCCCTCCGCCGTTCGTCGGTCTACAACCAGGTGCAATTTCCCAACGAGTAGGCGTCAAGATGCCAAGGGCGCGTACCATGCCTTCCAGACGATCGCGCGTAAATATGGCGCCGAGCGCAACGCATGTGGCGATTATCGGCGCCGGTCGAGGCGGCACGGCACTGATCGAGGTTTTTGCGGCAGACCCGCTGGTCCAGATCGTGGGTGTGGCAGAAATCAAGGCAAACGCTCCTGGCGTTGTGCTGGCGAAGCGGCTCAATATCCCTGTCACCCGGGATTACCGACGACTTCTGGAACTCGAGCACGTGGATCTCCTGATCGACGTGTCGGGTAATGCCAAGGTCTGGGAGCTGCTCCAGGACTACCACCGGATGGGCGTCACCATCATCGGCGGGGCAAGCGCCAAATTCATGTGGGAACTCATCGAGGCTCGGATTCGCGCCACGGCAGAGATCGAGAAATCCTTGAATAAATACCAATCGCTTTATCGGCTGTATGTCAAGGAGACGAGTGTGGCAGTGACAGATGAACGGACACGCATTGCCTGCGAAATGCACGATGGCCTCGTGCAGAATCTGGCAGGGGTGAACTTCAAATTGGATCTGAGCCTGCAACTGATTCGGAAAGATCCGAAAGCCAGCCTGGCTACCTTGCGCGAAGGCAAGGCCCAACTGAAGCTGGCCATCCATGAATCGCGGCAAGCCATCTTCAACCTTCGCCCGCTCCACTACGACAAGATGGAGTTGCTCCCGGCTTTGACCAACTATCTCACCTCCTACGAAACCCAGTACCATATCAAGACGCAGTTCCGCGTATCCGGCGATGAACAGATCTTGTTTCCGCGCACCAAAATCTTCTTGTTTCGTATTGTGCAGGAAGCCCTCAGCAACGTCGAGAAACATGCGAAAGCGACGCGGGTTACCGTGAGGCTTGACATCGACCCCAATCTCCTCCGCGTCACCATCGTGGACAACGGTGTGGGATTCGACATGGACACCGTGCTGCGTGACCCCGACAAATGGGATCACTTCGGGATTCGTGGAATCCTGGAACGGGCTCGGCTTGTGGGCGGTGAAGGCAAGATCGAATCAAAAAAAGGGTATGGCACGACTATCGTTGTCGACATTCCTCTGGATAAAAAGGAGACGAGGTCTCATGGAGAAGATTAAGGTGCTTATCGCAGACGACCATCGCGTGGTACGAGAAGGGCTGGCCGCAATTCTTAAGATGAAAGACGACATTCATATCGTGGGTGAGGCTCAGGACGGCATGGAAGCTGTCGAAAAGGTGAAGACTTTGATGCCAGACGTCGTGTTGATGGACGTGAGCATGCCCAGGATGGGCGGGGTCGAAGCCACCAGACAGATCAAGCGAGAATCTCCACACATAGGGATTGTGGCCCTGACGATGTATGACGAGCAGCAATACATTTTCGATTTGGTGCGTGCCGGCGCCACAGGATATCTCCTGAAGGATTCCGAGTCGTCGCAGATCGTCGCAGCAATTCGCGCAATTTACAAGGGCGAGTCACTGATCCATCCATCCGTGGCGAGCAAGATTCTGGCGGAGTTCTCCTTGATGTCGCAGAAGAAAGGGAAGAAGCCAGGGTGGGTCGAGCATGATTTGACGGAACGAGAGATTACGGTCCTCCGGTTGGTTGCAGACGGTAAGACGAACAAGGAGATTGCCAACAACTTGGATTTGAGCGAAAAGACCGTCAAGAATCATGTGCGGAATATTTTTCATAAGCTCCAAGTTTATGATCGTACTCAGGCCGCAATCCTGGCGATCCGGAAGGGCCTGATCGAGTTGGATCCGCGGCCCTAATTTCATTGTGATCAGATATTCTTTGTCAGCCATCGATAGGTCATGACCCATTTCAACAATCTTTTATGCCAGTCGTGGTGTTTAAATTCATATTCAGTTGAGGTGGTTCCTTGCAAACAAGGGCGTGTATTCTGAGTCGATAACTATTTGAAAAGTCACAGGTGTGAGGTTTTTACAACACGACATCACATCGCCACACTCATCGAATATTATTTTAATATCAGCAAGTTACAACATATTTTTACGATAATTCTAGTTGGTACACGAATTGCTGATAGGCACAGTGTAATTTATTGAGGTGATTCTGTGCGGGCTCAACAAACATTAGCGAATGCAGTCAGCTGTACAGGGGTTGGGCTCCACTCTGGGAAGCCGGTCACTCTCACGCTCAGACCCGCCACACCAAATACAGGGATTGTCTTTGTCAATCGGAACGGCAAGGATGGAGCTTCCCTTGCAGCCTCCATTGAACATGTAGTGCCTACCGAACTCTGTACGGCGATCAGTGGCAATGGGTTTCAGGTCCAGACGATTGAGCACGTCCTGGCTGCATTAGCCGGACTCGACATTGATAACGTCTATGTTGAACTGACTGCCGGAGAGGCTCCCGTCATGGACGGCAGCGCGGGGCACTTTGTTCGCTTGATTCAGTCGGCCGGGATTGTTTCACAGAGCCGGCGGCAGCCCTATCTGAAAATTACGCAGCCGCTTGAGGTTGTGGACGGAGTTCGCCGAGTTCGTATCGAACCTTCTTCAACCACGAAGATCACCTATTCTATCCAGTACAACCATCCTTTGATCCAGACTCAGACCTACGGCTATGAACATTCGGCCCATTTGTTTGAGCGAGAGATTGCCGATGCCAGGACATTTGGATTCTTACAAGAAGTGGAAGCCATTTGGGCTCGCGGCCTCGGTCAGGGTGGTAACCTGGACAATACGATCGTTCTTTCTCAAGACGGTATTCTCAATGAATCGGGCCTCCGCTTTACCAACGAGTTCGTGCGACACAAGATTCTGGATCTGATAGGGGACTTCTCGTTGCTCGGAGTACCCTTTATCGGGCACTTGATCGCCGAACGTTCTGGGCATGCGCTGCATACGCGCCTTGTCCAACAGATTCTCGCCCACCCCGATAGCTGGGTATTGCTCAACACCGAGGACTCAGTCTCGGTGCATGAGTCTCGTTCTGCGATGGCAACACCTCGATTAGCATCGTTAGTAGCCCTCCAAGCTTCCTAATATTCATCGCCTATATCCAGAGCGTGGGTTTCGGATCTTCGCCAGCTACAGGTTAGCGCGTCGTGGGCATGAACATTCTTTTTTGACGTTCATCCCTAATTGCCTGTGGCCGACAGATTAATTTTGAGGGCTCCAGCAGAGCTTTTCTGTAGCCTGTTGGTTTTTAGATAGAACCGTGCCCAGGGCCGTACCGATACAAGCCGGACGATGCGTGAGGCGCTGGTGATTGAAATGTGATTTAACGTCGGGAGCGAGTAGCCTCACCCCCGACGCTAGAATCAAGGCGGGGACTACTTCTTCTTCTTCTTTGCTGCTGCTTTCTTCGTTGCCAAGACTCTCACCCCCTTCCGTGATTTTGAGATCTACTACTCAGACACACTAGACTGCGTGGATTAAGGACTGTTCCAATGCTTCGAATGTATTGGGACCTACCTTCTTGAATCGCTTGTCCCGTTTCAATGACGTGGCCACAGATGTCAGCGGCGTTTTCCCCTTGATCTGGAGCCCTCCCTCGACCAATCGCTGCACCAGCTCTTTTGCGTGCATCGGGCGATTCGCCTCGCGGAGCATTTCGTAGGCAGCTTCCGACACGCTTTTCCCCGAATACTTGCTCCGCCCCATGAGAATTTCTCTCGACTGGTCAGTAACATCTGTATTCGGTCGCTGGCGAGCGCCTTTTTCGTCGGAATAAAATTGACTGGAGAGGCTGGCGAGTTTGGCCTTGTCGGCTTCAACTCGATAGAGAGTTTCTGCCAATTCCAAATATTTTTTGATCGTGGCGATTTCGTCGTCCAAGCGGCGACGTTTCTTTTCAAGCTCTTGCAGGCGGTTCTTATAGGCGCTGATTCGCTGCTCAAGACCGACCAATATATCGGTGAGTTCTTCCACGAAATTGCCCCCAAGTGAAGCATACTTGCTTTATAGCATTGCTTTCATAGCAAGTCAATAGATAAAGTTGCAGTAATAGCTTGCATTGGATTATCGCTTCCAAACGAAATTATGCTTAAAAATGATGCTATCTGCTCTGTCAACAAGAGTAGCGGGAAGCTAAATTGGCCATAGCCTCATTTGGGCGGGCAGCTCTCCTGTTGAGAGGTGTCTTTATTCTTGAAAGAGTAAACATCGGCCTCGTGTTATGATGCCGCCCCATGTCACACCCACAGGATCAGGATGTTTCGCTCGATAAACTCCTCTCGGTAGCGACTACCGCGGCGCGGCAGGGCGGAGCCATTCTAGTCGAGTGCACGCGCGTCGGTTTTCGTATTGAACATAAGCAGACCATCAACCTGGTCACGAATGCTGATCACCAGGCGGAGCAACGGATTATCGACGTTATCCACAGCGCGTTCCCGACCCATTCTGTCCTTGCAGAAGAACGTGGGCTGACCGAGCTATCTCCATCGCGCTATAAATGGGTGATCGATCCACTTGACGGCACGACCAATTTTGCCCACGGGTTTCCAGCCTACTGTGTGTCTATCGGAGTGGAATATGACGGACGTGGAGTTATTGGAGTCGTCTATGACCCGACTCGAGACGAACTGTTCACTGCGCAAATCGGTCATGGGGCGTACCTCAATGGTATTCCCATTTCCGTGTCAGCAATGGACCATCTCGATCAGGCGCTCCTTGTGACCGGGTTTGCGTACAACATTCGCGAGACCTCGAATAATAACTTGAACCACTTTGCACGATTTGCATTGAAGGTGCAGGGATTACGCAGAACCGGAACGGCAGCTCTCGATCTTTGCTATGTTGCGGCCGGCCGGTTCGATGGATTTTGGGAGGTGGCACTGAATCCATGGGACATGGCGGCAGGTGTTGTCATACTCCGGGAAGCCGGCGGTAGGGTGACGGATTTCTCGGGCAACCCTCATTCGATCTACGGGCAAGAACTAGTGGCGAGTAACGGGCCGCTTCACCAAGCTATGCTCGATCTGCTGCAAGAAGATACTTCAGCTCGCTCCTAAGGCATCAGCCTCAATGTTTTCTTTCAAGTCCAGTCTGAGGATGGCACAGTCCGAACGGCCAGAAGGGCCTTCTTCCGGATATACAGACTGAATAACGATGGGGTATGATTCTTTCCACAAGAGAGGAAGGAGAGCGGTTCTATGGCACGTGCAATACCTCCGGCGGGAGATTCAAACGGAAATTCATCCCAAGCCGCAGCCTCCGAATCATCCGGCAAGGAGGTCGAACTGCTGCGGGTACTTGTGAGCCGAAAAGGAACACAAGTCGATGCCCAATGGGCGATTCACCCTCAACTGAAACAGGATCTTCTGCCGCAGGAATGGCAAGAAGTGACCGATCTTATGGCTAAGGTGACCGGCATCGTCGGCGCACAGTTTTCCCAGGTGCTCATGCGAGCAGATTCAGAACCTCCCAGTAACGCATAGCGGTTGAGACTCAGGCCCAGTGCGGTTTCTTTCCAGGCTTCTCAGCCGCAGCCTTAATAACCTTCCAACGAGGAGGCACAATGGAGACGTATTACCATCCCCATGACCTGGGAAAGTTTGCCGAGATGGGCAAGGGTAACAAGGATCTCTGGGAGAAATTCATGGCCTACTACAGTGCCGTCTTTGCTGAAGGGGCTCTGACGGAACGGGAAAAGGCCCTCATTGCCCTTGCCGTTGCCCACGCAGTTCAGTGTCCCTACTGTATCGATGCCTACACGCAGGCTTCTCTTGAAAAGGGGTCGAACATCGAAGAAATGACGGAAGCAGTCCACGTCGCCTGTGCTATCCGGGGCGGCGCCTCGCTCGCACACGGTGTCCAAATGCGCAACGTCGTCGATAAACTGTCGATGTGATGAGACGGGGGTCTCGTTTGGCTAGAGGTAAGAGTTTTCCGGAACAGCCAGTGTGAAGTACTTGCCACGCTCTTCGTAGAGAATTCGCGCCGCCGTCAATGAACTGAGAGCCCGATCGATCTCTTCATCGCGGCTCCTGCCTCTCTCTGGTCGGCTTGCCAATTGGATCCTGATCTGGTCTACATTCTTAGCCGCCTCGTTACAGACCTCGATGATTCCTGCCGCAGGCCAATCGAAGCGTCGCCGTATCGGTGCCTTCGGGTTCCGACCATCGTACACGGTGACATAGTCCATCGCCTTGGAATAGTAGAGAAACGGTCGATCGCTCGAACTGGTCACTCGCTGCCATTCGTGCACCAAGTCGACCAATTCTTGGTAGATGTGTGGATCAACCGTCCAATTGTCCAGCTTATATTCGAAATCGTAGGCGATCTTTTTCAAGTCCACTTGTCTTGCATCGTAGACATACTCATAGGCCGTTCCGGGGCCGGTGATGCGGATACCATACTCGTGAGGTCTGCTGTAGTAGGGACTGAAACGTTGTAGCCAAAACCTCCCGGTCGATTCCGGTGGCTGCAGGTGGAACAACGAGGGGAGTACGTCGATCTGCCGACGGTAGTCCTCGTTCGTTTCTCCCGGAAACCCGAGCAAAATATTCCAGGACACCGCGATATGGTAGTACGCGCTCCATTTGAGGCAGATAATATTCTGCATCGGTGTCACGCCCTTATCCATGGCCTGGAGCTGATTGAGGCTCAGACTTTCTAGCCCCGGCTGCATGCATTTCACGCCTCCGGCGGCGAGTGTGCGAATCTGGCTTTTGTGGAGATTGCTTTTGGTCTCGATAAAGACGTCAAGATCGCAATGGTCTGCCGCAAATCGACCGAACAGGTTCTCCACATATTTCATGTCGATGATGTTGTCTACCAGGCGAAATCGTGCCGTATCGTATCGACTGGAAAGATAGGCCATCTCCCGTGCCACATGCTCGGACGATTTTGCCCGAAACTTCATACTTTCCGCGTTCAATCCGCAAAACGTACAATGATGCTTCTCTCCCCACCAGCAACCACGGGAACCCTCGTACAGCAGGATCCGATCCAATCCTTGCGCCGCCTCGCCGAGTTCGGCAAGCAGATGGTAGTAGTCGTCGTAGTCCGGCGGACCGGTGTTCGAGAAGCCGGTAAAAAGAGAGGTATTCGGCACGAAGCAAATCCGGTCGCTTTCCCGGTAGGCGACTCCGCTGGGAATTTTGTCGCTTTTCCCTTCCAAGATTGTGCGGACCAGAGTTGGGAAAGTCTCTTCCCCCTCACCGATCACGACGTGATCGATAAAGGGGAAGGCTCTGAAATATTCCAATCCCATCTCGCCGTCGTAATTTGCTCCGCCGAAGATGATGGTCACATCGGGATAGAGATCCTTGATGAGCTTCGCCATCGTCAGGCTCGCGACGTTCTGGTCGAACGTGGAGGTGAAGCCGACAACCTTGTATTGGCCCCAGTCGATAGCGGTTAGGGCCCACGTCAAAAACTGTGGCGCTGTCCTCGTCGCCATCTCTTCGAAGAACGAGGCAGGATACCCGCTTTCCTTGGCAACTTGTTCGAATACCGGCTTAAACAGGCGGGGATACTCAACACGCTTTGGATTGTCGCGAAACAAGAGGTATGAAAAAATCCATTCACCGAACAGCGCCCGTTTCTCGCAGATCGTTTCATAGAGGGGCACGCCGATTTTGTAGGCAAAGTGGACGTTCAGATGATGACAGTCGACGACAATGCCTTGGGACTTGAGCAGCGCGGAGAGTGTGCCCAGTTGGATCGAGGGATACTTCGAATAGCTGAACGGCATGTTGACGAGCGCCACCTGGGCTCTGTTGCTCATCTCATGCCTCGTGAGTTCATGACGCAACCGTCCTGACGCGCGGTTAACCGGCAACGGCGCGAAATGCTTCAAACTCCCGGTCGGCTTTAGCGGCCATGTAGAAGTCGCTCTCCGTCAGGCCATTGATCTTGTGCGTCCAGATCTCGACCTTGCATTTGCCCCAGGCCAGATAGAGGTCGGGATGGTGACCTTCCGTTTCCGCCACGGCTCCAACCTTGTTCACGTAATCCAAGGCCTGGGCAAAGTCCTTAAACGTATAGAGCCGTTCCAGATGGCCAGCTTGGTTCAGCGACCACCCACGTCCTAATTCTTTCAGTAGGGCCTGTGCCCGTTCCGCTGGAACTGGCGGTACACCGCCTCGGCAGGGGATACAATTGTTGTCAGCAAGACTCATGGCGGCCTCCTCTTGGATGGGAATCACTATCGCGTACCGTTTATATCCGGGAGAGGTATTCTAAAGGGGCTTCGAGAGGAAGGGCAAGGTGGGCACCCAGGTGATCGCGAAGTCTCGTACTACTATCCATCGACTGTGTAGTCCGAGCGGGTAGGTCTTCCATCTTGATCTTTTGGGATTGGACTTGGCCGTTTCGGTTATCACCTTCAACGGCTCGACCCAGTTCAGCGACTTTTGTCAGGGGAGCCGTGGGTTGGAGTTTGATCGCGACCAACCCGGTCAATGTGGGAGCAGGTGAACGTCGTCGTACGCCACCGGTAGCACGAGGGACTCTTGCTGCTTCCCAGGCATTGCTCAGTCTGGTAGGGAAGGAGCGGATCACGATCGATCTACCCATTGCAACTCAGGCCTGAAATCAGTTGCGCAGAAGATCGGATGGTTCACGGCTTTCTACGTGCGCGTGAGCAACATCATAGGCGGGAGGATTTTCACCACAACGGGAATCATGGTGCGAGACCTCGGCGGTCCACTGCCGATTCTCCTACGGCCCACAGAATCGTTGTATGGGGTGGCAACAGTCCTGAGCGGAATTCCGCTTTATTACTTCTGGCGACGATCACCGCAGTTCCCAGCACAAACCCTGATCAGACTCGTCAACATATCCTCCACCGAGATGCAGCAAATGAAACTCCATGGCGGAATCGGGTCGTAGAGTGAGGTACTGAGGGAAGGGATCGCGACCGAAGGGAAGATCTCTACGAGCAATAACAGAACGGGCGACCCTGCACTAGGTGGGAGGTCGCCCGCATGTGGCGCTTAGGACGCCAAGTCATCTATATGAAATTGTCGCGGCCCAGAAAAAACTGAGACCCGCACGACAGTTGGAGTATTGGACAACCGATCGGGGGAGCGCGAATGCATCCCAGGCGCTTGTGTTCCTCGCGCCAGCGTCGAGTTCTCCCTACAGGAAATAGGCTAGTACCTTAATTGGTTTTGGTGCCGTTACGGCACAGCCAGTGGAGAACCGGCTAGCACGACCGATCAGAAGCCCGCCCTCGAGTCGGCGGGCCTGTGTGGTCAGGTGGAGTCAGGTCATCCATCGCTACCCTCCTCTCTTGAGAAAGTTTGCGGGGGTACCCGTTTACAGCCGTGCGCTCTGTCCGGTCCCCCTAATCGAATGAATGAATGGGCCGTAGCTTCCTATTACGCTCATTAGAAAAACGTGTCAACGGGAAAGATAATGTTGGGGGAAATTATTTTTTGCATTGGCACAGTGAGCATAAACCAAACTTACCGAAAGCCTATCGGGCATTATCAACTGAACGGTAGTGTGAGTAGAAATGTTGGGCAGGCTCTCAGTGCACGATTTTTGAACAGCGACTACAGCGTGAAGTGGGAGGCAGAATGCAGAAGCTGTGGTGGCTCAGCCTGAGAGTTTGTCTCCATGCTGAGAGAGCAGCACTATCTCCTCCGTCCTGATGGAGAAAAATGTGGAAGAATGCTTCGCGGCAACTCTTCTTTGCGCATACTCATCTAAGATGGGTGGCTTGACAGTAGAGCCTCTCGGATAGTATTAAGTAGGTCATGATTTTTAATTCCTACCGGAATACTCATATATGAAAGTTTCCCTCAGGGCTACCTACGGAATTATGGCGGCAGTCGACTTAGCAATGCATCTTGGAACGGTGCCGGTCCAAGCAAAATCGATTGCACGACGTCAAGCGATCCCCGCTCGCTTTCTTGAGCAAGTTCTTCACGGTATGAAGAAGGCTGGTCTTGTATCGAGCCTTCGTGGAGCCCAGGGGGGATATATCCTTTCAAAGAAACCATCCGAGCTGTCAGTCGTTGAGATTCTTGAAGCGCTTGATGGCCCGCTTTTTCCCTTAGGCGATAGAACCGGCCGAGCACAGGTGCGACGACTCAGTAAGCCGGAACTTTTGCTTGAGAAGGTGTGGGAGCAGGTCTATCGAGCGGAGCGAGGAGTGCTTGAAGCGATCAGCGTGGAAGATTTGGCTGGGCAGCAACGTGTGCTCGAGCAAGAGCGGTCATTGATGTATCACATTTGAGGTCATTTATGCGTCCTACACCACTTAGCACGGTTCCGATAAAGATAGAGCCGATTTCTCCGGAAATATTAGAAGAGATCGAGACCTTCGAGGCAGAGGCTAAGCGGTTGGTCTCCGGTGATGTCTCAAGCGATTTGTTTAGGCCCTTCCGTCTCCAATATGGCATCTATGGTCAACGGCAGGCTGGTGTCCAGATGGTCCGCATCAAGATTCCCTTCGGGGGACTGACGGCCAATCAGCTTCGCCGGGTTGCGGAATTGACCGAGCGATATGCCACCGGTGTCGGGCATGTGACCACGCGTCAGGATATCCAGCTGCATTTTGTCGAGCTATCGGATGTGTCGGCCATCATGCGTGGGTTGGCGGAAGTCGGTTTGACCACGAGAGAGGCCTGTGCCAATACCGTCCGCAATGTGACAGCCTGTCACCTTGCAGGAATCTGTCAAGGTGAGGTGTTCGACGTGACGCCCTATGCGAAAACCGTCGCGCTCCATCTCTTGAGGAATCCGCTCAACCAGAGCCTTCCCCGAAAATTTAAGATTGCCTTCTCCGGCTGCAAGCAGGACTGTGCGCTCACGCCGATTCACGATATCGGGCTGTTGGCTGCGAAACGTGCGGATGGAACCATTGGCTTTCGAATGGTCGCAGGCGGCGGTCTCGGTTCCGCTCCTCGCCTCGCGCAGGTTCTTCGAGAGTTCACTCCGATGGATGAGCTTATCCCGAGTGTGGAGGCTGTGATCAGGGTATTCGATACCTTGGGCAATCGGAAAAATCGTACGAAGGCCCGCATGAAGTTTGTTATCGAAAAGCTGGGCTTCGAGGAGTTCAAGCGTCGCTGGGAAGAGGCCTACGTGTCGATGGGACAGGCCCGTCCGACCCATGAACCGATCAAGTTGCTGTCGTATCCGGATGAGCCCGTTCAGCTTATTATGCCGACCTCCAATGGTTCGAACCAGGCAGCGGCGCACACCAATGGGCATGCCCAGGTTCATCGAACGGAAACCCCGTTCGAGATGTGGCGCCGCACCAACGTGGTGCGCCAGAAGCAAGAGGGTTATGTCGCAGCAGTGACCAAGCTATTCATGGGCGATCTCACGGCAGAGCAGATGCTTCTGATTGCCGATCTTGCGGATCGCTACTCCAATGGCAACATTCGAACGACGATCAATCAAAACATGATCATTCGATGGGTGCCGGAATCGCGCATCGCCGATCTTTACTCAGATCTTGCCTCGCAGGGCTTGGCGGATCCCGGCGCCGAATTGGTGGAAGATATTATCGCCTGCCCCGGCACCGATACATGTGGCCTTGGGATCACGTCTTCCAAGGGGCTCGCGCGGGCACTGGCAGAGGTATTTCCAGCTGGGCTGGTTCCTGAGGATCTGAAGGATGTCTCTGTCAAGATCAGCGGGTGCCATAACTCTTGCGCCCAGCACCATATTGCCACGATCGGGTTGCATGGAGTCGGAAAACGCATCGGCGAGCATGTGGCACCTTTCTACGAATTGCATTTAGGAGGGAAGATCAACGGTACGGCGAAGATCGGACAGATGGTGGTCAAGTTGCCTGCCAAGAGCGTGTCGGCGGCGATTACGCACTTGATCGACGTGTATCGGCGTGATCGCCATTCCGGTGAAGGGTTGCCGGCCTTCATTGACCGTGCCGGCAAGATCAAGCTCAAGGAGGAACTGATCCCCTACACGATCGTTCCCTCCTTTAAAGATGATTCGACTTTCTACTACGACTGGGAAGGAGAAGAAGAATTTATCTTGGAGGATCTTGGGCCAGGCGAGTGCGCAGGCGGCGCACTTGAAATGATTGAAAACGGTATTCTCGAAGCAGATCAAGAACTCTATCAAGCTAAGCTCCTTGTCGATAATCACCAATATTCTGTCTCGGTGAACAAGTCCTATCGGGCAGTGTTGGCCGCTGCTAAGGCGTTACTTGTTACTGAAGGGCTTGAGCCTTCGACGGATGCAGAGACCTTTCTTGAATTTGATAGCCGGATCGCGCAAAAGGGCATCGTTCCAGCGATATATCGGGATCTGAGGAAGAGTGTCGGCGATTTAGGGCCCAAGGACACCACGGGCGAATCAGCTCGGGAGAAGATGGTGTTCGCCAAGGGATTTGTCGATGCCTGTCGCGCCTCCACGGATCAGATGGGCAAAGATCTTAAATTGGCGCCGGTGGGTGAGGCAGAGGGCGCTAAGGTCAGCGTGACACCAGAGGTCAAGCCAGCCCAATTGGCAACTCCCGCACCTGCCCCATCCGGTGTGCCAGTTTACGATCTACGCGGGGTGGCTTGCCCGATGAATTACGTCAAGACCAAACTGAAATTGGAGATGATGGACGCGGGCGAACAATTGGAAGTTTGGCTTGATGCGGGAGAACCCATTAAGAACGTGCCGATGAGCTTGAAAAACGATGGGCATAAGTTGTTGGTGCAGGAGGCGTTGGAAGCGGACGCTACGCACTACCGGATTCTGGTCGAAAAAGTAGAATGAGAAGGAGAGGCACGAGGGTCGGTCTGTGCTCCCAGAGCGTGCACAATGGGAATGTGTTCGCTCGTGGGCGCAGATGACCAACCCTGCTGCCTCTCCTGATGAAAGTGTGGATGGGAAGAGGGGTTAGCGTGGAGAATAGAGAACATTCAACCTCTGCCGAGGAGCTTGCAGTCTGGGGTGAATCGTTCGAGGCGAAGCAGCCACAAGAGTTACTGGCGGCTGTGATCGAGCGGTATACGACCAAGATTGTGCTCGCGTGCAGTTTTGGCGCTGAGGATGTTGTGCTGGTGGACATGGTCCACCGCATCAATCCATCCGTGCCACTCTTCTACCTCGACACGGACTTTCTCTTTCCTGAAACCTATGCCACGCGCGACCGTGTGATCGAGCGTTATGGGCTGCAACCACGGCAGGTTATTCAGGTAAAATCGATGCTCACTCCGAAGCAACAGGCCGCTCAGCATGGCGATGCCCTGTGGGCGAGCCATCCCGATCAATGTTGCGAGTTGCGCAAAGTGGAGCCGCTCAGGCGCGTGCTCAAGGGATTCGACGCCTGGATCACCGGGATTAGGCGTGACCAGTCTCCCACGAGAGCCAATGCAAAGCTGATCGAGTGGGACCGGAAGTTTCAGTTGGCCAAAGTCAATCCGCTTGCGAAGTGGACGTCGGAGGATGTCTGGACCTACATTCGTGTCCATGAAGTTCCTTACAACGAATTGCATGACCGTGGCTATCCAAGCATCGGCTGTACCTATTGCACAAGTCCAGTGATGCCCGGCGAAGACTCCCGCGCGGGACGATGGAAAAATTTTGCGAAGACTGAGTGTGGGTTACACAAGGCCTCATAATGTCGATGCAGGAAATTATCGCAAAAATTGCCAAGGGGCCAAGGGCTGCCAAGGATCTTACCTGGGATGAGGCGAAGCGGGCGATGAAGGCGCTCATTGAAGGGGAAGCCACGGCGGCGCAGGTGGGAGCCTTTCTCATTGCCATGCGAATCAAGATGGAGTCCGTCACCGAGCTGGCTTCAATGACAGCGACCGCACGGTCCTACGTCGCTCCTGTGCCGATCCCACGTGAACTTGGCGTTGTGGATCTGCCGAGCTATGCGGGGAAACGCGAAACCTTCCACGCCCTTGCCGCTTCCGCCATCGTGGCTGCGTCGGCAGGCGCGTTGGTCATAATGCATGGGTACGATGGGATTCCCGGTCGTGCAGGGAATGCCGGGGTGCTCAAGGCTTTAGGGCTGCCGGTCGATATGGAGCCGAAAGGTGTGGCAGAGACGGTGGTGCGGCATGGATTCGCCTACCTCGACATTGCCCTGTACCACCCTCCGATCTATCGCTTTTTAGAAATGCGGCAAGAATTGGGAGCGCGAAACGTGTTTCATCCGATTGCGAGGCTCTTGAATCCGGCTCGCGCCTCGTCGCAGGTTGTCGGCTTGTCCCATCCTCCCCACTTTGAAAAGACTGCGGAAGTGTTGCGGATGCTGGCTTGTCCGCGGGCGCTGGTGGTCAGCGGCGTTGAAGGCGATCCAGAGCTGTCGATTGCCGCGCTCACGAGGGTTCTGGAACTGCGAGACGAGCGAATTACGCCCCTCTCGTTCGCATCAAAAGATGTCGGTTTGCCGCTGGGTACGTCGCAGGACATGGCGGGTTTCCCATCGAATCAACGGGACAAGGAAGCGGATCTGCTCCGACGGATTATCCACAATCAGTTACAGGGAGGGCCCCATAACTGGGTGTTGATGAATGCGGCGTTGATCTTGTACGCCGCCGGTAAGGGTGCAACCTGGGCGTCCTGTGTCCCACTTGCCCGTCGAGCGCTCGAAGAGGGAGCGGCGGCACGAAAGTTAGAGGAGTTGACTCAGGAGCCGGTAGGGATAGGCGTCACCGGCCGAACTCATTGACCACAAGAGAGGATCGAGTCCGTGCGACATCTTCGTCAATTAGAAGACCAGAGTGTCTACATTCTTCGGGAAGCCTATAAGCATTTTGATAACCTGGCCATGCTGTGGTCGATGGGGAAGGATTCGACCGTGTTGCTGTGGTTGGCAAGAAAGGCCTTTTTCGGCCATGTTCCGTTTCCACTTTTGCACGTCGACACGAGCTACAAAATCCCCGCCATGATCGAATATCGAGATCGCATGGCCCGCGAGTGGGGTGTGAAATTGGTTGTGGGGCAAAACAAGGAAGCGCTCGCGGCCGGGATGAATCATACGCTGGGCCGTGTCAACTGTTGCACGGCGTTGAAGACCAATGGGCTCAAGCAACTGATCGAGCAAAAGGGCTACACCGGTATCATTCTCGGTGTGCGCGCAGATGAGGAGGGGACGAGGGCCAAGGAGCGGTACTTCTCTCCCCGTGATAAACATGGCGATTGGGATTTCCGCGATCAGCCGCCGGAGCTGTGGGATCAATTCAAAACGACGTTTCCTCCAGGAACGCATATCCGGATCCATCCGTTGCTGGATTGGACGGAGATCAATATTTGGGAGTACATCAAATTCGAGAATATCCCCTTCATCGATCTCTATCTCGACAAGGGGGATGGAACCCGCTATCGAAGCCTTGGCTGTGCGCCCTGCACGACACCCATTCAATCGTCGGCGAAGTCCGTGGACGACATCATTGAAGAGTTGCGGCACAGTACGGTGGCAGAGCGAGCGGGCCGCGCGCAGGACGAAGGGCGCGGGATGGAACTCCTCCGAAAAGACGGTTACATGTAGAGGCAGAATGTTGAAACAGGCATCCAGCTTCGTTCTCGGGTCGGAAAAATCCTCAACGTACCCCAGAGGGTACGCCTGCGGTTTTCCCTCCCCTGCGGCCTTGCTGGGCTGTCTGTTTGAACATTCTGGAGTCTAAGCATGGCAGAAATAATCTCGAAACCATCGGATAGTCTGAATATCGTCATCGTCGGGCATGTGGACCATGGGAAGTCCACGTTGCTGGGGCGTCTCTACGCCGACACGGGATCGTTGCCGGATGGCAAACTTGAAAAGGTTCAAGCCATTTGCCGGCAGCAGGGGAAGGAATTCGAATACGCGTTCCTGTTCGATGCCTTTTTGGAAGAGCAGGAGCAGGGCATCACGATCGATACGGCGAGAACGTTCTTCGGTTGGAAGGGCCGGCACTACATCATCATTGATGCGCCGGGGCACAAGGAGTTTCTCAAGAACATGATTTCCGGGGCGGCCCGGGCCGAAGGGGCATTGTTGCTGATCGATGCTTTGGAGGGTGTGAAAGAGCAGTCCAAGAAGCACGGCTATCTTCTGTCTCTCCTGGGCGTGCGCCAGTTTGCTGTGGTTGTCAATAAGATGGATCTGGTCGGCTATCGGCAGGATGTGTTTGATGGGATCGAAAAGGAGTATCGGGAGTTCCTCGAGCAGTTCAAGGCGGTTCCCCAGCAGATCATTCCGGTCAGCGCCAAGCTCGGAGACAATATTGCCAACCGGAGCGAGTCAATGCCCTGGTACAGCGGTCCGACTGTGCTGGACGCGCTCGGTGCTTTTCGGAAGGAACCGGGGAGATCCGAACAACCGCTTCGCCTGCCGGTTCAGGATGTCTACAAGTTCGACGCCCGCCGTATCATTACAGGGCGCGTCACAGCTGGGCGAGTGAAAGTCGGCGACTCCCTGGTTTTCTCACCGTCGAATAAACGGGCGGTGGTCAAGTCTATTGAAGCGTTCAATATCGAGCCTCCGCCAATAGAGGGCCATGCAGGCCAGTCAGTCGGTGTGACGCTCGACGAGCAGATTTTTGTGGAGCGGGGAGAGATTGCCTCGCATCAAGATGAACTCCCGCTGGTCTCGACGGCTTTTCGAGCCAACGTATTCTGGCTGGGCCGGAAGCCGTTGGAGCGGGGGCGGCGCTATCAACTCAGAGTGGCGACGAAGGAAGTAGACTGTGAAATTGCCACGATCCATCGAATCATCGACACGATGGATTTGGCACAGCAGCAAGGCAGCAGTGTCGTGAATAAGAATCAGGTTGCTGAATTGACTATTCGGGCTAAAACGCCGGTCGCATTCGACCTTTCGGTTTCGTCTGAGTCGACGGGCCGTTTTGTCCTCGTGGATGAGTATGACATCGCCGGTGGCGGCATCGTGACAGAGTTGGTCCATGACGACCAGGAGTTTCTCCGAGAAGAAGCTCGGCAGCGAGATTTTGCCTGGGTCAAGGGTCAAGTCGGCGTCGAGGATCGCGCGCAGCAGTATGGCCACAGAGCCGCCATTGTACTGGTGACAGGGGGGCGGCATACGGGGAAGTCCTTCCTCGCCAGGACTATCGAGGCCAGGCTTGTAGCGGATGGTCGGCATGCGTACTTGCTCGACGGAGAGAATCTCCGGCGCGGGCTCGATGCAGATCTTTCAGAAGGAGAGCGAGGGCAAGCGACCGAGATGGCTCGCCGCTATGGCGAGGTGGCGAGGTTGCTTGTCGATACGGGGTTAATTGTAGTTTCGACAACCAATCCTTTCGGCATGGCCTATGTCGAAGCAGCGCAGGCTATCAGGACGCTCGTCCATCCGGTCCCGGTCATTGCCGTTCATATGAGCAAGGCACCAGAAGAAGTCCCACCCAACACGGATATCGTACTCTCAGGCCCGGCAGACTTCGATGCAGCGACTCGTCGAATCCTTGAAGAACTCAAACGCCGCGGCGTGCTGGCTCAGGCGATTGGGGCGAAGCCGATCTTTCAATATTCAATCTAGCAGGATGCTGAAAAAGCTCGCCAGCTTCGTTCTCGTCTCATCGAAATCCTCAACGTACCCCTGAGGGTACGCCTCCGGTTTCGATTCGCCTGCGGCCTTGCTGGACGAACTTTTTGAGCATCCTGATGGGCTCACTACCAGAAGAACTGCAACTGACTGAAATGGTAGAGTTTGTCGCGTAGTTTCGGGAGAACCGATGGCGCGCTAACGGAGGCTAACATCCGAGTGGAGCCGACGCACCCCTGATCCGCGGGGCTGTTAGGTGCCGGTCGGCCGAAAATGACTAGCTCAGCTTTCATGATTTCAGTATCTTCACTTCCGACTCTGCTGCGTCGATTGTACTCGAGTCCCGAGCACTCTTGGACGTCCAAGAGTGGTCAGGTGACTCTCGAGAGTGCCGTTGAGCCTCCGCGAGAAAAAAAGAGGTTCCTATGAATCAGTACTCTCTGATTGCGTTGCGCCAGGTGTGGTCGTTCGTAGGTGGTTGGGCAAGGCGGCATTTCCTTGTCATTGTCTGGTTGCTTTCGTTCATTCACATCGCGTTGGCTCACGCGCATTCTTGGGACTCGGGTTCAACCGACGAAGCAAAGAGCACTACAACCGGTGGTGCTCCGGCGCCTAGCAATTGCTCCAGCGGGCAGGCGGGCTGCGCTCGCTGCTGAGCACATGATCCGTTAGTCGCTAAGCGCGGAGAAGAAGAGAGGACAGGCGATTTCTCAAGAGGGCAGACAACGATAAGTGGTTTTGAAAAGTAGCCTGTCCCTTTTTCTGCCCTCACGTAACCTTATTGGTAAAGTGACCACATGAGCCTGGAACAACACATCGAAGAAATCCGTGCAGGTATCAAAGCTGGCCGCTTTACTAACGAAGCTTCGGTGTCGCAGGGCATCGTGCTTCGTCTTTTGCATGCCCTTTCGTGGCCGGCTTACGACACTCAGATTGTGTGCCCTGAATACTCGTTGGAGGGTAGGCGGGTTGATTATGCGTTGTGCCACCCTCCGGGTAAGCCCATTGCATTCGTGGAGGTGAAACAAATTGGCCAGAGTGAGGGCGCAGAAAGACAACTCTTTGAGTATGCGTTCCATGTTGGCGTACCTCTCGCCATTCTGACTGATGGTCAGGAATGGAATTTCTTTTTGCCCGGTGAACAAGGCGACTACGGTGAACGTCGTGTATATAAGCTCGATATCGTTGAGCGCGACATCTCGGAGTGCGTGTCTCGCTTAAGCCGCTATCTCAAGTACGACGCTATCGTTTCCGGCGCGGCGATCGAGGCCGCACGCGAGGATTATCGCAACGTCTCCCGCGACAGGCAGATGAAGGCCACGTTGCCAAAAGCCTGGGTTAAGCTCGTTGAAGAAGAAGATGAACTGTTACTGGAACTCGTGGCCGACCGTGTTGAAAGTCTCTGTGGATTCAAGCCCGACCCTGATACGGTCGCGCGCTTTCTAAAAGACCATATTTTTCCGCGAACGCCGAGTGCCACTACGCAACCGCCACGTCCAACAGTTCCGCCCTCTATCCCACCGGCATCGGTGGGGACTCCGGCGGGAGCTGTAGGCTATATCATCAACGGACAACGTTACCCGGCGAGGAATGCCCGCGATGTGTTGGTGTCTGTGTTTGAAGCTCTGTCACAACGTGACGCCACTTTTCTTGAACGGTTTGCCGCTCTGCCAAAGCACGGTCGTACGCGTCGCTATCTTGCCCGAAGCCCAGAGGAACTTTACCCCGGCCGCCCTGATCTATCCCGCGAACACTCCACACAACTAAGTTCCGGGTGGTGGCTTGGAACCAATGTAAGCCGAGCTGCGATAGAGCGCATTATCGAAATGGCTTGTGAAGTTGCCCGAATCAATTATGGGCGCGAGCTTTCCGTCAATCTTGGCGAATGAAAGCGTGGTCTAACACGGCGCTCAACCTGACTCGCCACGTCGGCGCTTCGCGCCTCGTGGCTCGCAGGTTAGCTTTGCGTTAGGCAGCAGAATGTACGTCTTCTGGCGGACTGGATGTGTGGAGTTTGACTCACCGGAAATCCCTGTGTTACGGGATGCAAAAAGAGGGACAGGCTACTTATTTGGAGATTTTGAAGACTGTCCGGGTGGACGTAGACGGAAGAATTGAACGGAAGAATTGGGGTCAGGCATGAGTATTGACTTATTGAGATGCCATACCTATGGACCGCATACTTGGCGTAGTCGTCTGGAATCAAGTTGTCTGACGAGTGGATTCCCGTCATGGCGGGGGAATCCCCACAGAATCATCGTACTCTGATCAGGTGTGATGCCGGCACCAGCATGCGGAGGGGGCCTGAATATGGACGTCTCTGCCGGTTGACCAAGGTGAGCGAGAGGGGCGATCACTATCGCAATAAGTCAATACTCATGCCTGACCCCATTTCTTTTCGAAACTCCTGCTGATGCGTCTGCATAAACCGGTACTTCACGACGACTCTTTGGCAAAGTACCTGGCGGATTTTTTAACATGTCGCGCTCCTCGGTGACCCGCGCCAGTTCTCGCTTCAGCCGCGCGATCTCCGTCGTTCGTTCTTTCCGCGCACCAGAGCCTGGGAAGGCTGCGGGTCCGAGGGATAGGAAAATGTATCGGGAGTCTTTTCTGACCTGGCGATTCATTGGCATGAAGTTAATCAGGATGAGTCTATTCTGCTCGCAGGACTGATGTGACCGCCTCGCGTTTTCTGCGCTACCAAGACCGACGTTCTCTTCGCTTGCTTCTCCTGATTCGCGTGTGCATCATTTATGAATATTTACACAGTCCATGTCGGAGGAGCTATGCGTACCAACATCGTGATCGACAATAGCTTGATGCAGCGAGCCATGAAGGCCACCGGGTTATCGACCAAGAAAGCGGTGGTGGAAGAGGGCCTTCGATTGCTGATCAAGGTGAAGGGACAAGAAGGTATTCGCCGTTTGCGTGGCAAGATTGAGTGGGAGGGAGATCTCGGCGCGATGCGGGAAGGTCGTATCAAGGCGGCTTCATGATTATTGTCGATACGACGGTATGATCGGCTACCTCCGGGGAACGCGTACTTCCCATACCGACTGGCTTGAAGCTCAGTTGCCGAGAGAACGGCTGGGTCTCACCGATTTGATTCTCTGCGAAGTGTTGCAGGGGATCACCACCGATAAACAATTTGAGGCGGTTCAAGAGGAACTGCGGAAGTTTGCGGTTTTTGAGACAGGGACGGTTGGAATCGCGGTCGAAGCTGCTCTGAACTATCGGCGCCTGAGAACTGCCGGGCGAACGGTGCGCAAGACGATCGATTCTCTGATCGCGACGTTTTGTTTATTGGAAGGACATGCCTTGCTCCACAATGACCGCGACTATGATCCATTTGGAGATGTGCTCGGTTTGAACGTCGTCCACCCGTGAGAGAAATCAGGGCAAAACAAAGGGGGCAGGCGCCCGTAATCTCACTAAAATGGTTATGCACAATCCTCCCAGTCCCGGCGAGTTCATTATTCAGGTCTATCTTGAGCCCAACAATCTGAGCGGCTGTGGACTAGCCGGGAAGTTTGATGTGGCTGCTTCAACGCTGAATCGCATTCTTACGTGAACGAGCCGTATCAGCCCTGAAATGGCGCTACGCCTTTCCAAGGCGCTTGGCCGTAAGAGAATGGAACTGCTTGCCTCGCTCCCCCACCTTCCGAGTCGTTTGACTCCTTGAAAATCCGTGTGATAGCGTAGATCCCTTCGGAGTTCAGGCTACCCCTTTAAGAAAGGGATAACTGGATGACGGGGCCCGCAACGATGTCAGAACCACCTGGGCCAATGAAAGAGGAGTTATTATGAAGTTTGTCTGTCTGAACTGCGAAACCTACATGAACCTCGAAAAGGTTGAAAAACCGGAGGAAGGATCGCTCGGAGTCTTTTTTGCCTGCCCGTCCTGCGCCGCCAAGTTTTCGATGGTGACCAATGCCGGCGAAACCAACATGATGAACTCTTTGGGCTTGAAACTGGGAGCGCGTGCTGAAGCCGAAACGTCTGTGGAAAAATTGCGCGGTTTGGCGGGAAACGGCCAAACGGCCCCCGCCGTGAGTAAGCAAACTCATGGCGAGCCGTCTATGCCTGCAGCGGCTGCGTCGCCCGCCAAGGCTGGTGAGAAAGCGAGCGGCTGTCCCTTCTCCGCCATGGTCGCTGAAATGGGACTCACTGCGAGTGGTATGCCCGGCCACGCCGATGCAACTACCTCGGACTTCGCCTGGTCGCCCGATGCGAAGGAAAAATTGGACCGCCTTCCCTCGTTCGTTAAACCAATGGTGCAGAGCAGCGTGGAGGCCTTTGCTCGCAAGCAGGGGTACAAGACAATCACATTGCAAGTCATGGACGATTCCAAGGGCGAATCGAGCAATGGGATGGCCTGGACGTCTGATGCTGAAAAGCGGCTTGAGAATATTCCTGACTTCATCCGTCCCATGGCCCGCAAGGAGGTTGAGCGGGTGGCGAAGGAACGAGGGATGGCGACTATTACGGCTCAAATCATGGATGACGTGAAAGAAAAGTTCCTCAAGTTCATGTAGAGACAGGACTTGTGTGACTGCGCCGGCAAAGGCCCATCCAGTTCTCTGGATGGGCCTTTCCATTGACGCCCCCTGACCCTCTTGCAGGTTGCGGGCCGATTCCCTACAGTGAGTGCATGATCCGCACCTTTCAGGGAATCAAACCCACCATTCCCGACTCCTGTTTTATCGAAGAGACAGGCGTCGTCATCGGCGATGTTGTGCTGGGCGAGCACTGTAGCGTCTGGTTCCATACTGTCATTCGCGGCGACGTGCACTTTATCAGAATTGGCGACCGGACGAACATGCAGGATCTCTGCATGCTCCATGTCACTCACGATACCCATCCGTTGATCATCGGCAACGAAGTGACTATCGGCCATGGGGCCATACTCCACGGCTGCACGATCAAGGATCGTGTGCTGATTGGCATGGGGGCGATTGTAATGGACGGAGCCGTCATCGGAGAGGATTCGATAGTGGGGGCCGGTGCACTGGTTGTTGAAAATACGATTGTGCCCCCGAAAAGTGTGATCCTCGGATCGCCGGCCCGTGTGCGGCGTGCAGTAACCGAAAGCGAACTTGCGTGGATTAAGGAGTCGGCGGATAACTATGTGAAGTATGCCGGCCAGTATCTAGGCAACTCATCCAGAACCAAGCCCGGATTTCAAATCTCGTAGCCCGCAGTTATTTCAGCCGCGTTATCCAGCTCTCTTGTCTGCCCTGCCTATATGAATGAAACAGATTGGATCGCCTACCAGTGCGGTTGGATAGCTGCGCTTTCCAACTCGATAGGGGACTCGATGCCGATGGCACCATTCTGCAATCCATAGAACCTCTTCGGTGGTAGTCGTCACGAGGCCAGGCCTTGCGAGCTTTCCCATGCAATGTGCCACCAACGCACGTACGATGCGACGTTCTTTCTCAAACTTCAGTGGGTCGAGAGTGAGAGGGTTGCTTTGTCCATAAGAGAGAGGCGACAGGTGGGGGAACCGCTCAGGATCGTTCAACACACTGACGATCCAGAGATGATCGAATCGGCCCTTTGCGCTGGCTGCATCGGCGAAACGGAATGTGAGTGGGATCGAGTGGCAGGCAGAGTTGAGGGCTGCAACTTCGGCTCTCCGAAGATTATAGGGTTCCACCGTCCGGCCAATCTCTACCGTTTCCATAATCAATGTCGGAAGCTCTGCGACTCCGGCACCGACATAGAGACTGCGTCCGCCTCGTCCTAGTTTCCTCTTCAACGCAACTGCGACCCGACTCCCGAGACGATCACAGGGACCTCGCTTCGCTTGCCAGAACTCATCGCCACCTTCATAACAGTAAACCGGTCCCAGCGCTTCATAGTCGAGACGGCCATACACCTCGGTGACAAGACGCCTGGTCACGGGTGTCAGTTTTGTACGGCTCCCTTTCATGGCCGTACTCCAGCGATCTGAATCGCGGTAGCAGTTACTGTCGCCACAACGTTGGAAAGAAACTCGAGATTCAAAGTATCCACGGTATCGGTCTCGCGATGGTAATGGGGATTCCTGAAATTCGCCGTATCGGTCAACACCACAGCTGGATAGCCCGTATCCCAGAACGAGGCATGGTCGCTGCGCCTGGTATGGGGTATGGCTTCCCCTTGCCCTGGCACGACCAACGATAGAGTCTTCAGTGAGGCAGCATGCCGTTGGGCTTCCTGTTCAAGCCGATTCACCAAAGGCTGGGATGCCTCGTTGCCCACAATGGCAAGAAAGTCTCCCTGCGTCGGCACAGAGACGGGTACGCCTGGTGGAGCCTGCTGCGTTCCTGCAGCGCTCTTGGCGAACCCGACACATTCTAGAATAATTGCGCCGACCAACTCACGGCCTTCGGCTTTCAGGCGGGAAGCGAATGCTTGACTCCCCAGTCGATCCTGCTCTTCAAGGGTGAATGCCACGAGCCAGACTGGTCGCGCGAGAGGCTGCGCGCGGAGCCGAGAAGCTACTTCGAGGAGGACCACTAGGCCACTCGCATTATCATCCGCGCCAGGTGATCCGGAGACCGTGTCGTAGTGGGCTCCGACCAGGAGCGGGGGTAGTTCTGTTCCTTGTCCAGGCCAGTTTGGGTACTTGATTGCTACGACATTACGATAGACCTTGCCCCAGGCGTTCATGAGTTGGTCGCCGGTAGTCCACCCAGATTTGGCAAACTGCGTTGTCAGATAGTGTGCTGCCTTCCGAAGCGCACGGGGGCTCGTCTCAGGGTGGCGCTCGCCGACGAGGGCTTGAAAATGGCGGTTGATTCGAAATTGCTGGTTCACTACAAGAAGAGATCGAATAGATTAATCGGCTATGACGTAATTTCGGTTCCGATGCCTTTGCGCGTGAATACTTCGAGCAGGATAGCATGGGGAATCCGGCCGTCGATGATATGGGCTTTTCCGACGCCGCCTCCGAGGGCATCCAGGCAGGCATGGACCTTGGGCAACATCCCTTCGCTGATCGTACCTTTCTTCACCATCCGCTGCACGTCTTTGCGTGAGACCGTCGAGAGATGGCGCCCATTCGTATCGCGAATACCCTTCACGTCGGTCATCATGACCAGTTTTTCCGCGCCCAGCGCAGCGGCCATCGCGCCGGCCACCAGATCGGCGTTAATGTTGTACGTGTTTCCCTCCCTGTTGGTGCCGATCGGTGCGATGACGGGAATATAATGATCCTGCTGAAGTTTCAGCACCAATGCGGGGTCGATGGACTGGACCTCTCCAACCAAGCCAAAATCCTCATCCCCTTCGCCGTCGGCGAGATCCTTTTCCAGGCTTGCAGCCCAGGCTTTGGCCGTGAGTGCTCGAGAGAGCATGAGCCCGCCGTCCTTCCCGCTCAAGCCGACTGCAAGGCCGCCATGGCGATTCAAGAGATCGACGATCTCCATGTTGATCTTACCGGCTAGCACCATCTCCACAATTTCCATCGTGGCCTCGTCTGTGACCCGCACGCCATGGCGAAATTTGGCTTCGATGCCTAAGCGATCGAGCATCTTGTCGATCTGGGGTCCTCCTCCGTGCACAATGACCGGATTCAAGCCGACATATTTCAACAGCACGACATCCTGGGCGAACCGCTCCTTCAGCGGCGCATCTGTCATGGCATGACCGCCATATTTGATGACAATCGTCTTGCCCTTGAAGGTGCGGATATAGGGCAAGGCTTCGATCAGGACGTTGGCCTTCTTAATCAGTCTGTTCATGTCCTGGCTCCCATGGATACAAAAGCGCGAACGGAGGGAAACGCGGAACGAACCGGTTTGCTATTCGCATCGGTTCCCACCTCCCGCTTGACATAGAGGGGCGTCGATAGCCCAAGGACGATCATGGCTTGATGTCCTTTGCGGCACGTGTACTGGTCGGGCGACCGGCTCGTGGATGTGTCTTATCATAGACAGCCAGGAGCTGGTCTGTGGCCAGGTGTGTATACTTTTGTGTCGTACTCAACGAAGCATGCCCAAGCATCTCTTGAATCGATCGCAAATCGGCTCCTTCATCGAGAAGATGGGTGGCAAAGGAGTGCCGCAACGTATGGGGACTCACGGAACCACCGGCGAGTCGGTTCGAATAGCGGGCCACGATGCGGGCGACACTCCGAGTCGTCAAGCGTCCCCCTCGGCTGTTCAGAAAAACCGGTGACGGGGTCCGTTTTGTCGTTGTTTTCAGATCTCGCTGCTCCATTAGAGGATGCTGATTCAGGTAGGCCTGAACGGCCTGTAGTGCCACTTCTCCGATCGGCACGATGCGCTCCTTCCGACCCTTTCCTCTCAGATGGACTAGCCCCTCGGATGCACGGAGATCTTCGCGATCGATCCCTACAAGTTCGCTCACCCGAGCTCCGGTCGAATAGAGCGTCTCCAGCAAGGCACGGTCGCGGAGTGACCCTCCTGTTTGCTCGGCAGGAAACTCCATCAGCGCCGACGCGTCGTCCTTGGTCAAGACACGCGGAAGATGTCTCGGCTGTTTCGGCGTCCTAACGGACTCGGCAGGATTGAGGCCCGCCATACCCTCTTGTTGCAGGTAGCGAAAGAAGCTCCGCAGAGCAGCGAGCTTCCGCGCCATCGAAGTACTTTTCTCATGCTTATGGTCCAACCAGTGTAGGTAGGCCCGAACGGACTCCGTCTTCACGGCATTAGGATCGAGCGTGGACAGGCCTGGATGCTTTCCCCTCATAAAGGCCTGGAACTGTCGAAGATCTGAAGCGTAGTTGCGTATTGTCTCCTGCGATGCATGACGCTCCAGCTCAAGAAACGTCATGAAAGCTCGAATTGCGTCATCCATGCCGTGAGATCCTCAATCGCCCGTTGCCCTGTGAGCCGTCGTTTGAGCTCCTTATCTCTCGTCGGTGTGGAAAGGGGAGGGAAGAGCCCGAAATTCGTATTCATCGGTTGAAAGTGGCGTGGGTCCGTGATTGTGATATAGGACAAGAGGCAGCCGTGCGCCGTAGTTGGCGGCGGCGTCACCAACGGCAATCCCGCCAGACCACGAGCTGCATTAATCCCTGCTAATCCGCCCATGGCGGCAGAATCCGTATAGCCTTCGACACCGACCAACTGCCCGGCAAAGAAGAGGGTACCGCGCGCCTTGAACTGAAGGGTATTGCGCAGCAGTTGAGGGGAATTGATAAAGGTGTTGCGATGTAGGCTGCCGTAGCGCAGGAACTCCGCCTGCTCAAGACCGGGAATCATGCGAAATACCCGCTTCTGTTCCCCGTAAGTCAATTTCGTCTGAAATCCCACAAGATTGTAACAGGATCGATGGGCATTTTCCGTACGAAGCTGTACGACCGCATAGGCTCGCACACCAGTCTTGGGATTCTCCAGTCCCACAGGTTTTAGCGGACCGAACTGCATAGTCTGGCGGCCCCGTTCGGCCATCACTTCGATAGGGATGCAGCCTTCGAAATAGGGTGTCTTTTCAAATTCTTTGGGTTGGACTTTCTCCGCTGCGAGCAACGCATCATAGAAGGCGTTGTAGGACGGCTCGTCCATGGGACAGTTGAGATAATCGTCTCCTCCCTTGTTGTAGCGGGACGCGAGAAATACGACATCCATATTGATGGAGTCGGCGTCTACAATCGGAGAGATCGCATCGTAAAAATACAAGTGTTTCGTGTGAGTCAATTGGGCGATCGCCTGCGACAGTTTATCGGACGTCAGAGGCCCGGTCGCCAGAATGCAGAGACAGTCCGTTGGAACTTCGGTTATTTCTTCGTGCAGAATGCGAATGTTCGGATGCCCTTCCAATGCTTGGGTGATCTTGAGTGAAAATTGCTCACGATCGACGGCCAGAGCCGATCCAGCCGGGACCCGCACTTCATCTGCGATTCGAATAATGAGCGAGTTGAGGCGGCGCATTTCTTCTTTCAAGATACCGGGGGCATTCAAGATGTCCGTGGATCCGAGCGAATTCGAACAGACCAGTTCCGCCAAATTGCCGGTCTTGTGCGCTTGCGTCATCTCTTTGGGGCGCATTTCATAGAGCGTAACTTTCGCTCCACGGTTGGCCGCTTGCCACGCCGCCTCAGATCCGGCCAGCCCACCTCCGATAATGACGATATCATTGCGCATGCGAGTGAAACTCCACGATGAAAGCCTGCGAGCGGGGGCATTGTAGGAACCGGGTTTTGAGGATGTCAAGACACGCGGCTGAGCCTGCCACAGGGTGCCACGGTTGATACGATTTATGCCCCCATGCTAGACTTTGCGGCATGTAGGCGATTAGCTCAGGGGTAGAGCGCTTCCTTCACACGGAAGAGGCCACTGGTTCGATACCAGTATCGCCTACCATTTTCTCCCCTTTCCCATCCTCTGCCCCTCGCACAAACTGACGATTTCATAATGATGTCGAAACTGTTCCGATTTCTGGACAGAATCCATTCGGTCGGCTACACTTCAGACTGTCGAATGAAGGTCGACTCTCAACTGTACTAGACTAATGAGGTCATCTATGAAGACTACAACTCTTGCTCTAGGAATTCTTTTCCTGGCCACTGCAGTCGGTTGTGCCGGAAACAGCCAGCAACAGGCATTGGCTGATGCAGATGTGAGCTATGCACCTCCGGCTAGTATTTACAGTGTGATGGATCCAACATCCTTGGTCTATACCGATGTGGCGGCCGGAGCGACTCCGAGCGATAACCCCTGGCGTTGGACCGGTTTTCTCTTGCATCCTCTCGGAGTCGCATTGGACTATGGTGTAAACAGACCGATTTATAAACTTACAAGCAAGATGCCGTACCTCTTTGGGTACACATCTGAAGATTCAATGTTGGACAGCCAGCGGCGATAGTATTCGCAAGCACATCGCCCTCAGATCCAAGGCCCGCTTTCTTTGTGAGAGCGGGCCTTGCCGTATCATCCCATTGGCAAACCCTTCCACATTTCATGTATGCTTTCTTCGTGAGCCAGAATTCACGTGACAGGCAAGCGCCTCGTGCTGTGCCCTTTAGTCTATGGGTGGTCTGTGGGCTAGGGCTGAGTCTTTTGCTGAATGCTTGTGGAGGTCCTGTTCCCAAACCGAACCTCCCACCATCTGAAACCGACCTGGTCCTCTTAAAGTCCACGACCCTCTGCACTTCGAAGTCCGACTTCCTCAAGACGCATGCTATTGCTACCCTCAAACCACAAGAGTGGGGCACTGGGCAAGAGTTGGTTCTCCCCGCAGACCGGAGTCCGTCGCATGGCGATGAGTCCTACTTTTTCGATGAAGATGGTACGTTGGTTGGAACTGTCTTTACCTTTTCGTCCGGGCTTGACTTGAATCCATACCCGGTCCTCCGCCGCACCCTAACGATGCTGAAGCCGGTCTTAGAGTTCTACCTCAATGTGGCAAAACTGTCCTCAAAGACGAGCATGAATTCCAGCGCTTTGTACGAGACAGGCGACGAGAAAACGACGACTCAGTACTTGGTTCTTGGGACACGTGAACAGCCCGTGTTGCTTCAAGCTTCCGTGACGATCGACCCCTATGTACGGCTGTTTTCACCCTATCGGCGAGAATTCTTGGAACGGCTGCGCCATTCGAACGGCCAGAAGTCAGGGCAATCGCTAGATAGTCAAGGAGCAGAGGACAAGGAGCCTTTCCTCTCACTCCTACAATTTGCTCGTGGCCAAACAGCGCAGCTTTCCTACTGTGGGGTCCAGAACTATGATATTGCATCCAATGCCTATCAGAAAGCGATCGCAAGCGGCTTTACCAATAAGGTGTGGCAGGCAGAAGCTCACCACAAGCTGGGTCTGGCGTGGGAAGGGAAGGGAGAGCACGAGAAGGCCAAGGCGGAAATGCTATTATCCCTGACTATCAGACCCAACACTCCAGAAATTCTGAACAATCTTGGCGCAGTCTACGCGAAGCTGGGGGACAAGCCCAACGCACTTGCCTCATTCGAAAAAGCCGTCACGCTCCGCCCCAACTATGCCATTGCCCGCTATAACTTGGCTGAGGCATATGAGCTCACGAATCCCAAACGGGCTCTTTCGGAGTACGAGACCTATCTCGCGCTGGTCGAAGGGATTCCCGATGAAGCAGATCGCATCGCCCTCGTCCAACAACGAATCAAGGCGTTAAAACACTAGTCATTTGTACAGCAGTTCTAACCGGTTCGAAGTGGAACAGCGCGGCAGGACCCGTTCAGCGCCGGGCTTTCTCTTCCTGCTCTTCGAGCGTCTTGCAGTTGATGCAGAGGGTGGTGACTGGGCGGGCTTTCAGTCTGGGATAGGGAATCTCTTCTTCGCAACGTTCACAGATGCCATAGATGTCCTGGTCCATTCGTTCGAGCGCTTCGTCGATCTTTTTGATCAACCGTTGCTCCCGCTCGCGGATACGCAATGTAAAGTTTTGCTCGGCTTCCGCAGACGCTTGATCGCTGACATCCGGGAATGCCGCCTGTCCGTTTGGATTGGCGAGACCCTCGACCGCCTCATCCAGCATGGCTTTACGTTGCCGCTCAAGATCACGACGAATCGCCGCATATTTATTTCCCTGGGACGCTGTCTTGGATTTTCGCTTGGCCTTGATAGGTTTTACGGCTGGTTTAGTGGGCGAAATACGCTTGGCGGAAGGGCCTGCTTTCATACTGTCACCTGCGTAAAGGCAAAAGACGTCTGAGAAGTGTGAAACTATAACAGGCGATCGGCGGGGGGGTCAATGGGAAGCATGTCTGCTACAAACCCAGTCTATCCAGTTCATTTGGTTTGTTTGGTTCATCTGGTCTTGTTAAACCAAACAAACGAGACAAACCAAATAAACTAGGTAACAGTCTTGTTAGAGATCTCGACGGCCTTCGATCGACTTGAGCAGCGTCACCTCGTCAGCGTACTCGATATCCATTCCGACCGGAATGCCATAGGCGATACGAGAGACCCGGGTCCCGAGAGGCTTCAGTTGGTTTGTGAGATAGATGGCGGTCGCTTCACCCTCGATTGTCGGACTCGTCGCAAGAATTACTTCTTCAATTCCCCCGAGCTTCACCCGACCGACCAGTTCTTCGGCCCTGATATCGGATGGTCCGACGCCATCCAACGGAGATAAGGCGCCAAGTAAGACATGATACAGGCCGCGGTAGGCTCCCGCTCGCTCAATGGCATAGGTCGTACTTGGTTCTTCGACCACCAGGATTCTTGTCTGGTCCCGCTTCGGGTCAAGACAATATTCGCAGAGCTCACCCTCGGCGATATTCCGGCATTGCCGGCAAAACGAGAGCCCGTCTTTGACGGCGCGAATCGCTTCGGCCAGGCGAAGCGCATCTTCTCGCTCGGCCTTCAAGACATGAAAGGCCAATCGCTGCGCTGTTTTTTGACCGATGCCTGGAAGACGGACTAACTCACGCACCAGCCTTGTGAGTAGTCCTTGTTGATCAACCGCCATGCTGTGTAAGCTCTGTTAGAGCAGTCCAGGGACGTTCATTCCGCCGGTGACGGATTTCATCTCTTCTGCCATCACCTCACGAGCCCTCTTGAGGGCATCGTTCGACGCGACCATGACCAAATCCTGCACCATCTCCACGTCGCCGCTTTTCACCACTTCCGGATCGATGACGATACTGACAATTTCCATGGCCCCATTGGCGGTGACTCTTACACTGCCACCGCCGGCCGTCCCGGTCGCGGTCTTTGTCGATGCCTGTTCCTGCACCTTCGCCATTTTTGTCTGCATGGCTTGCGCTTGCTTCAGTATATTTCCCATATTGCCTAGCGGATTCTTCATTCCGACACCTCCTTCTGGCTCGACACTGATCTGACCTCTGCGATCTCTGCGCTGAATATCTCCAATGCCTGTTTGACGACCGGATGTGCCCGAGCTTGCTCGAAGAGAACCAATCGTTGTTCTTTTTCCTTCGCTGCCCGGAGCTGCGCCATCGTCGGTCCGGGGGCGTCCGACTCGGTCAGTTCGACAATCCGCAACCGAACGGTCTGTCCGCTTAATCGTTCATACATAGCAGTAAGCGCCGCCAGATTGTCGGGTTTCTCGATCATCCCTCTGGCCACCGTCGCCTGTTTGGTGAATCCAATCGTCACGACATGGCCGTCCACTCCTACGAGGCGGCCCATTTCCAAGAAAGGGGCAATGTTGGAGAATGCTCCAGCGACTTCTTCCTGAAACTGGTCCCAATTGAGCGTTACCGCTAGACGTCCGCTTTCAGGCTGGGGCGATGCCACAGGCTCTGAAGCTTTCACAGTACCGGCAATGCCAGAAGGTTGGACATTCGAAGAATCCGTCGAGAGGCTCCGCGGAGACGCCGTACTCGCGGGAACGGTGGGACGCGATGGTATCGGAACGGCCGGCGCGGGAAGCGTCGCTTGAGAAGGCTTCGGTGTCACAGCTGACGGTGGGTCGACGGAACGAGTCGATGAAACCCGCGAGCCTGTGCGCATCGAAGTTGGCTGAGGCGGGCTTGTCGCTTGAGTTGACTGCACCGTTTGGGGAGACGGCGATTTCCCATCCGCTCGACGCAGCAATCTCGTCGCACGGATCGCCGCCGTTTCAAGTACGAACCGAGGATGGGCACTCAATCTGAGCGAGTCCTCTGCCTGCGTGAAGAGCGCCAATAATTCCTGTAGAGGCTCGGGCGAGAACGCCTGCGCATCGATTGCCATCTGTGCGAGGTCTTCTGCGGAGGCCTCGATCAATCCCTGCCGCTCTTGGGGCGAGGTTACCACCGACACCACCAGCATGTTGCGTAGATATTCGACGACCTCAGCACAGTAGGCCCGCAGATCGTGCCCTTGGTCCAACAGTTGCGCCAGCACCCGCAGCGCCGCCGCGCTTTCCTGCGTCGTGATCGCCTGAATCATGGCGCGAACGAGTTCGTGTGGAACCGCACCCAGCAGGGCTTCCAGGTCTGTGTGCACGATCGTTTTGCCGGCGAACGCCACTGCCTGGTCGAGTAGGCTCAACCCATCGCGCATGCTGCCTTCGCTGGCTCTGGCGAGCGCCATCAGGCTCCGTTCCTCGATCGCGATCTTGTCCTGATCGACGACATGGCGCAGTCGTTCGATGATCTCGGTTCGCGCGATCCGCCGAAAGTTGTAATGCTGACAGCGGGAAAGAATCGTCGCCGGAATCTTGTGAATTTCGGTGGTCGCAAAGATAAACACCACATGCGGAGGCGGCTCTTCCAACGTCTTCAACAGTGCATTGAAGGCGGAATTCGACAACATGTGGACTTCATCGATGATGTAGACCCGGTATTTCCCGCGAAAGGCCGCGAATTTGACGTTCTCACGGATTTCGCGCACATCGTCCACGCTCGTATTGGATGCCCCGTCGATCTCCATGACATCGACAGAGGTTCCCTGCGCAATTTCGAGGCAGTTGGAGCAGGTGCCGCAGGGTGTGCCGGTCGGCCCCCGTTCGCAATTGAGCGCCTTCGCGAGAATTCTCGCAACCGTGGTTTTCCCTACGCCGCGGGTCCCGGAAAAAAGATAGGCTTGGGCGATGCGCTTCGTGGTGATGGAATTGACGAGCGTCTGAACGACGTGTGGCTGCCCGATCACATCGTCGAACGTGCCAGGCCGGTACTTTCTTGCAGAGACTTGATAGTCCATGGTGCGTCGTTCGTTAAGCGTGAAGCGTATTTCGTCTGCGATTTTGACGTTTCACGAGATACGTTATTGGGAAAGCGGGGCCAGGTGATCCTGCGGCACACAGAACTGACCGCTTACCGTTGCTTCCTTCCGGACCTGGCGGGGTTCACAGGGTTCTGTCGCACAGGGCCCGGCCCCTAGTTGCAAACATTGTTAGGCGTAAGGGGTAAAGGGTTAGGGGGTCAACTGCAAGTGCTGTCTCTATTCCCTCACGCCTCACTTTTTCGCTTCACGCCTTACGTTTCACATCTTCATGTGGCGGAGAGGGTGGGCATTCGAAGTCGCGCACGCTGAAACAGTGTCCGCTCCTACGGAGGGGGCCAGCCCCCTCGTAGGCTCCCCACGTGGGGGACACATCCCCCACGATCCCCCTGTTCGAATCCCACCCTTGGACAGTTCTTGTCCTTTTAGTACTCCCTCACCTTTTACGGTTCACGCCTTACGTTTTACGTCTTCATGTGGCGGAGAGGGTGGGATTCGAACCCACGGTCCCATTGCTGGGACGCATGCTTTCCAAGCATGTCGATTCGTCCACTCTCGCACCTCTCCGCACTGATTTTTGCGAGGCGGCATCTTAACACGCGGTCTGATGACCGGCAAGGTAAAGGAACGGCCCTCGCAGAGGGACAAGTCGGCCTATAGTGAACGTGGTCGAGTTCTTTCCTATATACTGATGCTGGGGGAAGCTGGCAGGGAGGTGCGCCCATGAAGATAGTAATAGGGTTACTTGCTGTCCTGGTGACGGTAGTTGGAGCAATCCTGGCGCTTCCCTTCCTGATTGACCTCAACAAGTATCAAGATCAATACAAACCCCTTATCGAAGACGCGCTTAACCGAAAAGTTCAGCTGCAAGACATCCGCCTGACGATCTGGCCGCGGATCGGCGCCAGGGTGGCCGGGTTTGCCGTACTGGATGACCCGGCATTCGGCTCAAATCCCTTTACCTCTCTTACGTCGCTGGACGTTGGGGTCCAACTCATGCCGTTACTCAGTGGCAAGGTAGAGGTAGAAGACATCACGCTTCGGGATCCTGTCGTCACGGTCATCAAGAACAAGAACGGCGTCTTGAACGTCTCAACGATCGGCCGTACGGGGGCTGAGTTGCCGAACGCTCCCTCGCGTGCGCCGATTCCATCGACTGAAGGGCCGCTCAAAATCCTGGCGTTGCTGGCCGTGGATCGAGTCTCTATCGTCGGTGGAACAGTGACGTATCGTGACTTGTCGGCAGCAGAACCGGTCGAGTATGTGCTGCAAGATCTGCAATTTGTCCTCAAATCTGTTCGTCTCGGCCAGAGTCCAAGCCTCCATCTCGCCACACTTATTCAGCCGTTCAACCTGCCTGTGGCCCTGGACGGCACATTCGGTCCACTCAAAGAAACGACGGACATCGACGCCATCAATCTGCAGCTATCATTGGGGAAGACGGTTTTCACCATCACTGGTAGTACCGCCAGGCGCGATGCGAAGGTCAGCATCAACTCGGCAGCCATCAACACGGCGCATCTTCCGATTGCCCTGCCGCTGAAGAAGCCGGTCGAATTGAAGAACGTTGAAATTTCCGCAGCAGTCAAGGGTCAGGATGCGCATCTGACCAATGTTTCATTCCAACTCTTCGACGGGCAGGTAAAGGGGCAGGGGAGCCTCATCTCCGGATCCGACAGTCCTCCCTTCACCGGCAAGGTGACGATTCAAGGTCTGCAGCTTGGACCTGCCCTGGACGCACTGGCGGGGCCATCAGTGTCGATCAGCGGGACAGCCGGAGCCGACCTTGCGCTGCAAGGCCGTGGATTCTCCATGCAGGACCTCACCAAGAGCCTGGAGGGAACCAGTCACATCGCTGTGAAAGATGGAAGGGTCGAGGGTGTGAACCTCCTCCAGGAAGCCTTCTCCCTCCTCAAGGTCGCTGGTATCTCGCTCGATGATCCCAAGGCAACGGTATTTTCGACGATCGAAACGGACCTCGCGATCAAAGAAGGCATGATCAATGTCCAACGGATCTTGATGGACAGCCATGACTTCCAAGCTACGGGAAATGGCGCCGTCGGCTTTGATCAAACCCTGAACCTCAAAGTGATGCTGAATCTGTCGCAGGCGCTCAGTCAGAAAATCGCCGATTCGTCTCCGGCTGCTAGATTCGCACTGATCGAAGGACGGCTCAATGTGCCTTTGGTCATCACCGGTACCGTACAAGCGCCGTCATACGGGCTGGATTCGAAAGCCTTGACTGCTAGGGTTCAGGAACAGGTGAAGGAGCAAGTGAAAGAAGCAATCGGTGATCTGCTCAAGGGCTCGACCCAGCCGGGCGACCTCAAACAGAAAGGCCGGAATCTTTTGAAGGGACTCTTGGGACGATAAGAAAAACCCTAAGGAGAGAAAGTCTAGATCCACTCCCGACAATTTTACGCTCTGCGCATCGAGCTTCCTTCCGCAATCACACCCATCCCGATTCTTTTGCCGCCAACTGTGGCGGGATAGCCTTCCAGGATCACCAATCAGTCACACCTGCGAAGGACAATCCCTTCGCAGGATCTATCGACCAGCGGTACATTTGCAAAGATGTTTAATGAAATGGGCCTTTCTCAGTCACCGGCATCGGCCTTGCTTATTCCGGCAGCCGTCGCTCCATATGCGATGTGTGAATTACTCCATCGGCACATAGCTCCTAGTCATTATGCTTGCTTATTTATATCGGTTCCGGCTATACAGGCGGAGATTTTTAGGGCTGAATGGCCCTGAGATTCTCAGCCACCCCCGATAAATCGTGAAGATGCAATCACAGACATTCGCTCATTTTTGCAAGGAGGGTTCAATGAAGAAAGTTTTCTGCGGTTTCGCAATTGCGATGGTTGGCTGTTTGATGGGAGGGCTGTCATCCACGGAATCCCATGCTCAAGTGACTCCTCCAGCCGCATCTGTCGCAGCGACCACTCCCGATGTCGTGACGTTGAAAGACGGCAGCGTTATATACGGAGAAGTGATCGAGATGTCGGGCGGCGTGTTGCTGATCAAGAACCCCGCTAGCCCCGACAGCACGGTGAAGGTGAAGTGGGAGGATGTTGCCAAGCTAGCGGTGAACCATCCCACGCCGTTTCATCTCAAGGAGGGAACGGTCCTCAACGGCACAGCGACAGCCGGACCCGATGGGACACTGAACATTCAGGCTGAACCGCTTAAAGGAACGATGACTGTGCCGATGGGTTCCGTCACCTCCATGAATCCGGTCATTCAGCCGCCGGTCATTTATTCGGGCAGCTTAACCGGCGGTTACTCCCAAACGACCGGGAACAGCCATTTGCGCAATGCCAGCCTGCTTGGAGATTTCGTGGCGCGGAGCGAACAGCTCCGGCTCTCGATCAACGGCCGTTACGTCTACGGCGACAACTCCAATACGCTGATTGCTCGAAACGCGCGCGGAACGATCAAGCTCGACTTTTTTATCACCAAGCGGTTCTACTGGTTCGCCTCCGCCTACTTCGAAAACGATCGTTTCCAAGACCTGAAGATGCGAACCGCGCTTGCCAGTGGGCCCGGCTACCAATTTATCGAGCGGGGAGACTTCTCCGGCATCTTCAAAGACATGACCTTCTATTCCGAAGCCGGCCTTGCCTACTTCAATGAGGATTTTCGGGTGGCAGACGACAAGTCCAGTCTTCGCGCTCGTGTATCCATGAAATGGAACTGGCCGCTCTTCGACGATCGTGTGACGTTGTATCACTACAACGAAATCTTCCCCTCTCTCCAGAATTCCTCGAACTTCTTCCTCACGATGGATAACGGCGTGAGGTTCAAGATTTGGGAAGGGTTGGCGAGCGGCTTTCAAGTGACCACGCGCTATAACAACAATCCGGCGGTCGGCACAGGGGATACGGACAACCTGTACCTCTGGACCATCGGATACAACTTCGACACGACCAGGAAACGGTAGCGCCATCAAGACCCATGCGGTACACCCCAATCCTCATGAGGAGGACCTATGCTGAACGAGTTTAAAGAATTCGCGATGAAGGGTAACGTGCTCGACATGGCGATCGGTGTCATTATGGGTGCCGCATTCGGGAAAATCGTCTCATCGCTCGTGAGCGATGTGCTGATGCCCCCGATCGGCTTGCTGTTGGGCAACGTCGACTTCTCGAGCCTCTTCATCAATTTGTCAGGCACGCCGCAGGCATCCCTCGCCGCCGCCAAGGCAGCGGGAGTTCCCACCATTAATTACGGGGTCTTTCTTCAAGCGACATTTGACTTTATCATCATTGCCATCGTAATCTTTTTGATGGTCAAGCAAGTCAATCGGCTGAAGAAACCTGTGCCGGTTGCGGCTCCGACGACCAAGGACTGTCCTCAGTGTTTGTCAGCGATTCCAATCAAGGCTACGAAGTGCGCACATTGTACGTCCAACGTCTAGGGTGCGGCGAGATTTCCCCACGATGCGGGAGTGGAAAATCATACACAGGAGTTGCCCGTGAGATTTAGAGGGAGGAAATCATCATGCAGGTATTCAAAACCACCGTTGTGGTAGCAGGCCTGGCTGCATTGGCGGGCTGCGCGAGCTGGGATAAGAGCCCCATTTGCGATAAGACTCACCAATGGACGGCTTGGAATGATGTTCGATGTGCCGAGCCAGCGGCTATGGCCTCCGATGAGCTGGGTGCAGCACAGAAGCAGATTCGCGCCCTTAATGGGCGTGTCAGCGATCTGGAACGCCAGCTCGCCGACCGCGATCGGGAGCTTGCCTCTCTTCGTTCCGGTGCTGGGGATTCTGCCAAGCTGGCTAGCCAGCTCTCTGCCGCAAATAGTGAGAAGGACCGACTGTCTGCCGCATTGGCGGCTGCGAATAGCAAGAATAGCAGCCTCGAAGCGCAACTCGCAGGGATGACCGGTATGGCAGCTGAATTGGCTGCCTGCAAGCAGCGTGTCGCGGAATTAGAGCGTCTCCTGGCAGATCGTGACAAGGAACTTGCCGGTCTGCGCGGCGAACTCTCTGCCGAAATGGCGAAACTGAGAGATGCGCAGCGTGGATTGATCCGGGCGCTACGCCCGCAGATCAACAAGGGGGATATCACGATCGATTTGGACAACGAACGCCTGTTGATTAACTTGGCCTCCGGCTATCTGTTCGGGTCCGGCCAAGACGAACTGAAACCGGCGGGCGCCGATGCCCTGAAGCAAGTTGGGGCGATCTTGAAGGATTATTCGGAGTACAAGGTTGCGGTGGACGGTCATACCGACAATGTGCCAATCGTGGGCGCATTGAAGCAGAAGTTCCCAACGAACAAGGAACTCTCTGAATCCCGTGCGGCCAATGCAGCAAAGGCGTTGGCGGGAGGCGGCCTTAGCGCTCCATCGATACACGGCTATGCAGATAGCAAGCCTGTTGAGCCGAACACGACTCCAGCGGGCCGGGCAAAGAACCGCCGTGTCGAGGTTCGCGTCACGAAATAGCGTTTTGCACAGAAGGACGACTACGGGGGCTTCTCCGGTATGGAGAACCCCCGTAGCCTCCTCGTGAACTACTCTCTACAGCCTACAGATATCCTGTTCAACCGTCCCCGCTACAAGATTCCCAGTAATCGTAGCCAAAATCTTGTAGTGCCCAAGTCCTAATTCCTTCCCGAATGCCTCGCCGACCAGGATATCCTGCACATGTTGATGGTCCGATGCGCGGAAGAAGGACTTCCCCGCTTTCAATCCATCAAACTCATGACCCTCCATCGTTTTGATCAATTCGGCTGTGTCAGTCGAACCAGCCCGCTGCATGCCTTCGAGGATTTGGGTCATGGCTGCATAGCCCAGATAGCAACGTGACGTCGGCATATGGCCGTACTTGTCGATCACACCCTGGATAAATCGTCGCGACCCGTCCGTTCCGACCTTAGGGTCCCAGATTAGACCCCAATTGCCGGCATTGTTGGCATAGCCAAGGGGGCGACCGATCTGTTCGCCTGCAATCATCCCACCCACTCCAATCTTTTCTTTGGCCAGCTCCAATTTCGTGTAGGCTGTCAACGCATGCACAAGATCCCATCCGTAGAGGTTGAGAATGATCGCCGTGGGATTCCTGGCCTCCGTTTCGGCTAAGGCTGGAGCAAAATCCGTCGGGCCGAACTGGGTGATCGTCTTCCCGACGAAACAACGACTTGAGACTTGCCGCATCCAGGACCGCCTGGGCTGCCGCAATGAGACGGAATTCTATAGGCCAAGCTCAGACAGTCCAGGGTGATTGTCGGGCCGGCGACCAATGGGCCAGAAATACTTTCGATCCTTCTCTGAAATTGGGGTGTCGTTGATACTCGCGATACGTCGGCGCATGAGGCCACTGTCGTCGAATTCCCAATTCTCGTTCCCGTATGACCGAAACCAGTTTCCTGAATCATCGTGCCACTCATACGCAAATCGAACGGCGATCCGGTTCCCTTGGTAGGCCCAAAGTTCTTTGACTAAGCGGTAGTCCAGCTCTCTGTTCCACTTATGGGTTAAGAACCGAACGATGGCCTCCCGACCGGTCAGGAACTCCGAACGGTTTCTCCACAGGCTGGCAGGTGTGTATGCGAGCGAAACCCTATGAGGATCTCGAGTATTCCATGCGTCCTCGGCCATTCGGACCTTCTGGGCCGCGGACTCACCATCGAATGGCGGAAATGGAGGCCTAGGCTGTTCGAGAGCATGCACGATGTGACCTCCTTCAGTTATTCTCAAACGCGGTGGCGGCAGAACATGACTTCACTATGCGCATCGAGCAACCGCACCCCTTCCATCTTAGCCGCCGGTTTTCAGATTGCGGCTGAGGAATTCGCGAAACAGCTTCGAGATCTCGTGTCCGTGCGTTTCCAGGGCGAAGTGCCCGATATCGGACATGTGCATCTCTGCATTCGAAATGTCGCGTTTGTAGGGGGCGGGACCGGCTTGTGCTCGCGGAAGTAGGCTTGCCACTGAGGATACAGTGGCATATTCGTGCGATAGTCGTAGAACAGGTCGAGCTCAATCTCCGCGTTACCCGGTCGGTCGAGAAATGTTTGGCCCATCGCCCACGCATCGGGGCTCACCAGCGATACGTCCTTCACGCCGTTTGTGTACTGCCACTTGGTGGCAGCAGGAGAGGTCAGCCACCGGATGGCTTCTCGCTCGGTTGATCCTCCGGCGCCCCAATAGGCCTTGATCGGGTCCCAAAACTGCTCGATGCCTTCGGTATAGGCGTTGCCGTTCTGCACGATGAGTGCGGTCACCTGTTCTGGATTTTTCGACGCCAAGCGGAAGCCGACAGGCGCTCCATAGTCCCTCACATACAAGGCGTAGCGGTTGACGCCAAGTTGGCGGATCAATTTGTCCATCACCTTGGCGTAGTTGTCGAAGCTGTGTGAGAACTTCGACCGGTCGGGCATCCCGCTCTGGCCAAAGCCTGGATAGTCAGGCGCAATAACGCGGTACTTGTCGGTTAATTGCGGGATGAGATTTCGGAGCATATGCGACGATGTCGGGAAGCCGTGAAACAGCAGGAGAACGGGAACATCCTTCGGCCCTGCCTCACGATAGGACACGTTCACGCCATCAACTTTGACGGTGTTGTACGTCACGCGAGTCGGATTCGATTGTTCCATCGTTTGCGCGAACACCGAAATCTCCATTGTCAGGAGCGTCAGGCCCAACAACACAAATGGTACGACTCAGGGCGGTTTACTCTCTGTGATCGATAATTGTATCTGCCGATGTAAAAATCGTTGTGGGAGCGAATACCATTAGCCATCCGCTCCCACGCGACATCACGTTTGATTAGCCGTGGTAGTAGCGCTCTTTGACGATCTTGCCGTCCTGCCATTCAGTCTTGACGACCTGTTCGAGGCTGATGGTTCCCCCATTCTTCAATTTCAAAGTCAGCACCGCGTCATAGAAACTGGTGTTTCCCGCGACAGCCACAGCACCGACTGCATAACTGATAAACGCCGCCACTCCAATCGTCTCTCTGAATTCGTCCAGTCTGTCAATGGAGGCTTGTTTGCCCACGATGGGAGGCTGATTGCCTTCCTGCGTGACGACCGAGTCCGCAAAGTAGATCTTCTGACCTTCGGTCATTTGCCCCTTCTTCAGAATGCCCAACATTTCTTGTAATGTTTCGCTCACCTGCTTACCCATGATGATTCCTCCCTCTATGCCGTACGACTTTTTAAAAATGTGGATGTTGAACTCGCGGGTGTCAGTTGCTCAGGCCTCGGTGACCTGGTTGTGTGAGATACCCTGTTGTCGTTCAAAAGTTCATATCTCTACGCGCGACCGGCTTCGCATTCACGATGCCGGGCCAGTTCGACCCTGTCGCCGACTCGAATGTCTCCGCCCCGGATCACGAAGCAATTCAAGGCAAGCGTGCCCTCAAATCTCCGCACGATGTCCGCCAGCACCTGGCGGTCTTGTTTCAGGCTGTCGGGATCGAACGTCGTCATGATGCAGCGCCCACGGAGGTCCTGTATCCCGATGATGACGTCTCCGATGTGCAGGCACTGTCCGGGCCATGAGCGCTCAGCTAGGCCTTCGACCCCGCCGATAACCAGATTCGGCCTGAGGCGCCGACCATCACGTCCGAATGATGCGATCGCTCCATCCGTCGCCACCAGCAACGGCAGCACGTCGAAGCGATCGCTGGAGTCATCGCGAACGAGCTGGGCGCCAGGCCCTACGATAGCCTCTACCTCTGTGCGGAGCTTGGGATCGCTCCACAGCAGGCTGTCGACCAGAGGCTCTCCGGATTCATTCAACGTGGCATGGTGACCGAGAAGCCGATGGTGCGTTCTGGACGTGATCACATGACCGTCCCCGTCCTCCACATGCACGACGCGATCCCCCTCGATGCCGAGCGGCCCAATACGCGCACGGTCCAATTGTTCACCAGCCATCGACTTGACCGGGTATCGCCATATCTGTGCGACCTTCATGGTTTGAACTCCTTCGACAAGGGCGACGGCCTTCTCATTGCAACCGCCATCATGGTTTCACCGCATACAGCTGGGCCTCAAGTTCGGCAATTCTTTTCTTCAAGGGGCCCACATACTCCTCAAGCTCTTTTGCCGAGTACCGTGGTGTGATGTACTTCGGACAGTTCCAATCGAACGACACGACGTCGATGAAGACCAGCCGCTCCACCGCCGCCTGCATCTTTGGATCGGCGAGCTGCGCAACGAGTTCCGGATGGGCACGGGCATCCTCGATACGGGCATGGCCAAGTATCTTCAGCCGTTCGCGATTCTTGTAGTCCATGAGAAACAACGCCACTCGGTCGTGCATAGAGACATTACCGGTCGTGAGTAGTTGTCGGTTTCCCTTGTAGTCTGCGAAGGCCAGCGTCGTCTCGTTGATCACCCGCAAAAATCCTTGAGGCCCGCCGCGATGCTGAATGTAGGGCCACCCGCTTTCGCTGATTGAACCCAAATAGAAACTGTCCCGCGATGCGATGAATTCACCCTCTGCCTGGCCGAGTGGGTCTCGCTCGGGAGCGCCTGCGATGTGACCCGCCTTCCCGTAGTACTCTGTCTGCGCGCGGCGTACTGATTCCGTAAACGTCATATCGAGATATTTCGTCGCCATCGTTTTCTCCTCTAACCTTCAGCCCCTCACGGTCAGGAGAGAGTTTCCTGACCGCAAACTGAGGTGTGGCTCAAAACACAGTCGTATTCCATCCCTCTGCAAGGTATCGTCTGAGGCTCAAGAGGCCGGCTGTTCCGGCCAACGCATGGTCTTTCACAATCGGCACGCCGCAGGATTTGACGCCTTCCGTAGCACCAAAGACCTCCGCGCAGCCGCAGGAGGCACCCTGCACAACATCGCGAACCGAATTGTAGAGACCATTGGCCGGATGCGAGAGCTTGGTGAGTTCAGCCGGCCATCGCGTGCCCGCCCCGTTGAACACCACTGCCACCTCGTCTCCCTTCTGCTTACATTCGGATGCGAGTGCCAAGGCATTGAACATTCTTCCGAGTGCTTCTTCTGAACCGTTCTTCGGATCGGACAGGATGATGATGGCGGTCTTCATGTTGTTTCCCCTATACAAAATAGAGTGAATAATCGTGCTGATCACGTTGTCGTCTCTTCAGCCGACCTACTCCAATGTAGGCCAGTTATGATCGGCTTTTTCGATGAAGCTTGGGATATCTTGTTCCCAGATCTTCTCGATTTCCTCGTTGTAGTTCACGTAGAGCTTTCCTTCAGTAATCTTCCAAACCTCTGGATCGCCATCGAAGAACTTGGCCTGGCTGATCCCCCAGGCGCAAAACCCTCCATATTGTGGCGCGTATTTCTCTGGGCCTGCTGCAAAGAGGTCGCGATTTCTCGAATTGGCGAACTGCCAGTTCGCATCCGCATATTCGAGAGTGAACTCTTTCCGACCCTTAACCGGCTTACCTTCCCTGAAATAGGCGACAGGGTCATAGCCTTTCAATGCCACATTCCCAAACGTGGTCTTGTTGATCTTCCGTTGTGTCGTCTCCATGATCTGTCCCTCCGCCGGATAGGAATGACGTTTTTTACTCGTTCCGCGATGGCCATCGCACCAGTCCCATAGCGCAAGCGCAGTGCCAAGAAGCTTTATTACTGCGTCATGGCGCCAACACGCTGAAAACATGAAAGGTTTTGCCGTGTCACGCACGAAGGGGAGTGAGGGGGTAGATAGTATGGACACCACGATATGTCGTAGTCCTACGAAATCTCGTGGGAGGTAACGTGAGGAACTTAGTTCGACGGGCGTGGTTTCTTGATGCCGAGCTTCTGCATGCGCGAACGGAGCGTGTTGGGATGAAGGCCGAGTCGTAGGGCTGCACCCTCCGCTCCTTCGACGACCCAACTCGTATCGTGGAGGAGACGGAGGATATGGGCTCGTTCGACTTCTTCCAGAGTATCGGCTACCGGTGGTTGCGGCGCAGGGTCCGTGCGGAGAAACGAGTCATCGATCTGCAGCATCGGTCCTTTCGCGAGGATCGCGGCCCGTTCCATCACATTTTCCAATTCTCGAATATTGCCGGGCCAGCTATATTTCGTGAGTCGATCCATGGTCGCATTCGATACCCCGTCAAACTGTTTACCCAGTTTCTTTGAAAACTTCCTGAGAAAATATTCAACCAAGGGCGGGATATCCGTTGCACGGGCGGACAGGGATGGCACTTCGAGGGGAAACACATTCAACCGGTAGAGGAGATCAGTCCGGAAGGAGCCGGTTTTCACCGATGCATGAAGATCACGGTTGGTCGCGGCAATGACCCGTACATCGACTTTGGTTGAATGGCCGCTTCCAACCCGTTCGAATTCCCGTTCCTGCAACACGCGAAGAAGCTTTACCTGGGCGTCCAGCGGCAGCTCTCCGACTTCATCCAGAAAGATCGTCCCGCCGTCGGCCAGTTCGAAACGTCCGATGCGGCGCTGCAATGCCCCGGTAAACGATCCCTTTTCGTGCCCGAAGAGTTCGCTTTCGACCAGATTCGCAGGGATCGCGCCGCAGTTGACTCGAACCAGAGGATGGTCCTTGCGTGAGCTCAGGTTATGAATGGCCCTTGCGATCAATTCCTTGCCTGTTCCTGTATCTCCGAGGATCAAAACCGTCGAGTCCGTGGGCGCCACCTGTTCGATATGCCGGAGAACGGCTTTGATACTCTGGCTCTCGCCGATGATCTCTTCAAAATTATGCTGGAGCTTGATCTCCTCGCGAAGATAGAGGTTCTCTGCCTGCAGCCGGCGTTTGAGCTGTTCGATTTCTGTGAATAGTTGCGCATTCCTGATTGCGATGGCGGCTTTGTTGGCAAAGACCGCCAATCGTGCGAATTCCTTTTCGCTCAGTGGCCGCCGCCCGAATATGGCAACCACTCCCAGTAATTCCCCTCGAAACATCAGTGGATGGCCTGCAAAGGACTGGAGTTTATTGTCTTTCATCCACTGTTTGTTCGGGAGCCGGTCGTCACCGAGCACGTCGTTCGTGTGCATCGACCCGAAGCCTTGGGCGATTTTTCCGATCTTGAGCGCACCCAGTGGAATACGCCGATATTCACCATTGAGATTGGTATAGAGCCCAGCGGTGGCCTCGAGATGCAGGCATCGAGTCCGATCAGTACAGTCGGCAGCTTTGTAACAGTCGGCGCAGAGATCGCCTGGTCCCAGGAGCCAGATGCGGGCAAAGGCGCCATCCAGCTCGTCGATCAACCCCTGGGTGATTGTGGTGAGCACCAGCTGGAGGTCGAGACATGACGCTATCTGGAGCGTGATCTGCTCCAACGTATCGTGAGATTGGGTGAGAGGAGTGCAGGAAGGGAAGCTGTCCATCGTGTTGATCTCCGAGCCGGCTCTCGCTCGGCTCGGAGGACGATAAGTCCCTGATAGAGGATTGTCAATTAGCGGGGAGATAGGGAACGGCCAAGGCTGCCCTCGATTGCGCACGTCGAATGATATACCTGCTCCCTCCAAGCTCGCTTGTTACCTCTTCAAGGGATGGGGGCTGAATGATCTTCCAGCGCGCGCAACTTTTTCACCCACCCACCCACTGGCACGCCGAGACGTGCCAGTAGCCCAGGCGAGGGGAGTCCGCGACCGCGCGTTGCGCGAGCACAGAAGATCATCAGCCCTCATCCTGTTCTAGCTGAACTGATCCCAGGTATCGCACTGTTTGATCGCCCAGAATACCGCTTCTTTGAGTTTCTTCAACGGCACATTCTCCGGATCCCGCAGGGCTTGCAGCTTTTTGTCGAGATCGTAGAGCGGCTGGATCGATCGCTTGTCCGGGATTTTTCCCAGGGCCCAAGCCACTTCTGTGAGCACGGACCAGTCGGTCTTTGGATCCTTGAGCTTGGCCAATAGCGGCGGCACGACGGAAGCGTCCCCATGCAGTCCGCCGAGTTGGCCCAACCCTTTGGCTGCCGCGGCTTGTACCTCGATATCCGACGACGTATTCATGATCTCAACAAACAGCGGAATGCCCTCTTTACCCAGATTACCCATGGCCCCGATCGCTTGCTTCGTCAGGTCGCGATTCTTGAGCACCTCTTTTAACCTCGGCAAGGCCTCGTCTGCTTGCATCTCCCCTAAGAGAGAAATGATTTTGACCTTTCTGGCCTGCGGGGTGTCGGATCGATCGAGCAACTTCAAGAGCCGCTCCGGCTGACCCCATTCAGCGGCCAGCAAGAGGGGAAACTCGTAGGTCTCAAGCATCTCCCTCAATTTGTCCAGGGCATAGGTTCCCGGATCTCCTGCGTGAGCCGATTGCGCGGCTAGTCCCGCATCTTCAAACTCGGTTCGAACCTCCTTCTGCCATTTGACCTTCATGTCACCGAGACGATAGGTCATTTGGCAAGCGGGTCCCTTCCAGAGCCGGGAGGGGGCATCGGGCAAATCCGCATCACCCCCAGCAGCAGTCGTACCTTCCCATGTTTTTTGCTGCTCGCATTTTACTCTGAGCAGAGCGTCATGGGGTTTATCAGCCTCTCGCACGACCGTATACCCCAATTCACCCATCCGGCGAGCGATCACCTCAGTGATCGGCGTCGCATCGACGGCTCCCCTGTCTGCAAGGGCAATCGTCTCGATCCGCAGAGTTTGGATCTTGTCCAGCAAGGCTTTCTGTTCCGTTGTGAAATAGTCTCGGTAGGCCCATGAAGGAAGAGAGGAAAGTACCAGCAGGCACAACGTCAGAGTTGAAAGCAGTGGCGCAACGCGCATCATGCACCTCCTCGCCTCTATACTGGTAATGAACTACGTATCCGACGTGATTATACCTGTCATGGTGAAGTGGCGGCTACCACAGGCATGATGGGGTCTTTGATGGCCTCCACTACCGCTGATCACGGACTTCGACTACCTGAGTCGACAATAGCTCTGTCTTATCAGAACAATTGTTCAAGAAATGGATACTAACCGTCTCATGGTACGCAAGTGAACAGACTCCCACCCCGCAGGAGTATGGGTTGACAGTGGGATACCTTCAACGGTACAAAATACCTATAACAACAGGGATGTCCGTGTGTGCGCTCATCATGCTGGAGTCGTCTTCTAATAGACCCCACCATGCGAGAGTGGCGGAACTGGCAGACGCGCGAGACTTAGGATCTCGTGGGTGACCGTGGGGGTTCAAGTCCCCCCTCTCGCACCAGACCACGACATGGCAGTTGGCAATGATTCTGTAGCCTGCGTAAGGCTTCTTACAACGTAAAGGGTTCGGACCAGCTATGAAAATGGAAGTGACTGAGTTAGGACCGATGAAACGCGCCCTCAAGATTGAAGTGCCGGCCGATGAGGTCACGCAACGGCTGGCCAGGGCTTACGTGGACCTGAACCGCCAGGTCAACATACCGGGATTTCGCCCAGGAAAGGCCCCGGTGGCCTTACTGGAAAAGCGCTATGCCAAAACCGTGGAAGAGGATGTGCTCCGAGCCCTCGTGCCGGACTTCTATGACAAGGCTGTGCGCCAGGCGGGAATCGTACCGGTCCATGTCGAAATTCCCCCGCTGGACCGGGCCAAGATCAAAAAAGATGAGCCCTTTACATTTACTGCAACCGTTGAGATCAGGCCGAACATCGAGTTGCGGGACTACAAAGCGCCGAACCCGATCTCGCTCAAGCCTGACAAACGTACCGTGACCGATGACCAGTTGGATCGGGGGCTCGAGGTTTTGCGCGAGCAGCAGGCACGGTTGGAAGCGGTACCGGCCGGTCATGCCGTTGCAGATGGGGACTTTCTTGTGCTGGATGTACAAGGCACTCTCGACGGGACATTACTGGAAGGAACGAAGAAGGAAGGTCAACTCCACAAGGTTGGGTCACATGCATCCGTTTTGGGTTTGGAAATTGATCCGCATGTCGGTGGGAAAAAAGAGGGCGACGTCCTGGAAGTGCCCCAGCCCTACCCGGCCAGCCATCCCGATCCTCGGGTTGCCGGCAAGACGGTTGTTTTCACGCTGACAATCAAGTCCGTCAAGGAAAAGAAGCTGCCGGCCCTGGACGATGAGTTTGCCAAAGATTGTGGGCCCTTCAATTCCCTCCAAGAAATCAAAGATAAACTGCGGGAGGGGATGGAACGGGCGCTGAAGCGAGAGATTGAAGATACCTATAAGGATACGATCATCAAGCGGCTGGTGGAGACCCACCACTTCGACCTCCCGGAGACTCTCGTGGAACGTGAGCTGGAGGCGATCATCCGCCAGCATATGGAGCAGCAGAAGGGGAGCGGTCAGGAATCGTCCGGCACGGAGGACCTCGCACAACTTCGTCAGGAACATCGGAACGAAGCGGCGCGCCGGGTGAAACTCGGACTCGTATTGGAAACGATCGCAGAAAAAGAGGGGCTGAAGGTCACGCAGGAAGATCTCAACGCCGAGATTGTGCGGTTATCATCGGATCTCAAGATGCCGGCAGCCGATCTGGTCAAGATGATCAAGGCCGGCGGACAGGAATCCATCGATGAGTTACGGAACAGGACGTTGGCGGATAAAGCGTTAGATTTCGTCTACCGCAATGCGGTGATTCAGGGATAGTGCCGAGTGGGACAAGGCCGACCTTGCTCTCGGATTCAACAGACTGTAAGCGGAAAGGAACGACGTGCATGCTAGTGCCCATTGTTATTGAAACGACGAATCGAGGCGAACGAGCTTACGACATTTACTCTCGACTCTTGAAAGATCGAATCATTTTTCTCGGTGCGCCGATCGACGACGTCTTTGCCAATCTGATCATTGCCCAGCTCCTGTTCCTCGAAGCAGAAGATCCTGAAAAGGACATCAACCTCTATGTCAATTCCCCCGGGGGAAGCGTCACAGCGGGATTGGGGATCTATGACACCATGCAGTATGTGAAACCCCCGATCAATACCATCTGCCTCGGTCAAGCCGCCAGCATGGGAGCCTTTCTCCTTACGGCTGGAACCAAAGGTAAGCGCTTCGCATTACCGAATGCGAGGGTGATGATTCACCAACCAATGGGCGGGTTTCAGGGGCAGGCCACGGAGATCGACATTCATGCCAGAGAGATCTTGAAAATCCGTGAGCGGCTCAATGAAATCATGGCCAAACATACCGGTCAGCCACTGGAGAAGATCTCCCAAGACACCGAGCGGGACTACTTCATGTCGGCGGAAGAAGCCAAACGGTATGGTCTCATCGACGAGGTCATTACTCGGCCACCGAAGCTCCTCAAGGCCATCAGCAGCGAAGCAGGGAAAGACCCGGTCAAAGACAAGTAACACAAGGGGGACGCATGGCGAAGCTGGATAAGATGGATCGACATCTCCGCTGCTCGTTCTGTGGAAAGAGCCGCGATGAAGTCCGTAAATTGATTGCCGGGCCTACCGTCTACATCTGCGACGAATGCGTCAACCTCTGCAATGACATCATTGCCGAGGATTGGGAAGAAGCCAAAGAGGAGATTTCCTCCAAACTCAAGAAGCCTGTGGAAATCAAACACCACTTGGATCAGTACGTCGTGGGGCAGGATCGGGCCAAAAGAATTCTCTCGGTGGCCGTGCACAACCACTACAAGCGAATCTCGTCCAAGGATAAAGATGTTGACGATGTACAACTCCAGAAGGGCAACATCCTCATGTTGGGGCCCACAGGCACGGGGAAAACACTCTTGGCCCAGACCCTCGCCAAATTCTTGGACGTCCCCTTCACGATGGCTGACGCCACCACACTCACAGAGGCGGGATACGTCGGTGAGGACGTGGAAAACATCATCCTCAAGCTTCTGCAGGCAGCGGACTACGATGTGGAACGGGCCGAGCGGGGTATCGTCTACATCGATGAAATCGACAAGATCAGCCGCAAGAGCGACAGTCCCTCGATTACACGCGATGTTTCGGGGGAAGGGGTGCAGCAGGCGTTGCTCAAGCTCATTGAGGGAACGGTGGCCAACGTGCCGCCTCAAGGAGGGCGTAAGCATCCGCACCAAGAATTTATCCAGGTCAATACGAGCAATATCCTATTCATTTGCGGCGGCGCGTTTGTCGGGCTCGAACAAATAATCGAACAACGTCTGAACCGCAAGTCGATGGGATTCGGAGCTGAAGTTCGTGGACGGAGTGAAGTGCGGCTTGGCGAACTATTCGCCAGGGTGCAGCCGGAAGATTTTCTCAAGTACGGCTTGATTCCGGAGTTTGTCGGTCGGCTTCCGGTCGTAGCCACTTTGGACGAGCTGGATGAGCGAGCCCTCATTCGAATCTTGAACGAGCCGAAAAATGCGCTCACGAAGCAGTATGAAAAACTGCTCTCCTTCGAGAAGGTCAAGCTCAAGTTCACCGAAGGCGCACTTGGGGCCATTGCACGAAAGGCATTTCACCAGAAAACCGGCGCTCGAGGATTGCGTGCGATACTCGAAGATGTGATGCTGGACGTAATGTACGATGCACCTTCTCAGAAACAGATTAAGGAAGTTCTGATCACAGAGGATGCCATTCTCGGTAAGCATCCTCCCATTCGAATTTTTGAGCAGGACAAGGATGCAAAGACCGCATAAGTCTTTATAAATACAGCTTTCTTCGTTTTCCTGTTAGGCCCTCCATTTAGAACCGTCCGGGCCAGGATGATCCTGGCCCGGCTTTTCCTCATCTCCTCCCCTTCTCGAATATCGGTGACGCACCGTCCCATCTTTCTGCCCCTGACTTGTGGCAAGGCTCAGGACTCTACGCTTTTCCTCGACAAGTTGAAATGCTGCGCTATACTTGCGTTACCAATTGAACGGGGAGGAACTGTGAAGTATCCCGTGTCTTCAAGTCTTCGGCATAAAGGCAAAGCCCTCGAACTCGACGCAACTCGTGAAGTGATCACCCTTTTGGGGATCAACGGCGAACCGATGGGCAACTTGTCATGGGACTTCGTCATCGACCAGATTTTGGCCTATCGGAAGCCGATGGCGAGCCGAGAAGCCAGAAATGAACCACGTGTGACGCTCACCTTCCGCGTCAAATACACAACTCCGGATGGTCGACAGTTTGAAAGTCGTGCTGGGGGCATCGGCGGAGGCGGACTCTTTATCGAAAGCCTGAGCCCCCTTTCGGTCGACACCCTGCTTGCGCTTGAATTTACGCTGCCGGAAAGCCCATCAGAATGGTTGCCGGCAAAGGGCCTCGTTGCATGGGTATGCCCTAAAGCAGATCAATATACGTTTAGCCCCGGTATGGGGGTGCGCTTTACAGAGATCGACCCAGACGTTCGCAATCGAGTGCTTGAAGTAGTGAAAAAGTCCCTCCAGACCGTTGGGCAGGCGGCCTAGCGACGATCTATCCGCCACTGAACCGTTCGTATTCGATCCAAGGATCTGACCATGAAGTTTCCTATTACCACGACGGAAGGACATGAGGGCAAAGTCCTTGAAATGAATTCCGACGAGGAAGTGGTCACGCTGTTTAATGCCGAGGGAGAATCGCTCGGGGCCCTGTCCTGGAGGGAGGTCATAGACCAGGCTCTTGCCGGCAGCGACGACGATGCCCGTTTTGCCCATGTACGTTCTTATCCAAGAGCTCCGCTTGCCGTGAAGGTCCGCTACACAACCCCAGAAGGCAAACAGTTCGAAAGTTTAACCGCAGGCATTGGTGCAGGCGGGTTATTTATCGAGAGCAGCACTCCGCTGGCTCCTGGCACCACATTGTCTGTTGAGTTTGCGCTACCCGATCGCCCTTGGGAAAAACACAAGGCCGTGGCAAAGGTTGCTTGGACCCGTAGCAGGCCTGAACGGCACCTGCTTTTTCCAGGAATGGGCGTTCAGTTTACGAACATCGACGAGAAGGCCCGTGAAGAGCTTGTTGAACTCGTTGAGGCGTTGAATCGTTCACGCGTAGCGAACTAAATCCCCCGTTTCGCCCAGCGCCGCACCCCACTATCTGTATCCTTTGCGGCAGCCTTTTCCAGCGCGGCCTTCGTATCCAGATCGCTGAGCAGTCCCAGGCGATAGGCCGCTTCTGTTCGTACACTAGGAGCAGGATCTTCAGCTAACCGTTCTCTGAGCCAAGGTGAAGCCGCTGCCCCGCCCCATTCACCCACTGCGGCAACAATTCCCTGACGAATTTCCGCGTTGGAGTCACGTCCGGCTTCGACGAGTGCATCGACCGACTGGCTTGCATCGACCTGCAGCAATGCCCGCACCGCCGCTCTCCTGGTCGTCACCTCTGAAGATCGTAATAACCTTACGACAGGTTGTAGCAATTGAGAACCTGGCTCAATCTCGCCGATCGCCACAGCTGCAGCCTGCTGAATCGATTCAGCAGGATCTTCCAGCGCCTGCGTCAATAGTTCGACCATTTCAGCGGTGGCTGCGGGTTTGACGCGCCCCAAGGCCAGCACCGAGGCTTCCCGGACTATTGCCGTTGGATCCTGCAAGAGGAAAAGAATAGGACCCGCGGTTCCTGGGTCGCCGATCTTACCCAGAGATTCTAGGGCTATCCGCCGCATCTCCGGTCCCTCATCGCGAAGTAATTCTCGCAAGAGCGATACCGTGCGTTCCTTCGATGAAGATGGAGAATCCTGGACACAACCGGTAAGAAGGAAGAACGACAGGACGAGGGAGCACGCTAAGAAGCTTTCCCGGTTCACGCTTGCTTCGGGGGCTCTTCGTATAGGACAGGCATTTCTTTAGCTGCATCGATAGATTGCTGGAATTCCTTCTGAGCCGAATCCATCTCGGCTTGAATCGTCCGTATTTCCGGGTCAACCGAATTACGAACATCGGCAACGGCCTGTTTGAACGTTCGCAGCGCGTCCCCCAGTCCTTCTCCCAAGTTCTGCATATCACCTGGGGAAATACCGGCTGGCTGTGAGGCCGCTGCCTTCATCGCTGCCTGCTGTGCTTGTACGCGAGCCACGGCATCTTTATTGACAATGGCAGAGGGGCGTTTGGCCACAGGTTTTGTCTGGGTCCCTGCCGGAAGAGGTGGGTACTGCGCTTGCCTTATCGGTGTGGGAGCCGCTGCTCGCTCTTCCATCGTGGGTGGCTGTTGGCCATGCCCCATCGATTGAACTGAGACCAGCTGGGCTTGGGAGGAACTAACCGGTCGAGCCTGTTGTGGCGGAGCCGCCATGTTGTACATCAAGGCGGCAGTGGTCCCAGGAGTCATTTCTGGACCAGGTGTGTAGGGGGCTGTGGGTTTGGGGGCTGCCAGAGTCTGTCCCTGCGTCATTGCCGGTGCCGGTGCGGCCTGGACCGGTGATTGCGTGTGCATGGGCGTCGGTCGATTCGAGTCGGGGGGTGCCGCATCCGGCGACGGAATGTCGTTGACTTCCTTTTTAAACCCTCGGAGCGCTTTGCCAACCCCTTCACCGATTTGCGGGAGCTTGCCCGCCCCGAAAATGATGAGAACAATGACGAGGATAATGATCAGTTCCGAGATCCCCATGCTACCAAACATGGTGTAGTTCCTTTTTCCTAACTCTGTTCAATCGCCGCCGACCCTGTCTGTTTGAGAATCTGATCAACTCTATAGGGCGGTGGGAGACCCTGTCAAGGAAGGGTCTGGGGTTAGAAGAGCGGTACAATCTCGGTCTGGAGAGGCAAGCCGAACACCAATGCCTCGTGCTCAGCGAGGTACACATCCAATTCGCTCCTGATCCCAAACTCACCTGGCAAGTAGATCCCCGGTTCGATTGAAAAGCAGGTTCTCGGCATCAGACGGCGCGTGTCCTGTGTTTCTAAGCCATCGAGGTTGGCTCCATTGCCGTGCACTTCTTCGCCGATCGAATGGCCGGTTCGATGGACGAACTGATCGCCATACCCGGCACGTTGGATGACTTGCCGGCAAGCGTCGTCTGCCTCCCATCCGAATGGGCGATGACCGGCTGCTATTTCTGTACGGACGAAGGTCAAGGCTGCGTCCCGCCCTTGCCGGACCAGGTCGAAGATCTCACGATGTTTGTCCGGCACAGTCTGACCGACAAAGCCGGTCCAGGTGATATCGGCGTACACAGAACCGGGTTCCGATTGTTTGGCCCAGAGATCGATCAAGAGCAAGGCATCGCGGGTAACGTCAGCTGATCCTAGCTCTGTCGGGCCATAGTGAGGATCGGCGCTATGGGCATTCACAGCGGCGATCGGGGCACTCGACGTGACCATCCCGGCTTCGTGGATTCGAGCTACAATGAACTGCTGTACGCCATATTCAGTGAGGCTCCGCCCCTGGGTAATTGCCTCATGCACCTCTCCAAATGTCTGATCAACGATGCGCCGAAGCGCCGTTGCGGCAAACCGATGCGATTCGAGTTGACGGTCCGTCCAGCGTGCTTCAAACCTCTGAATCAAATCCGCTGAGCTGACGACCTCGACATTGTAACTTCTGATCAACTCAATCGTTCCGGCATCCACGCGCGACACGTAGGGAACTGCGTTGAGCGGGGAATACTGCATGGCCACGCGGGGGCCAGCGGCCAGCAGCCGCGCAAGAATCTGTCGTTGTTGTTCCCACGACACATAGTGGTTGGCCTGTCCGGGCAGCCTATCCAGCACGTGCGGTTCAATGCGATGCAGCAGCTTGACCGGAACACCCTGAGCCGGAATCCAGTAGTACCATCGTCTCGTCACATGGAGGGTGGGATCGAGTTGTAGAATGCGATAGGCGAGGGGATCGCTTCCACGGAAATCATAGAAGAGCCAGCCGTCGATCTCGGCTTCACACAGAGCCTGTTGAATCTCACCGATACGCTGCTGTATGGCCGTGGTCATGGTAGAAGGCATCTTATCGTCGCGCCGACAGGCAGTCAATGCGACGGTCTTTTGGAGCGGAGATCGTGCTACAATGCCTGCCATGGCAATCGAGCATGCACCAGAACCGTCCCAGTTCCGCGTGACTCTGTTTGTCGGACCACAGCCGGTGGAGGGAAATCCCTTCACTTCTTCCTGCGTATTCAACGTCAAGAAACGGAGCTGGAAGGGTGGGATTCAGGTTGAGATCGCCGTCACTCAGCGACAGATCGATACGCTCAGTGCTGACATCGATTTCTCCCGCTGGCTGGCCCAGGCCCTGAGCGATCTGCCAGACGAAGACCGTCCATCCCATCAGAACCGGGCCCAGGAGCTGTTTATCCAGGCAGTCTGTTGGTGCAAGCTGGATCTGGCGTTGCAAGCTAGTATCACTCAGGAGAATCAATGTGTGACAGACGATATTTGGGTCGCAGAGGTGAGAGCTTCCGTGAGTAACCGGAGGGATTTCATCACGTCTTACATTGCGTCTGAACTGGACCTCGTACTGAGGAGCGCCACTGCTCCATAAGGCAGTCTGATCTGGTGCGGCAGGGGGTTTGCATTCAGGGTTGAATTTGTTATAACCCCACTACTACTTGAACGTGGGTGAGTGTGCCGGAGTCAACCACTGCCTCGTAGCTCACCCCATTCGAAGAAGGAGGAGTAACTGTGAACAAACGCTCGTCTTCATCCAATCGCCTCCGGGAGGTCTTCTGTTTCAAACTAGTGGCAGTCTTCCTGCTCCTGGCGCTCTGCACCATCACGATCGTGCCAGCGGCCTGGAGTCAAAGCAATACGCCGTCGGTGATGGGAAATTCCGAAGGCGGCACGACCTCCGATGCCGGTTGGGGAGTATTGGCAGGGCTTTCATCGCTGGTCTACTTCCCAGTCAAGGCTGCCTTTGCCATCGGTGGAGCCATTGTTGGAGGTTTGACCTATGCCTTTTCTGGCTTGGATGAAAAGGCTGCCATGCCCGTCTGGCAAACGAGCATGTATGGCACCTACCTGATTACTCCAGATCATCTACAGGGCAATCGGCCCATCCGTTTCCTGGGGGTTGTCGATTCGAATGACGCGCCGGCCCCTGCTTCGGAGCCAATCCGTTAGCCGATGAAACCGATCATTGGAGTCACGCCAGACTTCAACGCCGGTGACCGAAAAGAATGGGGTGGGCGCGAGCCCACCTATTTTCTGCGCGCACGCTATATCCGAGCCATCGAAGATCTCGGCGGTATTCCGCTGGTCCTTCCGCTTCTTGGCGATCGAGCCACAAGGCGGCGTATTTTTCAGAACCTCGATGGAGTCCTGCTCACTGGCAGCGGGCCGGACATTCCGCCATCACTGTATGGAGAGCGCCAGCGCTATCCGTTCAACCTCGTGAGCGAGCGGCGATCGAGTTTTGAACTCGACATCGTCCGTCTGGCGAAACAGGCCGACCTTCCGTTGCTCGGCATCTGTGGTGGCATGCAGACTATGAATGTCGCCTGTGGCGGCAGTTTGATTCAAGATATCTCGTCCCAAATTTCAAAACCGCTCCAACATCGGCAGCAGACTCCTGCTGCGAATCTCAGTCATACAGTGAGAGTTGCACCAGGCAGCCTACTTCGTCGCATCGTACGATCGCTTTCGATGAGGGTGAATAGTTCGCACCATCAATCGGTCAATGCCGTGGCGCCTTCATTGATTGCCAGTGCCCAAGCTTCCGATGGTATTGTGGAGGCGATCGAATCTCCGGCCCACCGCTTCTTTCTCGGTGTCCAGTGGCACCCGGAATTTCTCTTCGACCGGCACCCTCTCCATCGGCGGCTGTTCGAGGCTTTTCTGCGCGCCGCTCGCTCCACAGGCCGCAGTGCATAAGGTGCGAGGCTCGGCTGGTTTCTCTTCTGTATTCTGATGAACAAGACCAACCAAATACACAAGAGAAACCAGATGAACTGGATTCATCTATCCCGCCAGTTTCGTCCGGCTATTCTTGGGGATAGCCTGCTATACTTGACCCCATATGGACGAGAAGTTCGTTGACCCTGTGGTGCGTTCCGCTAGTCCCTCGGCCGGAGGAGGTTCGGTGATCAGCCGAATCTTCCGAACCAAATCTATTGAACAGATTCTCGCAGACGCAGATCATCCCGGTCATCGTTTGAAGAAGACTCTTACGGCCTGGGACCTGACCGCACTCGGTATCGGCGCGATCATCGGCACCGGTATTTTTGTCCTGATCGGCACCGCCATTGTCGGCGATGCCAATCGGCCTGGGGCAGGCCCCGGCATCATTCTCTCCTTCGTGCTTTCAGGCGTGACCTGCGCCTTAGCGGCACTCTGCTATGCAGAGTTCTCCGCCATGATTCCCGCAGCCGGCTCTGCCTATACCTATTCGTATGCCACGTTGGGAGAGTTCCTGGCTTGGATTACCGGCTGGAACTTGATTCTTGAATATGGCGTAGCCTGCGTCGCTGTTGCGATCGGGTGGTCCGGCTATTTCAATAAGCTGCTCCGGTTGGCCGGAATCGAATTGCCTCACTGGGCCACACATCCACCGGTAGGACCTGACCCAGGCGTGGCAAATTTCCCTGCCGCCATTATCGTGTTACTCGTCACCATCATCCTTGTCATTGGGATCAAAGAAAGCGCCCGTGCAACCGGCATCATTGTGTGCTTGAAGCTCGGGATCATCCTCTTCTTCATTGCCGTGGGGACGCCGGTCGTGAATACCGATAACTGGACGCCTTTCATGCCGCAGGGGTTCGCCGGTGTCGGTGCCGCAGCGGCAATCGTATTCTTCGCTTATATTGGATTCGATGCCATTTCGACAACCGCTGAGGAAGCAAAAAATCCTCAGCGGGATCTGCCTGTTGGGATCATTGCCTCATTGGGCATCTGCACTGTCCTCTACATTACCGTCGCAGCGGTTTTGACCGGCTTGGTTCCTGTCGCACAGATTGACATCCATGCGCCGGTGGCCGAAGCGTTGAGTATGGTGGGCTTCAAGTGGGGAGCGGCGATTGTGGCAATCGGGGCTGTGGCCGGGATTACCAGCGTACTTGTCGTCATGATGCTGGGCCAGATCCGGGTATTCTTTGCGATGTCCCGCGATCATCTCTTGAGCCCCTGGCTGGCAACCGTGCACCCACGCTATGGCACGCCTCACTATGCCACAATTCTCACCGGCATCGGTGTGGCAACACTCGCTGCCCTGATCCCCATTGGCGACGCGGCAGATATGACGAATATCGGCACTCTCTTTGCTTTTGTCTTGGTTTGTATCGGGGTCGTCGTGCTGCGCTATACAAAACCAAATCAGCTACGCCCATTTAGACTCCCGTTCATGCCGGTTGTCCCTATTTTAGGTTTGCTGGCTTGTCTCGGCTTGATGAGCTTTCTGCCATGGGTGACCTGGATTCGATTTGCCGTTTGGACTGCCATTGGCATTGTGGTCTACATGGGCTATGGCATGAAGCACAGCAAATTGGCTGACCTCTCACCGGAAGGCCGCCTTCCAAAACGTTCGCTCTAGCCCGCCGTCATAAAAAGACCGTTGTCTGGTTTGTTTGGTTTATCTTGTTTATTTGGTTGAACAAAACTAACCAGATGAACTAAATCAACCAGACAAACCAGATGAACCAGATAGAGGGAGTTAGTTCGATTCTTCTGCAGGCTGAGCGGCCAGAGCTGGAGCAGGAGCCGATGTGGTGTCAATCTGAGGGGCTGCAGGTGCGTCCGTTGGGGCTACGGGCGCTGATGCAGCAGTGGATGCCGCTGGTTTGGGAGCTGCTGGCGGTTTGGGCGGAGCAGGCTTCTCCGGCTTGATGCCTCCTTCCCACGAAGGACCGGAATACATTTCCGTCGACAAACCTTTCGTTTTCCATTTCCCTTCGAAATCAGCGGCAGCTTTATTCGGCGTTTCACCGGTTCCCACGACGTCATTCCACGGATAGGCTTTTGGACCTATCTGACACCCGGCATCTGTCCTCTTTAAATATAAGGCGATCGGGTTTCCCCGGTACGGCCCAAGGTAAATATGCACAGAACCGACGTATTCGAGCAAATGCTCCATACTCGTCTCCAAAGTGGTGCATGATGCCATAAGAGGCGAGGGCAGGGCAAGGCGGCCGCTCCCCTTGCTCGCGCAACGCGCACGATGAAACGGTGCTCGTTGGACGCGCGCAATCGGGGAGTAAGCCTCCTTGCCCTCCAAAGAATGGAAAATGAACAGACTACGTAGAGAAGCTGTCGATTGACAGGCTTTTCAACCGTCCCGTAGACTGCTTCCCATGCCTTCTCGATTGATCACTCCGAGTCGTTCACATAGCAAAAAGACCACCATCGGCTTCGTCAATCTGGGTTGCTCAAAAAACCAGGTGGATTCTGAAGTCATGCTGGGCACCCTGGTGACAGATGGGTTTGCCCTGACTGATGACCCGAAGAAGGCGGAAGTGGTCATTATTAATACCTGTGGTTTTATCGAAGAGGCCAAGCAGGAGTCCATCGATACGATCATTGCGCATGGCAAACTCAAAGAAACAGGGTCTTGTCGGGTGCTGATTGCCGCCGGCTGTCTGGCCCAACGATATCAAGGAGATCTCCTCAACCAATTACCGGAGCTTGATGGCGTGGTGGGAACCGGCGAGTTCGGTAGGATTGCCGAGATTTGTCGCGATCTGTTGGCACCGAAGAAACGGCAGCAACGGCTCTGGATCAGCGAACCTCCCTATCTGTATGACGCAGATGCCCCACGGCTCCGTCTGGGGAAACCTCATAGTGCCTATGTAAAAATCGCCGAAGGCTGTAACCGCAATTGCGCGTTCTGTGCGATCCCCTTGATGCGGGGCAAGCAGCGAAGCCGCCCGGTAGAATCGATCGTGGCAGAAGCGACGCGCCTCGCGGCTGAAGGCGTGAAGGAAATCAATCTCATTTCGCAGGACACGGTGAATTATGGCGTCGATCTTGGCTTGCGCCAAGGCCTCGTCGGCCTGCTTCGAGAGTTGGTGAAGGTGAAGGACTTGCGCTGGATCAGGCCGTTTTATCTCTACCCACAACAAGTATCGGATGAATTGTTGGACCTCTACGCTGGAGAAGAAAAGATCACCAAGTATATCGATATGCCGTTGCAACACATCAACGATCGGATGCTCAAACTGATGCATCGGCTGGGTGATCGAGCGGCCATCGCCTCCCTCGTCGATCGGATCCGGACGCGCATTCCCGGTGTCACATTTCGCACGGCCTTCATTGTGGGGTTTCCGGGAGAGACAGAGCAGGCGTTCAACGAACTCAAGAGCTATGTGGAGGAGGCCGAATTCGATCGGGTGGCGGTGTTTTTGTATTCGGATGAGGAAGACACGCCCGCCGTCGGGTTGAAGGACAAGGTTGAACGGTCGGTGATGGGTGAGCGAAGGAATGAGATCCTGTCTTTGCAAGAAGAAATTGCGACGGCTCGTGGCCAGGCTCGTATCGGCTCGGTGATGGAAGTTTTGGTCGAAGGGGTCTCCGAAGAGACAGAGTTATTGCTCGAAGGACGTCATGAGGGGCTGGCTCCTGAGATTGACGGTGTCGTGTATATCAATGATGGAGCAGCTGCAGCGGGAACACTCGTCAAGGTCGAAATCACCGATGCGGCCTTGTACGATCTGGTGGGCCACATCGTTACATAAGCGGGATGCTGAAAAAGTCTGCCAGCTCGAAGGCCGTAACTCGTGAAGTGTGAAGCGTCTCTCGAGTAGGGGGCTTCTAGTTTTTCTCGTTTGATGTTGTGGATCGATTCTGCAACGTCAAACCTGGGCCTCGCACCAAGAAACCACGGGGAACGAACGAAAAGGACGATCTTTGAGCGTCCTGCTAGCGCTATTTCCTGCCAGTATCGTGGCTCGCCTGCTACACTTGACCCGATCACATCCTTCGAAAAAAAGAGGCCCGTGATGACACATCGGAATGAGTCGGTCGTTCTTCTGATCCACTGCAAAGATCGCAGAGGTATCGTGGCCCGCGTCTCGGGCTTCATTCACGACTTCGGCGGAAACATTCTCGATTCGGATCATCATACCGATGAAGAGACGAGCGAGTTTCTTATGCGCATGGAGTTTTCCGCCGAGGGTTTGCAGATTCCGCCCGATGAAATTGCCGCCGCCTTCGCTCCGGTCGCGAAGACCTTCGAGATGCGCTATGAAGTTCGCCTTTCAAGCCGTCGAACGAGGGCCGCGCTGCTGGTCTCGAAGCAGGATCACTGTTTAGCGGATTTGCTTCAACGCCACAAACGCGACGAGTTGCACATCGAAATCCCGGTGATTATTTCCAATCACGATGCCTGCGCCGGCTGGGCCGAGCTGTTCAAGATTCCCTTTTCCGTCTGTCCCGTGACCAAAGAGACCCAGCCGCAGCAGGAACAGCAAGTCCTCTCGTTGCTGAAGGATCATCATGTGGAGCTCGTGGTC
>JABFSG010000059.1 GCA_013140715.1 Nitrospiraceae bacterium
GGGTGGCGAGCTACCTGTATGCCATGACCCGGTTGCCGCAGTTCAGCAAGAACGTGTCGTTCCCGTTGGTGGGGGCGATCGTAGGGCCGATGATGATTCTCCCGAACGTGGGCCTCAACGAGTGGGGGCATGCCTTCTGGTTCGTCGATGAGTTGTTTGCGGCGCCGTTGCATTGGGGCTTTGTGACCTTGGGCTGGTGCGGCTTGTTCGGCGGCACCGGCGGTGTGGCGGCCCAGATCGTCGCCCGGATGTCGAACCTCTGCGACGTGGTCTGGAACAACGAGGACAAGAAGTGCTTGCATGTGATCCCCTACTAAGGGATCAAGCGCCTGTGGGTGTTAGCCCCGCGCTCCGGATGCCGGAACGCGGGGCTGGCTATAATAAATAGAGGGTGAGGGGTCAAGGGGTTGTCTCTGGTATGGCTCCACCTTGCAAAGAAATGTGGTGTGAACGCGATGAGGCAAGACAACGGCTCTCTTTCATCTTCACTATCTGTAAACGGAAAATTTCTGTTATTTCTGAGGGAAACACGAGTGCGAAGGAAACCGCCTTCTGGGCGTCGCATGACTCCACTGCATATTTCGATGACTCAAAAATCCGCAGGAGGATCTTTCTGCGATTCAAACCGTTAGCGGAGATGATTTCACTCCGGCTGCCAAAATCTTTACTGGATCAACTCAAGGCGTTGACCAACAAGCACGATGTTCCCTATCAGAAGCTCCTAAAACGTTTTCTGCTTGAACGAGTGCAGATGGAGCTGCATCTCAAGGCTGCCAAGGCATCATAGAGGGCAGGATAGCTTCACATGAACACTGGACAGATGAAGACATTCGGACGAAAGCCGCCTGATCGGAGAACTATTATTGCCGTCACCATAGGCCTATTGATGCTTGGTGTGATTGGCGCAATTCAATATGCCGGGAACAACAATGGTGAAGCCGTTGATCGTGGCAAAATGCTCGGCGAGGCTGTGTATGCAGTCGACAGTAATACGGTTCGCTGCGAGCCAGGAACCAAACCAGGCATTGCAGGCACCAGCAATGATGAGCAGACATCAGCTGGCATTCGCTATATGGTCAAAACGCCGGTGAATTATAATTCAACGATCGCCCACCCGTTACTCATGGTCTATGCGCCTGCGGGAACAAGTCGATATGAATCGGAGACGTTTATGCCTCTCACACAAGAAGCGACGACGGCAGGCTTTATTGTGGCCTACGCAAATAACCGCAGATTGTCTCCCAAGGCAATTGAAGAGCTTGCTGAAATACCGGGACTGATTGAACAGAAATGGTGCATCGAGAAGAAGCGGATTTTCCTCACCGGTCACTCCGACGGCGGGACTATTGCCATGGGCATCGCCTTTATCAAAGGCACCAGACATATCCCAGCGGCCATCGCTCCCAGTGCGATGGGCATCACGGGCGAAAACTTGAAAGACCAGAGTTGTCCTAACCCGATTCCCGTCCTGCTCATGCACAGTAGACAAGACAGCCTTTTCCCTGGTTATGGGAAAGAGGCAATACAATGGTGGGCCGCCTGTAATGGTTGCGATCCTACAAGCCCGGTACAAGGCGAAGACGGCTGTGTCACGTACAAGGGCTGTAAGAACAATGTCACAACCAGCTATTGTGAAGGCTCGGGGACTCACCGCGAATGGCCGGGAAAAAACAAGGCGATCATTGAATTTTTCAGAAGCACTAAAGATGTTCGTTGAAATTTTCCGAGCGGCCCCGGTAGGTCATTACTCATACCAACCCCATTCTATCGACTCTTCTCACAGTTGATTTCCTAGCACGCGCAGTGCGTGGCCTCAGAAGGATGGAGGGAAACGGCCAGGTGCCCCTCTTGCTCGCAGAACAGAGGAAGGGATGGGGCCTGATGATCTCCTGTGCTCGCGCAACGCGCGGCCTCCAAAGGCTCTCGTTGAACGCGCGCAGTGGGAGATCAATCAGGCCCCATCCTTGAGAGATACTGAGCAAGCTTGGAGGGAAACATTTGCATTGTTCTACGCGCACAATGGAGGATCAACCATGCCGCCCTGTGAGGAAACGAGTAGCGAGCTTGAAGGGAGCATCGGAGCATAAGCTGTCCGGTAGTAACTGGCTCCTCCGGTCATGTTCGTGAAACCCGAAGGCATCCCTTTGGAGGAACGTGATTTCTCGGAGGGAAAGGGGTATCCTTCGGCGGCAAATGCTTTAGCAATCTGAGTTTTCTTACATGGCAGGACCCGACAAAAAGACTCTCACCGAGCGCGATATCTGCACCAAATTCATTACGCCCGCACTGGTCGGTTCCGACAGTACAAAGTGGAATGTGATGACACAGCTTCGGGAGGAGTTCTACTTCACCAAGGGCCGGGTTATTGTCCGTGGAAAGACGGTGAAGCGAGGTGAGGCTAAGAAAGCCGACTATCTCCTCTTCTATAGACCGAACATCCCCATTGCCGTCATCGAAGCCAAGGACAACAACCATTCGGTGGGCGCCGGGATTCAACAGGCACTGGAGTATGCGGAGATCCTCGACATTCCATTTGCCTACAGTTCCAATGGAGATGCCTTTTTAGAGCACGATCGTACTGTTTCATCCAGTGCGGTTGAACGGGAAATTCCCCTCCAAGAGTTTCCAGCACCCGAGGAGCTCTGGGCACGCTTTTGCAAAGCCAGGACCTACACGCCAAAACAAGCAGCCGTCACCATACAGGATTATTTTGACGACGGGTCAGGCAAGACACCTCGCTATTATCAGTTGATTGCCATTAATCGAACCATCGAGGCGATCGCTCGCGGAGAGAACCGCATCCTATTGGTCATGGCCACTGGCACGGGTAAGACCTACACAGCTTTCCAGATCATCTGGCGTCTGTGGAAGTCAGGTGCCAAGAAGCGGATCCTCTTCCTCGTCGATCGTAATATCCTCGCCGATCAGACCAAAACCAACGACTTCAAGCCGTTCGGTCAAGCGATGACCAAGATCACCAATCGTACGGTTGATAAAGCATTCGAGATTTACCTCTCTCTCTACCAGGCCGTCACAGGCACCGAGGAGGAGCAGAACATCTACAAGCAGTTCTCGCCCGATTTCTTCGACCTGGTGATCGTTGACGAGTGCCACCGTGGCAGCGCCGCCGAAGATGCCAACTGGCGCAAAGTGCTGGAGTATTTCTCGTCGGCCACTCAGATCGGCATGACGGCCACGCCTAAGGAGACGAGGGCCGTCTCCAACATCGAGTACTTCGGCGACCCGCTCTACACATACTCACTCCGGCAGGGAATATCCGACGGCTTCCTCGCGCCCTACAAGGTGATCCGTATTGGCATTGATAAAGACTTGGAAGGGTGGCGACCGGAAAGAGGTAAGACAGATAAGTATGGTCAGGTGGTCGAGGATCGCGAATACAATGTTACAGATTATGACCGCAATCTCATGCTTGAAAAGAGGACGGAGCTAGTCGCAGCGAAGATCACGGAGTTCTTAAAGGCCACCGATCGCTTTGCCAAAACCATCGTGTTCTGTGAAAACATTCCCCATGCTGAGCGGATGCGTCAGGCGCTGGTCAACGCCAACCCAGACCTGGCTGCCGCCAACAGCAAGTATGTCATGAGGATCACCGGTGATAACGAAGAAGGGAAGGCGCAGCTCGATAATTTCATCGACCCCGAATCAACCTTTCCAGTCATCGCCACGACCTCGCAGTTGATGTCAACCGGCGTGGATGCCCAAACCTGCCATCTCATCGTGCTTGATAAGACCATCAACTCGATGACTGAGTTCAAGCAAATCATCGGTCGTGGTACGCGTATCAATGAAGACTATAACAAGCTCTTCTTTACCATCATGGATTTTAAACGGGCTACAGCGCTGTTTGCGGACCCAGACTTCGATGGCGAGGCCGTTCAGATCTACGAGCCTGGTCACAATGACTCACCAGTTCCTCCTGATGAGGTGGAAGGGCGGGATGAAGAGCACCTTGATGGCTACGCTGATCTTGGTTGGGCGGATAGCGCAGAGCCGCCTGCGGTCCATGAACGTCCAGCGAAGTACTACGTGGACGATGTGGAGGTGACCGTCGCGACGGAGCGGGTTCAATATCTCGATGAACATGGCCAACTCATCACGGAGTCGCTTAAAGATTACACGCGCAAGACCGTACGGAAAGCCTATGCCTCGCTCGACGCCTTCCTGAACGCCTGGAAGGATGCCGACCGTAAGCAGGCCATCGTCGAAGAGCTTTCAAGCCGTGGGGTGTTTCTTGAAGAACTCGCAGAGCAGGTGGGAAAAGATTATGACGCCTTTGACATTATCTGCCATGTCGCATTCGACCAGCCACCGCTCACCCGCCGTGAGAGGGCCGACAAGGTCAAGAAGCGGCATGTCTTCGCCAAGCATGGCGCAAAGACTCGGGCGGTGCTCGAAGCGCTGCTTGAGAAGTATGCCGATGGCGGTGTTAAGAGTGTGGAGTCTCTTGAGATCCTCAAGGTCGATCCACTGACACAGTTTGGAACGCCGGTGGAAATTGTGAATCTCTTCGGGGGCAAGAATCACTACATGGCCGCCGTTCGGGAACTTGAATCGGCCCTTTATCAGAAAGCCGCCTAGCCTATGTCCAACGTCTCGAACATTGTGAAAACTATCCAGGACATCATGCGCAAGGACGCCGGCACCTACGGCGATGCACAGCGCCTTGAGCAACTCGGCTGGATGTTCTTTCTCAAGATTTTTGATGACCGCGAAAAAGAGCTGGAACTCCTGCGCGATAACTATAAATCGCCATTGCCGAAGCATCTGCGCTGGTCAAACTGGGCCAAGGATGAAGAGGGCATCACGGGTGACGGGCTACTCGATTTCGTGAATAACACCCTCCTGCCAAAGCTCAAGTCATTGACTGGTGGTGCAGATAAGATCGCCGGTCTGATCCGCATGACCTTCGAGGATGCCAATAACTACATGAAGAACGGCACCCTCATGCGGCAGGTCATCAACAAGATCAACGCCATCGACTTCAATGCCTCCGATGACCGCCATATGTTCGGCGATATCTACGAGAAGATCCTCAAGGATCTCCAGTCCGCCGGTAACGCAGGTGAGTTCTATACTCCACGGGCCGTGACGCAATTTATCGTCGAGCAGGTGAACCCCAGCCTGAAGAAGCGCGAAACTATCCTTGACCCGGCCTGCGGCACTGGAGGCTTCTTGGTCTGTGCCATAGAGCACTTGCGGAGGCAGGCCAAGACCGAAGCCGATGAAGCGTTCATTCAGGACTGTTTTTCCGGCATCGAAAAGAAACACCTACCGCACGTCTTGTGCATGACAAACTTGCTGCTGCACGGAATCGATGTCCCCTCCAACGTTAGGCATGACAACACGCTGGCTCGCCCGCTGCGTGACTGGTCACCCAAGGAGCGGGTAGACGTCATCGTCACGAACCCGCCGTTCGGCGGCATGGAAGAAGACGGCATCGAGGCCAACTTCCCATCAGAGTTCCGGACCCGTGAGACGGCGGACCTCTTCCTCGTGCTGCTCATGAAGATTCTCAAGCCCGGTGGGCGCGCAGGGCTGGTGTTGCCTGACGGCACGTTGTTTGGTGAAGGCGTCAAAACGCGCATCAAGGAAGCGCTGCTCAGCGAGTGCAACCTGCATACGATTGTCCGATTGCCCAACGGCGTGTTCAATCCCTACACCGGCATCCGTACGAATCTATTGTTCTTCACCAAGGGCCAGCCCACCGCCGAGATCTGGTACTACGAGCACCCCTATCCACCCGGTGCCAAGAGTTACAACAAGGGCAAACCTATCCGCATCGAAGAGTTTGAACCGGAACGTGCCTGGTGGGGCGATGAATCGAATGGTTTCGCCGCTCGCGTGGAAAACGAGCAAGCCTGGCGCGTCTCCATCGACCAGATCAAGGCAGGCAACTTCAACCTCGACCTCAAGAACCCGCACAACCCCGACACCGGTCCCGGCGACGTGGACCACCTCCTGCCCGAATACGAAAAGCTCCTAGCCCAGATCGCCGAGACACGCGCACAGTTGAAAGCTCAGCTTATGGCGGCGCTGACCCGATGAAAAAGAAGCCTGTCGTCGCTACACAAACCGCCGTGGCCAAGGCGAAACCCGACAGCCTCGCTCCGCTCATGACGGAGGTGCGCAAGCTCATCCAGTCCGCCCGCCGAGGAGTTGCTTCCGTCGTCGATATGTTTCAGGTGATGACCAACTTTGAGATCGGTCGCCGCATCGTCGAGCATGAGCAGAAGGGTGAAAGGCGGGCCGCGTATGGAGCCGAACTTTTGAAGGAGCTTTCGGCGCGGCTGACGGAGGAGTTTGGGCGGGGGTTCTCTGTGGTGAACTTGTCGAATATGCGGCGGTTTTTCCTCCTCTGGAAAGAGCGGATTCAGATTCTTCAGTCACCGGCTGAAAAATGGAGACTGCCCTCCTCAAAAGGTCAGTCGGCAACCAACCCATCGGCAATTATTCAGGCAGTGACTGAAAAATCCACCTCGCTCCCATTTGTCCTGAGTTGGACACATTACGTCGAGCTGCTCGACATCAAAGCCCCGGACGAACGGAGCTTTTACGAAATCGAGTCGGCCAACTCAGGATGGAGCGTCCGCGAACTCAAACGCCAGAAAGCCGCCAGCCTCTATGAACGGCTCGCCCTCAGCCGCGACAAAGCCGGCATCAAGCGCCTCGCCCGCGAAGGGCAGATCGTCACGAAACCGGAAGACCTCTTCAAGGAACCCCTCGTGCTCGAATTCCTCGGCCTGGAAGAGCGCGCCCGCTACTCCGAGTCCGATCTCGAATCCGCCCTCATCACCCATCTCGAAAAGTTCCTCCTCGAACTCGGCAAAGGCTTTCTCTTCGAGGCGCGGCAGAAGCGGTTCACCTTCGATGGCGACCACTACTTTCTCGACCTCGTTTTCTACAACCGCCTCCTGCGCTGCTACGTCGTCATTGATCTGAAGCTCGACAAGCTCACCCACCAGGACCTCGGCCAAATGCAGATGTATGTGAACCACTACGACCGCCATGTGAAGCTGCCGGAGGAAAACCCCACCGTTGGCCTGCTCCTGTGTAAGGAGAAGAAAGACGCCGTGGTGAAACTCACTCTGCCCAAAGGCGCCAACATCCACGCCAAGGAATACCAGCTCTACCTCCCCTCGAAGGAACTGCTCAAAGCCAAGCTCCTCGAATGGACCCGCGCCGAAGAAGCCAAGACATGAAGCTGGAAACCTTCTTCGAGCAATTCGACCAGTTCGCCGACGCGCCCGATGCAGTGGCGAAGATGAGAGAGTTGGTGCTGGAGTGGGCGATCACTGGAAAACTGTGCCACACCAACTTTGCTGAATGGAGCGAAGGTGTCTTGGGGGATGTAATTGAGCTAATTTCGGGGCAACACTTGCTTGGCCATGAACACAACGAAGAGGGTCGTGGTATTCCATACCTCACTGGCCCTTCCGACTTCGGCGAGAAAAACCCAATTCCAACGCGCTGGACCGAGCAGCCGAAAATCACGGCGAAGCCCGGCGACATCTTGATCACTGTGAAGGGATCTGGAGTTGGGAAGACGAATGTCCTCGTTGATCAGCCAACGGCAATCAGCCGTCAGCTCATGGCAATTCGTGTGACAGGTGCTGAACCTGAGTTTGTGCATTTCGTACTGAAGCGAGCAGCTGAACACTTTCAGAATGCCAAAACTGGCATCGCTATTCCCGGTATCGGCAGAAGAGAAGTTCTAGGCTTGAAGGTCGTTCTTCCACCCCTGGCTATGCAGAAGCAGATTGTGGCGAAGGTGGATGAGTTGATGGCGTTGTGTGATCGGCTGGAGGCGCAGCAGCAGGAACAGGAGCCGCGGCACGCCGCGCTCGCCCGCGCGTCGCTGGCCCGTTTTGCCGACGCACCCACCCTGGCCAACCTCGACCTGCTCTTCCACAAGTCCTACAGCATCCCCGCCACCGACCTCCGCAAGTCGATCCTCACCCTCGCCGTCCAAGGCAAACTAGTTCCCCAAGACGCCAACGACGAACCTGCGGAGGTACGCTTGTTACCGCCCGTTACGAGGCCAAAGGGCGAGCAAGAGACTCCGTTTGAGTTACCCGACAGTTGGAGATGGATACAGTTAGGTCAGGTCAGCGACTTAATCAATGGCGACCGAAGCAAAAACTATCCAAACAAAGCTGAGTATGTTCAGGAAGGTGTAGCGTGGATCAACACAGGGCACATTGAACCCGATGGAACGCTTTCCACGGATTCGATGCACTACATCACGCGGGAGAAATTCGATTCGCTCCGGAGCGGCAAGGTGCGCCCAGGTGATTTGGTCTATTGTCTACGGGGTGCGACGCTCGGGAAAACAGCGATTATCACTCAATTTGAAGAAGGTGCGGTTGCTTCCTCGCTAGTGATCATTCGCCTCTCGTCGTTAGTTGATCCAAAATTTGCATATCACTTTCTGATGAGTCCGTTGGGGCGCGACCAGATCTATGAATTTGATAACGGCTCGGCGCAGCCGAATCTGTCAGCGAATAACGTCAGAAAATATTGGGTTCCCCTCCCACCCCTCGCCGAACAACGTCGGATCGTGGCGAAAGTGGAGCAACTGATGGCCTTGGTGGACGAGCTGGAAACGCAGCTTGCCACCGCCCGCACCACCGCCGAACAACTTCTGGAAGCCGTGGTCGTCGAACTGACCACACAGGACTAGCCTATGCCCGACAACCGCCCGCTCAACTTTGACCACGAAGCAACACTGGGAGAACTCGCTGGCCTCGGCAAGAACCGCCGCTTCGACGAAGTCATTGACGACGAAGAATTCGAGGACATGGCAACCAATGGTTCCAGGAACTTTATTCTGCGACAAGGCCGCCGTTGACGGCGCACAACGAACGCCATCTCTTCCTCCTCAATAATCCTTCCAAGCTCGCTCGTTATCTATTCGGGGATGGGGCTGATTGATCTTCCACTGCGCGCGTCCATTCCTAATCTTATCTTCATGTCAATGCCCAGCCCAGCTAAGGACGTGAGGAGCTTTTGACTGCGGCCGTCGAGCGAGGCCCTTCCAATGCTTCAATTTTTCCAGAGGGGGCAGGCAAACCGTTCTTCACTGCGCGCATCGAGCGACCACCGGTACATCGTGGGGGCTCTGCGAGCAAGAAGGATGGTTGCCCGCCCCCTCGCATCCTTCTGAAGCCACGTCTTGCGCGAGCACAGGAGATCATCAGGCTCCATCCCCTCCTCAGTTCCACGAGCAGGAGGAAGACCGTCACCCGCCTCATGCTGCAGCCTTTTTTACCCTTACTTCAGCGCGGTAGCCTGTTGCGGCGAGAACTCGAATGAGCACATCGGTTGAGACACCATGAGTGTTCCCGTTTGCAATTGCGGTCACTCGTGTTCTCGACGTGCCGGCGTATTTTGCAATTTCGGCATGGGTGAGCCGTCCTGCTTGAATGATTTTCGCCAGTGCAACGGTAAGCTCCGAACGGAACTCCATTTCGGCGGTATCAGCTGCTGACAAACCCAAGGCATGTCCAAGGTCCTCGGCAGTCCGAACGGTCACACGCTTGCGGGTCTTAGGCCTAGTCATCCAATACCTCCTTGAGTCGCTGTTGGCCAATGGCAATTTCATGCGCAGGCGTCTTCTGGGTCTTCTTTTGGAATCCGTGAAACACCACAATCGTATCAACAACTTTTACAAAGTAGAACACTCGCACAACCGTCGTTGCGCTTCTAACTCTAAGCTCGTGAACACCTGATGCCACCGTAGGCATCGGCCTACTGAGAGGTAAGCCGAGACTGACACCCTTCTGAACATCACGAAGTGCTTCACCGATCTCACGCTTGATCATCGGCGATTGGTTTCGAATGAATGCCAGCGCCTTGGGATGAAACGTAATCGACTTCACGGGCACAGTATGTCTTAGATTCAGGACATTGGCAAGGGTGGTCAGTGACAGAAAATCTGCAATGGAAAAGGGTTAGCCGGGAGGCCAGCTCATGTGGCGGCCGCCTAGGATGTGGAGATGAAGATGAAATACACTCTGGCCGCCATCGGCACCGGTATTGACGACGAAGCGGTAGCCGGCATCGGCAATCCCCTTCTGTCGTGCAACCTTGTTGCCTGCCAGCAACAGACGCCCAAGTAGCGTCACATCCGAATCCTGAAGTTCGGCAATCGAAGTGACATGTTTGCGAGGGATGACGAGCGTATGTGTCGGAGCTTGGGGATTGATATCGTCGAACGCCACCACCAGCTCGTCCTCATAGACCAGCGTTGCAGGAATGGTCCGCGCGACGATTTTGCAAAAGAGACAGTCGCTCATTTGGTCGCTTCTTTTCTCAAGCCTGATTTTCCGAACCGAGTCGCCAACTCCTGATAGATCTCCTGCGGCGTGATGCCGTGGTACCCTAGCGCCACTAGAGTGTGGAACAACAGATCCGCCGTTTCGTAGACAATCTCGTCCCTCTTCCCACCCTTCCCCGCAATTGCCACCTCGCCTGCCTCCTCGACGACCTTCTTCAAGATACGATCGACACCGCCTTCCAGCAGTTTGGAGGTATAGGACTCGCTTGAGGGCTGACGTTTCCGCTCCTGGATCGTCTGGTAGAGACGCTCAAGAATTCCCCCCCAGGACTCGGACGTCTTCGTCCCAGGCTGGTCCAGACGAGAAAAGAAGCAGGCCCTCTCTCCTGTGTGGCAGGTCGGGCCGACCGGTTCGACCTTCACGAGAAGGGCATCGCCGTCACAATCTAAAAATAGATCCTTGAGCTGCAGCCTGTGGCCGGAGGTCTCACCCTTTTCCCATAGCGCCTGGCGCGAGCGGCTCCAGAAATGCACGGACTTGGTTTCGACGGTCTTTTGCAAAGCCTCCTGGTTCATAAAAGCCACCATCAGCACCGTCCCGTCCCGCCAATCCTGCACGACTGCAGGAATCAGCCCCTGCGCATCGAATTTCAATTGCCCGGCATTCATAATCGAACCGCCACTCCCTTCTGACGGAGATAGGCCTTCGCCTCAGGAATCGTGTGGGTCCTGAAGTGGAAAATAGACGCGGCCAGCACCGCATCGGCTTTGCCCTCGACCAATCCATCATAGAGGTGATCCAAATTTCCGACACCGCCAGACGCAATGACCGGAATCGACAGGGCCTCCGATACGGCGGCAGTCAACGCCAGGTCATAGCCATGCTGATGGCCGTCTTGATCCATGCTCGTCAGCAAGATCTCACCTGCCCCATACTGCGCCATTGTCTTTGCCCATTCGACAACGTCGAGCCCGGTCGACTTGCGGCCACCGTGAGTAAACACTTCCCACCCTGTCGCCGGCGCAGCGCGATGTTTGGCATCGATCGCCACGACGATACACTGCGTCCCGAATCGCTCCGCTGCTTCCTTCACAAACTCAGGCCGTTGGACTGCCGCAGTATTGATACTCACCTTATCCGCGCCCGCGTTCAACAGCGCCCGGATGTCCTCAATCGTTCTGACTCCTCCGCCGACGGTCAGGGGCATAAATACCTGTGCCGCCGTCCGCTCGACCACATCGATGGTCGTCTTACGGTTCTCATGGGAGGCCGTGATGTCCAGGAAACAGAGTTCATCGGCTCCTTCGCGGTCGTAAAGCATCGCCGCTTCAACTGGATCTCCCGCATCGCGAAAATTGACATAACTCACGCCTTTGACGACGCGGCCGTCTTTGACATCGAGACAGGGAATTATGCGTTTGGTCAACACTTTACCCCTTACGCCTCACCGAGGGCTGCTAGAGCAACGCGATAATCTAGCTTGCCGTCGTAGAGCGCCTTCCCCACAATCGCGCCTTCAACCTGATGACCGAGCGCCTGCACAGCCTTCAAGTCTTCGACTCGCGAAATCCCGCCGGAGGCAATCACGGGGAACGACGACAACTCCACCACTTCACGCAGCGCTGTCAGATTCGGTCCACCCAGCATCCCATCGCGGGCAATATCCGTATAAATCACCGCGCCCAACGCATGGCCTTCCAACTGACCGAGTAGATCCGTCGCCTTCGTCTCCGACACTGCCGTCCAACCTCGTACCGCCACCTTCCCATCCCTCGCATCAAGCCCCAACAGAATCTGGTGAGGAAACTCCAGACAGGCTTTTTCTAAGAAAGACCGATCGGTCAAGGCCGCAGTACCGAGCACCAGCCTGGTCACGCCTGCGCCGAGATAACGACGTACCGTTTCGATCGACCGGATCCCTCCTCCCACCTGCACCTTCACGGTAACGGTACGAATGATCGCTTCGATCTGGGGAAGATTGCGGGGCTCCCCATCCACTGCTCCATTCAGGTCTACGACATGGATCAGGGACGCGCCTGCTTGTTGCCATTGCCTTGCGACAGCCGGTACATCGTCTGAATAGACGGTTTCGGCGGCCATGTCGCCCTGACGCAACCGGACACAGCGGCCGTCTTTCAGATCGATCGCTGGAATCACGAGCATATCTGCTACCGTTCCTCTGCCTTTCCAAACGGGAACTCGAGGAGCAAATGTTCGACCCCATAGGCTGCCAGCTCATCCGCCGTGACAAATACCCCGTGCCGCTGAATAAACCCCATCACATCTTCCGTCATCGGCCGCTGTCTCTCGTAGTAATTCCCTTCCCACAAAACCTGCCCGTCAGCCGCGACAACCTTAGCTTCAAATCCCACCATCGCAGCAGGGCTGGCGCCAAAGCGACCACCGACTCGCTCCTGGTATACCAACACTTGGCCGATCAGCGACGCATCTACCTTGAGCTGCTTCATCACTGTGACCGCCGGTAATTGACCGGCTGGAAGTTGAGTCGTCGTCTGGGATGCCAGCACTCTCGCTGCTTCACTCGGTGCCAGCACCGTCACACCCTGCCTTGTCCTTAACCTGCTCCAGAATAATTGGGTAACAGTATCCCCAGCACTAGTCGGCACAATGACTGTTTGCCGGAGGGGCTGTTCGGTATTCGGCGGTATGGCGAATGCGATATCAGATCGGCGAACCCCCGCCGGCACCGAGAAGGTCTGATCGACGACATCCCTCACCTGTGGAGTTGTGAGGGTCGTGAACGGGACCAGCGCGATGGTGCGAACCTGATAGCGCGGCAATTCTGCGGACGATCTCGTCGTCACTTTCGATCCGCTGCAGCCGACTACGGCTAGCGCGAGAATCACCAGCGTGAGCGCGCGAGGCGTCAGGCGTGAGGCGACCGTTCGCTTGTTTCTCATTTTCATCACCTCACCCGCAGGCCTAACCCCTGACAGCTATGCGTGCCAAGATCCAAAATTTTTGACCAACTGCAACCCGACGGCCTGGCTCTTTTCGGGATGGAACTGACAGGCCACCACATTGTCCCGCCAAATACTCGACACAAACGTCGCCCCATAGTCCGTCGTCGTTGCTGCAACGGCCTTGTCGGAGGGGTCGACATAGAATGAATGCACAAAGTACCAGTACGACTCGTTGGGAATCCCTTCGAACAGGGGGCAGCGCCGCTCAAGCGAGACCCTATTCCACCCCATGTGCGGCACCTTTAGGCTCTGATCGACGGCAAATCGTCTGACTTTTCCGGGAATGATACCGAGCCCCTTGTGGGCCCCAAATTCCTCACTCTCCTCGAACAATAATTGGAGCCCCAAACAGATTCCCAAAAATGGCTTTCCCGATTGAATCGCCGTGCGAATCGGTTCCGCCAACCCATAGCGATCGACGTTGGCCATACAGTCCCCAAAGGCCCCGACACCCGGTAACACCACATGACTCGCATTTCCAATCACGCGCGGGTCACGTGTCACCACCGCCTGATGTCCCATCGCCTCGAAGGCTTTGGAGACACTGCGCAGGTTACCCATACCGTAGTCGATGATCGCGATCACATTCAATTCCTGCAGGATGCTGAAAAAGCCCGCCAGCTTTGTTCTCGGCTCATCGAAATCCTCAACGTACCCCTGAGGGTACGCCTCCGGTTCCGACTCGCCTGCGGCCTTGCTGAACGGCCTTTTTGAGCATCCTGATGGATGCGAGAGGGAAGACTCCTGATTCCACTCACATCCTGCTCCCTAATCTGACCGTAAGATTGTAACAATACCGCAACTGAGCTGACTCTGCCACTAACATGTATGCATGATAGATCCACAGGCTGAGGTTCTTCTTTATCGCTACGTTCAGCAACAAAAAGGGGATGGCCCATTCAACATGCCATCCCCTTCATTCACCGGGCTCTGAGCCGTCTGTAAAAATCCGTCTTATAGCATCCCCTTCGTCGACAGCACCTTCCCTGCCAATCGCTCTTCCGGCATCGTTGCCTGATCCAATGCCTTGGCTAACGCCTTGAAGATGGCTTCCATAATATGGTGCGGGTTGCGCCCGTACATGAGATTCACGTGGAGGTTCAATCCACCATGCGTCACGAAGGCCTGGAAGAAGTCCTCGAAGAGACCGAGATCGAAGGCTTTGATCTTTCGATCCGGCAACACCACGTTGTAGACAAGATAGGGCCTACCGCTCAGATCGACCGTGACCTGGGCCAGCGTTTCATCGAGCGGGGCTGAGGCAAATCCAAACCGCTTGATTCCCGCCTTCTCGCCCAAGGCCTGATGCAAGGCCTTGCCCATCACGATGCCGACATCCTCTACCGTGTGGTGTTCGTCGATATCGATGTCGCCCTTGGCTTTGACCGTGATGTCGAAAAACCCATGCTTGGACATCAGCTCCAGCATGTGATCGAAGAAGCGAATCCCTGTGTCGATCTTTCCCTGCCCGCTCCCGTCCAATGTCCATTCGACGTGGATGTCCGTTTCCTTCGTGGCTCGGTGAATCGACGACTGTCGAAGTGCAGATCCGTTTTTCTTCATGAAAACCTGCTTTGCGCCGACTTGGCATGGGCGTCGAACCCTTCGATATGCGCCAAGCGCACGAGATGATCCTTCACCCTGCTTAACTCCGGGCGTGTATAATGCACGATGTTGCTCACCTTGATGTAGTCGTGCACGGAGAGCGCCGAAAAGAAACGCGCCGTCCCGCCGGTCGGCAAGACATGATTCGGTCCCGCCACATAATCTGCAACCGATGGAGGAGTATACCGGCCTAAGAAAAGCGCCCCCGCGTGACGGATTTTCTCTAAATATTCAAACGGCTCATCGACCGAGAGAGTCAAGTGTTCAGGGGCAATCTCGTTAGCCACATCGATAGCTTCATCCATGGTAGCGACGACGAAGGCCACCGAATGTCGCGCGATGGACTTGGCTGCAATCTTTTCCCGTAGCAACCCCTTCAACTGACTGTCGATGAGTCGCACGACATCCTTCGCCAACCGGGCCGACGTCGTAACGAGATAGACCTGTGCATCTTCATCGTGTTCTGCTTCGCAGAGAAGATCGGCCGCGACATGGGCCGGTTTGGCGTCGTCATCTGCCACGACGAGCAATTCGCTCGGGCCTGCCACCATGTCGATCCCGACCGTGCCGTAGAGAAGCCGTTTGGCCGTCGCAACATAAATATTGCCAGGACCCACAATTTTGTCGACGCGCGCGATCGTCTTGGTCCCATAGGCCATCGCTCCGACTGCTTGCACGCCTCCGATGCGATAGATCTCCGTGACCCCGGCGATGTCGGCCGCAACCAGCAAATAGGGATTGATCGGACCTTTTTGCGGCGGGGTACACATGACCACACGGGAAACACCCGCGACCTTGGCCGGAATCGCGCACATCAAGACCGATGAGGGATAGACGGCCTTGCCGCCCGGCACATAGACCCCGACTGAATCGACCGGTGTGACCAACTGTCCCAGTGTCGCCTCGTTGTCCTGATACATCCAGGTCTTGATGCGTTGGCGCTCGTGGAACGATGTGATCCGCTGGGCCGCGAACCGGAGTGCATCGCCCTCGTCTTTCCGAATATGAAAATATGCGTCTTTGATTTCTTCCGGAGTCACGCGCAGCTCCGAATCTTTCATGGAGACGCGGTCGAATTGTTTGGTATAGCGGAGGACGGCCTTATCGCCGCCCCGTTCCACGGCTTGCAGAATAGACTTGACCGTTTTTTCAACGGCCGCCCCCTGCACGCGGGCGCGCGAAGCCACTTTTTTCAGTGCGGAGGAAAAGACTCGCTCGGTGGAGGCGACAATCTTCATATGGGCGTCCGTCTCACCTTTCGACGTGCTCCGCGCGAAGACTTCCGCGGAACGGATGGTCGAGGCTCTATCGCTGCGCTGGTGACGGCCCTGAGATTTTTGATCAACTCTGTGACTACCGCATGCTTCAGCTTCAAACTCGCTCGATTGACAACCAACCGGGCTGTGGACCGCGCAATACACTCGACTTCAACAAGTTGATGCGCCTTCAAGGTGTTGCCGGTCTCGACCAGATCGACGATCCGATCGGCCAGACCGACCAACGGAGCCAGTTCGATCGAGCCGTATAACTTGACGATTTCGACCGGCACGCCGCGCTGATTGAAATATCGCTCAGTGATCTTCGGATACTTCGTTGCGACCCGAATTTTCGAGGACAGCCGATCGCGTGAAGCCTGCCCCTGAAGCGCAGCGACGGCAATTCTACACGCTCCAAACCCTAAATCCAATGGTTCATATACGTCGCTATCCTGCTCCATCAAGACGTCTTTCCCGACAATCCCGACGTCCGCCGCGCCATACTCGACATAGGTCGGCACGTCGGTCGGACGCACGACCAGAAAGGTCATGCCGACCTCCGGACAGGGAAATACCAGCCGACGACTCTCGGTCGAGAGGCTGCCCATGGCATATCCCGCCCGGCGAAAGACGTCCAGCGTGAGATCCAACATTTTCCCCTTCGACAAGGCAATCGTCAGCATAGTATCAACAAGCCTCGGCTGAACCCGCTCCTTCTTTGTGACGGGTAATCGTCGCACCCAACCCACGCAGTTTCTCCTCCATCCGCTCATACCCGCGATCCAGATGGTAGACCCGTAAAATCTCCGTCGTGCCTTCTGCTGCAAGACCGGCCAAGACCAATCCTGCGCTCGCACGAAGATCGGACGCCATCACCGGGGCTCCGGCCAGCTTAGTCGGTCCGGTCACGACCGCCCGATTGCCTTCGACTTTGATCTCGGCGCCCATCCGCCGCAACTCTTCGACATGCATGAACCGGCTTTCGAATACCGTCTCCGTAATCACACTTGTGCCCTCGGCCGCCGTCATTAAGGCCACCATCTGCGCCTGCATGTCGGTGGGAAATCCGGGATGCGGCAAAGTCCGAATGTCGATCCCTTTAAGCCGCGAGGCCGCATTGAGATGAATCCGCTCCTTCTCGACCTGTAACTCGACACCGGCTTCCCGTAACTTCAACAGCAAGGCGTCTAAATGATGCGGGCAACATCGATTGAGCGTCACTGCGCCACCCGTAATGGCCCCTGCCACCAGATAGGTTCCCGTTTCGATGCGATCCGGAATGACGTCGTGATCGCTCCCGTACAACTCACGGACGCCTTCGATCGTAATGACATCCGACCCGGCGCCGTCGATACGGGCTCCTCGCTTTATGAGAAAATTTGCGAGGTCCACGATCTCCGGCTCCTTCGCGGCGTTTTCAATGACCGTCGTTCCCTGGGCGAGCGACGCAGCCATCATCAAATTCTCCGTTCCGGTGACCGTCGGCGTATCGCAATAGATTTGCGCCCCTTTCAGCCGTTTCGCTTTGGCATGAATATACCCGTGCTCCATCGAAACTTCCGCCCCCATTTTGGCGAGTCCGGCAAGATGGAGGTTGACGGGCCGCGACCCGATCGCGCAGCCACCGGGCATCGACACTGTCGCTTCTCCCCATCGCGCCAACAGCGGCCCCAGCACAAGCACGGAGGCCCGCATGGTCTTCACAAGATCGTACGGAGCTTGGGTCGACGTGATCACCGCGGCGTTAATGGTCGCCCGATTCCCCTCATGGTGCACCTTTGCGCCCAAGATGCCCAACAGCTTACCCATGGTGAGGACATCCACCACGCGAGGTATATTGGTGATCACACACTCGCCGCCGCCAAGAATGGTCGAGGCCAAGATCGGCAATGTGGCATTCTTTGCCCCGCTGATCTCGACCTCTCCTCGAAGCGGCGCCCCGCCGATGATGACCGTACGATCCATCGTCCCCTATGCCCCTACTCGCTCCACGATCACCACACGCTCAAGCCCCGCCTCATCGTAGACCAGCCGGTGAAATCTATATTCGGGCATCTGGTCGACAATCCGACGCATGGCACGAGCCTGTCCGGCACCGATTTCCATGATCAATGCGCCTCCGGGAGACAGGTATTGGCTGGCCTCCCGCAGCAACCGTTCGTGTAACTCCGTCCCATGAGGCCCCGCCACCAGCGCGCCCCGCGGCTCGAATAGCCGCACTTCAGGCTGAAGCGTCGCCCAATCGGTCTCTGCAATATACGGTGGGTTCGAGACGATGACGTCGATACACCCTTCCAGCGCCTGCGTGACCAACGGCTCCAGCAAGTCGCCTTCTAACCAGGTGATGCGCTCGCATACCGCATGACGAGCGGCATTCTGCCTGGCGACAGCGAGCGAGGAGTTCGAGAGGTCCGTCGCAATCACCCGTGCGCAAGGTCTCAGTCGCGCAATCGACACGGCAATGCACCCGGATCCCGTGCAGGCATCGAGGATGGTTGCCTGTCGCTCGACGGAAATGCGTTGCAGGACATACTCCACCAACAGCTCGGTCTCCGGCCTCGGGATGAGCACTGCTGGGTTCACCGTAAATTCCAATCCACAAAATTCCTGAGTCCCCAGAATGTACTGCAAGGGTTCACGACCGACCCGCCGCCGGATCAGCGCTCTCGCAGCTAACAATTCGGCCTGAGACAACAGTCGATCTCGGTCGGCGATCACATGGTGTGAGGGAAGACGAAGCACATGCTCTACGATCCACAAGGCCTCTTGATCCGCGCTTTCGATACCGGCCTGTTCCAGTATCCGCCGCGCCTCAGCGATCACCTCACAGAGCGTCACTCGGCCTGTCGATTGGGGAATCGGGGCAACTGCATCCATATTAGGCGGCTCCCACTTCTTGCTGACGCTGCGCTTTCAGAGCCTGGACAAGGTCGCCGAGGTCGCCCTCGAGCACCTGCTCCAACTTGTGCAAGGTCACACCGACACGATGATCTGTCACACGATTCTGTGGAAAATTGTAGGTGCGAATCTTCTCGCTTCGCTCGCCTGTGCCGACCTGGGCCTTGCGACTCTGGGCGATCTCCGCCTCCTGCCTCTCTCGCTCTGCCTCGACGATTCTGGCCCGCAGGGTTCTCATCGCCTTGTTGCGATTCTTCAGCTGCGACCGTTCGTCCTGGCAGCTCACCACCACACCGGTCGGGATATGGGTAATCCGTACCGCCGATTTTGTCGTATTGACACTCTGCCCTCCGGCGCCGGATGAGCAGAAGGTGTCGATGCGAAGATCCATGGGATCGATCTGCACATCCACCTCATCCACCTCAGGCATGACCGCGACGGTAACGGTTGAAGTATGAATCCGGCCGCTGGCCTCTGTAACAGGGACACGCTGGACACGGTGCACCCCGGCTTCGAACTTAAAGTGACTGTAGGCGCCCTTGCCTTCTATCAGCGCCACAACACCCTTGTAGCCCCCGCCCCCGGTTTCTGTGGCTTCCACCACATCGACCTTGAAACCCTTGATCTCCGCGTATTTGCTGTACATGCGGAATAGGTCTCCGGCAAAGAGGGCCGCCTCATCACCGCCGGTCCCGGCGCGGACTTCGAGAAGCAGACTCTTCTCGTCACGCGGGTCTTTCGGAATGAGCAACTCTTGGGCTTGTTGCTCAATCTCACGCTGTTGGCGTTTGAGCGTGGCGCTCTCCTCCTCCGCCATCTCGTATAAGTCGACCCCAGCCCCGGGATCTGCCAGAATCTGAGCCGCTTCTTCCAACTGTTTGGCATTGTCCCGATAGGTAGCAAGAAGCTTCGCCGCCGGTTCGATATCCGTCCGTTCCTTATTGACCTTGTGTAGCTGCGAGGGCTGGCTCATCAGAGAGGAATCCATGAGCTGATTCGTCAGCTCATCATAGCGGGCGGCCAACACTTCCCATTTCTTCAGTAAGGCTGCTTCCATGGCCCCGTTTCCTTCCGACTCGTTCTTGGCCCCTTAACGCACAAAAACAAAGAGACCCTGCCCCTCAACGAAGCAGGGTCCCCCATATGGCCTCTCCTCGCGCTACTTCGCTTTTTTCGCGTACTTCTTCTTAAATCGTTCAACGCGCCCTTCGGTATCAATGATCTTTTGCGTCCCAGTAAAAAACGGATGACAGTTCGAACAGATATCGACATTGATATCGCCACCCGTCGATCGAGTCTTATACTTGTTGCCGCAGGCACAATGTACCCCGACTTCCCGATACACTGGATGAATACCCTTCTTCATAGTTCACACTCCCCGGACATCACAATCATCGACCTTCGCCCATTCGAAGGCCTGTCACTCTATCCTGTCCCACCGACCAGATACAAGTCTGATGTTATCGATTCATCGACTGTAGGAATTCCTGGTTAGTCTTGGTGCCGTGCAACTTGTCCATCAAGAATTCCATGGCCTCCATCGTCCCGAGCGGACTCAACACCTTGCGCAAAATCCACATCTTGTTGAGACGATCCTTATCCACCAGCAGTTCTTCTTTTCTCGTTCCGGACTGGCTGATATCGATGGCCGGAAAGAGCCGCTTGTCGGCCAGACGGCGATCGAGATGGACTTCCATATTGCCGGTCCCTTTGAACTCTTCAAAGATCACATCGTCCATCCTGCTACCGGTGTCGACAAGAGCCGTTGCCATAATGGTCAGACTGCCGCCGTTTTCAATGTTGCGGGCTGCTCCAAAAAACCGCTTCGGCCGCTGGAGCGCGTTCGAGTCCAATCCTCCCGACAAGACCTTGCCGCTCGGCGGCGCGATCGTATTGTAGGCACGAGCCAGACGAGTAATGCTGTCCAGCAACACAACGACATCTTTCTTATGTTCGACCAGTCGCTTGGCTTTTTCGAGCACCATTTCAGCCACCTGAGCATGGCGCTGGGCCGGCTCATCGAAAGTGGAACTGATGACTTCGGCCTTCACCTGCCGCTGCCAGTCGGTGACCTCTTCAGGCCGTTCGTCGATGAGCAGCACGATCAAGGTCACTTCCTTGTGGTTCTTAAGAATGGCCCGGGCGATGGCCTGCAGCAGCATCGTCTTTCCGGTTCTGGGAGCCGCGACGATCAATCCACGCTGACCCTTGCCGATCGGAGTGGTGAGATCCATGACGCGGGTGCAATATTCCTCACGGTCGAACTCGAGGACCAAACGTTCTTCCGGATACAACGGCGTCAGGTTGTCGAACAGGATCTTGTCGCGAGACACTTCAGGATCTTCGTAGTTGACCTTCTCGACCTTGAGCAGCGCAAAATACCGTTCGCTCTCTTTCGGAGGGCGGATCTGCCCCGACACAATGTCGCCGGTGCGGAGGTTGAAACGCCGTATTTGGGAAGGCGAGATATAAATGTCGTCGGGACCGGGAAGGTAATTCGAATCGGGAGCGCGCAGAAATCCGAACCCGTCGGGGAGCGTTTCGAGCACCCCTTCACCGAAGACCACGCCGTTGTTCGCGGTCTGCGCCTGCAGAATTGCAAAAATCAATTCCTGCTTCCGCAGATTGGGAGCGCCGTCGATCTTCAGGTCCCGCGCCACCTCATTGAGATCAGCAATGGACTTCTGCTTTAGTTCCGCAAGATGCATAACCTCCCCCTTCGTTTGTGCCATGAGTATCCTCTCAAGCCCTCGGCTGCCTTGTTATCGGCAGCAATCGCACATGGTGAACCATGGGAAATTGTCCACGAACTGACATGGTGATGATAATGCGTTGATGGTTGTATCGTGTCTAACAACTACAAGAGGATGACCTGTGAAGGACTTACCTATTTTTGCTTGGTGCTATCAGGGTGCGACCCTGTCTCAGTGGTTGCGGATATTGTTGCAGGCCGGAACTCATGCCGAGCTGATTCGCCTCTGTCCCCTGAATAAATAAATTATGACTTGTATCGAGATGCGTCCCGGAAGTCTTGTGTGTGGAGATAATTGTGAATCGAACTGAGATAGTATGTGAATAATAGCGCGAGCGGCACGCCTTGTCAACACGGATATCTCTTTCAGATCCAGAATACCTCCAGGCCATACACCACTCTCTCTCCTCGGTCTGCAGGTCTTGCCCCTGCATCCCCTGTTTCGAATATCGAGAGTCCGCCCTGGACTAGGAAAGATAGAGTTCTAGAAACTGATCGTATTCGGCAGGAAGATTCAGGCTGGACCGGTTGCGCGCAAGGCCGGCAATGATGCCACGGTGCTTCTTGCTGAGCCCGGACGATTCAAAAGCTTGACGAAAATGCCGCCATCGCGCAGTAGCGTCGGTGGTCAGGCGCGCACGTTCCAGCGGCGGCAACGCGTGGACCGACGTCGTAAGCGAACGAATGGCGCCTTCGACGCTCTCATAGGGCGGCGCCAGTTTGAGCTGGGCATAGAACCTTTCGAGATGATGACGAAACTCCTCTCGAAGCGCCAGAGTATGATCTGCTACAGGATCTTTCGGTTTAGGCATGGCGATCTAATGTGAAACGCGACGATACTGGATAGACCGTCAACGATACCTCCTCAGTATTCATCACTGGGCCGGCTGTTGATCCTAGTTCACCGGCATCTCAACGAACCGTCATGCCTGAGGCACACGGGGTCCTTCGAGCAGTTCCCGGAGTTCTTCATAGACGATCGTAAGCCGGGCGTTCTCTAACCGATAGGCAAACACAACTGTAATGGCGCCGGACAATAAAAAAACAAGTCCCAATCCCACAATCCCAAAGGCCAAGGTCATTCCTCCTAGTGCCGCCAGTTCTCCTTCCACAAACAGGGAGATCAAAGCCCCTACCGTACCGACGGCCACCAAGACAAACCAGAGGCCGGTGAGAAGAGCCGAGGACCAGGGAGTGAGCTTTCGGCACATGACCGCAAGTGCATCGTCTTCGTGAGACAGAGAGATCAACCCTTTCAGCGGCCACAATGTTCGGAAGCCCATGGCGAACAGCCGGTACTTTTGGCGAATCACGATCTGGTTCAGGTCCTGGTAAAATCTCGCAGTTCCATGCGGCAACGTTAAAAGACCATTGGTATCAAACCGGTCGGCCAGTTGCTTCATGGTCGTCTGCGTGAATCGGTCATGGATGCGGGCGACCCCGCATCCATACCGGCTCGCATCCGGCGTGAGGCGCATGAAGTAGAACCAGTCTCCGAGAATGAGGCCGAGGAACAAGGCACCGGCAAAGAAGCCAGCGAAAATCATGCCGGTACCTATCCCATAGCGACCGCGAGCGAATCAAGTTCAGGGCTCAAGATAATCTGTTGACTCGCTGCAGCGAGTTGGCTAGAGTAGCTCGCGTGCTGTTCAGGCGGGTCCCCTCGCTCCATTCAGGTGCTCCGCCGCACAATTTTCCCCTGTGTAGTTGCGGCAGTCGGCCCATCTCTCGTGAGTCGAGGAGCGCAAGTCGTCTTGAATCATATATGGAGTCGGAGGTGACATGGATTTAGCGAAGGTCGAGCGTGTCTATACGTCGTACGCCAAGATTTACGATCGAATTTTTGGGAAGGTATTTCACGAAGGCCGTCAGTCGGTGATCAAAAATTTGAATGCCCAGCGCGATGAAAAAATCCTCGAAGTGGGAGTCGGAACCGGACTGGCCCTGCCGATGTATCCCCGCCATTGCCAGATCGTCGGCATTGATTTTTCAGAAGGCATGCTGGACCAAGCGAAGCAACGAGCGGCAGAACACCGGATGGACCATGTGCAACTCTATCGAATGGATGCCGGCGCGATGGAATTCAAAGACGATAGTTTCGACACGGTCGTCGCCGCCTACGTCGTTACCGCAGTCCCAGACTACCGCAAGGTCGTCAGCGAAATGATTCGCGTCTGTCGGCCCGGTGGACGGATTATCATGTTGAATCACTTCAGCAACGACAACAAAGCCATCGCCGCAATCGAAAAAGTGCTTTCTCCTATCACAAAAAACTTAGGATGGCGGACAGATCTGGCACTCCACACCGTGCTGGAAGGAACGCCGCTGCACGTTGCCAGGAAACAGAGTGTGAATCCATTCCGGCTCTGGGCCTTGGTGGAATGTGTAAACGAGAAATATGTAAACGGCAAGACGCACATCAACGGCGTGAAGAGCGGGAACGGCGCTGCGGCCTTCGCGCATCTCAACGGCACGCGCCTGCCGGAACCAGCCCCCGGCCAGGCCCTGGTATAAAAATCTAATCCGGCAGATAAAAACGCGAGACCAGGCTAGTGACTCTGTTTTATGAGTCTGGTCTGTCTCGTGTATTTGATTGAATCAGACGAAGATCCCCCAGCCTCGTTCGGCTCCTTCGTCAACCCTCCTGACCGCCTCCCCCCACTTACGACTCATCACCTCCGCGTAGCCGTCCCATCGACTTCCAATGCTGCCATTCTTCACCAGGAATGATCGTATTGCCCACCAGGCACTGGCCGGAGAATCGTTGTACGATCAAGTCAGCCAGGAGCGAAAGCACCTGACCGGTACGGCGATCCTGCATCCCCCGAACCCTCAGCACCATGCCGAATCCTGATCCTTCATGGGGTCCATACAGCATGCAGTGAATCCCTCTGACATCCGTTGCCCCTTGCACCGACGCCGGGATCAACTCCCCTTCCCACTGAATGGTAGAATGCTGTCCGGGAGATGAAACAATCGTTCGCCAGACACAGGGAACACCCGCCAGGTCCAGCTCGGCCAATATCCAAGTCACCGTCGGCCAATCCGACATCGTGCTTTGAAATATCCATTGGGGCACCTGCTCCAACGAGAGAATTTCGAGGCTCGGCGCCGCCACTTCTTCCAGCTGCACTTCCTCGCAGACTACATAGAGCTCGCCCTGAGGATCGAACCAGAAGCGGAATTTCCCGTCGGTCAATTCTGCTTGAATCACCCCCAGCGTCGAGCAATCGGCCCCTTCCTGTTCAAACATCGAGAAGTCCGTCACGCTGGTCATCGTCAGTTTCGCGACACAAGCCATCTCGCGAATACGATAGCGGATCACGACCGTGACCGTCGTTCCAGCCGGCACCTCGCGGCCCGACGCTTCGTCCAACAGCCGTCGCTTCGATACCTGCACATCCGTGACATAGCCGCCGCGGAATCCGCCGGTATGGCCCATGAGCCAACGCAGATCCTCAATGGTCTTGATCAGTTGCTTCATGCAGCGAATTGTAACGTAGCCCGGAGCAGAACAGCTAGCGTGGACTTGTGGCTGTCCAACAGGATACCACCGGGAAAACGCGGCGAGAACGGAGCGTCGACCTCAACTCGCATGAATCCTGACGTTCCAAGCCCGCATGACTACAGAGCGAGGCCGCGATCGCTGCCTCCGCCGCGCCTTGGTTCACCATGACGAACAACCCGTTGGGCTTTAGATTCTGAGCGATGCGTGAGAACAATGCCTGGGGCGCGAGCAAAGAGAGCGGGAGTCGCCAGGCAAGAACCGGTGCAGGCGTCACGAAAGGATACCAGGCCACGACGACATCGGCCGCCTGCCCATACTTCGCATAGTCGCCAATGACAAATTCCGTGTTCGGCAAATCCTGAATATAGCCGCACGCGTAATCCCAGCGGCTATACCCGTTGAAATATATCCGATGACCTTCGACTTCGATGCCCGTCAGTTCAGTCGGTCGAAAAAAAGCGTGCAACACTGAAGCGTACCAGAAGTTGCTCGACCCGACGTCCTGCACGACACCACCGATCGAACGAGGGCGCCCCCACGCCGACCAGGCTTGTTCGAGGATATCGAGGTAATCGTAACTTTTGAGCGCCGTCAGATGTTCACTCTGCTGCTCGAATTGGACCATGAAACGCCGCTGAAGCGCCGCGATCCTTTCCTGCTGAATCCCGTTCAGATGGTTCAGGCGCCTCACCGGCCGCTCGCGATAGACGCCGCGCGACCAGTTCAGTCTCTCGCCCAATCGATACCAGAACGCGTGATAATCGGACTGCAGGCGCTGAGACAGAGAATACCGTGGCGATGGACTGGCGAGGACAAGCGGCAAAAACCGTTCTTTGTCGGAAACCGTGCTTTGAATCTCTGCTGGCATGGTCTATTTTCGGAAGATAGACGATGGACCTAAAGAACAAAATATTCTCAAGGAAAGGATCATTCCTTGTCCACCCACATCGTTGACGACCGATCAGACTCGTGAAGGAGCCGGACCAACGGAGGTTCAGTCCTCGAAGCCTATCGATACCTTGACCATCTGCTGCCACTCAAGACTCTAGTGCGAGCGCGAGGGAAGCAACCTGAGACTTCGCTGCGCAGTCATGTGACGAGTCCCCCGCCGCCAACAAGAGATCACCGGTGAAACCTGGCGTGAGCGAATGGACCGTTTGATATACGTCGATCCCACATTGTTCAGCCCTACCGCTCGACAAAGAGTAGCTGCAATGTTCGCCTCGGCCTGGTGGTGGTTGACCATGACAAACACCCCGTTCAGATTGAGATTCGACAGAATGGCCCGGATTAATGACTCCGGGTTAAACAGCGAGAGCGGTAAACGCCAGGCGAGCAACGGTCCCGAGGTGATAAATGGAAACCAGGCGGTGATCACGTCGGCTCGCTGCCGGAACCCCACGTAGTCCTCCACCTCAAAGGCAGCGTGAGAAAGCCCGCGCAGATACCCAAGGGCATAGTCCCATCGACTATGTCCGTTGCGGTAAAGCCGATAACCGTCGACTTCCACGCCAATCAACCGTTTGGGACGAAAGAATGCCCCTATGGTCCGCGCATACCAGAAATTTGCGCAGCCCACGTCGCAGACGATGCCGTGCGATGGACGAACAAGACCCCAATCCGTCCATGCCTGATCCAGCAAGTCGAGATAATCATAATTTCTCAGGGCGGTGTCGGCGCTCAGATACGACTCGAATTTCATGCCGTAGCGTCGTTGCAGAACGGCCACACGGGATCGCTGTTCCGGCGTCAGATCGAGGAGATGACCGGCGGGCAGCTCGCGGTACTCGCCCAAGGACCAGCGCAAGTTGTTCGCAAGACGATACCGTACGGCATGATACGCGGAACGCAACCGCTGATGGATCGAGTAGCCTGGCGGAGAAACATCGATCGTGGCAGGAAGAGCCCCCTCGTGCCCGACAGTCAGATAGGCAGTCTCAGAAGACATATCCTACCTTTCGGACGATTCGAGGCAAACCTGAAATCTGGAATAGAGCTCCTACGCTTGCGGCTCACGCCCACTTGACATTTCTTCGTTTCCCATGACAGTTAATCCGATGCGCGCTGTCTGTCTGACACATGTTCCCTTTGAAGGGCCAGGAGCTTTCGCGACGGCGCTGACTGCGCACGGCGCAAGCTTGGAGCGACATCTCGTTCCACGAGACGGTCTGCCGAAAGACGCGGGCGATCTACTCATTGTAATGGGCGGGCCGATGTCGGTGAACGATTCGGATACTTGGATTGCCAAAGAGACGGCATTCATTCGATCCGTAATCCTGTCCGGCAAGCCAGTGATCGGTGTCTGCCTAGGCAGTCAGTTCATGGCAAAATCGCTGGGAGCCACTGTGCGATCCGGCAAGGAACTGGAAATTGGGATGACGCCCATTCGACTCACGAATGAGGGCAAGAGCGATCCAGTCTTCGGTGGTTGCCCTGAGACTTTCGAAGTATTTGAATGGCACGGCGAGATCTTTGATCTGCCCAACGACTGCGTCCCACTGGCCGGTTCAGAAATTGCCCCGTTGCAGGCGTTCCGATATGGCGTACATGCTTATGGTCTCTTATTTCACCTGGAAATGGAGCAGACTGGAATCGACTCACTTTGCTCAGAATGTGCGCCGGACATCGCAAAGGCAGGTCTCGCTGCGCATACCGTGAGATCCATCGCACTTCCCCATCTCCCGCAACTCCATCAGGTCGCCGATCGGCTGGTTGCCCATCTGCTCGATCCTGCACATTGATTGCCGGCACTGCTCTGAAGTACTCTAAACCGCCTCGTGCAAGTCGATCAGCAGTCAGTCAGCTGATCGCTGAACGCTATTCCATGAAAGGAGTCGGATCGAACATGGCCGGTTTCCCTATTGAGGTCGCAACCAGAATTAAGACTCTCCCTCCCTATCTCTTTGCCGCCATCGACAAGATGAAACAGGCTGCGATTGCCAAGGGTGTGGATATTATCAATCTCGGCATCGGCGATCCGGATTTGCCCACTCCGGCGCCGATCATCGACAGTCTGGCTCAGGCCGCCAAGAGTCCGAAACATCACCAGTATCCCTCCTACGAAGGCATGCTGGCCTTCCGCAAAGCGGTCGCCGACTGGTACCAGCGCCGATTCAATGTCACGCTCGATCCGGCGAACGAAGTACTGACCCTGATCGGGTCAAAAGAAGGGATCGGTCACATTCATCTGGCCTTCGTCGATCCTGGCGATATCGTGCTCGTCCCGAGCCCTGGGTATCCTGTGTATCCGGTCGGCACCAGTTTTTCAGGCGGTGTGTCGCACCTCATGCCGTTGACGAAGGAGAACGGGTTTCTGCCGGACCTGAACACGATCCCAAAAGACATCGCGAAAAAAGCGAAGTTGATGTGGCTGAATTCCCCGAACAATCCGACGTCGGTCATCATGAGCAGAGACTACTTCAAGCGCGTCGTCGAGTTCGCTCACGAGAACCAGGTCATCGTCTGTCACGACGCGGCCTACTCTGAGATTTATTACGACGGGAAGCGCCCCACGAGCTTTATGGAAGTCGATGGAGCCAAGGATGTCGGTGTGGAGTTCCATTCTCTCTCCAAGACGTACAACATGACCGGCTGGCGTATCGGCTTCGTCGTGGGTCACAAGGATGTCTTGGCGGGGCTCGGCAAGGTGAAATCCAACCTGGACTCAGGTGTGTTCGAAGCGGTGCAGGCTGCCGGAATCACGGCGCTGGGGTTGGATGATTCCGTGACTGACGGCATTCGAAAAATCTATCAAGAACGGCGCGACACCTTGGTGCCGGGATTGAAAACCCTCGGACTCGAGGTCGATCTTCCACCTGCAGCATTCTACATCTGGGTGACCGTGCCGAAGGGTTACACCTCTGCTTCATTTACAGCCCACTTGCTGGAAAAAGCCGGGATCGTGACGACACCGGGCAACGGATTCGGCGCGCCGGGCGAAGGGTATATTCGGATGACGGTCTGTACGACGAAGGAACGGTTGGCAGAGGCAGTCGAGCGAATTAAGAAGGCGGGATTCTAGAAGGGAGTCGGAGTGCCGAGGCGAGTCTTTTGCTCGCGGAACGCGCACGATGACACTGTGCTCGCTTGGGACAAGAGCGCGTCTCGGCGCGATCGGGGTGGGGTGGGTGAGAATGTTGCGCGCAGTGAGACTTCGCTCCGACACTCCGACTCACGACCTAGACCATCACCCTTGTGGGAAGGAGGGAGGGCTAAGAGAAGATGGGACGGGAGACGGTCTTCATCGGGTTTGGATCCAACGTCGGGGATCGAGTCGATTTCTGCGATCGTGCGGTGACCCTGCTGAGCCTCCTGCCGCATTCGCAAGTCGTGGGCGTGTCGCTGCTCTATGAAACCGAGCCGGTGAACGATCATGCCAAACCAGGCGATGACTGGTTCTTAAACGGCGTCGTGCAGCTTGAGACCGATATCACGCCGAAAAGTCTCATGACCATCCTGCGTGAGATTGAGCGGGCGCTCGGCCGTGATGAAGACAATCGATCCGGCCCCAGGACGATCGATCTGGATATTTTGTTCTACGGCCAACAGGTGATCGACGAACCGGATCTCGCGGTGCCGCACCCTCGGATGCACCAGCGCCGATTTGTTCTCATGCCGCTGAGCGAGCTTGACCCGCTGTTCCTCCATCCATTACTCCGGCGCACAATCAATCAGTTGCTTTCCGAGGCGGGAAAACAGTCCGAGGTTCGCCTGCTGTTTCCTCAGCCCTCGACGCGCTATGGTTCACGCCCTGCTTGTAGTCCACCCCCAGGTCCATGAAGACCATCCGTACGACACGAGCCATGGCTGCCTGGAGCGAACGACTCCGTCGGGAAGGTGTGACCATCGGATTCGTTCCCACGATGGGTGCGCTGCATGACGGCCATCGCTCACTCATTCGAACCGCGCGATTACGTTGCGATGCACTCGTCGTAAGTATCTTCGTGAACCCCTCACAGTTCAGCCCGACCGAAGACTTATCGACTTATCCTCGCCCGATTACGAGTGATCGGGCACTCTGCCGAGAAGAAGGAGTTGATGTCTGCTTTGAGCCGATAGCCCAGACCCTGTATCCCCAGGGCTTCCAAACAACTGTGACGGTACCGGCTCTTGCGCGCCGATGGGAGGGAGCGGCCAGACCCCATCACTTCACCGGTGTCGCCACAGTAGTCACGAAGCTTTTCGGCATCGTGCGACCCCATCTTGCCCTATTCGGCCAGAAAGATTACCAACAGGCAGTACTGGTTCGGCAACTGGCGGAGGATCTCAATCTCGGCGTGGCGATTCAGATGCGCCCGACGGTCAGGGAGCGGGATGGGCTGGCCATGAGTTCTCGCAACATCTATCTCGACGCTGACGAACGTCGAATCGCTCCCCTGCTCTCTCAGGCGCTCCGCGCCGGTCAGGAGATGATCGAAGGTGGGATGAGCAACGTGGCGGCGATCGAGCAAGTTATGCGGCAGACCATCGAACAGGCACCAACCATTCATGTCGAGTACCTGGCCGTTTGCGACCCGAATAGTCTCGAACCTCTGTCCGTTGTCGCAAATCGTGCGATACTCCTGGGCGCGGTCCGGCTTGGCTCAATTCGCTTGATCGATAATAGGCCGGCGAAAATACCGGGCAGGAAGAGTCGCACTACGCAGTGAATGTGGTGTCAAAGCCTTGACCAAGCCCTCTCGGTCGATCACGCGGGCAAATGGGCTCGGATTTGGGTGGCACAGTTCTCACGAGATCGAACGAACCTTGGACTGACCCGGCCCTTGCTCCTCCAGAATCGGTTCGATGAGGGCCGGGGAATAGGTAGCAGGCTTGACCCACTTCCCGTCTTCGCGCTTATGGCCACCGACTTTGCTCATGTTGGATCGGTGCACTTCGCGGAAAACTGGGCCCATGTCGATGCCATAGGACACGGCAGTGCCATAGACGACGTAGAGCAGGTCGGCCATTTCCTTAGCGATGGATGAAAGATTTTTTACCGCAAGGGCCTCTTTCAACTCATCGAATTCTTCCTGAATCAGTGCGACACGTAACTCACGCGTCCGCTCGTCGGCGACCGTTGGGACTGGGTTGACGACGATTTCAAATGTCCGGTGGAAGGTTTCTACCATCGCCTGTTCGTCGGCCATAGGTACTCCTTATTCACTGTCAACCGGCAACGCTTTGCGAGAGACGAGTTCTACCGGATCCAACATCGGAATGTCTTTTTCCGATGAGACTCCGAGATCCTTGAACCGTCTGGCTGCCGGCAGGATTCTCGTTTCGAGCGACCCAATCGCCTTGTTATAAGCCAGAACGCTTTTCCCAAGCGCCTGCCCGACATCGTTCAAATGCTCTGTCAACACCGCCATCCGTTCGTAAAGATCTTTCCCCAATCGCCCTGCTTCCTCTGCATGCTCGGTCAGCCGCTCCTGCCTCCATCCGTAGGCGACCGCCCGCAAGAGCGCCATGAGTGTCGTTGGAGTGGCGAGAACCACGCTCCGAAGAAACCCATCCTCAATGAGTCGTGGATCGTGCTCCAGCGCGGCGCCGAGAAACTGTTCGCCCGGCAGAAAGAGCACGACGAATTCCGGCGCCTGCGCGAATTGATTCCAGTAGGCTTTCAGACTCAACTCGTCCATACGCGATCGGACTTGAGCCGCGTGACGGCGCATACCCTCAAGACGTTGCTCTTCAGTGGAGGCTTCATGCGCGTCCAGATAGCCTGCCAGCACGGTCTTGGCATCCACGATGATCTGCCGCCCACCGGGCAGCTGGACGACCATATCGGGACGAAGCCGTCCGTCGTCGACCGTGATGGATTCCTGCTCGAAAAAATCGCAATGAGCCACCATACCGGCCAGCTCCGCCACACGCTTGAGCGTGATCTCGCCCCATTGGCCGCGGATAGCCGGCACACGTAGCGCCTGCACAAGGTTGCCTGTCTCCGACTGCAGCCTCTGCTGCGACTCGGCCAGGAGCTTGAGATGTTGATCGAGGCCCCCATAAGCCGCTTGCCGAGATTGTTCCAATTGCCTGAGCTGGTCGTCGTATCGATACAGTGAATCTTGGAGGGGTTTGACCAGACTATCGATCGCCTGTTGTCGCTGAGCAAGATCGCCTTTGGCTTCGGCTTGGAGCGTCTCGAATGAGCTGCGAGCCAGGGTCAAAAAAGCTTCGTTGTTCTGTTTGAGGGCTTCGCCGGAGAGCGCTTGGAAGGTCTCGGCTAATTCCTGCCTGGCTTGGCTCAAGAGAGTTTTTTGTTCACTGAGATGGAGCGCAGCCTCTGCCGACCGAGTCTCCGCCACCGCACGGGCCTGGGAGGTCTCTGAAAGATCCTGTCTGATTCGGTCGAGATCGAGGCTATGCTGTTGTACCTGTCGGCGCAATTCGTCCGCCAACGACTCTGCCCGCTGCGCCCGTTCACCGCTCGCTGACAGTTGTGCCTGCAAATGTGTGCGTACGCGAGATGCAATCCAGAATCCGACGACCAGCGCGCCGAGGATACCTCCGACCAGGATCCCGGCACCGAAGGCCGTGCTATCAATCATGGGTGATCGTCCAGATCATGCCGCCGATCCCTATTCGGCTAAGTTGTTGAATACTGCAATGAACGCGACGGAGCTTCGAAGAATACGTAGCCCCCTATGAAAGATCAAGGACGCAACAAGGCGCGCTCATCCGACAAGGCCGGTTCTCCCATCAACCGCCATCAGCGCGATCCGGCCAGAAATCTTTTCAGAATCGCCTGCTCGATCCTCGATCTTCCACGATCAGGGGCCGGGAACCGCAGCGCCAAATGAATGCGTCCCTGCTCGGACAACTGGATCGTGACGCGAGGCTCCGGCGACGGCGCCTCGAGCAGATTCGTCTGTTCCAACAACTTCATCTGACGACCGGCCTCATCCATAAAGAGAGTACATTCTTCCTTGGCTGCGTCGAGCAGGCGCCGTTCGGCATCCTGCCAGTCGTCCGCCTCCTTGAGAGGAATCAGGAGGATATAGAGCCCATACTCCTGGCCGGGGTTCTCTTTGATCAGGGCATTGGTAAACAGCAAGCTGTTCGGAAATATTGTGACGCGGCCCGTATAGAGATGCGACGCTTGGCCCGGTCCGATCTCGAGGAGCTTGGTCGCAAAGATATCATGGTCCAAGACCACCCCTCGATGGCCCGCAATCTGAATACGGTCACCCACCGAATAGACCTTCCCTCCCACCCGCAATGCCGCCCCGCTCCAGCAGAGAATCAACTCTTTGGTCGCCAGCACAAGCGCGGCAGCCAATGCGACCAGGGACACGGCAAGGGCCTGCAGTTCATGCGCCCAAATCACCAGCATCCCGATGAGCAATGCAAATAGGATCAAATTTCTCGTCGTCACGACCCAGCGTCGCTTGGCCTCCATCGACAGGGCCGAGTTTTTGGCGATCGCGCGCACAATCAATGTCCGAGTGACGAAGAGCGTCACAAGCAACAAAAGCGACTTGAGACTGTCGAGTACGATCGAGCTGTCGATGTGAGGCAACCAGGCAGGCATAGGTTACGGAATCAGAACGTTATCTCGCGTTGAGCGAATCGTGGGTTCCCGGCGCGCATTCTTCGCGTTTCCACTGCGTCAAAATTTTCTGTTCATTGAACGTCAGGATATAGCGGTAGCAATACAACATTTCTTTGGGCCCTTCCCCCGGTTTTCCGATCAGAGAGGTGGCCTGCGACGTAGCATTGGCCAGGGCAGCAAAGTGCAACGGACTCAATTCCTTTTCGGCCAAGGGCACGCGATAGGTCCAGACCGAATCCCCTCCGAGAACAGGCGTCTTCACCGTATGGGGCGGCCCGAGCGTTTCCGTCACCTCCTCTTGCGTGAGTCGATCCACACCTTTTTTGAAATAACCGTCGCGCCAAGGGCCTCCGCAGGCCAGCAACGTCCCTGCAAGGAGGAGCATGCAGACCGTAACCAGAGAGCGACCAGCTCCTTTCATGACTTAGGCCTATCTTGCGGTTGCTGCATGCGCTTGATCGAACAGTAGAGAGCGTAGCCTTGGGCGAGCATCCCAGTTACCAAGAGCCCCAATGCCGTCTGCAACCACACCGTTCCTGTGTTTTCCAGTCCATACATCCCGACGACGAACCCAAGCGCAATCGCCACAACCCCCACGGATCGCGCGATCATGCCGGTCATCCGCAAATTAACCCGAGCCGGCTCGTTCAGTATCGCCATGGGGAGTACGCTACACTGGATGGCGCAGCCGGTTCAACTCCGATTGACGCGAATATACGAAGTCTCTTCACCATGCGCCCAGCTGTTCTACAATGGACTCCGCTGGATAGGTCACGATTTCTGCCAGCGTGGGGTGATAATGAGGCATGCGCAAGAGGTCTGCCGCAGTCCCGTGGTAATACATCACGGCAATCAGTTCGTGAATCAGTTCACCCGCTTCAGGACCGACGATCTGCGCGCCAAGGAGTTCGCCTGTCGGCCTCGCACAGAGAAGTTTTACGAAGCCCTGCGATGACCCGAGACAGAGAGCCTTCCCATGGTCTGCGAAGGGATAGGAAGCGGTAATATAGGAGAGCCCCTTCGAGCGACAGATCCGTTCATTCAGTCCCACAACCGCTACTTGTGGCTCTGTGAAGACCACCTCTGCATCGAGACGATGATCGATTTTTTTTGAAGGTTTTCCTGCATGGGTTGCATTATACCCGGCAACCTCGCCCTGTTGAACGGCGAGGTGCACGATCGGACTCACATCGTTCACATCGCCCACGGCAAAGATATGCGGCTGCGATGTTCGCATCGCCTCGTCGACGACGATCCGGCCTTCCATCACATCTACCCCCGCGGCATCCAGCTGCAGCCCGGAAATATTGGGACGGCGGCCTAACGCCTGGAGAATCGCATCGGCCGTAAAAATCCGTTCTTGGCCATGGTGTCGTACCCACACCGATTTACGGCCCTCTTGGCAGGTGACGCGGAGCACCTGGGCCTCCGTCACAACTTCGAGGCCGTCCTCTTTCAACGCAACTTCGAGCGCCAGACCGACATCCTCGTCCATCTGCGACAGGATCGTGCGCCCCCTCTGAAAAATCGTGACTTTCGTGCCGAGCCTGGCAAAAAACTGGCCCAGCTCGAGCGCCACAGGCCCTGCCCCCAATACCAACAGGGAATCCGGTTGCGTGCGCAGGTCCAGAATCGTATCGCTCGTGAAGAAATCGACGGCGGATAAACCGGGGATGGCGACCTCGGAAGGACTGGAGCCGGTTGCAATAATAAAAGTCTTCGCGGAGACCCTGGAGCCTCCGATGTCGATTTCATGGGGTGAGCAAAACTTGCCGGGAGACTCGTAGAGCACAAAGGTCGGATCGCGAAGCTGTTGAATCCGGTAATCGGCAAACTCGCGGATCAGCCGATCTTTTCGATCCACAATTGCGGACAGATCGGCCTTGCCCGAACCAGGAGAGAGTCCAAACTCCTTCGCTCTTCTGAAGAGAGCCGCCACCTCGGCGGAACGCAGAATGGCCTTGGTCGGCATGCAGCCGCGAAGAATACAGAGCCCCCCCAGCGGACCCTGATCGACAATCGCCACGTCGGCGCCTGCGTCGCGCGCGGTCCGTGCCGCCGCATAACCAGCCGATCCTCCGCCGATTACGATGACATCGTGTGTCTTGCTCGTCGAAATCTGACCCTGTGATTTCATCGATCATTCCCTCTATAGTATGGAGTCGGCAAGGGAAGGATACACGATGGTGCAGCCCGGTCGCTATCGGCACTATAAAGGCGAAGAATATGAGGTGCTGGGGGTGGCCCGGCATTCGGAAACAGAGGAGGAGTTTGTGGTCTATCGGGCACTCTACGGTGAGTACGGGCTATGGATCAGACCGAAGACCATGTTCCTTGAGATGGTGATCGTTGATGGTCATTCCTGTCCACGATTCCAGCTTCTTGCTCCCCCCTAGGGTCTACCAGCATCCCTGGATTTCACTTGCAACCAGCCCAATTCTCCCCAGACCATAACTAGCCAGTCGACTGCCGGCTTAAGTATTTACAACAGGGACCCGATACAGACACCGTGAGGTCGCCATGCCGATTATACGCGCGGTCAGTGGCATCGTAGAAATACATCCTTCGCCACCGGTATCTTCACGTCCACCGGCAACACAGACCGACGCAGACCATCGGCGAGACCGGGCGAAAGAACAAGAACATCAGGATGCCGACCGTGCAACCCATCTCGCCCAGCAGGCATACCAGCAACAGGCCAACCAGCCATCTGCATTGAAACCAGCCCTCCTTGCACAGGATCTCATGACCTCGCCCGCCACCTCATTGCCATCCGACTCTACGCTGCTGGAGGCCTGGACGATGATGCAACACAAGGGGATCCACCATCTCCCTGTGACGTCAGTTCATGGCACGTTGGTCGGAATGGTATCGAACTGCGACCTGCTGCCCTATGCGCATGGACTGGAATCCGTCGATCCACCGGGACCCACGGCCGAGTACAAACTCACTCATGTGATGAACAGCCGGGTCTTGTCAGCTAGCCCGGCGACGGAGATACGAGAGATCGCCCATCTTATGCTGAATGAACATGTGAATGCGATTCCGATCCTCGACGGCTCCCGTCACTTGGTCGGCATTCTGACGACCAGCGATATTCTCAGGGCCATCGTCCACCAAAGCCCCCTCGAACTCTGGACGTAATCGACCCGATGATCTTGCGGCCTTGTGCCTCGGGATGACTGCAGGCTCACCGAATCTCTGGGCAGATCGTTGGCAGACTGCGGAAAGATTTACGGGAGCAAACCACACCAAATAGCCCTGCAAGACCAGGGAGACGAGGTGATCTGGTTCAACCAAATGAACGGGACAGACCGGAGAGGCTCTATGAATGGTCTTCTTACGCCTACGGACTGTTTCCGCATCCTGCTATGACAACCAAGTCCAATGTATGAACGTCGCGGCCTGCCCAACCCTCTGTCCCTCTGCGTCTATCACGTTCCAGATGATGGCATTCTCGACGAGAAAACGACGTCCTGTCGACGTCACCCTCACGCCTTGATAGGTATCGAGGTAGCCACGGGTTCTAGCCTGTTCTAACATCCATTCACGTTCAGCCCGGTTTACTGGCTCCGCTGTCAGTCGTGACGGAGTCCTCGTCAGGTCTTCCCAGGCCATCTCCCAGAGCTCCAACGCCGCCTGATTGCCATAATTGATGAGGGGGTCTTCTTCCATCCCGTGAGAGACGACGATGAAGGGTGAGAGGAAAAGAGCGTGAGCCTGATAAGCGGGATCGCCGGCTCGTTCAAGCAGTTCACGCCCGATCCAGTGGCTATAACTGTTGAGGAGCAGTTGCGACCAGTCCACAACCGTTGAATTGGCCCATAGCTGAAGTGTCACAATGAATCCTCTTGTATCGGAGCAGGGATGAAAACTCGCACCAGCCGATGAGTCGGTGGTATCACGTCCATACATGCAACGCAATAATTTGGATAAACGCTCTTGTACAGACCATAGGAGGACTCTGTATAATGTGCCTTCTCTCGGAGGTACCCTCCGAATGGAACCGATCAACGAGGAATACCTATGGCCGCTCAAACCCTCTTCGATAAAATCTGGGACTCTCATGTCGTGCGAGCAGAACCGGATGGAACTACCCTGCTCTACATCGATCGTCAGCTCGTCCACGAAGTGACGTCGCCGCAAGCATTCGAGGGGCTCAAGCTTTCCGGCCGCCGGCCTCGACGTCCCGGGGCCACGTTGGCTGTGCCCGATCACAATGTCCCGACCACTGACCGGACCGTCGCTATCGCCGACCCTCTCAGTGCGAAACAAATCCAGACGCTCGAAGAAAATTGCCGTGACTTCGACATCACACTCTTCGACATGAACGACATCCGCCAAGGAGTCGTGCATGTGATCGGACCTGAACAGGGCTTTACCCTTCCAGGGACAACCATCGTCTGCGGCGACTCCCACACCTCGACGCACGGCGCCTTCGGAGCCTTGGCTTTCGGCATCGGCACCAGCGAAGTGGAGCATGTGCTGGCCACCCAGTGTTTGGTGCAGAAGCGTCCCAAGACCATGGAAGTCCGCATCGAGGGAACCCTATCCAATTTTTGTTCGGCAAAGGACATCATCCTCGCAATTATCGGTAAGATCGGCACAGCAGGAGGAACCGGCTATGTCATCGAGTACACCGGTTCGGCGATCCGAGCCCTCAGCATGGAAGGGCGCATGACGCTCTGCAACATGTCGATCGAGGGCGGTGCACGGGCAGGGATGGTCGCACCGGACGAAACCACCATCGCCTATATCAAAGGACGTCCCTTAGCGCCGAAGGGAGAGCTGTTCGAACAGGCCGTAAACGCTTGGCGGCAGCTCAAAACCGATGCGAACGCAACCTACGATATGACCGTCACGATGCGAGCGGAAGACATCGCACCGCAAGTCAGCTGGGGAACAAATCCTGGGATGGTGACCGGAATCGATCAACGAGTCCCAGACCCACGTACGATCGCCGACGAGAACCAGCGCCAGGCGACGACGCGGGCATTAGAATACATGGGCCTCCTGCCGAACATCCCCATGACCGATATCAAGATCGATACGGTGTTCATCGGATCCTGCACCAATTCACGCATCGAAGACCTCCGCCTTGCAGCCAATTTGGCCAAGGGCAAGCGCGTCGCCACAGGAGTGCGGGCGATGGTAGTGCCTGGTTCCGGTCTGGTAAAACAACAGGCGGAGCAGGAGGGGCTCGACCGCCTGTTCAAAGAAGCTGGATTCGAGTGGCGCGAGGCCGGGTGCAGCATGTGTCTGGCGATGAATGCCGACGTATTGCAGCCGGGAGAACGTTGCGCCTCGACCAGCAATCGAAACTTCGAAGGGCGCCAGGGGGCCGGCGGCCGCACACATCTCGTCTCTCCTGCCATGGCGGTAGCAGCCGCCATCGAGGGACATTTCGTCGATATCCGAACCTGGAAATAGAGGACCTATGCAAGCCTTTACCGCCATGACAGGTCTGGTCGCGCCGTTGGACCGCGTCAATGTCGATACCGATCAAATCATCCCGAAGCAATTCCTCAAGACAATCAAGCGCACCGGACTTCGCGAAGGCTTGTTCTACGATTGGCGCAAACAGAAGGACGGTTCACAGGACCCGACATTCTTTTTGAATCAACCGCAATTTCAGGGCGCGACCATTCTCCTGACTCGCGATAATTTCGGGTGCGGATCGTCGCGTGAACATGCGCCCTGGGCCCTCCTCGACCAAGGCTTTCGTTGTGTCATCGCATCGAGCTTCGCCGATATCTTCTACAACAACTGCTTCCAAAACGGCATACTGCCTGTCGTGTTAAAAGCCGACGAGGTCCTGGCGATGATGAACGACTGCCTTGCGACGCCAGGATACCGACTCACGGTGGACCTCGGAAATCAGACGGTGACGACCCCGGACGGTGTCCGCTCTTGCTTTGAGATCGACCCCTTCCGAAAAGACTGTTTATTTCGGGGTCTTGACGCAATCGGCTTGACACTGCAGCACGAGGCAAGCATCACCACGTATGAGACTCGGCGAAGGACGGAAGCCCCCTGGTTATTTACAGACCTTCGCTACGATCAGGGTGGCGCGCGATGAAGACACTGTTTCTCGTAATCCTACTGGCATGCTTCATTGGGGCAGGCTATCTACTCATCGCCTTCAACTATAGCTATTCCGACGGCAGTCGGGCCGGGTACATTCAGAAATTCTCCAACAAGGGCTGGATTTGCAAAACGCACGAGGGGGAGCTGGCCATGACGACTGTGCCGGGCGTCGCCCCCATCTTGTGGTCCTTTTCAGTCCGGGATGGGAAAGTCGCCTCGCAGCTCTCGGAAGCTATGGGGAAACGATTGGTTCTGCACTACAAAGAATTTCGCTACCTCCCCACAACCTGCTTCGGCGAGACCGCCTATTTCGTCGATCGCGTCGAAATCACCGAATAGGCTCCCGCCTCAGCTCAATGCTGCTCCGCATTCTTGCCGCCATGGACGCACCAGACTTGAACGGCATGGGCCCAATTGATGAAGACCGATCCCCCGCCCAACCCAAAATGCACCGCCCAGGCGCCCGAGGGATTATCACCCACCCTCGTCTCCGACCAATAAACAGCCGACTGGACAGTCCGAAAGGGATGACCGGGCGAAAGAGTCGGGCCTGGAGGGGGAATGGATGAGTCCACTAGGCTGCGCAACTCTGACAAGGAAGGCAGACGCCAGCCTTTCTGGCCTCCTACACTTTTCTCGGCACACAGACGCCGGGCCGCACTCCATCTGGCAGTCGTCGCCTGAGGGGACTTCTCCCAGACGAGGCCCGTTTCATGATCCAACACCGCATCGCCATTGAAGGCAGGTAGGATGGCGAACCGCTGTTCTGCCGGCAAAGCTTTACCAGGGCTCTGGACGACTCCCGACAGATCGGTCTGTGCTCCTGGCGCATCTGCTGCCACAATCAACCAGCCAAGCAGCAACGCGCCTATCGTGACGGCGAGAAACCGTCGTCTCCTCATCGCCTCCTCCACCCATTGTCACCGAACTGTCAGATCCACCGTTTCCGTATGAAAAACCCCAGCATGGCGATCGCGATCGCTACCATCACGCAAAGCACCAGCGGGTAACCCCATTCCCACTTCAACTCCGGCATATGCTCGAAGTTCATCCCGTAGATACCGACAATGAAAGTCAGCGGCATGAAAATCGTCGTAATGATCGTCAGAACCTTCATCACGGCGTTCAAACGATAGCTGATGCTCGACAGGTAAATGTCGAGACTGGCCGAGACCATTTCGCGAAGCGTCTCGATCGTATCCACGATCTGAACCACGTGATCGTACACATCGCGGAAGAATACCCTCGTCGCTTCACGCAGGAAGGGGGAGTCCGATCGGGAGAGACTGTTCGTCGCTTCACGCAGTGGCCACACCGCCCGACGCAGAAACAGCAGCTGCCCTTTGAGAGCATGAATCTGGCGCAGCGTCTCCGGCTTAGGGTCGCTGACCACCAAATCTTGCAGCGCTTCGATCTTTTCGCCTAAGACCTCCAGCACCGTGAAGTATTGATCCACGATCGCGTCGACCAGAGCATAGAGCAGGTAATCGGCCCCGGATTGCCGCAGACGTCCCTTACCGGCACGAAGGCGATCCCGCACCGGCGTGAAAACGTCGGTTCCGTTTTCTTGAAAGGACAGCACAAAGTTCCGTCCGAAAACCAAACTCACCTGCTCGACGACAATATCCTGCCGGTCGGACACTGAGAGCATCTTCATGACGAGAAACAAGCAGGTTTCATAATCGTCGAGTTTCGGCCGCTGATCGGTATTGGCGATGTCTTCGAGGAGCAGGGGATGGAGCTGAAACTGTTTCCCGAACGATTCCAGGATTTCCATCTTGTGCACGCCCCCGACATCCACCCAGGTGACGGATTCATCGGTCGGTGGCACGAGGTCATCGAGCGACAGGTCCTGGCGTTCGTCGCAACGGGTGCCGGAATAGTCGAAGGCCCTGATCGTGACCTTGTCTGTTTTCTTTTCGCCGATATGGACAAGAGTGCCAGGGGGGAGACCTATCTTTTGGGATCGCTTCTTGATCAGCTTCATCGGTCGTCACCTCGCAGGACCCCCTGCTTGTACGCAGGTTCTCTGTGAGGGTCAAGGGGGGGCTCCGTTGTGGCTGCTCGATAACTACCATCCACATCATCCTCTAGAAACCGGCCCTGGAACCCCTTTCAGGGCTGGGGAAAACATGGCTACCCCTCCTTCGTAGTACCTCTCACGGGGAATTTCGCTCTCCTGAACATACGGCTATTCTTCGTCACATGGAGATACGGGTCACCAGAGCATCATTACCCTGTCGGCCGGCTGCCTTACAGGCCAGTCGAAGGGTGAGACAACGCTCTCCGCATGAATCGTCGCTCTAGCAACTGGAAAGGGCTTACTCATGTCCTGGGAACATCGAACACACCGGCGGGTCTTGACTGTGGTACCAGTGCTGATTTTTGGCGAACTGTTCCACACAAAAGGCGAGATCGTCAATCTCAGTAGAAACGGATGTGTGATCGCCGTGGCACAGGCTCCGGAGAAGGGGCAAGAGCTGCATCTGCTCGTACAGATTCCAAACCGAGATACTTCGATCGAAATTCAAGTTGCCATGGTCAAGTGGAATGCTCTTGGGCTGTTTGGCGTTGAATTTGTTCGGGTCAACACCCCCCACCAGATAAGTCTACAGCACTACCTATCCATGATGGATTCCTGTCCACTCCTCGGCAAACTGGTTCATCCAGATGGTTCTGCAGAAGTGGCCCAACCCCGACGGCAAGTGGTAGCCTGATTAAGCCAAGCCTCCATATCCAGGCTTGGCTTTGCGCTGGCATCTATGACCATCGCCGTTACTTATTGAGGGCCATCGATTCCACAAAGAACTGCACCCCCTCACACCGAGAAAAAATCTTTCCTTCAACAGGGCTGTCATGGTTTCGGTGAGGCGGGGGAGCGGCACGTGCGCCGTATACGTACCACTTGTAATCGTTGGTGCGCCCGGAGGGACTTGAACCCCCAACCCTCGGATCCGAAGTCCGATGCTCTATCCATTGAGCTACGGGCGCAGATGGCTATTTCAAACACTTCGAATGAGACCTTGTCAAGGATGAGGATCGAGCCTGTTCACACCAACGCAAGTATCGCTTCAACCAGCTGATTGATCGACCGATTGTCGGTTGCAATACTATGGTCGGCTGCCGCTTGATATTTCGGCGTTCGCTCCCGCAATACGTCCTGAATTTCATCGACAAACGACTTGCTCCCTGTCAATGAAGGACGCTGATTGTCACCGCCGATGCGTTTTGCAATCGTCTCGACGGAAGCCGTCAGCCAAAATACGATGCCATTCTCCTTCAGCATCTCGACATTCTGTGCGCGCAGTATCGCTCCACCGCCAGTATCGATCACAAGCCCGTCGCGGTCGGAAAATTCCCGGCAGATAGCAGACTCCAGATCGCGAAAATATTCCCATCCCTCTTGAGCTACAATGTCTGGAATCGAGCGCTGCGCACGTTTGACGATTTCTGCATCGGTTGACAGGAAATCGCCTCCCCATCGCGCGGCAAGCAGTCTGCCCACCACACTCTTGCCGGTACCCCGATAACCGATCAGGACGATGTTCATGAGAAGCGGGATTCCAAGACGGAACGCATTACATCGGTAGGAGCAGCCTGATTGGTCCAAAGCTCGAACTGCGCTGCAGCTTGATGAATGAACATCTCGAGCCCGGGAATCACACGGCAACCTGCCGCCTTGGCATCCTTCAGCAACTGGGTGTCCCGAGGGTTGTAGACAATGTCCATGACCGTCAATCCTGCATACAGTAATGTCGCCGGCACGGAGGTCGCGTGCACTTTGGGCGACATACCCATCGGGGTGCAATGGATCAGCACATGAGCATCCGGCAGAACCTTTTGCAACGTAGGTTCATCAAGAAACGATTCCTGCACGGTTATTCTCGTCTTCGACTCGAGATCTCGCGCCAAGGCCGTGCGTTCCTGGTCATCGATTCCAAGTAAAGTCAAACGATCGATCTCAGCCTCTGCTCCGAGCGCAAATGCAATCGCTCGGGCAGCGCCACCCGATCCCAGTATGACGACTCGATGCCCTTTCAAGGCGACCGCGCCTTCACGAAGCGCCCGCAAGGCGCCGGTCGCATCGGTGTTATACCCTGTGAGGGCTCCACCCGTAGCCACAATGGTATTGATCGCACCGATATGACGTGCCGTCGGTTCGATCGTGTCTAGAAACGGAACAGCTGCCACCTTGTGGGGAATGGTCACACTGGCGCCGCGAAAATTTCCCAGGGCGCGCAGACCCTTGATCGCATCGCCGATCGCTTCCACAGGGAATGCCAGATACACAAAATTCAGCCGGAGTTTCTGAAATGCGGCATTGTGAATGGCGGGTGAAAGCGAGTGTTCGACTGGATTGCCGATGACGCCGCAGAACTGAGTATGAGCGTTGATTTCCATCGATCTGAATACTCGCAACAGCCGTGAACCCATCGCCGCAAGCGCAATTCTCACCATTACGGGAGGCGCTTGCTCAGGAGATGGTCATGCCTCCATCGATCGGAAAGGTCCCGCCTGTAACCCAGGCTGCCTCGTCGGAGGCTAGATAGAGGACCATATTAGCCACTTCCTCTGGTTTCCCGGCTCGACGGATAGGATAGTGCGAAAGAATGGGGTCCAGTTGTTCGGGATTGCCCATCAACGGAGCGGCCATTGGCGTATCGACGAGTCCTGGATTCACCACGTTACAGCGAATGCCCTCCTTGGCATAGTCGACCGCAAGGGCTCTAGTCATCGCATCGAGCGCCCCCTTGGAAGCGGCATAGACCGGCAATGTGGGGAGTCCGACCAGGCTCGCAATAGAGGAGATATTGATAATCGCGCCCTTCCCCTGCTTCAACATCTGCGGCAAAGCGGCTCGGGTCATACGGAACACTCCAGTCAGGTTGACGTCGAGGACCTGCGCCCAGGTCGTGTCATCGATCTCGTGCAGACGCTTCCCAAAGTCCCCCACTCCGGCATTGTTGACGAGGATGTCGAGCCGTCCGAACTGCTGCACCGCCTGACGTACCGTTTCCTGGACATGGGATTCATCTGTAACCGAACCGACAACGGCGAAAACCTTGCCCTGCTCCTTTGCGATGTCGCTCACGACCCGGTACAGCTCCCCTTGCCTTCTCCCCGTGATCACGACCGATGCCCCCTCACGCACAAAAGCTTTCGCGATCGCTTCACCGATACCGGCGTTGCCTCCTGTGACGACCGCTACCTTTCCACTTAACCGTTTCATCGCTCGTGATCCTCCCGCTCTTCGGGAACGTCTGTGGACTCACCGACAGACCCGGCAGCCTGAGCGGCAGGCCACAAGCCGGATTCAATCTTTCTCGCCACCGTAATGAACCCTGAATGGGCAACCATGCGGTGATCCGGACGTACGCTACGACCCTGAATCGACCAGGTTCTCAATAGGGTTTCAAACGTTTCAACCATGCCAAAGACCGCCGCTCGCTCAAGCGCCTCAACCGTCTGCACCACTTGAGGGACCGTGGGAACGAAACTCAAATACATGCCGCCGGAACGAAGGGCCTGCGCGGCATGCGGTACCACCTGCCAAGGCTCAGGAAGATCTAGAACGAGACGATCGAAGGGCAGACCATCGTCCAGCAGACTGATCCCCTCGTATGCGTTCCTTCGAAGGGGGACGAGATTCGGCACCGGACCCATATATCGTTCAATATTCGTCATCGCCGTTCGCGCGAAATCCTCACGGGCTTCGTACGTCACCACCAAACCCCGTAGCCCGACGGCACGCAAAAGAGCCATAGTCAAGGCCCCGGAACCGGTCCCAGCTTCGAATACCCGCGCGCCTGGATAGACATCCGCCCACATAGGAATCAGTGCAAGATCCTTCGGATATAGGACCTGCGCACCGCGCGGCATCTTCAGCACATAGTCGCCGAACGTTGGCTTGAGCGCCAACATCGTCTTGTTACCGGAGAGCGTGACGAGGGAACCATCGGACTTTCCGATGAGATCGTCGTGAGCAATTTTGTGACCGCTCAGTTGGTACAGATCTCCGGCCTTCAGGGTCAGGGCATACTGCCGCCCTTTCTTGTCGACTAGGTGAATGCGTTCGCCTGACTGGAGATATGACATTGGGGGACCATTCTAGAAGCGCTGTGCCGGGTTTTCAACAAGACAAACAACCGGTGATGGACCATAGGCGCGAACATCGCGCGAAGGTTTTACGAGCGAAGACAAACTTGAAATCTCCCAACAACTCGCCGAGACAGAGGCGCGATCGGCCGAAATTCCGCAACATTGCCACCGGTATAGCCAGACGGTTGTCAAAATCGTAGCGGAGAAAATTCTGCCACAATGGTTTTGCTTTCTCCCGATCCGATCACCTTACTTATGAAAGGGCTGGCCTGAAAATACCTGTGGCAATCTCGCAGAGCGCTATATCAACCCCTCCACACCTGCAGCAATGTTGCCTCACCCCACCACACATCTCCTCATTAGAACGCTTTAATAGTGCTGTCTTTTCCTCGTGATCGTGCTCCACCGTTCTTATGAGCAATCCAGCATAGGACTTGCTACGTAGAGGGTTCACGGGACAACACGATACGACAAAGCCTGGAATGAATCGTTTGGCGGATCGTTGTCTCTCATAAATTAGAACGGAAGAACGTGAACCTCTTGAGAGCGAGACCATGCGGAGCAAGCCATCAGATAGCCAGAGGAGGGGCGATGACATGAAAGAACATCTATTCCCAAGCCCTGAGCCAGAAGAGTCCGTCACGATTGCAAAGGATGTCGATGCCGACGATCCTGAGGCAAGCGACCTGTTGGATGTGATCGGTAGAGCTACGTCCGAAGAGGAACAATCTGAGGAGCCGACGAACAGGGTCACTCGTACGGCCATGAGCAGTGGCCCCTTCATGTTGGAATCGCTCTACTTTAGCTCCTTCGGCGAACGCGCCCTCCTGACCAGAGAAGAAGAAATCGAGCTGGCGAAGAGGATCGATAACGGAACGATCTCTATCCGTAAAGCCTTACGCCATGCCATACAAGTCTTCCGCCGGCTCAAACGTTCGGACTCCGTGCTCGTGGCGCAACGCACACTCCAGATGGTCAAAGGCTTGAGCGGGCTTTCAGCTACCGCGATCGATAAGGCGGAGCAGAGTCTCACCGAGATGATCGAGCAGGGAACAGGACAGCAGAAGCTTCCACTTAGCATCACCAAGCAACTCAAGGAAGAGTTGGCTACTCTCCGTTCCGCTCGGATCGTGCTCGAACGGGCGAAAGACGAGTTGGTGCGCTGCAATCTGCGGCTCGTCGTGGATATCGCAAAACATTACACAGGCCGGGGCCTGACTTTGCTGGATCTCGTGCAAGAAGGAAACATCGGATTGATGAAAGCGGCCGAGCGCTACCAGTACCGCAAAGGGTTCAAGTTCAGCACCTATGCAACCTGGTGGATCCGTCAAGGCATCACACGCGCACTGGCGGATCAATCGCGGACCATTCGTATTCCGGTTCACCAGACTGAGGCCTCGCACCGCATCCTCCGCGTGACCAGACGACTCGGACAACAGCTGGGCCGTCCGGCTCGACTCGAAGAAGTGGCGAGGGTGCTACGAATGAGACCCGATCGACTCCACGAAACCATGCAGGCCTTTCAAGAGCCGGTTGCCCTGGAGAAATCGGTGGGAGACGGAAGCACGGAGTTTGGAGAATTGCTTCCAGACCTGCAAGCGGTCCCACCCGATGCCCATGTGCACCGGACGGAACTGTCGCACCAGCTCGAACGTATTCTCGGCACGCTCACGCCCCGAGAGCAAACCGTCATCCGGTTACGCTTCGGAATCGGTCATGATGAGGCCCGCACGCTGGAGCAGGTGGGACAGAGCCTCTCGGTAACGAGAGAACGGATTCGCCAGATCGAAGCGAAAGCGCTAAAAAAACTGAAGACCCCCCAGGTGAAAGAAATGTTTGCCGCCATCCAGTAAGGCCCGGGCCCATGAAACAGAAAGGGGCGAGGACGATCCTCGCCCCTTTTTTATTCTGCGACTTTCACCCTGACAGCGCTTATGCGACAATGAGGCCCACTCGAGTAGACGAGGCCCCATGAGTCTCACGGATAGATCGCACCCAAATCAGGCTTTCCCAGGAGAGGGAAGCAATCATCTCCCGACAGGTACCATGCAAGCGGGTATGCTCATCCGGTTTTCTGAACCGGTCCCCTATGCTGAGGCCTGGACCATTCAGAAACAGCTCCATCAAGACCGGACGACGGATAAGCGGGAGGATGTCTTATTGCTGCTTGAGCACTCGCCGACCTATACCCTAGGCCGTACCACCAAGCCGGCACATTGGAACTGCGGGGGAAAAACCCTCCGCCAGACAGGCGCCAACCTTCACTCCGTAGATCGTGGCGGCTCGATTACCTATCATGGACCTGGGCAGGTCGTGGGCTATCCCATCCTCAAGCTGTCACGCTATTGTTCAGGGCCGAAACAGTATGTACGGAAGTTGGAGGAGGTCTTGATCCATACACTTTTGCGATGGGGGATTGAGGGCTATCGCCTCGAAAAGAAACCCGGCGTCTGGGTGCGTTGGAAGCTGGCTGATGCAAAGGTCGCCGCAATCGGAGTACGGATCGATCATGGAGTCACGATTCATGGCTTTGCGCTCAACGTCGATCTGGACCTCTCCCCTTTCTCCCATATCATGCCCTGCGGGCTGGCGCAGTGCCCCATCACATCCATGGCTGAGGTAAAGCAATCAGCCCTGTCGCCTTCAGCCGTTGCTCAGCAGATTGCGCAGGAGTTCTCGCGAGTATTCAATATCCAATGGATGGATCTCTCCCCCGACATCATGGAGCGGGAGCAGCACTGCCATTCTCTTGCATCGACATCCTCACAGCGCACCTGACCAAAGGAACATTCACATGCATGAACTCGATACACCGACCTTCCGATTGGCGGTTGCACAGTTCGATCAAGCGGCCGAGGCCATGGAGCTTGACCATAATTTACGTGAGCGGCTGAAGCTTCCACAGAGATCGCTGATTCTCAGCCTGCCAGTCCGGATGGATGACGGCCGCGTCGAGGTCTATACCGGTTATCGCGTGCAGCACGATTCTGCCCGCGGGCCTACAAAAGGCGGCATCCGCTACCACCAGGATGTGAATCTTGGTGAAGTCGCAGCTCTCGCCATGTGGATGACCTGGAAATGCGCGTTAGCCGACCTGCCCTATGGCGGAGCCAAAGGCGGCATCGCGATCGACCCGAAACAGTTGTCACGACCGGAATTACAACGATTGACTCGGCGCTATGCGGCAGAGATCTTCCCCTTGATCGGACCAGACAAAGACGTGCCGGCCCCGGATGTCGGCACAGACGCTCAGGTGATGGCCTGGATCATGGATACATACAGCCAGCAAGTCGGGTATGCAGTGCCCGGCGTCGTCACGGGCAAGCCTTTATCGATCGGAGGAAGCCTGGGGCGTGAGGAGGCCACTGGCCGCGGAGTGGTCTATGTCACTTTGGAAGCGCTTCGCCACCTCAAGCTCGACATTCGGAACACCACCGTAGCCATACAGGGGTTCGGTAACGTCGGAGCCCATACGGCCCGCATCATGCAGGAATGCGGCGCACGAGTGATCGCCGTGAGCGACGTGCATGGAGGCATCCATAATTCGAACGGTTTGGATATCCCTGAACTTCTCGCACGCTACAAAACAAAAGGGCAATCCCTCCGCGACACCAAACTGGGAGACTGGCTCTCCAATGACGAATTGCTGCAACTCGACTGCACCGTCCTGGTTCCCGCTGCACTCTCCGAGCAGATCACCGAACGCAATGCCACAAAGCTACGCTGCCGGATTCTCGCCGAAGGGGCAAACGGTCCGACGACCCTGGAGGCCGATCACATTCTTCAGGACCAGGGAGTCTTTATCATTCCCGACATCCTGGCCAACTCCGGTGGTGTCATCGTGTCCTACTTCGAGTGGGTGCAGGATGTGCAGCGCTTTTTCTGGAAAGCGACGGATATCCAGGAGCGCTTGCAAGATATTCTCACCTCCGCCTTCCAGCGAACATTACAGTTTTCCGTCGCCAAAAATACCTCCATGCGTATGGCCGCCCTGATGAGCGGGATCGATAAAGTGGCTCAAGCTCACCTCCATCGTGGACTCTATCCATGAGTTTCACCTGTTACGTACGGGATTTGGCCCTGTAAGCTTGCGACCCCGTTGCTCTCTGCGCTAGGGTAGATGGGTTAGAGCTGAGGCAGGCGGGATTAAAGAGGACTTTGGGATGGATCGAAACGTTGTACTGTCTCTCTGGGAAGACCACAAAAATGACCGCTGGCCTCAGGTAGGAGGCCAACATGAGGGGCCGCTGATGACCCTGGATACCGTGATCAGCGGATGCGTCGTGTACTTTCTTGATACTCCCGAAGGGCTTGATGTTCAGCGGATTGGAATCCTTGAAGACTGTATCGCGGACCTGGATACCCTAACTGACGAGGTTGAGGAAGGATACCAGCCATATTTTCAACGACTCCGCCAGCTCGGATCCCTCCTCATCACCACTCACCGCGCCAGCTAATTTCACTCATGATGCAGCGACAATTTCCGTCGTGGGCAGGGCTCCAGTTAACGAACGTAACGATGGCAATCCTCCTGGCTATCCTCTGTATCATTCCTCTGCCCGTGAACACAGCTCCCCTCTACGCCCAGCCGAGCGAAAACCGACATCCGTATGAGCACGCTCATCATGGGGCGAGCAGTAGTGGGTGGGAGGGCTCAGCCCAAGGCATGGCCTATTCGGAGTTTAATCACCACCTTACCGGAATGTTGGTGCTCATCATCGGTCTCAGCGAGCTTCGCCAGGCGCTGGCAATACCATTCTGGGCTTGGACCAGATTTCTTCTTCCCGGAGCCTTACTCACGGCAGGATTTTATCTCTTCGTCTGGAGCGACCATGAAGCCTGGCCGATCGGTTCGCTCGGTTTCGTGCAGACGTTTTTCGGCAGTGACTTGGAAATCTTTCAGCATAAGAGTTGCGCCCTCCTGTCGTTAACGGTGGGGACCGTCGAGCTGCTCCGTCGACTTGGATGGATTGGCCATGCGGTCTGGGTCGCACCCCTGCCATCGTTTGCCATCATCGGAGGGCTGATGCTGTTCGGCCACTCGCACGGTCTTCATCCTTCGGCTGATAAGATCGCTCTGGACCATATGATCATGGGCTCGATGTCCGTGACCGCCGGCTCCTGTAAACTCCTATCCGATTGGTTCCGCTCCCCATGGCTGGGTCGGTCCTCCCGATGGGAATCGCTCTGGGCTGGATTGATCCTGCTCATCGGGATCCAGCTGTTGATCTACTCAGAGTAATGAGTTCTGTACCCGATGCCTCCCGGCATAATTGACACCCTTCCAAACCCTGTGTTACGAGTACGAGCTCTGAGCAAGCGGGATGGTATCGGGTAGGGTCGGACTCCTGAGTCGCACTGCATGGAGTAATCATGGGTGGACATAGCCATTGGGCAACGGTCAAACGACATAAAGGCGCCCAGGACGTCAAACGCGGAAAGATCTTCACCCGAATTATCCGCGAGGTGGCGATTGCGGCTCGCTCAGGCGCCGATCCAGACGGTAATCCGAGACTGCGTTTGGCCATCATGAAGGCGAAAGAAGCCAACATGCCTGGCGATACGCTGAAAAAAGCCATTCAGCGCGGTACGGGAGAGTTGCCCGGCCTGGTCTATGAAGAGTTCAATCTGGAAGCCTATGGGCCGGGAGGAACCGGCATATTGATGGAAATCACGAGTGACAACCGCAATCGAACCGTTGCAGAACTACGAAACCTCCTCACAAAGAATCATGGCAATATGGCGGAAGCAGGCGCCGTCTCCTGGCAGTTTCATAAAAAGGGGCTGCTCGCGATTGAGAAGACCTCCGTCGACGAAGACACATTGATGTCTCTCGTTCTCGACGCGGGAGCCGAGGATGTGAAGGTGGGGGACAAGAGCTTTGAGGTCATCACGGATCCGCACTATTTTGAGCAGGTAAAAAAGACCCTTGTCGACGCCAAGATCGCCACCTCGTTTGCCGAGGTGGCCTACGTTCCACAAAATACGATCAGACTTGAGGAAAAGGCAGCGGAACAAATGCTCAAGTTGATGGAGATCTTGGATGAGCATGACGACGTACAGAAGGTTCATGCCAACTTTGACATTTCTGACGAGGTGATGGAGAAAGTGGCCGCTGCTGGATGAGCAACAGCGGTAGCTACTCAGGTGTTCAGCCTGAAGGTATTCAGGCTGAAGGTCGGAGCTCCGAGCACTTCAGCCTTCAGCCTGAACACCTTCAGCCCATGTTGCCTCTTAGAGTATGATCGCCTCACTGACAGGCCGATTGGCCTTCAAGGCGCCGACCTATCTGGTCCTCGACGTGCACGGGGTCGGGTATGAAGTGTTTATCCCTCTCAGCACCTATTACGGGTTGTCCAATCTCAGTGAAAGCACCTCGCTGAGTGTTCACACCCATGTCCGTGAAGACGCGATTCAACTATTCGGCTTTCTGACGTCGCAGGAAAAAGATGCCTTCGTGCTGTTGACCAGCGTGTCGGGCGTCGGACCCAAACTGGCGCTCAGCGTATTGTCGGCCCTCCCGGTGTCCGACCTGGTCTCGTCGATTCAGTCGGGAGATGTCGAGAAGTTGACGACGGTTCCAGGGATCGGTAACAAGTCGGCCAGCCGCCTTGTGCTGGAACTCAAGGACAAAATCGGAAAACTCCACCCTGGCCTTGCGGCAGGAAATGACGTACCCCGGCAGGGACAAGATGTCGTCTTCGACGACGCCCTGTCGGCCCTCGTGAATTTGGGCTATCGCCCGCAAGATGCCAAAGAGGCGTTGAAACAGGTGAAGAAGGCCAACGCTGAATCTATGGCGCTCAAAGACATGATTCGTGAGGCTCTGAAGGAATTGGCAAGGGGGTAATAATGATGACCAGATTGGTCCAACGAATAGTCCGGACTCCGGTGCCCCTCGGACTTGTGGCGCTCCTATTGGGGCTGGGAGCGATGCCTGTGCAAGCCGAAGAATCGAATGAACCAAAAAGCATTCGCAAAACTTGTGGGAGCTGTCCTGACGGCTATGCAACGACTGGCGTGACCGAAGCCAAAGAAATCTGCAAAGAAGGCGACCCCACACTCGTACAGTGCGTCCCACTGGGGGCCAATCTGCTGTCTGTCTGCGGATCCTGCCCCCAGGGTTACCGTGAAATCGGCAACTCGACAGTACCGGCTCGGTGTGGAAGTCGGGACAGTGGACTGCTCACACAATGTCAGTTGGAAAGGATGGAGCTGAACCTTCCGGATCCGACTCAAGGCGGTAAGACCTGCCCGCCGGATTGCGGTAGTACGGCAACACCGGGGCAGGGTGCCTTGCCGCCTCCACCCAAATACCTCCCAACGCCCGAAAAGAGGTAAGACCAGAACAAGGGGGCCATCGATGATCGAGCGGGTTGTCGGTACGCAGATCACGGACGAAGAGCGCAGTATTGAAACGGTGCTGCGTCCGCAGACTTTAGAGGAGTACATCGGCCAGGAGCGGATGAAAGAGTCCCTGCGGATCTGCATCGAGGCGGCAAAGCAGCGGAATGAAGCGCTCGATCATACAATCTTTTATGGCCCCCCTGGGTTGGGAAAGACAACCATTGCCCACATCATTGCCCGTGAGATGGGGGCTGCGCTCCGCTCGACCTCCGGTCTCGTGTTGGCCCATGCGGGAGATCTGGCCGCCATCCTGACAAACCTCCAAGAGCACGATGTCCTGTTTATCGACGAGATTCACCGGCTCCCCGCCTCTGTCGAGGAAGCGCTCTACCCAGCAATGGAGGACTATCAGCTCGACCTCGTGATCGGTCAGGGACCTGCCGCCAGGACAGTGAAATTAGATCTCCCCCAATTTACGCTTGTCGGGGCTACCACCAGGGCCGGTGCCCTGACCTCCCCACTACGGGACCGATTTGGCCTCGTCCACCGTCTGGAGTTTTATTCTCCAGTGGAATTGCAGACGATCGTAACGCGCTCGGCCGGGGTGCTCGGAATCCCCATCGACTCCGGGGGAGCACAAGAAATTGCCGGTCGCGCGAGAGGAACTCCTCGCATCGTCAACCGGCTTATCAAACGAGTGCGCGACTACGCCCAGGTCAAGGCAGCAGGACGCGTAACTCAAGCCGTTGCCCAGGAGGCCCTCGCCTGGTTGGGCGTGGATGGAGCGGGGTTCGATGAGATGGATCGTCAGATTCTTCTGACCATCATCGACAAGTTCGCCGGAGGGCCTGTTGGAGTGGAATCTCTGGCTGCTGCGGTCCAGGAGGATAAGGGCACCCTCGAAGATGTCCATGAGCCCTATCTGATTCAGGCCGGCTTTCTCGAGCGAACCGGTCGAGGCCGTCAAGCCACGAAATTGGCTTTCGATCATTTCAAGAGACCGATTTCCCCTCTCTTCTCGTGAGAAGCCAAGCCCCTGTTACAACCTGTTGACGACAGATACAAACTTACGGATACATCCCGCAAGCTTTTGAAACCTCTAGGGTCTCCTTGCATTGCCAAGAATAGTTCCTGTATCATTTCCCTCTTGGCTTGCGCCACCCCAACCGATAAATAGATGACCGCATCCATGGGTTGGGAAGAGGGGGATCGTTGTGTCCGGAGACTTCTCCAAGTACCGGCAAGAGATCGATCGCATCGATGACGAGATTTTGCGACTGCTGAATGTGCGGTCCAAAAGCGTCATCGAGATCGGCAAGATTAAGAAACAGCAGGATGTGGACGCCAATCTCCACACATCCGCGCGGGAAGCGGCAATAATCGAGCGCCTCGTACAGCAGAACTCCGGGCCATTTCCCTCCGAGGCAATCCGGCCAGTCTATCGAGAAATCATGTCCGCCTCCCTCTCTCTCGAAGGCCCTCAGAAGGTTGCCTATCTTGGCCCCAGGGCGACGTTCACGCATATGGCTTGCATGCAGAAATTTGGATCGTCGGCCCAATATATTCCGGTCAATAGCATCAGGGAAGTATTCAGTGAGGTCGAACGGGGACGCGCCAATTTCGGCGTGGTCCCGATCGAGAATACGACAGAAGGTGTTGTGACCCACACACTCGATATGTTCATCGACTCCGACCTCCTGATCTACGGCGAGGTTCTTCAAGAAGTGTCCCATCATTTGATGTCGAAGTCCGGCGCGATGGAAGAGGTGAAAACGATTCATTCTCATCCCCAGGCCATTGCCCAATGTCGGAATTGGCTGGAAACGAATCTGCCTGGTGTACCTTGGTCTGAAGTGGCCAGTACCGCACGCGCGGCGGAGCTATGCGTGGAGAATCAGATGGCTGCCGCTATTGCATCGGAGTTGGCGGCCCAGATGTACGGGTTAAAGGTCATCAAAGCCCGTATCGAAGATAATATGTACAACATGACCCGCTTTCTCATCCTCTCTCAGAAGCCGCCAGAGCGTACGGGAAAAGACAAGACCTCGTTGATGCTCTCGGTGAAAGACAAAGTCGGCGCCCTGTATGATCTCCTCAGGCCCTTTGCTTCTCACGGCCTGAGCCTGACCAAGATCGAATCGCGTCCCTCCAGACGAAAAGCATGGGAGTACATTTTTTTCGTCGATATCGAAGGCCATATTCAGGAAGAGCGGGTCAAGAAAGCCGTTGATGAAATTGTCGGACGCTGCCTGTTCATGAAAGTCCTCGGATCCTATCCGGCCCACAGTTGATGTCATGTCATTGAAGGTCCATCCAGATATCGCCTCACTGAGTCCCTATGTTCCTGGGAAGCCGATTGAGGAGCTCCAGCGAGAACTGGGGCTCGCGCGTGTTATTAAGCTGGCGTCCAACGAGAATCCATTAGGATCATCTCCAAGGGCGCTCGCCGCGTTGAGTGGAGGAGCTGCGACTCTGCATCGCTATCCCGACGGCGGCGCGTTCCGCCTACGAGAAGCCCTGGCGGACCGTTGGAAGGTGAACCGGGATCAAATCATTCTTGGAAATGGATCGGATGAAATTCTGGGCCTCCTCGCCCGTACGTTTCTAGCCCCGGGCGATGAAGCGGTCATGGCCGATCAGACCTTCGTCATCTACAAGATGGAAGTGACGGCAGCCCACGGGAAACCCATCATCATCCCGTTGAAGCAATGGCGGCACGATCTTCCGGCGATGGCGGACGCCATCACCGACCGAACAAGGCTCCTTTTTCTCTGTAACCCCAATAATCCTACCGGAACGATGGTGTCAACCGATGAAGTCGAGCTGCTGCTCGCGCGTGTGCCGTCGCACGTCGTCGTGGTGTTCGATGAAGCCTATTTCGAGTACGTCAGGAGCCCGCAATTTCCGGACTCCATGGCCTATGTGAAGCAGGGACGGAACGTGATCGTGCTGCGGACGTTTTCAAAAATCTATGGCCTCGCGGGATTGCGAATCGGGTACGGCGTGGCCACAGCGGAGATCATCAATTTCCTGAATCGAGTACGCCCTCCCTTCAACGCCAATAGCCTGGCGCAGCGAGCCGCACTCGCCGCCCTCGGCGACGACGAACATGTGGCTCGCAGTCGCGCGGCGAATGAAGCGGGGATGGAACAGATCATCGAAGGCTTGTCCATGCTCGGGTTTTCGCCGATACCGAGCGAAGCGAATTTTGTCTATGTCGATGTCGGGCGAGACGGCCGTACGTTGTTCGAGGCCATGCTGAGAGAGGGCATCATCGTTCGTCACATCGAAGGGTCTATGGTTCGAGTGACCGTCGGTCTGGAAGAAGAAAACAGCGAACTCTTGGCTGTGCTCAAGCGGGTCATCCATTCGCATTGAGTGTCTTGTAACCACGCAGGATGCTCAAAAAGGCCGTTCAGCAAGGCCGCAGCGAGCGAAGAGGTGAGGCGTACGATTCGGTACGTTGAGCCTCTGAGCGATGCGAGAACGCCGCTGGCGGACTTTTTCAGCATCCTGCTAGTGAGGGCAACATGATTATCGTATTAAAACCAGAGGCCAGCGAACGGGAAGTCGATCACATCATCGATCGGCTCCGCGAGCTGGGGTTGAAGTCGCAACTCTCGACCGGCCAGGAACGGACGATCATCGGCGTCGTCGGCGACGATCGCATTCTGCATAACCAACCGCTCACGGCCATGCCGGGCGTTGAAAGCGTACTGCCGATTCTCGCGCCATGGAAACTTGTCAGCCGGGAGTTCAAGCGTGAAGGTACGATTATCGATGTGGGCGGCGCGAAGATCGGCGGCAACAAGCTGATCATTATGGCAGGACCTTGCGCAGTGGAGCGGCTCGAGATCACGGTTGGCATCGCCCACGAGGTCAAGGCGGCCGGAGCGAGTATTTTGCGAGGTGGCGCCTACAAGCCACGGACCTCGCCTTATTCCTTTCAAGGGTTAGGGCGTGAAGGATTAGACTACCTGGTCGAGGCAAAGAAACAAACCGGGTTGCCGGTGGTCAGTGAAATTCTGGATACCCGCGACATCGAACTGTTTCTCGAAAAAGCTGACATTATCCAGGTCGGAGCCCGCAATATGCAGAACTTTGAACTCCTCAAGGAAGTTGGAGCCTACGACAAGCCGGTCCTGTTGAAGCGAGGACTTTCGGCGACGATCAAGGAATTCCTCCTGTCGGCGGAATACATCATGTCCCGCGGGAATCAGAACGTCATCTTGTGCGAACGGGGGATCAGAACCTTCGAAACGCAGTACCGCAATACGCTCGATCTCGCTGCCGTTCCGACATTGAAGGAACTTTCGCATTTGCCCGTCATCGTCGATCCCAGCCATGCCACCGGCAAGTGGAATCTGGTCGCGCCGATGTCGAAGGCCGCAGTGGCCGCGGGAGCGGACGGCATTCTGATCGAAGTCCATTCGAACCCGGAATGTGCTCTGTGCGACGGTGAAGAATCCATTAAGCCAAGCCAGTTCAAAGAGCTGATGCGGGACATGGGAAAGATCGCGGCGGCGGTTGGTCGGGAACTGTAGTCGGAAGGACTGGGCTTGAAGGAATCAGGATTGAGGGTCGACCTCGGCCCAACGTGAAACATGGCGCTGCATTTCACCCAAGTGACGATTATCGGAGTCGGGCTGATCGGCGGATCGCTGGGGATGATTCTACGCCGAAAGGGATTGGCGACAAGGGTCATCGGGGTTGGGAGGCGAGTCGAAAACTTGAAAACGGCGGTCGAGCTGGGCGCGATCGACCGCTACGTCGTCGATTCCAAAGACGGTGTGAGGGATGCCGATCTGGTTGTACTGGCCACGCCGGTCGATACATACGACCGGCATCTGACCGAGTGGGCGTCTTGCTTGAAAAAAGGCGCGATTGTGACCGATGTTGGAAGCGTGAAGGGTCTGCTGGTGGAACAGACTGAACGAGCCATGCCGGCCGGTGTCCATTTTGTCGGAGCCCATCCCATTGCCGGTAAGGAAAAGACCGGTGTGGCAGCCGGATCGGATCAGCTTTTTGTCGGTGCACGCTGTATCATCACTCCGACAAAAACGACGGATCCCCAGGCGTTTGAGCAGGTCCGAACGATGTGGCAGGAGACCGGCTCGGTGGTGCTCACGATGGATGCCCACCTCCATGATAAGATCCTCGGGGCAGTCAGCCATCTGCCTCATGTGGCAGCCTTTGCCTTGATCAATGCCCTGTCTGAGATTCGCGATCAGCAAGTTCCCTCGCTCGATCTGGCAGGCCATTCAGGCGGTGGGCTGCGGGATACGACCAGGATTGCCGCGAGTTCTCCTGAAATGTGGCGCGATATTTTTCTCTGGAACCGCGACAATGTCGTTACCTTCATCGAAGCCTATGAACGCTCGTTGAGCCAATTGAAACAGCTCATTCAATTGGGCGACGCATCGGGTATTGAGAAAGAGCTCGAGCGAGCCAGGCAGGAGCGAGAGAAGCTCTCCGCGCAACCCACGGTGTCCGCATAAGAGGCCGATGACATCTTTGACCATCACACCAGGCGGGCCTTTACGGGGAACGATTTCCGTTCCGGGCGATAAATCGATCACCCATCGCGCCGTGATCCTGACAGCCTTAGCGAATGGGGTCAGCACGGTTGCAGACTATTGTCGAGGCGAAGACTGCCTCAATACGATGCGGGCCTTTCAGGCTCTCGGTATACGCATCGATGAATCGGTTGAGGAGCTTCGTGTGTATGGCAAGGGGCTCTGGGGTCTGACCGAGCCGAATGGGCCGATTGATTGCGGGAATTCCGGGACGGGTATCCGTCTCCTGACCGGCCTGCTGGCTGGCCAGGACTTTTTTACGGTGCTGACCGGGGACGAATCGATTCGTCGCCGTCCGATGGGTCGGATCGTCAAGCCCTTGCGGGAAATGGGGGCGACGATCGCCGGACGCAAAGGCGGCGAACTGGCGCCTTTAGCCGTGGTGGGAAGCCGGCTCCGCGCAATCGCCTATGCCTCGCCGGTGGCCAGCGCACAAATTAAGTCGGCGTTGTTGCTCTCAGCCCTGTTTGCCGAAGGGACGACTCGCATTACAGAACCTCGACTCTCGCGGGACCATACAGAACGGTTGTTCCAGTTTTTCGGTATTGCGCTTCGACGGGAAGGGGCAACCTTGCTCCTCGACGGACGACCGTCCGTCGGGTGGAATGCGGCGCCAAGATTGGTCGTGCCTGGCGATTTCTCAGCCGCTGCATTCTTTATCGTGGGCGCAACGATTGTTCCCGGCTCGGATGTGACGATTCAGCAGGTCGGGATCAATCCTACCAGGACTGGGCTATTGGAAATCATGACGAGGATGGGCGCGGATATTCAATTGCTCAACCGGCGAGAAGCGGCAGGAGAGCCGATTGCGGACATCCGAGTGAAGTCTTCGCGCCTGCGGGGAGTGGCCGTTGGGTCTGACTTGATCCCCCAGACGATCGATGAATTTCCCATTCTTTCTGTCGCAGCGGCAGTTGCAGAGGGCCAGACGATCATCTCCGGGGCCGAAGAATTACGGGTCAAAGAGAGCGATCGGATAGCGACGATGTCGGCAGAGTTACGCGCGATGGGGGTTCAGATCGCAGAAAATCACGACGGGATGATTGTGCAAGGGCTTGGCACAACAGAAGATAACGGTCGATTACAGGCTACCCATGGCCGTAGCCATGGCGATCACCGGGTGGCAATGTCGTTGGCCATCGCGGGACTGACCGCTTCGGCATCAACCGTGATTGACGAGACTGCTTGCATCGAGACATCGTTTCCGACATTTCATCGCACACTTTTGGAATTATTGACTGAGCGCCAGTGACGGCTATAATACGGAACCACAACGTGGGACATATTGCGGAGCACAAGCAAGCGAGTCGACTGATTGTCGCGATCGACGGTCCGGCCGGTGTCGGCAAGAGTACCGTAGCCAGGCTGTTGGCATCCCGATTGGGCTACCTGTATCTCGACACGGGAGCCCTCTACCGCGCGGTAGCCTGGGCTGTGACTGCATCCGGCAGGGACCCTGCGGATGCCGAGGCAGTTACCGCTCTATTGCCTGCACTCTCGCTCCAAATGCAGTTCCATCATGGAACCGCAACGGTGTTGGTCAACGGCAAGGACGTGACCGGCGATCTCCGGACGCCTGAGGTGTCGAGTGCGGCATCGGTGGTCTCGGCCATTCAAGCAGTCCGGACCTGGTTGTTGCCGATTCAGCAACAAATCGGACAGGACGGAGCGGTAGTGGCTGAAGGACGGGACATGGGGACGAACGTATTCCCTGCGGCAGACGTGAAATTTTTTCTCGAAGCGGATCCGACCGTCAGGGCTCAACGCCGACATCGGGAACTCGTTGCGGCGGGACATTCCGGGGCGCTTGAAGAGACGACAGCCGATCTGGCGGGACGCGATACCCGAGACCGTTCCCGTTCAATCGCCCCGCTGGTTCCAGCTGAAAACGCCCGCTTCATCGACACTTCGATCTTATCCGTCGCTGAGGTCGTGGACCAGATGATGGGTGTGATTGCGGCCAGACTGTGAGTTCAGTCCTATACGGGATCCTGTGGATCCTTGCCAGGACCATCGGCCGAGCCTGTTTTCACTTTCGAGTCGTCGGTGAAGTTCCGCGAACCGGTGGATTCATAGTGGCAGCAAACCATGCCAGCTATCTGGATATTCCCCTTCTGGGGTGCGGGATGCAGCGGCGGGCCTGGTATTTGGGGCGGAGTGATCTCTTTCCGGTTCCAGGCCTGAGAGCGATCTGCCAATGGCTGGGATGGATACCGTTGCGAACCGGACGATTAGACCGTGATGCCTTCGGCAAGGCAGTCGCGCTGATCAAAGAAGGAAAGGTCGTGGTGATCTTTCCGGAAGGGAGCCGCAGCCAGGATGGCCGATTACAGTCTCCCAAACCCGGGATCGGTGTAATTGTCGCACAAACCGGTTGCCCCGTAGTGCCGGCCTATTTGAAGGGAACATTCGACGTGTTACCGGCGGGAGCCAAGTGGCCGCGCTTTCGTCCCGTGACCGTTCTCTATGGAGACTCTCTCACGTTTCCCCGGAGTGGGGAGAATGGAGAGTCCAAGCAGTTTTATCAGGAAGTCAGTCGCACCGTCATGGACCGCATCGCGTCCTTAGGTGCGGTAGAGTCTCCCATACGGCAGTCCAGTGCCGACATTCGCAAGGCTGAGTGAATGTCGGTGTATAACCATCAGCACCCGACTTCTGTCGGAAGAGTAGGATTCACACATGAGTACGGTTTCGCCATCGAATGACCAGCAGTTAGACCGAGCGGCCCTAGCGGCCCTCTACGAGGAGACCTTCAAAAACCTCGAAGAAGGCACCATTACCGAGGGTCGCGTCGTCGCCGTGACCAAAGACAAGGTGATCGTCGACATCGGTTATAAATCCGAAGGCATGATTCCGAACGATCAGTTCTCCGCCGAGGAACTTCAGAACATCAAGGTGGACGATCGGTTTCAAGTCTATATCGAGGAGTGCGAAGACGCGGACGGCAATTTGGTTCTCTCCAAGGAAAAAGCCGACAAGATGAAGATTTGGGAAGAGCTGGAGAAGCTCTTCAACGACGGGAAAAGCATCGACGGCAAGATCGTGGCGAGAATCAAAGGCGGCATGATGGTGGATATCGGCGTGAAGGCGTTTCTGCCCGGTTCGCAGATCGATCTCCATCCAGTGCGGGATCTTGACGGATTGGTTGGGCGCACATTCCCGCTCAAGATCATCAAGATCAATCACCGGCGCGGCAACGTCGTCGTGTCGAGGCGTGTGCTCCTGGAGGAGACGAGGGATTCAAAGCGGAAGACGACCCTCTCCACGTTGAAAGAGGGGCAATTGATTCAAGGCGTGGTGAAGAACATCACGGATTACGGTGCGTTCATCGACCTCGGCGGGATCGACGGGCTCCTCCACATCACGGACATGTCATGGGGCCGTGTCGGCCATCCGTCGGAAATGTTCAATATCGGCGACAAGGTGGAAGTGAGCGTGCTCAAGTACGATCGAGAAACCGGTCGCATTTCACTCGGCCTGAAGCAAAAAAGCGCCGATCCCTGGACCGGTGTCGCCACAAAGTATGCGATCGGCACCCGCGTCAGAGGTCGTGTCGTAAGCCTGACCGACTACGGAGCGTTCATCGAGCTCGAGCCGGGCGTCGAAGGACTAGTGCATGTCTCCGTCATGTCATGGACGCATGAAGTGCGCCATCCGTCGCGCGTCGTCTCCATTGGAGATCAGGTCGAAGCGGCAGTGTTGAATGTCGATCCAGCCAGCAGGAAGATCTCGCTCGGCATGAAACAGACTGCGCCGAACCCCTGGGATATGGTGGAAGGGAAGTACGCCATCGGCACGCGCATCGAAGGGAAGGTCAAAAGCCTCACCGACTTTGGCGCGTTCGTCGGACTCGAAGAGGGCATCGATGGCTTGATCCACATTTCCGACATGTCTTGGACCAAACATATCAAACATCCCTCTGAACTCTTCAAGAAGGGGCAAAAGGTCGATGCGGTGGTCTTGCGAATCGACAAGGAAAAGGAACGGCTCTCGCTCGGGTATAAGCAACTCAAGAGCGATCCATGGGACAATGAGATTCCGAGCCGATATGCGGTCGGAGATGTGGCGGTTGGGAAGGTCAGCAAGGTCGCCGATTTCGGTATCTTCGTCGAGCTGGATGGAGGAGTCGAAGGGTTGATTCACATCAGTGAAGCGAGTCTCGACCAGCAGGCCAAACTCGAAGAGAAATTCAAACTCATGGACGAAGTCACCGCCAAGATCATCAAAGTCGATCGTGAGGAGCGGAAGATCGCCCTCAGTCTTCGCGATCATGAAATGGATACCGACCGACGGAAGGTCGACGAATTTCATGCCACGCAAGGCGCGTTGGACCAAAGCCTGGGTCGGGCGGCGAAACAGAACCGGAAACGAGGCGAGGCCGATGACGATAAATAGGTCGACGCCCTAGGTCTCGATGTATGCGGGGGGCGGTCACGCCCCCCGCTGTGAGACAACAGAGCCATGAACGACGAATCCGCACAGAGACCGGCCAAGCGCGGCATTTTTCGCAGAGTGCTTTGGGCACTCGGTATCGGGCTGGGTGTGCTCTTTCTGACGAACCTGTTCTTTCCCGACCTCGATGTTTCGATGGAGGACCGGGTCGGATTGATTCGGATCGAAGGCGTGATTGTCGATGCGCAATCTACGATCAGCGAGTTGAAACGTTTTGCCGACAATCCTTCCATAAAAGCCATCGTCTTGCGAATCGACAGCCCCGGAGGAGGAGTCGTCCCGTCGCAAGAAATCCATGATGCGGTCCAACGGGTTCGAAACAAGAGCAATAAGGCGGTCATTGCCTCAATGGGTACGGTGGCAGCGTCAGGAGGCTACTATATCGCAGTTGCGACGGATCGGATCATGGCGAATTCTGGGACGTTGACGGGAAGCATCGGGGTCATTATGGAGACGGCCAATGTCGAAGGGCTACTTCAGAAGATCGGGGTTGAAGGTGTCGTGATTAAAAGCGGCCGCTTCAAGGATGTGGGGTCGCCGCTCAGAAAAATGAGCGATGAAGAACGCCAGCTGCTCCAATCGGTCATGGACGATGTCCATAAACAGTTCATTGAGGCGGTGGCGGAAGGGCGCGGGCTCGACATCTCGGCTGTGCAAGACTTGGCGGACGGTCGTATCTTCACAGGACGTCAGGCCAAAGCCTCAAAGCTTGTGGACGAACTCGGCGACCTCCAAGCGGCAATCCAGCTTGCGGCGGATGTGGCGGGCATCGAGGGTGAGCCGAAAGTCGTTGAGCCGCGCCGGCGATTTTCGGTCAGAGAGCTGATCGACTCACGGTTGTCGGGGCTCCTCCCAAAGTTGGACTTTTACTCCGGGGTCAGTCTTAAGTACCTCATGGCATTCTAGCGCGATCGGATCGACCGGTAGACCGATTCATCACTACGAAAGGTGGTCCAATATGACGAAGGCCCAAATCATCGAGCGCGTTTCCGAACAGGTCACGACCTTGACGAAGCGACAGGCCGAAGTCGTCGTCAATACGATTTTCGACTGTGTGCGGGATTCGTTGAAGAATGGCGATAAGACGGAGATTCGAGGGTTCGGCAGTTTTCGGCTCCGAGCTCGCCGAATGAAAGAAGGACGTAATCCTAAGACCGGCGCCACCGTGGCGGTCCCTGCTAAGAAGGTCCCGTTTTTCAAGGCCGGCAAGGAATTGAAAGAACTCCTGAACCAGTCGTAACAGGACGCTCTCATGAACGCACCTGACTCTCACGATGCAGTTGGAATCGATGTCCGTTGGACGGAGGAGGCCTCCAACCGTCTTGAACGGGCACCGCTGTTCTTGCGCGGCATGGTTCGTCGTCTGGCCGAAAAAAAAGCCCGAGAGCTTGGCTACGCGGAGATTACGGTGGAGCTTCTCGATCAATTCAAAAACCAAATGATGGGCGGTATGGGCGGAGAGTCCGGCATAGCGGAAGCGGCGGAAGCGATGGCGCAAGGCCGGTTGCCATGGACTGCCGCCGCGAAGGAACGATTGAGCGGCGTTCCGGAGTTCATGCGAGCCATGATCAAGCAGATTGCGGAGGAAGTGGCGAAGAAAGACGGCCACCTGGAAGTGAATATCGATCTCTTTGAGAAGGTCGAGGCGCTGGGAGATATCCGTGAATCGGCTGCGGTTTCTCTTCCCTGGACGGAGGGGGCCATGGCGAGATTGCAAGACAAATTGCAACAATCACCTCCGATCGCGGCTGAGTTCGTGACCGACATGCTCAAGCGGGATACTGAAGATTTGGCGCGAGAAAAAGGGATCGTCCAAATCGACGAACACGCGCTGGTACAGTTATGGGATGAGCCTCAGGAGCGTGTGACCTGGGCGGATGAAGCATGGAAGCGGCTACAGACATCTCCAGACTTTGTGCGGAGCGGCATACGGAAAGCGGCCGAGCGGCGAGCCCGCAAGTTGGGACTCAAGGAAATCGACTCCGACCATCTGACCACCTTTCGCAATCAGGCCATGATGAAAGCCGTGAAGCGGATCCGCTCATTCGGATACAAGGAATTGACGTTTGACGCCTTCGATACAGCGCTAGAACGAACCAAGCGGCTGCAGGGAAATGAGCAGGCAGAAAAACGCCTCCAGGAAATTCGCGGGCATTTTTCAGATCCTGCAACGAAGAAGCCGGAGGGTGGGACACTCGGCGCCGATTTGATGGACCGATTTCGCAATTATCTTAAAGGAGAAGGGACTCTCTAGCCACAACACCCTTGAGTCTGCCTTACTGTTGCTGCTGCGCCTCTCCCACAGGTCTTTCTCTTCACGAATCCCATAAGCCACTCGGGTTCTTCGCACAACCGCACCGAATCAAGAACGGTCAAGCCGCAAATCGTGATGAGGGAGAGGCCGTTTAAAACGGCCTCCGCTCTATTCAGTGGGCTGCTGTCTCTTGTGGCCAGAATTTATGTCTGATTTGTGGAAGAGGCTCACTGTCGAAATTTGGAATGTCGTAGAGACAGCGATCGATTGTCGCCACTTCATCTTCGGTCAAGTCCAAGGTGACCCTCTTCTTCCAAAATTGATCGAGGGTAAAATAATCACCTGACTGCGGCTTCTCAGCCAAGAATGCCTTCATCTTCTCGAAACCTGCCGTGTCGACCCCAGAGACACGGCCGTTATTCCGATCGTGGCACCAATGCAGTACTTCGGCGATTCCGTACATCGACAACTCAATCTTCAATATCTTGCTCATAGACTCCTCCTTACCAAGACGCGCATTGTACCCCAAACATTGCTCCATTTACAAAGCGGTCTCTGAGCAGGACCGGATTGGGGAAACCACGCTTTTACGAAAATCGTCTCGCAACGAGATTGTTTGCCAGGAGAAAGCGCTGGTCTGTATACTGACCAGTCTCGTTGCGGCGGTAAAACCTGATGGAGCGGTGTCTGTTCATGTGGACGAACCATCGCGTCGCTGGCCTTTCTTTCGATAGATAGCGGAGGCGCCGGCCCATGATGCCGGCTGACAGCCACACAGGTCTGACAGGATGCTAAGAAATTCTGCCGACGTCGTTCTCGCTTCTCTCACATTCTCAATGTACCGAAACGCACGCCTCGCTTCCTCACTGGTTACATCCCTACTGAACAGGCTTTTTGAACATCCTGAGAAAGTCTTTGCCCTTGTGAATCTCCCTCATTCTGCTGGTGCACGAAATCTACTGGTCGCGGCGACAAGCATTCTCCTGCTTATGGCAAGCGGCTGTACTAAGCAGGACCCCTATTCCCCGCCAGATCTCTTCTACTACTTTGCCAGTTACAAAGTCGGCAAAAATCCGACGACCATCACCACCACCGACGTCAATCAGGACGGTTATACCGATCTGGTGACAACGAACATGGGCAGCAACACCCTTTCAATTCTCTTAGGCAACGGAGACGGTACCTTCGGGGATCAAATCGAACTGAATGTCTGTAAAGAGCCTCGCTCGCTCGCGCTCGGGCTGTTCAACTCAGACCCTTTCCCTGATGTGGTTTTGGCCTGTTCTGGAGCCGACGAAGTGGCTGTACTATTCGGTCGGGCCGACGGAAAATTTCAAGAAGGAACCCGCTATCCTGTGCATCGAACTCCTATCGCCATCGCCATCGACGATCTGAACGGCGATCAGGCACTCGACCTCGTGGTTGCGCTGAGGAACGATAAAATCAAGGTCTTCCTGGGGACCGGGACCGGTGAATTTACCCATGGAGCGCAGTACGAATATGGCGATACACCGACATCTGTGGCCTTAGCCGACTTGGATGGCGATGGGAAGATCGACTTGGCTGTGACGAACGGAGGTCCGATGTTGAACGCGGTTTCCATTTGGATGGGAAATGGCAACGGCACATTTCGCCCTCCTACCGACTATAAGACGGGAAAGCGTCCCCTGGGAGTCAGTTTTGCCGACTTCAATCATGATCGAATCCGTGATCTGCTCGTCATCAACGGTGTACAGGATAGCTTTACGACCTTTCTCGGAGTAGGGAACGGGACTTTCAAGCCAGGGCACGATTCCGGCGCAGACGCAGGACCGAACTTTGGGCTCGCTCGCGACTTCAACGGTGACCGTCGAACCGACGTGGCGATCGTGAACCTCCAATCGAGCGATCTCTCAATTCTCTTCGGTCGTGACGACGGCACCTTCGAATATCCGCCGAGAAACTATCGGACAAAACCAGGCCCCTTCGCCCTGGCGTCGTTTCGCGTCACAACGAAAGAAGACGAAGAGCCCGGACTCGTGACGGCGGACAACGGCAATGGAAGTGTTTCCATTTTTCTCCATCGAGGATTGAAGGCGGCGTCCGCTCCTGTTGCACCCCCTCCGTGAGACTTGCACGACACTGCCGCAAGACGGACATGAGTCAATAGGCAGTCTTCTTGACAGCCTATCGACCCTCGGCTAGAGTGGCCCAGGGTCGCTGTTTCCAGGCCTCTTGGCGCTCTGTTTGGGGACACCGGTGAGATCTTTTAGATGGTGGTTTGCTATGGGCGCCTTGCTTACCCTCTCCGTGCTGATGGTTCAGGGTGGTGTGCGAGATCTGCTCGACGGCCCCCCTCTCGGAAGTGGGGCAAGTGCGTACCTCTCGTTCGGCACCACGATTATCGGCGGAGGTCTGTTAGCCGGCTGCTTGGCATTGGTAATGAACCGTCTCCGGTAGGTACAGAATCTGAAGACTAGGCGCGGCAATGCACTGTTTGAGATGCAAGGGCTTCATGATGGTCGAGCGTCATTATACGCTGGTGAACCGGAGACTCTATGCTCGTTGTTTGAATTGCGGATTCTGGATCGACCTTGCCGATCTGCTCCGTTTCTTTCACAAGGTCATTGACAGCGGGTTTCGCGGCGGGAAGGTGCGGGAATCCTATACCCTATGAGTAGGAGCCAGGGCTTTATGATGACAACAGAATGCAAGAGATCCTATCGGTCGCCATTTCTCACCCAGATTGTTGGGATACTGCTCGGTCTCCTCTTGATCGGTTTAGAGAGCGTCACTCCTTCCATCGCCACGGCGAACAGCATAGCGGCTCAACCGGCACAGGTCCGAACGGCAATTGCTTCTCGCCAGTTTCCTCCGTGGCGCGTTGCACCGGCCCATGGCATTCTTCTCAAGGAACTTAACAGCGGGCGCGTGCTGTACGAACACGATGCCGGAAAGCGAATGTCCCCTGCCAGCCTCACCAAAATCATGTCGGCCCTGGTCATTTTGGAAAAGGGCCAGTTGGATGATCTCGTCACGATTAGCCCCAATGCCGCACGAGCTCACAAGACACACTTGCGCATGAAAGCAGGGCAAGTCTTCAGACTGGACGATCTGCTGAAAGCCATGTTGATCATGTCCGCAAACGATGCCTGCCTTGCAGCGGTGGAGCATGTCGGTGGCGATGAAGCGCAGTTCGTCGCTCTGATGAATGACAAGGCTGTGGCCCTCGGCTTAGCCGATACCCATTTCAGCAATGGCTGCGGGTTCGATAATCCCGACCATTACTCGACAGCCGAGGACCTCGCCACGTTGAGTGTCATTGCCCTCGATCAGCCGATCTTCCGGCAGTTAGTCCGAGAGGAACGCGCGATCATCACTCCGATCAGCGGCCATCGCGCCTACGTCCTGCACAATACCAATCGATTGTTAGGCCGCATTCCTGGTGTGGAAGGAGTCAAGACCGGATTTACATCCAAAGCCGGGCGCTGCCTCATTGCCAAAGTCTCTCAGAACGGGAGCGATCTTCTCCTCGTAATCCTCAATTCCAAGCGTCGTTGGAATACTGCGACAAACCTCATCACCTATGGGCTACAGGCAGCTGAAGCGCCACACTGAGTTTTGTATTAACGTAGGAGAGCAGAGAGAGGGAAACAAAAGTGGAACGGAAGTAATCTATGGCTGCAGGCCTATATTGGAATGGCAACCCCCAATACTACCGGAGAGGAGAAAATTCGACGTTTATATCTTTCCCCAAATAGTTGATGACGAACCCCTGTTTCTCATAAGCCAGTATCGCACCCATCACATTTTCATCTCCGTAGTCTTCCTGTCCCAATTGTTTTCTGACGTCATCAGGGCTTTCGCTGTTCAGCACATTGCGAAAGATGCCGCGAGTCTTGTAGGAGAATCGGTTATTGATAAAAATCAGATCGACCTTGCCGTCCTGGATACGCACACCAGCCATAGGACCGGTTGGTTTACGTTGGTCGAGCAAGAAGATAAATAAGGCTTCCTGCTCCACTTTCACTCCGGGAATTTTTTCATTCACCAGAGAATCCACCGCTTTGGCTTCTGAATCTCCCAACTTAACCCCAAACAAGGTGATCTCCGTACTCTTCAAGGCCTTCGGGTCCATCACATCGCTCTTGCTTAGTTCATAGGGCTCACCATACCCACTGGGCACCCAAAGACCGACTCCGGCCATCACCATGCAGGTTAGCGCAACAATTCGCAGCAGATACTTCATCGACTCATCCTTACCCATGGGTTTTGAGAGGTGTATGGTACGTAAACTTGTTGTCGAAATTGGTGGGAACCAATGCAGCCAGACGCATTTTATCGGACGACCTGGGAACTTGCAAGAAATGGCTAAACGCGTGAGAGAAATCCATCCTGTCACTTATACCCGGTCGTCAACATGTTGCGGTGATTATCCGTTTCTACCGCTGACGCAGGGATAATCGCAGGAGCATCATCGCAGAAAGACTTGGGCGCTGGGCAGCGATAGGACAACACAATGTGGTAGGGACGAATGGTGAACTCACTGGTCTACTGGCATCGGTCTGCTCTGTGAGAACAGAGCCGGGGTCGAGAGTGAAGCCAGAGACACGACAAGAAAGGTGATCGGAATTTATCTTTAAGAACAATGGGATAGCTTGACATGCCGATAGCCTTCACGCAGACTGCTGTTCATGCAGGATCAGACGGAGCAGACGCTTCTTGCCAAACTCGCTGAACGCGCTGGCATCGTGAATGACTACCACGATATCGCCGGCACCCTTCACCTTACATCTGACGACACCAGGCGCGCGATCTTGACTGCCATGGGTTTTACCGTCGATTCGGCGACATCGTTGATTCAGGCGCTGCAAGAATGGGATGAAGCGCCATGGCACCGACCCTGCGACTCGGTACTGATCCTACGTGTCGGTGAGACAGGACCTCCACTATCCTGCTGTCTGGCGCTTGAAGAGGGAAAAGAAGAATCCGTTACGGTGGACTGGCAGATCCACGACGAAGCGAACGTGGTGGTGCAGCAAGGGCTGGCAGGGCCTAAGCTTGCCGTTGGAGAGATTCGTTTTTTCAATGGTCGACGGCATGTGCGCATCGAAATACCTGCTCCCTCTGGTCTCTCACTCGGGTATTACAATTTGACGATACGGGCTGAGGGCCTGGTCGGGGGATTCATGGGGAAGATGCGTGTCATTGTCGCGCCCCGTCACTGTTATGTCCCACCATGGCGCGAAGCAAACCAACGGCTGTGGGGACTGGGCTTACAACTCTATTCATTATCCTCCGATCGAAATTGGGGATGCGGAGATTTCACCGATCTTAGGCGTATAGTGGAGTGGGCCGGGAAGGAGCTCGGCGCCGGAGTTATCGGACTTAACCCGCTGCATGCATTGCGGAATACCGCACCCTATCATATCAGTCCCTATGCGCCGAACAGCCGGCTGTATCTCAACGAACTCTATATCGATCTTGAGCGGCTGCCGGAGTTTTATGGGTCGGAGGATGCACAACAACGGTTGCTTGCTCCCGAGTTTCAAGCCAAGCTTCGGACAATGCGAGAGAACCAGCAGGTGGACTACGACGCCATTGGGACCGCCAAACGCACAATGCTCGAGTTGGCCTACAGTAGCTTCCTCACAGAAGGCTACAAGGGAAAAGAGCCGGATCTTCAACCGATAACGGCGCGCGCCAGGCACTTCGAGCAGTTTATTCAATCCGAGGGCACGCCGCTCGAACTCTATGCCATCTTCCAGACGTTAGAAGAAGAATACCGACTGACTCAACCCAAGCCGGACACCTGGCATGAATGGCCTCAACAATTTCTAACGCCAGGCCAACCGGTTCGTGAATATGCGGAGCGCCACAGGAAGCGCATTCATTTCTTTCAATATATTCAGTGGGTGGCCAGCGAACAGCTCCATGAGATCCGCCGAACAGCCGAGCAACTAGGAATGCCGATCGGGCTCTATCAGGATTTAGCCCTTGGCGCCGATCGAAATGGAGCTGAGGCCTGGACCTATCAATCGGCGCTGGCGTTCGGAGCCGATTCCGGCTGCCCCCCAGACGCCTTTGCGCCGGAGGGGCAGAATTGGGGATTACCCCCGATGAACCCCCATATGCTACGCGCCAACGGCTATGAGCTGGTGATCCAATTATTGCGCAAGAATTTCCGATCCGGCGGAGCCATCCGATTGGACCATGTCATGGCATTCTTCCGTCTCTTTTGGATTCCGCGCGGGAGGCCTGCGTCCGAAGGCACCTATGTGCAGTACCCCTTTGAAGACTTGCTGGCAATCCTGGCATTGGAGAGCGTTCGATCCAAGACCCTCGTGATTGGAGAAGATCTCGGCACGGTCCCCGATTGGATCAGGGAGCAGTTAGCCCAAGCGAGGGTGCTGTCATACCGTGTCTTTTACTTCGAGCGCGCTCCCGACGGCGCCATGAAGTCTCCTGGAGACTACCCTGCCCAATCGCTGGCTGTGGCCACGACACATGACTTGCCGACGCTCACCGGGTTTTGGTCCGGCGAAGATTTACAAGTGCGGGCGAAGTTGAGCGCCTTTACCGATGGCGCAGCGCACCATCGGGCCTGGGAAGAACGCCAACGCGACAAGGCAGCCATCCTCACTGCGCTAAAACGGGAAGGTCTCCTGCCGAGTGGCGTGACTGAAGACCTAGCCACCGCGCCAGTCCTGACGACCGATCTCTGCCGAGCCATTCATCTCTACCTGGCTCGCACGCCATCCTGTATCGTATTGGCAAATCTTGAAGATGCCTTGGGCGAACTGTCTCAAACCAACCTGCCAGGGACAGTCGACAGTCATCCGAACTGGATCCGTAAGTATGCGGTTCCGGTAGCCGGCATTTTTCGCGATGAACGTCTTCAGCTACTTGGATCTGTCTTGCGTTCGACCCGCCCGCTAGGGTAAGACCCTCCATCAGGCCGAGGAACAAACAACAGTGGCGCCGATCCACTGATTCAACATCCGGCTGGCTCTCGGTACCCATGCTGAAGCAAAATCGCATCGTGCTGGCGATTGCGGGAACGGTGTTCCTGGCGATTGTCGTTCTCGAAATGGCCGCTCCGGCCAACATTGTCGCTGCCTACGGCCTTGTACTACCAATTCTCTTGGTGGCGACCGTACGCAGTCGCGGCCTGATGCTTCTGACAGTCCTAGCCTGTATCGTGGCAACCTATATCGGGTTGTTACAACCGACCAAGCCCGGGCGGCTTCAAGCGGCGGTGATCAATCGCAGTGTCGTCGCGGGAGTCCTCCTAGTCGTGGCCTATATCGGCATGACGTGGGAGGAGCGCAAGGCAAGAGAGGAGGCCGCGCGTGCAGCTCTCGCCCGAGAAACGGAAAGCCTGCTGAAGGCCAATACGCAACTGGTCAATGCAAAAGACCAGCTGAATCGATCGGAACGCTTAGCCGCGGTGGGGCAATTGGTGGCATCCGTGGCCCATGAAGTCGGCACGCCGCTGCATTCGATTGCCTGGCATGTACAGGCCCTGGCTGAAGAACCGGGCGTCACGCCTGAGATGAAGAAACGGGTCACAGTGATCGATGAACAGCTCACACGGGTTGTTCGAATCATTCAAGATTTACTATCCTCGACCAGGCAGCGGCAACCTGAACCGACCTGGTTGCCAGCGGAACAGATCATCAGCCCGGCGACGGTGCTCATGGAACCGGCATTCCATGCAAAAGAAATTACCATGACGGCTGAGATTCCCAAGGATGTCCCGCTCGTCTGGGCTGATGCGGAAAAGATGCATCAAGTGTTAGTAAACATACTGGCCAATGCCCTGGCCGCCACCCAACCACATGGAGCGGTGAGCGTCTTAGTCGAAGCGCGTGCTGCCTCGTCTGACGAACTCGACCGTGGCCGTCGGGTGACTGATGCGATGTCGCCGCTGGTGGTCACAATCGTGGTACGGGATACGGGATGTGGCATGCCGGAAGCCGATGTGCAGAAAGCCTTTGAGCCATTTTTTACAACCAAGGCCGTTGGTACCGGCACAGGGTTAGGGCTATTCTTGAGCCGCGAGACAGTCCTAGCCCATGGAGGCAGTCTTTCACTCGAGAGCGAAACAGGACGGGGCACAATCGTGACCGTAACTCTACCTGGATTGAAAACCGAGCCGACGCACCTGCCGGAGAGGGACCGATGAAACCAGCGAATATTCTCGTAGCAGACGACGATGCGGTAGCGCGTGAGCTCTTGGCTGAGGCGCTAAAAAAGGAAGGTTATGTCGTCGAAGCCTTTGCCAGTGGAGAAGAAATCATCGCTCGCGGACGCCAGGGGCAAGTGGATCTGGTTCTGACAGATATTCGTATGGGCGCAGTCGATGGGCTGACAGTCTTGCGTGAATTTAAACGTATGAATCCCGATACAGCGGTCGTGGTGCTGACCTCGTTTGGATCTCTTGAAGGTGCGATCGAAGCGATCAAGCAAGGAGCCTACGACTATCTCGCAAAACCGTTTAAGAAAGAAGATATCACGCTCGTGGTTAAACGCAGTCTCGATCACTGTCGACTCGTCCGAGAAAATACCCGGTTTCGTGAAGAGTTGAAAAGTAAAGATGAATGGTCTCCGCTGGTGGGAAGCAGTCCCGCTATGTTGGAAGTCTATACGCTGGTCGCTCGGGTCTCCGAGAGCAAGAGCACGGTCCTCCTGCAAGGAGAAAGCGGGACCGGCAAGGAGCTGATCGCTCGGGCCATCCATACGAATGGGCCTCGTCGAGACAAGCCGTTTATTCCAGTCAATTGCGGTGCGTTGCCGGATACCCTGATGGAATCGGAAATGTTCGGGTATGAAAAGGGCGCCTTTACCGGCGCGGCTGGAAACAAAGTCGGCCTTTTTGAATCGGCGAATGGGGGCACGTTATTTCTCGATGAAATAGGCGAGTTGGGGCAAGCCGTGCAAGTCAAGCTGTTGCGGGTCATGCAAGACCACGAAGTCCGTCG
>JABFSG010000006.1 GCA_013140715.1 Nitrospiraceae bacterium
TGGCCGCCCTTCTTCTCTTCCTTCTTCTCTTCGCCAGCGAAGGCTGGGGCGCTGAACGTCACTGCCACTGCGACTGCCATAATTGCCATCAACATGCTCTTCATAATATGTCACTCCTTGTTTAGGGTTTTGAAGAATGTGCCGATCATCAGCACTAAACGTAGTAGACAAAGCAAGCTTGGTGCCGAGCCATCTAGGAAGACGGCAGTTTATATTTATCAATAAGTTGTATATATCGAGCGATCTGTCTATGGAGGGCTTGGCCTTCACTCTTCTGTGGCAGAATTGTTGAGCCCACGCTAAACTGCCCCAGAGCAATATGGGTGACTCACGAGAACGACACTTGCTACTTCGTGACCATATCCAGCCCGGTGTGCTTGTGCTCTTTGTCGGCATTAATCCTGGCCTCCGATCAGCGGAGACCGGCCACCATTTTGCCGGACATTCGAACCGCTTCTGGAAGCTCCTGCATGAATCGAAACTGGTCAGCGAGCCTCTGACATATCGTGAGGATCGGCGTCTGCCTGAATGGCGCCTCGGCCTTACTAATATTATCGACCGTGGTACTGCCGGGATCGACGTTCTTGACACGGTTGAGTATCGACAGGGGGTGGTGAGCCTAATACGAAAAATCAGACGCTACCGACCGCACATCGTGGCTCTCTTGGGTGTCACGATCTTTCGCATGCTGTTCTCGCCCAAAGAATATTCGAAAGGCCCTCTCGATCTTGGAGTGACCGCCGTGGAACTTGCCGGAGCGAAGATCTTTCTCCTGCCGAATCCGAGCGGCCGTAATGCCCATTATTCCTATCACCAGATGCTCACAGCCTTTCAAGACCTTCGTGACCTCGTGGCACAGCCACCCAGGCAGCCGGGCCCCCCAGCATGAAAGGTTCCTAGCCGGACCATTTCTTGGATTCCTTTGTGCCCTCCGGCACGCTGGGCTACAGTCGCATCTATGCGATTACAGCCCTTACCGTTAGAAAGTAGGACAGATCTGACCTGCCCGAAGTGTGGATTCGAGCAAGGCGATGGGTCGGAGTGCCTCCGTTGCGGAGTCATATTCTCTAAGTTCAAACCGCTGGCGCCTGTTGTCGAGAAAGTGCTGCCTGCAATTGCCGATAGGGATTCACAACCGGCGACTCCGGGGCTCTTGTCTCGGGTGATCCGTATTCTTCCCTGGATCTCTCTGACGCTCAGTATCGGTCTGCTGCTGCTGATTCTCCATCAAACGCCACCGCTGCCGATTCAAGCGGACGCGCAGGCTGCCGATCGTGTGGCCGAAAAGATGGCCCAGCTACAGGTGGCCGTACAGGCAAGCCAACCTCATGCAGTCACTCTCAACGAAGCGGAGCTCAATCAGTGGATGCGGGACAATCTTGCCATTGCATCAGCCCATCAAGCACAGCAGGCCGGCATTTCGGCTCCCATCGGAAGCGAGCTGAGTGTGCAAGAAGTGCAGTCAGCACTGAAAGATGTCCGTATAAACCTCATGGGCAACCAGCTTCGGACCTACGCACTCTTTGTCCTCTACGGGAAAGAGGTATCGCTACAGCTCGACGGTGCGATTGAGGCCCAAGGGGGCTATATTCGGCTCAACCCCACTGCCGGAAAGCTGGGCTCATTGCCCATTCCCACGTCGATGCTCAACTCTGTCGTTAATCAACTGTTCGACTCACCCCAGAATCGAGACAAGTTTCAGCTCCCGCCACAGATTGAATCCATCCGGATCGAGAACAACATTCTCGTCATCGCCACAAGGTAGCGGGCGCTCATCCATCGATATATTTCAGCTCTCTTCAACAATCCGGTTGCCTCTCCTGGAACAAGCCTGCGAATCATGCTATCTTTCGTCTTCAACAGAGGCGTAGCGCGTATTCCGCGAGTGGTGCGGATTCTCTATCGAACGAGAAACGTACGACGCTTCACGTGTATCCCCTACTCAATCGTTGTCCGGACCAGGAGCCGGACCAGGAGATTAGACAACTATGTTGCTCGAGGGCAAAAAGGGATTGATTATCGGTGTCGCCAACAAGCACAGCATCGCCTGGGCCATCGCACAATCGGCCGCGAGCCAGGGCGCTCAATTACTATTCAATTATCAGAACGAGCGGTTGCGGGAGAACGTCGAAGAACTGGTTGCCACCATGCCAGGCGCAAAAGCCTTTCCCTGCGACGTGGGTGACGATGCGCAGATCGAAGCATTGATCCAGAGCGTAGGGAAAGAAACTGCGAAACTCGATTTTCTTGTCCACTCAGTAGCGTTTGCTCCTCGGGAAGAGCTTACAGGGCAGTTCGTGAATACCACCAGGCAAGGATTTTCCACGGCACTCGCCGTGAGCGCCTACTCGCTCGTTGCCGTCACCAGAGCTGCCCTGCCCTTGATGGCCGACGGAGGCTCGGTTGTCACACTCACCTACCTCGGAGCGGAACGGGTCGTGCCCCACTACAACGTCATGGGAGTTGCCAAAGCCGCACTCGAAGCCACCGTCCGTTATCTTGCTCACGATCTTGGCCCCAAGAACGTCCGTGTGAATGCTATCTCCGCTGGTCCGATCAAGACGCTTGCTGCCCGCGGCGTGTCCGGCATCAGTAAGATGGTGGACCATCACAGAGAGTTTGCTCCTCTCCGCCGTGCAACGGAACAGGGTGAAGTCGGCGACACGGCTTTGTTCTTGGTCAGTTCGCTAGGACGTGGAATTACGGGTGAAGTGATCTATGTGGATGGCGGATATCACATCCTAGGGTCGCTGGCTTCGGTGGAATAACTAGGTGTAAATTCCCTCTCCGTGATTAGAACCAGCGCTTCATGCTTCACGAGATATGCTTCACGATTTCTATCTGCTATTCGAGCGTTCGCCTGAGGGTCTTCAGCCTCCCGCGTTTCATCTTGCCCTCCAACCGCCGTTGCTTCGATCCCTTCGTCGGCTTCGTGGCTCTGCGTTTCTTGCGTGGAATGGCCACGCTCTGAATGAGCGTACTCAGCCGAGTGAGTGCATCCTCTCGATTCTGCTCCTGGCTCCGATACTGCTGGGCCTTGATCGTAATCACACCATCTTCTGAAATACGGTGATCTTTCAGTTTTAGAAGCTCTTCTTTGTAGAACGGCGGCAACGACGAAGCGGCAATATCGAACTGCAAATGAATCGCGGACGAGACTTTGTTCACATTCTGTCCGCCGGCCCCCTGCGATCGCATCGCATGGATGTCGATTTCAGAGTCTGGAATAGTGACGTGAGGCGAGATGTGAATCATGTGAGTTTTTGGGGAGTCGCTAAGTCGACAGGCATATCTCGCTCTTCCCAGCAGATATTCTTTCACACCCTGCATCTGGCGACAAGCGCAGGGTAGATCGAGTTTTAACTAGGAAGTAATACAAGCTTCTATGAGTCAGCGGGGGAATTTCAGAAAGCTTCCACCTGATAGAGTTCGGAAAGGGCGTCCGATCAGATAAAGAAGGAGAATCCGGTCAGTAGCACGCACTCAGGGCTAGGTGTAATGATAACCGAGGTCGATCTGAAGTTTAGGAAAGCTCAGGCAGGCGATCGATAATTCTCAACCGAACCTCTTCTCCTACCTGCATTTGGACCATCTTGGTCGTCAGTCTCTCGCGAACCCGATGAGCATCCTCCAGCCCAAACTGGATCTGCCCGCCATTCTGTTCAACGAGGTGAAAGAGCAACAAGTTTGTAAGGTGCTGCAATTCTTCGTCGCTCGCATGCACACTCAGGTTCAAGATATTGGACATCGGAGAGGCTCCAGCTTGATCAACGGGTCAGCGTTAGTTATCGCTGAGTCCACTGCCATTCTGCAATGACCCAAAGGGAGGGGAAAGTTTGTGTCGGTTCACGCTTGGTTCACCATATTTACAATGGCTTATGAGCGATGGGCTGATGGAGGTCTACGGAACAGTATTCCCTTATCCTGCGACTGTTCTTATGGGCAGGATGGTTCGAGGCCGTGACTACGGAGTAGTCCACAGCCAGTGGATTTTGGAATGATTTCGAGGAGAGAGACTCAGCGAGTCAGGACTTCGAGTCTTGATATTCTTCATGCCAGGTCATCTGAATCGCTTCGAGGATTTTTTCGTTCGATTTTTTAGGATCGTCCTTGAAATCAGGGAGCGCCACGATCCACGCATGCATATCGGTAAATCGAACGGTCAGCGGGTCCGCATCGGGATGTTCTTCAACCAACCGTATCGCGATATCTTCCGCATCCTGCCATTTCAGATCCATCGTATGCCTTTTAGTGATGGGTGATCAGTGATGAGTGATGCGTGAAGTTCTGAGGGAGGATTCTTCTGATCATCCGGCTCATCACCCATCACACGTCACTGAACTCGGAAAGCTTCTTATTCTCCAAGGCTTCTTTCAGCGAATTATCCATCAGGACTTCGGCGAGATGATGGGTGGCCTTTTCAAGATCGGCCATCTTGGCTCGGATGGCCTTATGATCTTCTCCGGACTTAGCCGCCTCGACCGCTGTGATCGTAGTCCTGATCGAGGACAGATCTTCTTCTCCTACTAAGTGTGCACCTTGTTTGAGAGCTTTCTCGGTGGCCATGAGGATGGCATCAGCCTCGGTTCTGGCTTCGATGAGCTGGCGCGCTTTCAAGTCATCTGCCGCAAACTTGTAAGACTCACCGATCATCCGTTCGACTTCGTCGTCCTTCAATCCGTACGACGGTTTGACGGCGAGCGATTGAGTGTCGCCGGTTCGAACATCCCGGGCCGAAACATTCAGGATCCCGTTCGCGTCGATTAAGAAGGTAACTTCGATGCGTGGGACGCCGGCCGGGAGCGGGGGAACTTTCAAGCGGAAGCGGGCCAGGCTGCGGTTGTCCTTCACCAGTTCCCGCTCGCCCTGGAGGATGTGGATATCTACGCCGGTTTGGCCGTCGACATAGGTCGTGAACATTTCCTTAGCACTGGCAGGGATGGTCGTGTTACGCCGAATCAAACTGCTCATGACTCCGCCCATGGTTTCGATGCCGAGGGAGAGAGGGGTGACGTCGAGCAGCAATAGATCGGTCGTTCCGCCACTGAGGATGTCGGCCTGAACGGCCGCGCCCAGCGCAACGACTTCGTCTGGATTGAGTTCGCAGTGGGGCTCCTTGCCGAACAGGGCCTGAACGAGCTGCCGAACGAGCGGCATGCGAGTCGAACCGCCGACGAGGACTACTTCATCGATGTCGTTCGAGGTGAGAGCGGCGTCTTTTAGGGCAAGACGGCAGGGCTCGAGGGTGCGCTCTATCAATTTCCTGGTGAGGGACTCGAGTTGATCGCGCGTGAGCTCCCTTGAATACCGCCCTTTGCCCTCCGGCAGGTCGAGGGTGGCTGTGATTTTCAACTCATCGGAGAGCCTGATCTTCGTCCGTTCAGCCTCTAGTCTGACTGCCTGCATATGGTCCGGATAAGCGGTCAAATCGAGACCCTGTTGTTCGAGGATCTCCCTGACAAAGAGATCGGCGATCTGGCGATCGAAGTCATCGCCTCCCAGATGCGTGTCACCGTTGGTTGCAAGGACTTCGAAGATGCCATTCTTGAGTTTCAGGATGGAAATATCAAAGGTTCCCCCACCGAGGTCATAGACGGTGATCGTACCCTGAGTCTTCCGCTGGAGCCCATAGGCCAGCGAGGCAGCGGTCGGCTCATTGATAATCCGCAAGACATCCAACCCTGCGATCATGCCCGCGTCCTTCGTCGCTTGCCGCTGGCTATCGTTGAAATAGGCTGGAACTGTGATGACGGCTCTGGTAATGCTCTCGCCGAGATGTGCCTCGGCCCGTTGTTTCAGTTCTTTCAGGATCATGGCCGAGATCTGCGGCGGCGAGTAGGTTTTTTCGCCGAGCTTGATCCGGATGACACCGCCTTGTTCCGTCAACTGGTAGGGGAAGTAGGCGAGCTCGCTCTGTACATCCTCAAGGCCTTTGCCCATGAATCGCTTGACAGAATAGACAGTCCGTTCGGGGCTACGCGTCAGGTGTTCTCTCGCAGGATCGCCGACGATGAGGCCGTTGTCGGTCATCGCCACGACCGAGGGAACCATCGTACGCTCATTCCGTCCCGGGACGATATGCGGATGTCCGTCGGCCATATAGGCGACGAGCGAATTCGTTGTGCCCAGATCGATGCCGACGATACGTACCATGGCAGTGATTATCCGATAGTTGAAGCGAGGTCGCTCACGATGTTTTTCACGTAGGTGCGGTTGGAGAGATTTTCGCGCATCTGTTTCAGAATACGGCTGCGCTCGGCCCTCGCCTGGTCGGTCGCTTCCGCGCGATCTTGGAGCCTGTCCCATTGAATAAAGAGTTGCTGCAAGGCGGCTTCCATGTCCCGTTGCCTCTGTTCGAGCAGCTCCCGTTCCGCTTGGAGTTTCGCCAGGACGGTCGATTTCGTTTCTGATGTGCAGTCGGTGGCTCGGTATTCATTCAACGTGTCTTGTAATTCAAGAATTTCTTCAAAGAGGTCGGCGGGAGGAGAGTTTCGAATCTCTTTCACCGATCCTGCTTCCAGGCCGATAAGGTACTCAGCCCGCTCGATTGGATCACGGAGTGTCCGGTACGCGGTATTCAACAGGGCGGAATTGCCGAGGCTGATGGTCTGTTCGGCTGTGCTCTTATTCTGATAGAAGTCGGGATGGAATGCGCGGCTCAGTTCGTAGAATTTCGTTTCAAGCTGGCGCTGGTCGATTGTGAGACGGCGAGGGAGGCTCATGCAGGTGAAGTAATCGACTTCTTTCGACACCGGCTGGACCTTGACACAGCGATCGCAGAAATATTCACCAGCCACTTCAGACTGGCAGTGCCAGCACATGCTGCGGGCCATCTGCAGCTCTCGTGGAGCGGCGGTGCTATGGGTGTGATGGTCCATGCAGGTTCCTCTGACAGCAAGGGCAAGGCATCCTGCCATGCCCGTCGGGCAATTGTCCTGCTCCGCTGAGGCGGTTAAGCCGAAAACGACTCTCCGCAGCCGCAGGTTTTATCAGCGTTCGGATTGACGAATTTGAAGTTTCCGCCCATCAGGTCCTTTTGGAAGTCCAACTGCGTGCCTTGAAGATAAATGGCGCTCTTGGCGTCGACAATGACTTTTACCCCGTCAAATTCGTGGACTTGGTCGTGCTGTCCGATCTTTTCGTCGAAGTTGATCGTATAGCTGAGGCCTGAGCAGCCGCCGCCCTTCACACCGAGGCGGAGCCCCCCTTCGGTGAATCCCTGAACATTGATGAGGCGTTTCACTTCCTTCAGTGCCGCATCGCTGAGCGTAATCACCGGCGTTTGGGGTTCTGCGTTCGTCGTGTCCATGGTGCGCTCCCTTCGTTCACGTTACTTCGCGTCGGTCAGCACTCCGTCGGATTTCTTCTGGTAGTCCGCAAGGGCGGCCTTGATCGCATCCTCGGCGAGAACGGAGCAATGGATCTTCACCGGAGGCAGGTTCAATTCCTGCACGATATCGGTATTCTTGATCTTCTGGGCCTCTTCGATCGTCTTGCCCTTCAACCATTCGGTGGCCAGGCTCGAGCTGGCGATAGCGGACCCACAGCCGAATGTTTTGAATTTTGCGTCTACGATCGTATCATTCTGCACCTTGATCTGCAGTTTCATCACGTCGCCGCACTCAGGGGCTCCAACCATGCCGGTGCCGACCCCTTCTTCGTCTTTCTTGAAACTCCCCATGTTGCGGGGGTTATTGAAATGATCGACAACTTTGTCACTGTAGGCCATGGTCACCTCCCAAATGTAGAACGTACAATTTTACATTTTCAATCGATGTCAATGTGCGGCCCATTGAACTGATTTCAAATCGACACCTTCTTTTGCCATCTCGTACAGTGGGGACATTTCGCGCAACTTGGTGACGATCTCAATCACCTTCTTGATCGTATAGTCGATCTCGTCGTCCGTGTTGAAACGGCCCAGACCGAAGCGGATTGAGGAATGTGCCAACTCTGTCCCGACCCCCAACGCACGGAGCACGTAGGAGGGTTCCAATGTGGCCGAGGTGCATGCAGAACCGGACGAGAGGGCGATATCCTTCATTCCCATCAGTAGCGACTCGCCTTCCACATAGGCAAAGGAGATATTGAGGTTACCGGGAAGCCGATTCGTTGGATGGCCGTTCAGATAACTTTCTTCGAGGGCCTTCATGATACTGGCCTCCAGCCGATCGCGCATCGCAATCAACCGGGCTGTGTCCTTGGTCATCTCCTGCTCGCAGAGTTCGCAAGCCTTCCCGAATCCCACAATTAAGGGCACTGGAAGCGTTCCGGAACGCATCCCTCGCTCGTGCCCGCCTCCGTCCATTTGCGCCACGATGCGCACCCGAGGATTCTTCTTTCTCACGTAGAGCGCCCCGACACCCTTTGGTCCGTACATCTTGTGCCCCGAAAACGACATCAGATCGATGCCCATATCCTGCACATCGACCGGGATCTTGCCGACGCCCTGCGTCGCATCGCAGTGAAAGAGGATGCCCTTTTCCTTGGCGATTTTACCGATCTCTTTGACGGGGTTGACCGTGCCGATTTCATTGTTTGCCAGCATGACGGAGATAAGGATGGTCTTCTCTGTAATCGCATTCCGCACATCCTCAGGATTCACCGTCCCGAATTTATCCACGGAGAGATAGGTGGCTGTCGCTTTCCCCCTGCCCTCTAACGATTTAACTGTATCGAGGACGGCTCGGTGTTCGGTGGAGGATGTAATAATGTGGTCGCCCTTCTCCTTGTACATTTCCAATACGCCCTTGATCGCGAGATTGTCAGATTCGGTGGCGCCGCTCGTAAAGACGATCTCTTTCGGATCGGCCTTGATCAGCTTTGCGATCTGTTTTCTGGCGTTTTCGACTGCTTCTTCAGCGGCCCACCCGAATGCGTGGTTGCGGCTGGCGGCATTCCCGAATTTCTCGACGAAGTAGGGGAGCATGGTTTCCAATACGCGTGGATCCATCGGTGTCGTGGAATGGTTGTCCAAAAAAATCGGCAGTTTCATCGTTCAACTCCTTGCGCCGTAGGCGACAGAATCGTAATGAGGGGTGTGCCACCCATCATGTCTTGTAGGGTCATGTTATTGAGCAACTGGGCGATGCTGTCCTGGACTTTCAAGAGGGGTGTGCGGATATGACAATTTTCCCGCTGCATGCAGAACTCTCCATCCTTCTCGTGCGAACAATCGGTAATACCCAGGGGGCCCTCGATGCTTTCGAGAATCTGTGCGATCGTAATCTGGTGTGCCCGTCGGGCCAACAGGTAACCGCCCTTGGGGCCATTATGGCTCTCGATCAGTGCGTTCTTGGCGAGAGTCTGGAGCACTTTGGCCAGCAGTTCGAGGGGGATGTTATATTCTTCCGCAATCTCCTTTGTATTCACCACGCGACCAGGCGTCACGTCGCCTGACTGGACAGTGGCAATGTGCTGAAGGGCCATGAGGGCATAATCTGCTTTTTTTGATATCTTCAACATTGCTATTGCCGATCTCCGGAGTCGGAGACTATAATAGTCTCCGATCAATAAGGTCGGAGTAAGATTAGCACGCAAGTTTCTGGACTGTCAACAGTGGGAAATAAGACTGAAACAGGCTGAGAAAGGAACGAGTGTATGGGTGGGACCAATCCCTATATTGAAAAAGCTGACTACGAGCTTCCCCGGCGAGCCTACAGGGTCACATTTATCACTCCCCAGGGAGTAGTGACGCAGGTTGATGTCGACCCAGCCAGGATTCCCTATGGCCCAACCGGTCTCCCGGGGAGTCTCTTAGATGTGGCAATGGGCAATGGGGTTTCGTTGGAGCATGTGTGTGGGGGGGTCTGCGCCTGCTCGACCTGCCATGTCATCGTCAAACAGGGGTTGGAGACTTGTAGCGAAGGCACAGACGATGAATTCGACCAGCTTGAAGAAGCTCCGATGACCACGTTGCAATCACGACTCAGTTGCCAATGTGTGCCAAACGGGATGAAGGATATTGTTGTCGAGATTCCGGCTGTGAATAAGAATCTTGTGAAGGAAGGGCATTGAGCGAAACCGCAGAAGTTTTTTCATTCTCGCTGACCGCTGACCAGTGACTCCGCTCAATCATAGGTCTCGGTCTTCACTTCCTTCCGGTCGTACCCCGCATTGACGAAATAGGCGCGCAATGGGCGCACAAACGCCTTCGTCCCACATAGCATCGGAAGCACTTTGGGCCCGTTGTCGATTAACGGGCGGAGCATCGAGAGCACGAGGTCGACAGCCTGCTGTTCCCCATCGGCGGCGACTAAGGGCAAGTAACGGAATCCCGGATTAGTCACGGCCAGCGTCAGCAATTCCCGATGAAAGAGCAGCTCGTCTTCTGCCGGGGCGACTGCAATCAATAGAACAGCGCCGGTTTGTCGTTGAGCATAGAGCTGTTTCAATATGCAGCGTATGGGGATGAGACCCGTATAGCGGGCGACGAGCAGAAGTTCTTGTTCTTTGACAGGCTCGGAGAGGATGAAGTTCCCGTAGGGCCCTGACAGGAGAACATCGTCGCCTGGTTTGAGTTGGAAGAGAAAGCCGGATCCTAAGCCTCCGGTCACGCGGTCCAGCACGAGAATAAGCTCGCCGGAAGTTGTCCCTGGGGCGGCCATCGAATAGGCGCGATTCAGGGGTGGATTCAAGCCGACAGGCAGTTTCAACGACACCCACTGGCCAGGCCAAAAGAGAATTTTTTGCATATGAGGAAGCACGACTACTTGACGAACGTGGGGAGTGAGGTCAGTGACCGAGAGGACCGTCGCCTTCTGGGTAAGCTCTGCCATGACGCTCTCCTGATAGATCTCTTATCAGAAGAGAGGACTGGAAGAAAGGGTAGCGAATTCTGTACAACAGTTTTCCCTGCATGCTATAGATACCGGCCCTAACTGTAAATAGGCGGGATGAGGTTATGAGTCAGGTCAGGGTCAGATTCGCACCAAGCCCAACCGGTTTCCTCCACATCGGCGGCGTCCGTACGGCTCTCTTCAACTGGCTCTTTGCCCGCCAGCAGAAAGGGGTCTTCATCCTTCGCATCGAAGATACCGATCAAAGCCGTTCCACCGATGAATCGATCGAGGCCATCATCGAAGGAATGAAATGGGTGGGGCTTGATTGGGATGAGGGGCCTTTTCGTCAGACCGAGCGTATGGAACTCTATCGCAGCCATGCGATGAAGTTACTGGAACGGGGCCAGGCCTATTGGTGCGTCTGCAAAGCCGAGGAATTGGAGGCACGGCGAAAGGAAGCCGAGGCCAAGGGGCTGTCGCCGAAATACGACGGCCGCTGCCGTGATCGTAACCTGACGAATCCAACCGGCGATGCGGCCCTGCGATTCAAGGCCCCACAAGAGGGAGAGACAATCGTAGACGACCTCATCAAGGGCAGGATCCTATTCGATAATCAGGTGCAGGACGATCTGATCATTCTCCGGTCGAACGGCTACCCGACCTACAATTTTTCAGTGGTGATCGATGATGCCCTGATGAACATTACCCATGTGGTGCGGGGAGACGACCACCTGACGAACACGCCGAGACAGATCCCGATCTTCCAGGCCCTTGGGTTTCCTGTCCCCCACTTCGGGCATCTGCCGATGATTCTGGGATCGGATAAGGCCCGGCTGTCGAAGCGTCACGGCGCCACTTCGATCATGGCCTATAAAGACATGGGCTATCTTCCCGATGCTATGGTGAACTATCTGGTAAGGCTTGGGTGGTCGCACGGAGACCAAGAACTCTTCTCCAGGCAGGAGCTCATCGAAAAATTTTCCTGGAAAAACGTGCAGACTTCAGCCGCGGTCTTCAATCCTGATAAGCTGCTGTGGTTGAACGCCGAATATATCAAGACAAGTCCTCCGAGCGAGGTTGCCCAAGCGCTCGTGCCGCTTCTGAACGGAGCAGGCTTACAAGAAGAAGTGCAAGCTGTTTCGCCCGACTGGTTGGCTCAGTCGGTAGTGCTGGTGAAGGAGCGGGCAAAGACGCTTGTAGAGATGGTCGATTGGGTGAGGCCCTATTTGGGGCAGGCCGTGACCTACGACGAAGAGGCGGCAAAGAAATTTTTGACGCCGGCCATTGAGCCGGTCCTCGGCAAACTACTCGCTCGTTTCGCGGACTTCCCCGCCTTTTCGAAACAGCAATGGGAAGGGGCTTTCAAGCAGGTGGTTGAGGAAGAAGGGATGAAGATGGGCCAGGTGGCTCAGCCGGTGCGTGTGGCTCTGACCGGTCGGACGGCCAGCCCTGGCCTCTTCGAAGTGATGGAAGTCTTGGGGCGCGACAGGACTTTGTTGCGGCTCCGCCGGGGAATCGAGAGGGCCTCCAGATCCTGACGCTGCTCTGCTCCAAACCAGCGTGGATCTTGACTGGGCTGAGAAGCTTGTATTACTGTGAACGCCGGTTGGGGGATCGTCTAGCGGTAGGACGTCAGTCTCTGGATCTGACTACCTAGGTTCGATTCCTAGTCCCCCAGCCAATATCTTTCCCGCGCCGTAGTACTATCCATATCTACCTCTTGCTGTACCGCGCTGGGGGATCGTCTAGCGGTAGGACGCCGGCCTTTGGAGCCGGCTACCTAGGTTCGATTCCTAGTCCCCCAGCCATTTCGCGCTGACAGCTACTTCAACGTCGCCAGATCTATTACAAATCGGAACCGGACATCGCCGCTGAGGACTCGCGCGTAGGCTTCGTTCACTTGTTGAATCGGGATCACTTCGACATCGGATTCGATGTTGTGGGTGGCGCAGAAGTCGAGCATTTCTTGAGTTTCGCGCACCCCTCCGATCACCGACCCGGCGATGCGGCGTCGATGCAGAATTAGGGGAAAGGGCTCCAGCGGGGTGGGCTTATCCGGAGCCCCCACCAGAATCATGGTCCCGTCCGTTTTGAGCAGGTGTATATAGGTGTTGTAGTTGTGCGGCGCCGAGACTGTATCAAGAATAAAATCGAAGCGTCGCTGGAGCTTTGTGAACGTCTCGGGCTGCGAGGTGAGGGCGAAGTCGGTCGCTCCCAATCGCATCGCATCCTGTCGCTTTTGTTCAGAGGTGCTGAGCACGGTGACCTCTGTGCCGAGGGCCTTGGCGATCTTTATGGCCATGTGACCAAGTCCGCCCAAACCGACGACTGCGAGCTTGTGATATTTGCCGACCCCCCAATGGCGCAAAGGGGAATAGGTCGTAATTCCCGCGCATAAGAGCGGGGCGGCTCCTGCAGGAGACAGGGCCTGAGGGATTCGCAGCACGTAGTTCTCATCCACAACAATCTGAGTCGAGTAACCGCCCTGCGTCGGTTGGCCGTCTCTGCCTCGCCCGTTATAGGTAAGAAGCATGCCGTTCTCGCAATACTGCTCCAGCCCCTCACGGCAGGCGGGGCAGGTTCGGCAGGAATCTACAAAGCAGCCGACGCCGGCTGTTTCGCCTAGATTGAATCTCTGGACCTCGCTTCCCACTCGCGTGACCCTGCCGACAATTTCGTGTCCCGGCACCATGGGGAAAATCGAGCCGCCCCATTCGTCGCGGGCTTGATGAATATCGGAATGACAGACGCCGCAATGGGTGATGGTAATGAGGACGTCATGAGGTCCCACGTCTCGTCGTTCGAATACGAAAGATTGCAGGGCAGCTTTGGCGGTCATTGCCGCATAACCTTGGGTTGATAGCATGGCTGGCGCTCCATGTGGGGGGCAACTCGACCGCCACCATATCAAGATGCCGTGAGATTGCCAATCTTGAAATATCCGAATAAAGCGGCCGCAGCCGACGCTGCGCGCAGTCGTCGAATCGTGCTGCCAGGGGAACGCGTGGGTAGGGACGTCGGGTGCGCCGATGGAAGGGTAAACGATCGATCGTGAGCGGTTGCTTAACTACTACGCTCTGTCTCTGTGCCGTCGTTTCCCTCTAACGAGTCTGGAAGCGAAGTGTCTATCATGAAGGCAGGACCTGGTATGCGATAATCTTCTGCTGCCCAGGCGCCGAGGTCGGTCATTTGACATCGTTCAGAGCAGAAGGGGCGCCAGGGATTGCCTTCCCATGTGCTGGGTTGGTGGCAGAGTGGACAGGTCATGCCAGGCATTGTACCACGCTGAATCGGGGAATCGATGAGCGCAACCCTGGAAGATTTAGTGCGTGGTGGCAACTTGCAGCAATCGGCACAGGCGGCGCTGATCCATCTCCGAAAGGCCGAGGAATTCGACTCCGAACTCTCCACCCTCGCTCCAACGGACCGCAGCAGACTTGATCGTGATGGACGAACCAAGATCGGTCGCCCTGATGAGGATTTTCACCGCTGAGCCTGGCTGGACCGAGGACACGCTGGTAACGGCGCATCCTCTGGCGGACAGATCGAACATGGTGCCTTCGAGGATCTCCGTTTTATTGGCGCTGGAGAAGAAAACCTGCATGTCAACGGGGATTCGCGGATATTCTCGGCACTCAATCATGCGAACCTCCATCCGGTTCGAAGTTCTTCGCTCTGTAGCCCCGCAGCTCTATGCGTTTGCAGCCCAGCATTAGTGAGGATGGCGGATGCCGAGAGAGAGTTACGGCGCTGGGAACTTTTCAAACGTTTTGACCGCGACAGCCTTCTCTCTCATCTTCTTCACCAATCCGCCGTACGAGGCGTCACGGATAATACTGGTGAATTGTGATCGGTAATTGCTTACGATGCTGGATCCGTCGATGACGATGTCATAGACTCGCCATTCGTGCGCCCGTTGAATCAGCCGAAAGTCGACCGGCGTGTCGATCTTTCGTCCTTTTATTTGGGCTTTGACTTCGGCAAAGGCGTCATTCCTTAGTTCATCCAGAAAGATCACTTGTTCGTCCGAGCGTTCGGTGATGCGGCCGGCAAATGAGTCTCGAAGGAGTTGCACGAAGAGGCCGACGAACTCGCGCTGGTCGCGGTGGGAAAGCGTGGACCAGGGGGTTCCTAACGAGCGTCTCGCCATTTCCTCGTAATCGACACGATGCGTAATGATGCCTTCGATTGCGCGTCGACGTGCTTCGGCTCGTTCAGGCCGCTTCAAGGCTTCGTCATCCAGGACTCGGATCAGCTCGTCGATGGTGCCCTTGACTGATTCAGTCGCGTTCGATTCGATCCGGTCGGAGAAGGTGGCGGCCAGCGAAGGAGATCCCATGGCCAATACAGTCACTATTCCTGAGAGAAGAAACAAATTCGCGAGCTTCTTGACCGTCATGGCGATGATGGTTGTCACGATAAATGGCTCCTCGGTTCGTGTTTCCAGCAGCTCAAGCGTAGCAGGGAAGCTGCGTCTGTAAAGCTCCTTCAACAGGGCGGAAAGAGAGGGGAAGTTATGGAGAGTCTTGGCGTACGGAGGCAGCTCGGCGGCGTTTTACCGGGCCGGCTGAGCTTTTTCGACCTTGGCCCAGGCGTCTTTGAGTGAGACGGTGCGGTTGAAGATCAGTAGGTCGGAAGTCGAGTCCAAGTCGGTACAGAAGTATCCCAATCGCTCGAATTGGTAGCGCATGCCGTGGGCTGTCTGCCGCAAGCTTGGCTCAACCAGGCAGTTGGTCATCCGTTCCAACGAGTTGGGGTTGAGATAGCTCGTCCAATCGTGTTCTGGAGGTATTTTTGCCGGGTCCGTCACCAGGAGAGGGCTATAGAGACGGACTTCGGCTTTTACCGCATGGGCCTCGGAGACCCAATGGATCGTCGCCTTGACCTTGCGTTGTTCCTGTGAGGCCCCACTCTTTGTCGTGGGGTCGTAGGTGCAATGGATCTCGGTAATCTCGCCGGTCTGTGGATCCTTTGTCACTCCGACACATTTGATAATGTAGGCATACCGGAGCCGTACTTCCCGCCCTGGGGCGAGGCGGAAAAATTGTTTGGGTGGATCTTCACGGAAATCGTCCTGTTCGATATAGAGGATCCGTGAGAAGGGGACCTTTCTCATCCCTGCGGACGGATCTTCGGGATTATTGACCGCTTCCAATTCTTCGGACTGGGCGTCCGGATAGTTGTCGAGGATGATTTTAATCGGCCGTAACACGGCCATGACTCTGGGTGATCGTTTGTTCAAGTCTTCGCGAATAAAATGCTCGAGTAGCTGCATCTCCACAATGGCGTCTCGTTTCGCGACACCGATATGGTCGCAGAAGGTGCGAATCGCTTCGGGGGTATAGCCTCGGCGGCGAAGCCCTTTGATCGACGGTAGTCGTGGATCGTCCCATCCGTTCACCAGTTTCTTTTCGACCAATTCGAGCAGTTTCCGCTTGCTCATCACGGTAGAGGTCAGGTTCAACCGGGCAAATTCGATCTGCTGTGGCCGGTGCGGCGTCTCAGCCTGTTCGACAACCCAATCGTAAAGGGGCCGGTGATCTTCAAATTCCAACGTGCAGATCGAGTGGGTGATCCCCTCGATCGCGTCTGAGAGGGGATGCGCATAGTCGTAGGCCGGATAGAGGCACCACTTGTTCCCTGTCCGATAATGCGTGGTGTGCCTGATACGGTACAAAACTGGGTCTCGTAGGTTGATATTGGCCGAGGCCATATCGATCTTGGCTCGAAGGACGTAGGTTCCGTCGGCGAATTCTCCCGATCTCATACGCTGAAAGAGGTCAAGGTTTTCATCGATAGCACGGCTGCGAGAGGGGCTGTTTTCCCCCGGCTGTGTCAGGGTGCCGCGATAGGCACGCATCTCCTCGGCCGTTAGGTGGTCGACATAGGCCTCGCCCTTATGGATCAGCCGAACGGCAAAGTCATAGAGTTGCTCGAAGTAATCGGAGGTGAAAAATATTTTCCCCTTCCAGTCGAACCCCAGCCATCGGATGTCGTCCTGAATAGCCTGAACATATTCGGGATTTTCAGTGGTCGGGTTGGTATCGTCGAATCGCAGATGGCAGATGCCGCCGGGGATGTCGCGCGCAAGGCCGAAGTTCAGGCAGATAGATTTGGCGTGGCCGATATGAAGATAGCCGTTGGGCTCAGGTGGAAAGCGCATCACGGCTCGACCGCCATGTTTGCCGGATGTGTGATCGGCGGCCACGATGTCGCGGATAAAGTTTGAAGCGCCGGCTTGTTCAGACATGCAGGGTCATTGACTCATAGAAATGTGTGAGGGGGTCGTTGCAGGCTGTTCTACCATAAGCACGGCACGGGGGAGAAGCCCTGCCTGTCGTCCAATGTGCGAGGAGTTGGGATCAATTGTCCGCACGCTTCTTGAGCCGTCGATCCAGCGAAAAGCGAGTGAGACCCAGCTGTTTCGCCGCCAGGCTCTTGTTGTAGTTCGCCAGCCGCACTATTTCTTCGATAATGGCCTCTTCGGTCTCTCTGAGCGTATGCTTGCCGACTTGCATTTCGACGCGTATCACCTGTACGTCTCCCTGTGAAACAGCCGCGATCGTTTGTTTGGCCTCGTGGTGTATTTCGAGCGGGAGATAGTGGGCTGTCAGAGTCCGACCCTGGCAAAAAATCATCGCTCGTTCGAGAATATTCTGGAGTTCGCGAATGTTCCCAGGGTATTGGTAACGCTCAAGTATGGCCCGCGCCTCCGGATCGAGCTCGGGGATCGGTTTGCCGAACTCTTGTGCAAATCGTGCAACGGTGCGCCGGCAGAGCGGCAGGATGTCTTCGACCCGCTTCCGGAGCGGGGGAATCGCAAAGGCTACGACATGGAGGCGAAAGTAGAGATCCTCTCGAAAGGCGCCACGTTTCACGTCCTGCTTGAGATCGCGGTTTGTCGCCGTAATCAGACGGAAATCTACGCCGAGATCGTCGGTGGCGCCGAGTCTCCGGAAAGACCGTTCCTGAATCACGCGCAGTAATTTTGCCTGCATCGACAGATCCAGATCGCCGATCTCGTCGAGAAAGAGGGTGCCTCCCTCCGCTTTTTCGAGCAGGCCGAGCTTCCGCTGCGTGGCGCCGGTGAAAGCTCCTCGCTCGAAGCCGAACAATTCGCTTTCGAACAGTTCTTTCGGAATTGCGGTGCAGTTGACTCCGATGAACGGCCCAGACGCCCGAGGTCCGTTATGGTGAATGACGTGCGCTAGGAACTCTTTCCCTGTTCCCGTTTCCCCAAGCAGCATCACCGAGGATTTGGGACTCTCCGCAACCCCCCGAACCTGCTCCAGCAACTGCTGCATGACCGGGCTGTGGGCCTCCAGATTTTTCAGGTCGTACCGGCTATCTTGCCGGTTCAGTTCCGACTCGAGCCTCCGGCGGAGCCTCAAGACGTCCAGCGCCCGCGCAATCACCGCATCGATGCCCTCCAGATCCACCGATTTGATCATGAAGTCGTAGGCTCCCAACTTCATCGTTTCCACCGCATCCTGCACTGTTCCATAGGCGGTCAGCAGGATGACGATTGTTGCAGGAGCCAGTTGGCGCACATGTTTGAGCGTCTCGAGCCCGCTGAGGCCGGGCATCTTCACATCGAGTAACACCAGGTCGGGAAGGCTCTGTTGCAACCCCGCCAGCAGTTCTTCGCCGGATTCATATCCCACCGCGTGATGGCCCTGACGCGTCAGGCGTTTCACGAGAGCGCTGCGGATCGCCTGTTCGTCGTCTGTCACAAAGATCACGGCGCCCATCGATCAGCCTTTCGCCGGCTGGCTATCTTGCGTGACAGGCAACCAGATGCTCACGATGGTGCCCTCTTTAACTGCGCTTGTCATGTGGATATCTCCACGATGCCGCTCGATAATGTTTTTGCAAATCGCCATTCCGAGCCCTGTCCCGCGTGGCTTCCCCGATGTGAAAAACGGTTCGAAGACCCGGGACAGCACCTCCAACGGAATGCCCTTACCGGCATCCTTGACCTGTATCATGATACCGGGCTGTTCATGGTGGAAAGACTCTCTCGCCGTGACATGTATGGCCAATCCATTTCTGGGAGTCGCATCGATTGCGTTATCGATGACGTTCAAGAGTACCTGTTCGACCTGATCCCGATCGGCATCCAGATGGTCGGCTGCCTCAGGTATGGACGTTCGGACCGTAAGCTGCTTCGCCTTCAGAGGCTCAGTCAACAGCTTGACGACCTCGTTGATGAGGTCGGACAAGGCAAACCGGGCCAACATAAGCTTGCGAGGCCTCGCATACTCCACGATCTGATTGACGATCCGATCCATTCGTCTGGTCTCGTGCAAAATCACGTCGATCTCCGCACGCCTCGGATCGGACTTCTCGAACTCATCTAATAGCAGGGATGCGGTCGAACCGATCCCGACCAGGGGATTTCTGAGCTCATGGGCGATGCCGGCCGCCACCTGCCCCAAGGTGGCCAGCTTCTCGGTCCGACTCAACCGTGACTGCAGGGCGTCCAGCGCTGTAATATCGATATTGAACCCTACATAGATCGGATCGGGGCCGTCCAGGTCCGCGATCGGTACGCGCCGGCTTAAGATGGTCAGCACGCTACCGTCTGTATGGACGAACCGGAAGATCAATTCGCACTTGCGGCCCGCTGCGACGGCCTTTGAAAATTCCGCCAGTACTCGATCGATATCTTCGGGATGAATACGTTCACGGAAGGTGGCGGGCTCGATCTCCGCATCAGGATCGAGCCCGGCCAAGACCTGATTGTGTCGATTGCTGAACGTGACCTGCATCCCCTTCGTCGTAAAGATGCCGATCGGAGCGTGGTCCACCAGACCGCGGTATCTGGATTCTGAGGCGGACATATCTTGGTTCAGTTTTCGGAGAGACATCTCGGATTGTACGACTTGATCGAATTGGTCTTGAATTTGCTGACCCATCTTGTGCATCACTCTGGTAAGGCCTCCGATCTCGTCGTTCCGATCCAAAACAGGGATCGGGGGGACAAGCGCGCCGGATGAACTGCTCACAGCCGTCGACAGGTTGACGAGGGGAACCGCAATCGATCGGGCGATCAGATAGAGGGCGCAAACGGTGAGGATGAATGTGAGCAGCCCACCGCCTAAAATGGCGAGGAGCGTCGAGGTGCGGTCTTTGCTCATTTGAGTGAACTCATCCAGCGCCCGATGCTCTTCAAACTCATCGAGCTGCACCATCCAATCCCGGAACTCGGACATCAGAGCCCTTCCTCGCCCTTCTTTGACGTACTGGAGCACGGTCTCTTTCCGCCCAGACTGAAGATCCCGGATGAGTTCCTCCTTCTCCGTGACGAACCGGCTCACGAGGGCTTCAGCGTCTCTGAAGTGGTGTTGCCGATCTTCGGAAAGTCTCTCCCTCAGTTCTTGCCCGGCCCCGCGAAGGGCTTCCAAGGCCTCCTGATAGGGCTTCAGATCGCGGGTATCTTCAGTTAATACGTACCCTCGAAAGCCGGTCTCCACATCCACCACTCTCCGCATGTATTGGGCTGCAGCCTTCTGAGTCAGATAGAGCTGGTTCAACCGCTCTTCATCTTGAGAAAAGGTTTGCAAGTTGCTGTATGTCACGATGCTGACGAGAATGAGAGAGGCCAGAGGGATCGTCGAAATGAAGAGTAACTTGTGATGGATCGGAAGATGATTGAACAAGCGAGCGATAGGCTTGAGCATACGTGTCCGTCTCACTCGATAGGAGTGACTAGGATTTGGATTCAACCATTGCCGAGTTCCAGGCAGATTATACGATGAATCGCATGCTGAATGGCACAAGGACCTCGAAGGGACTTGGAGGATGGCACAGTAGTCGTGCCACGTCATTCAAACGAACGTACTGATCGTTCGATAATAGCGCTGCCGATACTTCCGCTTGAGGTGTCGACGCTGCGAGGCAGTCACACAATACTCCACTCAGGTGTTTTCAGTTCCTCCTCTATAAACAAATAGTCGAACCTACCGCATCTCAGACAGTGCTCCTTAATCGGTCAGCCAAGGCCAGGACCCTTGCCCGGAGGCAACCTCACAGTTTCGGACTTCGCGTTACGTCCGGCCGATCCTTGCGAGGGAGTCTATCCTTGGCTATTTTCCCGCCTGGCGACGGAGCGAAAGATGTTCGAGTGCCCGGTTCACCACCGGCTCGACCAGCTGGAGGTCCACCGTCTTGATGATGAAATCATAGGCCCCCAGCTTCATGGCTTCCACCGCTTCTTCGACCGTTCCATAGGAGGTCAGAATGATCACCACCGCATCCTTTGCTTTCTCTCGAATCGCCGCCAGGGTTTCCAGCCCTGTTCTCCCGGGCATCTTGAGATCGAGGAGGATCAGATCTGGAAGGGTGGGAAGGCTCTTCTCGACGGCAGCCAGCAGTTCATCTCCCGACTTGAAGGATTGGACTTGATGCTGGCCCTGAGACAATCGCTTGACAAGTGCGTTTAGAAGCACTGGTTCATCGTCTGCGACATAGATACTCGCTGGCATTTCGGCACTCCTTTCTATCTCGTGTGGTCTGTAGCCTGACGTACTGCTCAAGCTTCGTAGTAATCAATCTTCTCTAAGACCCGCGAATGCCAGGCCATGACCGCGCTGCGTACGTGCATCTTCTCCTTCAGGTAAGGAAACTCTTCACGAATGATTCCTGCGGCAAATTCGGCCAAGAAGCCGCTCTTGAGTTTGGCTCGAGCACGGTCAGGTCCGAGATCATGGTAGGGCGCTTCGGCAAACAGCAGAAATCCGTCATCCGGGATACGTCCGGCTTTCATATTGGCTTCGAGGATGCCGGCGGCCTTTCGGATAGGGTTGTCGAGGTCGGGACTGTAGGGACCGATGAGCAAAGCCAAGTTGGGTGTGTACATCCAGTCGAATCCGCGCCCGATACCGATCACCCATTCGTGATGCTCAATGTCCAAGCTACGGTTACTGTACGCGATTTTCGCGATGTGGGCAATGTTGCCCTCCACGAGGGGCAACAGATCTTGGCGCATCTGCTGTGGCATGTCCGGGCAGAGCTGCGCCAGTTTTACCGGCAGGGTGTCCCGATCTGTGGTGGAGAGGGTAGAGAGGTCCAGAATCTTGCCATTACTACCGTGAAGTACCAGGGCATCTTCGTCGGTCTCGAAGCCGCAGACCAGAGGATACACCGTATTGCCGTCCTTACCGAAGACCTCTTCTACCTGCCGTTTGATTTCGAACGTATGATTACGAGCTGCGTCGGTGTCGTAGTTAAAGCCGGCGCAGCCGCGATGGGGGTCGCCCTTGGAATAATGGTAGGTGATGAGCATCAGCGTGCATCGTCCCTGTCCAACCATGTTCACGATATGGTCGGACAGTACCTCCCCGAAGTACGGCCACCCCAGGTCGAATCGCCCGCCCAGATTGCGGAATGGGGTGATGATGCCAGGCGGTGTGCCGGTGGCCAGAGAGATATTCATGCGTCCATCCATGCAATTGAACGAGACGATGGAAGTCGGGTGTCGTGCGGTATGGAGGCTGCGAGCCAGAAATGACTCCGGACTCTGATAGGTCATCGAATGGCGATGGGCATGATTGAGCAACCAGCCGATTCGTTCTCGGATGGGGAGGTCTCGAACAGCCTTGGCATCCGCGCTTACTTCGGATGGAATCAGGTCAGTCATCATAGCCTCCCGAGGACCATGGTCCCAGATAATAACCAGTCAGTTGACTTCTTTCCTTCCATGGACAAGTGAGACATCGTCAGGCGAAGGCGATGGCGTTCTCGGTGGCTTTCACGCGATAGGCCAGATTGTGATCCGAGAGGCCCTTGAATCGTTCCATCCCGACAAGGACACAGGTATGGCCGGCTTCGATGGCGCGATCC
>JABFSG010000052.1 GCA_013140715.1 Nitrospiraceae bacterium
ATCATCCAGCATAGGGCCTTGAAATAATAAGAAATAGTGTGAGCCGGTAGCTCAGCTGGTAGAGCATCGCCCTTTTAAGGCGAGGGTCCCGGGTTCGAGCCCCGGCCGGCTCACCATTCACAGTCGACCATTTCCAAGTGTTGTTACCCTCGCTTCGTCTCATCACCATGCTATGTGCGCCTTGTGCAGCGGTTGGCTCTAAACCAACTGATTGAGTGTCCCCGTTCTGGACTCGTATTCCCCCAGATATATCGATACATTTTTTGCGGAGCAGAGAGAACCTCGCAATCGTCAGGGGTCGCTCGCATGTCATGTGCAACTCCTTGGTTCCTGGTTCGGCTAGGATACTGGTGTTGCCCTATCTGGATTGCTGGGTGGAGCGATTGTGACTCACAGAGAGGGGGCTCCAGAATTCGGACAGTGTGATACGTGGTAGCCTGGCTTCACCGAAGCCACCAGAGGGTGGCGAACCAGAGGAGCACGGCCATGAAGAAAACGAGACGCAATCACGGGGCACCGTTCAAAGCACAGGTGGCCTTGGCCGCGATCAAAAGCGACAAGACCCTGGCCGAATTAGCGGAGCACTTTCGCGTCCATCCCACCCAGATCACCGAGTGGAAGCAGCAATTGCTGGCGCGGGCAGCGGACGTATTTGGCGGATCCAACCCGACGGCGGAGATGCCGGATCTCAAAACCCTCCACGCCAAGATCGGACAACTGGCCCTGGAGAATGATTTTTTAGAAGGGGCGCTCACCAAGGCCGGATTGCTGAGCGCAAGGCGATGATCGATCATACCCACGCATTACCCCTAGTACGGCAATGCCAGCTATTGAAGCTGGCCCGGTCCACCACGTACTACCAGCCGATGCCGGTATCAGAGGTGGAGCTGACACTGATGCGTCGGATCGACGCCCGGCATCTGGCCTATCCATTTGCCGGCGCTCGCATGCTCCGCGACCTGCTCAGACGAGAAGGGCACACACTCGGGCGCAAGCGAGTGCGTACCCTGATGACGCGCATGGGCATCGAGTCGGTGTATCGTACGCCCCCACCAGCCCGCGGCATCGGACACACATGGTCTATCCCTATCTGTTCCGGAACCTGACGATCACTCGCCCAAATCACGTCTGGGCGGCGAACATCACCTATATCCCGATGAGGCAAGGCTTCGTGTATCTGCTCGCCGTCCTGGATTGGGCCAGTCGCCGCGTATTGGCCTGGCGTCTGTCCAACACACTGACCACCGACTTCTGCCTGGAGGCGGTTCAGGAGGCGATCACCCGCGATGGCAAACCAGAGATCTTCAACACCGATCAAGGCTGTCAGTGCACCAGCCAGGAGTTCACGGGACTGCTGAAAGACCAGGGCATCCAGATCAGCATGGACGGGACAGGGTGCTGGTGCGACAACGTGTTCGTGGCAGGACTTTGGAAGAGTCTCAAATACGAGGAGGTCTATCTACATGCCTACGAGACCATCAGTGCAGCCCAACAGGGCTTGGAGCGCTACCTGACGTTCTACAACCAGATCAGGCCGCACCGGGCACTTGACGGACACACGCCGAATGGCGTGTATGTGGACAACCTGCCCACACGGCGCCCCGCCGCGTAGGCAGAGTACCGCGAGGCACCACTTAAGGAAGAGCACATTCTGTCCAAACAAAGGGGGCCACCTCTCCTTCGCCATGACGATTCGCTTGATGAATGCGGGCTGTCTGTAGAGCTAATTGGGAAGGCAGTCACTTACGTCCATGAGATTCTCGATTCCATCGATGAGAAACTCATGGAGGCAGGTGGAGAACGCTTGTCCGGGCTAGTCGAACTAGCAAATCTTTCGATAATAATTGGAAACCTTTATCGCGATGGGATCGTTAGAGCTTTCGAAGGTCGCTTCGTGGCGAACGCCCCCCATACATACCCGGATTTGCTTGGGCGAGGTGGAGGATGTAATGGCCTGCTGCCCCGACTGAAAGCAAGAAAGCTGTAGCGATTAAAACGGATGGGGTGATCATCCATCCAGCCATCCTATGTAGCAGCAACATTGCCCACCCCTCATTCTCGATAGAAGAGGGTGAAAGTTGGTTATCCAACTAATCTATGTTGGCAAGTCAGTACATGCCTATAGCCGGAGGTGATTCAGTTCACCTCCGGTGGACTTCCGGCTATACGGGAGCGATGAATTCGAGCTTGCGCGAACGCCAATCGAGCACGGCGGTGCGCATATGCATCTTATGGGCCAGCTGCGGGTGCTTCGCATAGATGACATCCGCGGCAAACTTTGAAAGGAAACGCGACTTCAGTTCGGCGCGGGCACGGTCGACGCCCACCTCATAGTAGGGTACTGAGGCCAGCAGCAGGAAACCATCGTCAGGTATGCGACTGGCGCGCATATTGGCTTCGATAATACCTGCGGCTCGGTCGATTGGATCGTCCAGGTTTGGGCTGTAGGGACCGACGATGAGCGCGAGGTTGGGCATGTGCAGGAAATCGAATCCGCGCCCAACGCAGATGACCCATTCGCGGTGCTCGATGTCCAGTGCGCGCTCTGTCTTCCGGAGCTCAGCAATACGATCCATATTACCGAACACGAGTGGTTCGAGGTCATAACGAACTTGGCTGTTCATGTCGGGAAACATCTCTTCAAGGCGCTGGGGCAACCTATCCTTCTCGTCGGCTGTAAACTGCGATAGGTCCAGCATTTCGCCGTTCGCGCCGTGCAGTATAAGCGCCTCCTCGTCTGTTTCGAATCCGCAGACGATGGGATAGACCGTTCCATGGTCGGTGCCGAAGACATGCTCGACCTGTTTTTTGATGGTGTAGGTGAAGGCGCGTGCCGCCTGGGTGTCATAGTTGAACCCGGCACAGCCGCGATGGGGGTCACCCTTGGAAAAGTGGTAGGTGATCAGCATCAATACTCGCTGTCCCTTGCTGAGTACGGTATGCACGTAATGAGCTAGTACTTCGCCCAGATGGGGCCAACCCAAATCGAACACCCCCCCGAGGTTGCGAAACGGCTGGATGATGCCGAACGGCGTGTGGGTATCGACGGAGAGGTTGATGCGCCCGTCCATACATTTGAGTGCGGCGATCGCCGTCGGGTGCTGGGCCAGATAGCGCTGCCTCGCAATACAGGCCTCGGCACTGGAGAACGACGTCGAATACTGGCGCGCATGCTCTATCAGCCAATCGATGCGCAGGGCAATGGGTTTATGGATTTCTGACATGTAAAAATTATCCAGGGTTTGTTGTGCCCATCAATAGTCCGAGGAATTCCAGCGCCCTGAGGCACAGTAGGGGCGCAGGATCCCAACTCCTTCTTTCCAACCCATGCACAATACCGCATGCTTCGAATCTCATTCTTTTGAGCTCAGTGGTAGGCTTCATCCATTCTCCACCGATTACCAGTGCGCTTCTTCTTTCGCCGAAAGACGGCTTCCATTTGCGGGGAGTAATGAAGGACTCAGCGATTGATGGTGCTGTGATCAATGGATAAACCACCTTCTTGCATCAATTCTTCGATGTCTCCGTAACGGAGGGAGTCCGCGAAAATACCAACAAATGCTTTGCAGGATGATGTCTCTGAAAATGTCGGCCCTTGAAGGATATTTCTGCCATGATGACCTCCCTTAAAATAGCCGCAGGTTAATACACCTAGCTATTTGCGTCAGAACCAAAAGAAGCCCGTCATCTTCTGATACGTCCTCTTATCCGATAACCAGGACGGGGACGGCGACGCGGTAGAGGACTTTCTGAGCGACGCTCCCGTAGATGAACCGGACCGCGCTCAGAAAGCCATGGGATCCCACAATCACGAGGTCCTGCTGGGCCGATTCCTTGACGATGACCTCAGGCGGATCACCACTGAAAACTTGGCCATGTGCCTTGTAGCACCTGCCTGCAGGGGCGTGGGCAGGTGTATCGCTGAGCTTTGCCGCGACGTTATCCACAAGTTTTTGTCCCCAGCTCACCGAATCCTCATGCAAATTCTCATGAAATCGATCATGATGGGCCAATGCACTATCCTTGCGATACGCCTCGAGCGTCGGCACCACATGCAGCACGGTCATCTCGACCGGGTCGTGAAAGGGGTTGGCCAAGAGCCAGCGCTGGATTTGTGCAGCGTCGTCAATCCCATTAATGGCGACCAGCACGCGACGGATCTGTTCCGGCATGTGTTTGACGACCAGCGTCGAGCAGGGGGCATGACTTGCGATCCGGTGGGAGACGCTGCCGACTGTGAACTCTCGCTCTTCGCTACTGAGCTCGCGCGAGCCGGTGACGATCAAGTCAGCCGCCTCCATCTGCGCGGTGTTGATGATCACGCGCGCCGCGTTCCCCAGCTCGCACACTTGCTTGACCACGAGGTTCAATTCAGGCGGGACGGATTTTGCCGCTTGCTCCAGGAGTTTGTGACCGGAGTCCAGCAGGGGCCGCAGCTCTTCTGGAGCCATTCCTCGACCTGTAGGCCCCATAGCCGAATACCGCGCAAGCCCGTGATCGACCGCATGCACCAGCGTGAGCTCAGCCGGGGTGTAGAGTCGAGTCACCGCATACACCAGCTTGAATGTCGGATCGGATCGATCTACTGCCACGACCACACGCATACCCTTCTCCTTTCTCAGGCACCGTTGTTTGTCACGGTCGATGGAGCCTGTACCACCTTGCTGAAACGCTTGGATTTTTCACGGACCCGGCGTATGACGAGACGCGCGTGGACGGTCATGGCGCGGTGAACAGGGCCGCGATCCGGAGCGGCTGCACCTGCGCGAAGTCCTGCGCGAGGGTGGTGACGCTCGCGTGCATCAGATCCAGCATGACGGTCGGGTAGAGGCCGATGACAAACACCGCCAGGGCCAACGGAATTACGCACGCGATCTCGCGGCGATTCAGATCGTGCAAGGTGGCGCTCTGAGCGGAGACAGGGCCCAGCACCAGCCGTTGAAACATCCCGAGCATGTAGGCGGCTCCCAGCACAATCCCCGCCAGGACAAGCAGGACCATGAGGTAACTATGAGACACGGTTCCGGCCAGGACGAGGAACTCCCCGATGAAATTGCCGGTCCCCGGCAATCCGAAGGACGCCACGGTGAAGAGGCTCAAGACCACCGCGAATCTCGGCATCACCTGATGTAGCCCCCCATAGTTGTTGATCGTCCGGTCATGCGTGCGGTCGTACAACATCCCGGCGACGAGGAACAGGGCGCCGGTGGTGATCCCGTGATTGACCATTTGGAGGATGGCGCCCTCGACGCTTTGAG
>JABFSG010000101.1 GCA_013140715.1 Nitrospiraceae bacterium
GTCGTGGGGGTGGTGGCGACCGGTACTAAGCAGTAAAGAGCATTCACACGTCGGGGCTGCCTATCCGGCAGCCCCGCTATTTCCTTCCTAGAATTGCCCATCAACGCGATGTGTTTCTCGGACCTCTGACCAGGCCGGACCGTGCAGTCCCAGGAAGTGTGTTCCATACAAGGAGTTTTATGTCTACGTTTGCTGATATGAATTTGCCTCAGTCCCTTGTCCAGCGCCTGACACAGGCGGGACTGACGATACCGACACCGGTACAACAGGCGGCTATTCCGCTGGCCCTGAAGGGCCGAGACATTATGGCCCAAGCCAAAACCGGGAGCGGAAAAACACTGGCGTTTCTACTGCCGATTATCGAACAGGTTCTGCGAGGGGAGGCCTCTGCCCCCGTGCCTGGACCCTATAGTAAGTCTGGACCGAGCCATGGTTCCGGGCCGAAATTTTTGGTATTGGCGCCCACGCGGGAATTGGCCCTTCAGATTGAACTGGAGTTGCGCAAGTATGCGCCGATATCCGTAACCTCTTTGTCGGTGTACGGCGGAACTCCGATAGAACGTCATTACCGCGCCTTGCAGCGACCACCGATGGTGGTGGTCGGTACACCCGGTCGGTTGCTCGATTTGGCCGGCTCCGGTCACCTGAAGCTTGGTGGCGTGAAATTTCTGGTGATGGACGAGGCCGATCAGATGTTGGACCGAGGGTTCCTGCGGGATATTCAACGGATCATTCGTCTGCTCCCGGCTGAACGCCAGACGCTGCTGTTTTCCGCGACTTTTTCGGGAGACATTCAGACGCTTGCGCAGAGCATGCAGCGTGATCCCGCAAAAGTTTCCGTTGATCCGGGAATCAGCACTCCGACCACGATCGTACATGCCTACTACGTTGTGCCCGGGGACCATGCGCGGACGCAACTTGTCCATACGCTGCTCCAGGCCGTGACCGGTGGTGACCGGTCGATGGTATTTTGCGATCAGAAGTATAAGGTGCGGCGCTTGGCGTCCCATTTGGGTGGAGAGCAGGCGTCGGTCGGTGCGCTGACCGGCAACCATAGCCAATCGCAGCGCGAACGGACACTCGGGGCCTTTCGGGCCGGACGTCTCCGCTCGCTCGTCGCGACCGATGTGGCGGCCAGGGGCCTCGATATTCAAGATGTGACGCAAGTCATCCACTATGAATTACCGACCAATCCGAACTCGTATGTTCACCGGACAGGGCGGACTGGACGGGCGGAGAAGGAAGGGGCGACCTACTTAATTTTGTCTCAGTCCGAAGAGCGGGAGTATCTCCGAATGGTGAGACAATTAAAAATCGAAACGAAGAAGCTTGTTCTTCCCGTGTTTGCCGCCCTCCCGTCTCCGGCCCCCATGCCGGTCAGCGAACGGCAGGCTCCGCGCCAGCGGCCCCGTCGAAGTGCCGAGCCGTCAGGCCGGCGATTCCGCGAGGGTGAAAACAGGGGACCAGCGCATAGGTCTGGAGCCTCAACCGGTGGATCCAGGCACTCACGGTATTGATCGAACCTTTATGCCACCGGATTGGGAATCGTCCGGTGGTATCTGGCGAATGGTCCGTGTTTGGTTTGCATTCTATCTGTTGTGTCTGGTCCCGCCTCCAATGGTAAGATAACGGCCGAAAGGTCGTGCGATGCCGCCGTTTCAACTCGAAGCCCCATTCAAGGCCTGCGGAGATCAAGGTCAAGCCATCGACAAGTTGGTCGCCGGGATTGTCGCCGGCCGCAAGCACCAAGCGCTGCTCGGTGTGACCGGATCGGGCAAGACCTTTACCATGGCCAATGTGGTTGCGCAGGTGCAGAAACCCACCTTGGTTCTGGTCCATAACAAGACGTTGGCGGGCCAACTCTATCAAGAATTCAAACAGTTCTTTCCCCACAACGCCGTCGAGTATTTCGTCAGTTACTACGATTACTACCAGCCGGAAGCCTATATTCCTCAGAGCAACACGTACATCGCCAAGGATGCGTCCGTCAACGATGCGATCGATCAGATGCGGCATGCGGCAACATCCGCGCTGCTCCAGCGGAACGACGTGCTGATCGTTTCGTCTGTGTCCTGTATTTATGGCCTGGGCTCGCCGGAGGTCTATCTCGAGATGGTAATCTTCCTCGAAGAGGGGATGGAGATCAGACGGGAGAAGATTCTGGCCAAACTCGTCGAGATCCAATATGCCCGCAACGATATGGATTTCCACCGCGGGACTTTCCGTGCCCGAGGCGACGTCATCGAAATTTTTCCTGCTTCGAACGAGGCGGTATCCGTGCGGATTGAATTGTTCGGCGACCTGGTCGATGCGATCCATGAAATCGATCCGCTGACGGGGAAGTCGATTAGAAAGCTTCCGAAAGTCGCGATCTATCCGAATACACACTATCTCATTGCCCCGGATCGGTATGAGCGGGCGATTACTGGCATCGAAGAAGAGCTGGACGAGCGCGTCGCCTATTTCAAGAAACAGAATCAGCCTGTGGAGGCCCAACGGATCGCGCAGCGCACCAAGTTCGATCTGGAAATGATTCGGGCGATGGGCTATTGCCATGGCATCGAAAACTACTCGCGGCATCTGAGCGGCCGCGCGCCCGGTGAGCAGCCTCCGACGCTCCTCGACTATTTTCCCAAAGACTTTTTGATGATCGTCGACGAATCCCATGCGACGATTCCCCAAGTGGGCGGAATGTACGAGGGCGACTATTCGCGAAAGCGTACATTGGTCGAGTACGGATTTCGCTTGCCGTCGGCGATCGATAACCGGCCGCTCACGTTCGCCGAGTTTGAGCGTTGTCTCACGCAAGCGGTATACGTTTCCGCGACGCCGGGCTCCTATGAACTAGGGCATGCGGCGGGGGAGATTGTCGAACAGATTCTTCGTCCGACCGGTTTGATGGATCCCCCTATCGAAGTGCGCCCGGCTAAAGGGCAGGTAGACCATCTTCTCGGTGAAGTACGCACTGAAGTAGCGCAGGGGGGACGTGTGCTGATCACCACCTTGACCAAACGTATGGCGGAGGACTTGAGCGAGTACTACCACGACCTGGGTATCAAAGTGCGGTACCTGCACTCCGATATCAAGACATTGGAGCGGGCTGAAATCATACAGGATTTACGGCGTGGAGTGTTCGACGTGCTGGTGGGGATCAATCTCCTGCGCGAAGGGCTGGATCTTCCGGAGGTTACCCTGGTTGCAATCCTCGATGCCGATAAGGAAGGGTATCTCCGGTCCTATCGGTCGTTGATTCAGACGGCTGGGCGGGCAGCGAGAAACGTGCGCGGGCACGTGATTTTGTACGGTGACGCTGTGACCGATTCCATGCAAATGGCGCTGACCGAGACAGGGCGTCGGCGTGCGATCCAGTCCGATTATAATGCGCGGCACGGTATCGTGCCGACGAGTATCAAAAAGGATGTTCAATCGCTCGAATATGCGACAGCAGAAGCAATGGATCATGCGCAGTTGGAGTTGGTCGCGGAGCCACAGGCTGCCTATGGAACGGAGGGAGCGACCGAACAGATCATTAAACGGCTGGAAGCAGAAATGAAAGCCGCCGCCAAGGAGTTGGAATTCGAACGGGCTGCGTCTCTCCGAAACCGGATTCGAGCCTTGAAGCTGAAAGAACTAGAATTGAAGCCGGAGGTTTAGCTGTCTAGCAGGCTGTTGACAAACCCTCTCCTCCTCCCGCTGCAGTTATGATAAGAGAAGCGTCCATCAGGAGGGGCCCCGCTATGATGGGCACAACCGATCCGCAACCGTCGATGTTCTACCACAGCAACCTGGAGCAGTATGTGACCGCCGATCACCCGATACGGAAGATCCGGCCGTTGATCGATACGGCGCGGATTCGGCAGCGCTGCGAGCCGCTGTCTGCCGAGACCGGTCGCCCGTCGATTCCGCCGGAGCCGCTCTTTCTGGCCCTCCTGGGCGGCTATCTGCTGGGCGTGACCTCGGAACGCGCCTTGGTGCGTGAGCTGACCGGGAACCTGGTCCTCCGCTGGTTTGTGGGGCTGGAGCTGGATCAAATGCCGTGGGACCACTCCACGTTCTCGCAGAACCGGAAGCGGCGCTTTACCGAAAGTGGGCTGCTCGAACGGGTGTTTGATGAGACGGTCGCCTTGGCGATCAAGCAGAAGTTGGTGTCGCATCATACGACGCTCGATGGGACGCTGGTGCAGGCCAATGCCTCGCACAAGAGCTTTGTGCCGATGGAAGTATTTCTAAAGCCAGAGGGCTACAAGAAACGGATTCGGTCCCTGGATGCGAGGTCGGAGCCGGACCAGGATCCAGGGAATCCCACGGTCACGTTTCGCGGGGAACGGCGCTCGAATCAGACGCATCTCTCCACAACCGATCCCGACGCCAAGCTGGCCAACAAAGGCAATGGGAGCGCGGCAATGGTCGGCTATACCGTGAATGGCCTGATGGAAAATCGGCATCGGCTGTTGCTCGGCATCAATGTGGAGTCGTTTCGCGGGCCGGCTTCAGAGACGGACGGCGGCCGGACGGTGAGCGATCGGTTTCCTGCGACGCACGCTCGTCGGATTCAGAGCGTGGGCGCGGACAAGGGGTATTTTGCCAAGCCGTTTCTGACGGCTCTTTTTCGGCGGCGTATCCGGCCCCATATTGCGGCCAAGACGACGGGACGGGAGGCGGTGCCTCAACGGGTGCGACGGCTGAGCCGGACGGTGGGGTACTGCCTTTCGCAGCGGGCGCGCAAGAAGATCGAAGAACTCTGGGGCGCGGCAAAATGCTGGCACGGCTTCCGGCGCTTTCAGCGGCGGGGGCTCCTGCAGGTCCGAGACGAAGCCTATCTCATGGGCTGGCTGCTGAATCTGAAACGGCTGGCGAACATACTCCCGGCACCGGCCTAAGGGAGCGCACGGGAGCTGGGACTATGCGAGGGGGTAGGAGAGAACAGAAAATGGATGGCGCACCCTTCATGCCGGACAGACAAATCACCACCAGAGACCTGCGTGAGCACAGCCGTAACGGTGCAACCGTTTCAAACAGCGAGTTTGTCAACAGCCTGCTA
>JABFSG010000039.1 GCA_013140715.1 Nitrospiraceae bacterium
CCGCCTGGACAGCCTGCGAGCCCCAACCCGAGGGCAATGATCGACAGCAATGAGGCCATGGATTTCATGTGGGCATTCTCCTACGAATTCCTCTTTGAAGCATTCCTTATACCACTTGTGGCATTATAATAACCTCACATATGAGAATTGACTATAAGTAGTTCAGTTTATGCCGCTGCAGAGACACCTCCAACGAGTCTATCCATCATGATGTATCCAATTATCATTCTCGGCTCCGGCTATACAGGCAGATACCTTGCCGGTTCGTTGGCCACAACATCGTGTCCCTTCTTCGCTACGAGTCGTGAGCCGGACAAGAACCTCTCTCCTGTGCCGGCTGACAGACGCATGAGATTCGACTTGGAACAGCCCTCGACCTGGCGGAACATTCCTACCAGCGCCGATCTCATCTGGTGTTTTCCCGCCGCACCGCTCGATCAGGTCCAAGCCTTCGCTCATACGTTCGACGCGCCGGCTCGACGCATCGTCGTCTTGGGAAGCACCTCCGCCTATGAGGTGTCCGATCGCTCCGATGAATATCCTCCACTCTGGACGGACGAATCGGCCCCCCTCGACCTGAGCAAGCCACGTGTGCAGGGAGAAGAGTTCTTGCGAAAAGATTATGGCGCCATCCTGCTGCGCGTAGCGGGCATCTACGGACCTGGGCGCAACCCGCTTGATTGGATCAGAACCGGCCGCGTGAGCCCGACAGGCAAATATGTCAACCTGATCCATGTCGAAGATTTAGCCTCCATCTGTCTGCTTGCGCTGGACAAGGGGAAGCGAGGCGAGGCCTACAACGTCAGCGACGGCCAACCCCATACCTGGAATGAAATCTGCGCAACGGCGCAGCAGCGCTGGGGCGTGACCCCGACAGCGGCAAACAAAGACTCCTCACCAGGCAAACGAATCAGCAACGCCAAGCTCCGCTCAGAGCTCGGCTGTACTTTGAGGCACCCAGGCTTATACGAAGCTCTCGCGTTGATCGAATCATCAAACGGGGTGGAGGCGCAGGATGGTCAAAGTGGCTTCCAGCAAGGCCCGAGGTGAGAAGGAACAGGAAGTGTGGCTTTAGAGGCAGATATCATACTCGCAAAAAGCACCAGCCCTCGTTATGTCTTTGAGGATGGTCAAACTGGTTCTCCAACTAGACCGCAGGTGAGCCGCAATCGGAGGCGTGACCTTCTTCACCCGCCCACCCCCGAGCTGCCAAGACAGCTCGTTTGCCCGAGTGGGGTACGTTGAGGACTCCGTCGAGCCGAGAACGAAGCTGGGAGGCATTTTCACCATCCTGCTAGCGGAGGAGTGCCATGACGGCCAGACAGACCAGCAGATTATTGATCGCATGGGCCAAAATCCCCGGCAGCAAACTTCCGGTCTTTTCGTAGATCCAGGCCCAAAGCAGACCGCTCCAACAGACACTCAGTAATCCCACCAATCCATAGCCATGAGCCACACCGAAGATGCCGGCGCTGATCAGCGCAGCCGGCAGAAAACTGAACTTGCGGCGTAAAATGGCAAACAGCAATCCACGAAAGGCGAGTTCTTCGAACAGCGGCGCAAAGATCACGTATTCGACTAAGCTTAAAGCCGTCATCGAGGGTGACGCCCAGGCGAGATCTGCATCGAACCATTCGGCCCAATGACTCGTCAGATGGAACGATTCCGACAGCCGCTCCACGACCCACCCCCCCCACAATCCGGCTGCCACCACTGCCAGGACAGCTGTGAGCAGACGACCGACACGGGTCCATCCGATTTCCAGTCCAAATCCATCATCGAAGGTCATGCCGGATGGCCTGAAAAGGTAACGATAGGCCAACAAGAGCAGCGGCGCATTTGCGAGCGGAATGGCCAAGACCCGGAACGGGACACTGTCGGCTGGCATAACGATCACAAACAGTCCCGTCAACATCGCACCGATTGCGCCCCCGCGCAGCAGCACTGCCGCGCCTACACCGCCAGACCATGGAGGCGGCACGCCAGGTTCATGCAAACGAATCCAACTGGACAACTCACTCCGTCTGAACCAGAGAAACACACAGACCGCAGTACCGGTCGCCATCGCCCCGAGCTCAATCAGCGTTAAGCGATGCGACCATAGGAACTGGCGGTCGACCCGCTCGGCGGCCTGTTCCTGAATCCTGGCTGCAAGCTCGATATCGTTGGCACGATGGGCTAAACGTTCGGCCAGGCGGTCGTAGAACCAGCCGGCAGGCAGCAACTCTGCCACTTCTGCTTGCCATAAGGCATATCTGTCCGCATCGTGAACCGGCTCTTCGCTGTATGCAGCCATCACCAGATCGGCAAACTGAGGAAGCGGGTCTTCCGCCTTGGCCCATTCATGCGCGGAAAGGATCGCCTGCGAGGTATGGCCGGCCTCGGCTTGGAGAATCGCCAATTGGAGGGGCACCAATGGATCTTCAGAAATCTCCGACAGTTCTCGATACCATGCAATCTCGTGCTCCAATTCAGTCTCGTTGCCGTCCGATGTCCAAGCAAAGAGCTGCTGTTCCCATTTGGACGCGCGTTTGAATCCTTCCTGCATATCCATGGTCCGACTGACCATCAGATTAAGCGCTTGTTCGGGCGACTCGACCCGATCCAGCTTGGATGCCGATGCCGACATCCAGAGAATCGATGCCAGAGCCACCAGGAGGAAGAGCGCGGACAACAGGGTGACCATGGGCGAGAACCGCCCGGAATAGACCCCGATCGGAGGCGGCACGTTTGTGGCCCGCCACCAGGACTTGGACGGTTGCGGATCGTTGAGAGTCACAGGAGCCGATTCCATCATCGTTTGGACTATAACATGCTGTTTTTCAACCTCGAAACCCCTTGGAACATGAGACAGCGAAAGAGCCAGGCTGTAATACACGTGGCTGAAAGTGCTCACACTCCGCTATACTGATGCGGTCTATTTGGTTCATCTGGTTTCTCTTGTTTCTTTGGTTTCTTGGTTCGGGACGAGAACAGGACCGCTCAATTGCATAGCTCAATTGAACGCTGATGATTTAGTTTGTCCAAACAAACCAGAAGAACCAGACAAACCAAATGAACTAACTTTGGAGTGATATGGCCGTTAAAAACTTTATTCCCCCACGTCGGTTGCTGCTTGGACCGGGTCCGAGCATGGTGCATCCGCGAGTCCTGCGCGCCCTTTCAACACCCCTGCTCGGCCATTTAGACCCGGTTTTTCTCGCCATCATGGACGAAATTCAAGCCCTGTTGCGTTTCGTCTTTCAAACGAAAAATCGCTTCACCATCGCGGTCTCCGGCACCGGCTCAGCCGGCATGGAGGCGTCAATCGTAAATATCGTTGAGCCGGGCGATTCCGTCATCGTCGGAGTCAACGGCGTATTTGGCATGAGATGGGCTTCCGTCGTCGAACGGTGCGGCGGTAAAGCGCTTCGTGTAGAGGCTCCATGGGGGCAGATCATCGAGCCCGATGCTGTTGAACAGGTATTGCAGCGATCCGGTCCAGTCAAAGCCGTAGCCATTGTACATGCTGAAACTTCGACCGGCGCTTGGCAGCCGCTTGAGCCAATTTCTCAACTCTGTCGTAAACATGACTCGCTCTTTCTCGTCGATGCCGTGACCTCGCTGGGAGGCGCATCGGTGGAAATCGACCAGTGGAATATCGATGTCTGTTACAGCGCGACGCAGAAATGCCTGAGCTGCCCGCCCGGTTTGTCTCCCTTCACCCTGAGCGACCGAGCGTTGGCCGCCATCAAAGCCCGGCGCGTTCCCTGCCAGAGTTGGTACCTGGATATGGCCTTGATCGAAGGCTATTGGGCCGAAGGAACCAGGGCCTACCACCACACGGCGCCGATCTCCATGCTCTATGCCCTGCGGGAAGCCTTACGGCTCGTCGAAGAAGAAGGATTGTCCGGCCGCTTCGCTCGCCATCAGCGTAACAGCGATGCCTTGATCGCGGGCCTGACCGAGCTCGGACTTGAGCCCCTCTCCCCGATCGGACATCGAGTCCCGACCTTGACCTGCGTCACAGTCCCCGCTCATATTCCCGAAGCGGAGATACGGGCAAATTTGCTCTCGACCTATGGCATTGAAGTCGGCGGTGGGCTCGGCCCACTCAAGGGGAAGGTCTGGCGCATCGGCTTGATGGGTGAATCGTCCACCGAAGCTCACGTCTTGACCTTGCTGAATGCGTTGGAAACACTCTTTCTCCGCAGCGGCTGGCTATCCACCCCCGGGGTCGCACTCCAGGCTGCCTCACAGATCTATAGCCGCAGGGTATGATGAAATCCATAACCATTCGCTCAGTGCGCGTCATCGATGGGACCGGTCGAACGATCGAGCGTGCCACGGTGATCATTCGCGGCAGCAGGATTGCTGCAGTCGGACCGGATCGAGATTTCTCTCTCCCGCGTGGAACCATCAAGATCGATGGCCGAGGCTTGACGCTCTTGCCGGGCTTGATCGACTGCCACGTGCATCTCTGCCTCGGAGCAGAACCGGATGTCGTCGGTGCGATCGCCCAAGAAACACCGACCCTGACATTGCTCAAATCGAGCGTGGCTGCGCGGCAGACCTTGGAAGCAGGCTTTACCACCGTGCGCGACGTGGGATCGCGAGACCATTCCATCTTCACCTTGCAACGGGCGATCGAGACAGGGCTTGCTCCCGGGCCACGTATTGCTGCGGCAGGTTTGGCAATTTGTATGGTCGGCGGCCATGCAAGATTTATCGGCCAAGAAGTGGAAGGAGTCCAACAAGTACGTGCCGTCGTGCAAGCGCAAATTTCCGCCGGGGCCTCCGTCATCAAAGTCATTGCGTCAGGCGGCGTCCTGACACCAGGCACCTCGCCGGACCAAGCGCAAATGACTCTCGAAGAACTCCGGGCTGCGGTGGAAGAAGCCCAACGAGCTGGGCGAAAGGTCGCTGCCCATGCCCATGGGGCATCGGGCATGAAGAACGCGATCCATGCCGGAGTCCATTCAATCGAACATGCCACGCTTATGGACGAAGAAGCGGCGGCCCTGATGAAACAGCAGGGTGTCTTCATGGTGCCGACACTCTCTGCGCTGGCCACCACTGCTGCCTGCCGACTCGGATGCGGCATTCCGGAAAGCGCCTTGGACAAAGCTAAATCCATGACGAGGCGCCATCAGGTGAGCTTCAAGAACGCCCTGCGAGACGGAATCCGGATTGCGATGGGGACGGACGCGGGAACGCCCTTTAACTTTCACGGTGAGAACGCCCAGGAACTCGAGCGGATGGTGTCGTTCGGCATGAGCCCGATGCAGGCGATTCTGGCCTCAACTTCCTCTGCGGCAGGCTTGATCGGGATTCAAGACCAGGTGGGAACCATCGAGAAGGGAAAACTGGCTGACCTTCTATTGTTCGAGGGAAATCCACTTCGCCATATTGACCGGCTACGAGACCGCAGCAGGATTATCGGAGTGATGCAGGCGGGAAAGTTTGTCGCGGGACCGCTTTCAAAAACGTAAAACGTGACATGCATTCATCGGTACTTAACCCGCATGATTCATGAGCGCTTCTGCTGCAATCGCCGATCCGCTGTTGCGATGAGCCTGCGGGCTCGCCCCACGAACCCTCAATGTACTGCACGAGTATGTCTCGGGTCCTCACGGCTCCGCGCGCAGATCTCACGACGCGGCTCAGCGATTTCGCCACGAACCGTCATGAATAATGCGGGTTAATCGGACAGACAAGGTCAGATGAATTCGGGCCTCGAAGGACCGCTTCCGGCCAGAAGTGGTCGCACGACTTTCTAAATTCATGATCTGAAAGCTATCGTTCACTGTTGCCCAACTGGTCGATTTCCCGACACAAGGGTCTTAAGCGGCTCTATGAGGACGGCAACGCGAAAGGCGTGCCGCCCGATACCGTGGACAAATTGCGGAAGATGTTCGCCTACCTCGAAAACATCGAAGACCCGGAGGAATTGCGGGCGCTTTCAGCTTGGAGGCTACACACGTTGACCGGCGATCGTAAAGGCACATGGAGCCTAAGCGTGACCCGCAATCGGCGTCTGACTTTCCGCATTGACGCCGCCGAAGACGAATTCTTCGACGTGAATTTGGAAGACTACCACTAGCGCACAGGAGTACAGATTATGCCCATGAAGAACCCACCCCATCCCGGCGATTTTATTCGCACGGAGATCATCGAACCGGCTCAATTGTCTGTCACGGCGGCGGCGGCCGCGCTTCAGGTGTCCCGCGTGACTCTATCCAGCCTATTGAACGGCAAAGCCGACCTCTCCGGCGATATGGCGCTTCGCATTGAAAAGGCTTTTGGCGTGAAGATGGATACCCTTATGCGGATGCAATCGGCCTACGACATTGCCCAGACCCGCAAGCGCGCGAAGGGAATCCGCGTCAAGCGCGTGCAGCGCGCCGCCATAAACCTGCACCCGTAATGCCGCTGGGGCTGCCATGGACGAAGCGCAGAGCGCCGGAAGAAGGAGCGGATATTGATGACGCCTCTGCAAGTAGGACTTCGATTGCAGCATGACGCTCCTTGGTAGCCGCAGGGTATAAATCCCAGCCCATTCCGCGAACCGTCCGGCTGCGTTCCCACTGTGGGTTTACCCTGTTTCACTCAATGTCCTGGTCAGGCATCATGACCGGCCATCGCTTGCCCGATGCCAGATCGGGATGGCGCGGTTCGGAATCCGGCGCGCCATATTCGTCCCTGATTTCATCAATCTGGTTCAGGCAACGCGCGGCGGCATCCGTGCAGTCGGCGCCCCTCGTCATAGCGAGCAGTTCACGCCTGAGTTCGACGGCGGGAACGGGAACGACGTTGTATGCGCTTTTCCAGTTCTCGGAAAGGACATGTTCGGTCACAACGTTTTCAACGGTGCGCCACGAGATGAAAGAGCGCTTGTGCTCCATCTCGATCTTAATGAGCAGCAGTAAGCCAATTGCGTCAGGAGATTCCGCGACTGCTCGCGCAAGCAGCGCGAGACCTGGCGTTGTAGCGCCGTTTTCTAGTAGCTGATAGACGTGTGCACGGAGCTCGACGTGTTCGCTGAGCAAATCACCAATTTGGCGTGCTGTGTGCCAGTTGTCCATTCCCTGGCTTTCGAACGCACCCTTCGCAGCCAAATCCACAAAACGCCGCGAGGATGACAGCGTACCTCGGCGTATGGCTGCGTCGCGCCATGCGTGATTGCTGTAGAGGTTAAGATTGTCTTCCGCCAACTGATAAAGAACACTTTCGGCGTCATCGCCGGGCGCTGTTCTGAAGCCCGCGATCATATCTTCCAACCAGTCCGCTCTACGTTGATCGATTGGCAGGCCACGCACAATAGCGGACGCTTCTGCAGAAGGGCTCGCAAAGGGCAGCAGGCGCAGCCATTCCCGCAACTCATAACCGTCCGACAGAATCCAGCTCTCCTTCTTAGCGGCCTCGAACATGTCCGAAAGGCCGTTCTTGACCAGCTCGATGTTGACGTTTTCGCCAGACAGGATGAGGTTTTGAAGCAGAGCGGCACGCTGCGGGCGCGAAGCGAGTGAAATGAGTTTTTGAATCGTGGTATGGCGTTGGCCGTGCGGCAGCCGCGCGGCGACGATGCCGAGGGCAACGGCGTGCTTCTTCTGCTCTTCCGTCGTTCCATCAGCAATCCAAGGCTCAATCGCATTGAAAACCGCCTCGGCCTCCGCCGACGTTCCGGCAGAATCCCTAGCGCGCGCAGCGCGCTTCTCCTCAACGCGCGAGAAATCCACTCCACTCCGAAAGCGCCCCCTATCGCTCGGTTCATTCGCGGCGGTCCATTGCGAGGCTAACACGAGAGCGGCGAGCTGCCCAAAGTGTTCGTCGTGCAGATATTCACGCATTAGCGCAGCGGTCTCCGGAGCATTGATTGCGTGAAACGCGCGCTGATACTCGTATGTATGTGGGGTCCTGGCTTCATCCATCACTCTTCCTTGACGCCAACCCATTGCCTTCGCTTGTTCCCTGAAGGCGCGGTAGCGGCGCAGGTTTTCATCCAACAGCTGCTTCAGCAATCGCAGCAAGCTCACCGATGGGGCGTGGCTGGCGAGCGTTGCAATCGAAGCCAATTGCAACCGTGTCGCATCACCTGAGGCGAGCATCCGGTTGCCCCAGTCTTCCGCGAGCGCGCTGATCACAGCGAGTGCGTCGGCGTTGAATGGCCTGCTGCGATTGCTCTCGCCATTTGGGTGCCGAGAGATCAGCTCCGCCAAATCCGCCATTTCCTCATTCCCCGCCTGTGCGGAGCGCACCATGACGGCAGCGATGAGGCTAGTGCCGGGTGTATGCCCGATACGGGCTAGCAAACCATGATAGCGGTCACCGGCGGCTTCGTTGTATTTGCCGCTCGGATCCCGAAGATGCTTCTTTGCTTCGAAGGCAGTCTCGATCATGCGGCCTACAGCCTGCGGTCCAAGTACGGACGCAGCGGCTTCGGCGCGGGCATCGTGGCGGGTGGTCTCGGAGAGCGCGACCTTGAGGAGCTCATCGTCCTCCAGGCTGAAACCTCTAGACGCTAGAAAGTCATCTGCGCCGTAGAACAGCGTGTGACCTGCGCGCACACGCTGTAGGAGACCATCAGCGATGGCACGTGAATAGCGGTTACGCATCCGATAGATGAGATCGACCGTCGCATCCCGGCTCGTCTCGAGCGTAATTTGGGCGATGATCTTGGTCAACTCACCGCTTAGGTCTTGATCACCTTGCGCATATAAGATTGCCCGCAGGCGATCGTGAGCCGAAACCCCTTCCTTCAGCTGGCGCTCGCGAGCCGCCTCCATCCCCTTTTTGACGTGTTCGTCGGTTGCTTCGTCGACGATGTCGTGGAGGACTACCAAGTCGAAAGTCCTTTCATCCGCGCAGTGCAGCACATCCGCCACGTGCCGATCCGCGTGACGAAACGCAAGCGCATCGATCACTGTCGCTTTCACTTCGGGGTCAGGATCATTCTTCGCGATGGTCGCCGCGATGTCTAGGCCATCCATTCCACTGTTGGATGCAATCTCGTGCAGGACGTTTTTCCGAATTTTTTGCGGTAAGGCCGCAATCTGCTTAGCCGCATCGCCTCCGAGAAGGGACGGGCGGAATCGCCTGCCAGCGCGGAGCGCCACGAGATGCACTTGATCATTCTCGTGCGTGATAAGCGGCCACACTTGATCGAAAAATTCCGGTCGCCCCGAGCCAATCATGAAACGCAGGGCACGATCGACTTTTCCGGGCGTGTGCCAGCACCCTATGAGCTTCTGAATAGTCGAGCCGACACGCGCCCAAATGGCATCGGTCGAACGGAAGATCATTTCGGCGGCGAGCATGGGATCGACCTCAAACGCGGCCATAATGGCTGCACCGCAGCATTCTTGCTGTTTCATGTCGCCGCGTACCAGCCGCTCGCACGCAAAGAGAATGGATTCTTCCCATGCCGGCAGATTGAGAACGTCTGCCTTCAGCTTGTTGCGAGATGCGGTATCGCCGATGCTCGCCATCATCAGACGCTCGACAAAGTGCGACGCGTACCATTCCTGAAATTGCTGGTGCTGAAACGAATAGCCTGCAGGATCGCCGATGCGCAAGAGCATGTGGTGGCTGACAAGTGCCTCCAGCACAGTGTTGGGCTGAGGCTTTTCCGTGATCTGACCTTCCGCCACGAGCACGCCCTCCGTTTCCGAGACGGATTTACGGGCGACGGCCTCCGGAATCGTAGTGTTCGCGGTGCGGGTGGCGATCGCCGCGAGGTCTTCGAGGAATCGCTGATGTAACCTGTGCATCACTCCCGCGAGTGCTTCAGCGCGCTGTGTGTCTTGTTCATGCACCGCAACGAAACGACGCAGCACTTCTTCCTTCGTGGTCGGAAAGGGCGCGCCCTCGGGAAGAGCCAGCAGCGCCGTCAAGTAGAGAGGGATCATGACAAGCTCTCGTACGCCAGTCGTGCGCCTCGCCTGATCGAGCATGCGCACGCCCGCGTCACCACGCAAGGCTTTGGCGATATCGAACTGTTGCGTTCGACTGAGTGGGAGGAGGTTGATGCGCGTGCCATCAACCGGGACATCGAGCATCTGCTTGCGCGTCGAGATCAGCAAGCTGAGTTCCGGCAACTCTGCTTGGAGACGCATGACCTGAACCGCCGCACGCTTGCGTGCGGCCACGTCGAGCTCGTTCCAACCGTCTAGGAGCAGGATCACACCGGGCTTTGCGGCAACGGCGCGTAGATCAGCCTCCGAAATGTCCCGAAACGCGGGACGCTTCAAAACGGATTCGAGGAGCGCCGTGCCGTCCGTGGACCAATCGCCGAGCGGGATGACGATTGGCGACGCATTGCCGATAGCCAAGACCGCTTCCGCAATCTGGAACAGCGTCGTGGTCTTGCCCATGCCGGGCGGCGCGACAAGGATTAGATCATCGAGCGTCGTGAGCGCAGTTGCCAGCACCGACGTGCTGACAGAATCTCTCAAACCGTCCACTTCGAGCGTCAGAGCGACAGCAGTGGACGGCCACTTGTCCAAACGCCGGAAAACATCAAAATCCGCGGCGGCAGCGGCGCGAAGGCGAATGCTTAGCTCGGCTTCGGTGGGCGCTTGGACCGCTAGGCCGTGCGGCACATCGTCGTAGAGAACGCGCCTCCATGAATCCTTCTGCGACTGCGCCTTCCATTCGTGCAGCAGTTCAACAGTGAACTTCGAGTCCTTAGCGTCTACGGCAGCGCCATGAAGCCTGCACATCCAGATTCCATTGTCCGACGAGCGGCGCTGCGCGGGCGTCTGGTTCTCGTCGTAGCGAGGGCCGCCATAAGCAGCGGCACAAATGTGTGCCGCAGTGCCGAGATTGATTTCGCTGTCGCCGACCGAGTTAGAACCGATCGTCGGACGACGGCACGACGGATCAGAGCAAAGCCAGCCAGCGCGTTTCGCGATCTGGAGCTTGGTTTTCTCTGTGAATTCGTCCCGATTTTTCTTTGTCATTGGGCGCATTTACGTGGTGTTGCCACATATTAACCGGAACAAAGGAATCTACCGTATCGTGCGCTACAGGGCCAAACAGTAGCCGTGGGCTTGCTCTCGGCGGCAGCCAGGCTCGCCACGCAAGCCGCCGGTGGGCCATCGGCATTCAGTCTTCCAAGCCCACGCCGATCACGATGAGCACCGCATAGTCCTGCTTCGTGCAGCCCGCGACCGGAGGCATCACTCCTCCCGGCGCAACGGGAAATGCAGTCTTCCGTGCGTTGGCCGGCGAGCACGAACCACCCACCGCCGCCGGTGTATAGCGCGCGGAGCGGCAGGCCAGGTGCGTCACGTCGTAGAGCGTCACGCCTTTATCGAGCTCCCAGCGCCTGTCGCCATTCTTGTCGGCGGGATGAATGGTCAGCACCGCCGTCACGTCGCGGGCACCCGTGACCAGGTATTTCCCGGGAGGGAGCGGAAAGGTCGGCTGCTCCATGATCAAGCCGTGTTCCTCCAGCCACCAGTCCATGCCGTCGAATTTCCAGCGCGCCGGGGCGACGCCACCGGCATCCTTCAGCTGTTGATAGCGGTTCAGTTCGACGCCCCGAGGACCCGGGTCCAGAGGCCACAGACCCCACGATTGCGCGCCGCTCCCGGAGGTCGCACCTGGATCGCCCAACGCCGCGATGAACTGCGTCGATATGCGCTTGAACTTCGTTTGACCTCCGCCTGCGGCGTGAACCGGCTGAGCCACGGCGGCGATCATTACCAATAGTACCGTCGCCAGGCATACGCGGCTCACGAGGCGCTGCGTGCTCCTCGTGAGCGCCGACAAGGCACCTCGCGGTACTAACAGGATGCTGAAAAAGTCCTTCAGCGGCGTTCTCGCGTCGCTCAGAGGCTCAACGAGAGTTTCCCGGAAATCGGAAGCCCTGGAGGGGCTCTTCCATTCGCCAAGACCTATTGCAAGGGCGAATGGCCCCACGAAGTGCGGTCCGTACCTCCTCGCCTTTTCGCTCGCTGCGGCCTTGCCTGCGGAACGGCGCGTCTTGGCGCGCCGGGGTTGGGCGGGTGAGAAGTCTGGCCTTTTTGAGCATCCTGATGTTTTTGAAGCTGTTGCTTCGTCTGTCATATTTCACCGGTGTTTTATATGTAAACCGAGGTTTTCACCGCCTGCTAAACGTTTCGATCCTGTCCTTTTACATTTCACTTTTCACATCTCACGTTTAACGCCTTTCATAAAACAGCTCCAGTGCCGCGGCAAAGCCCTTCGCCCGCCCCTTGCGGAATGTGTCCTCAAGCTGTCCGCGTAGCGATTTGACACCGTCTTCATCGCTTCGCTTGACCACGCTTTGGGATAGCAGCATCTCCGTCGCCACTTCGATAAGCCGCCGTTTGCGTCCCTCCATCTCAGCCGTGACCAGCTCCTCCATGACTTCTGACGCCCGCTCCCGAACGATCTCTTCCTTAAATGTATCGTACCCTTGATCCGCTACGGTCCGCTCACGAATCGCGGCAAGTTCTGTCTTGATTTTCTTCACATCTTTCATCAAGACAGCGAACACCTCCTTGCGCCCCTCATCGAATAGCTTCTGCTCCATCTCGTCGAGAATGACAGCAGGATCGGCAGCTTCATCTCTTGCTGTTTCCTCCCCCCAATTGAGCCGGTCATAGCTCCGGCGCTTTTCCGGATCGCCGACGACTTCGTAGGCCTCATTGATCTCACGGATCTTTAGTTCGGCTTGGGCACTATCGGGGTTGCGATCGGGGTGGTGCTGAAAGACCAGCTTCCGATAGGCCTTCTTGATCGCATCGTCTGACGCATCCCGCGAGACCCCCAACACCCGGTAGAAATCGATTCGTGCCATGGCGGGGAACTATAGCATGGGGCTTCGAGGGGCTTCACCTTGACTCCTCTATTCAACAACTCTAGCCTGGCGCGACCCCAAGGGTGAGGGTTGATCTGGTTCATCTTGTCTGTCTGGTTCATCTGGTTAGTTTCGTTCAACCAAACAAACCAGACAAACCAAATGAACAAGACGGACGCGCTTGAGAGGCTGATGTGGTGGTAACAAAGTCGTGGCGACAGGGGGTCACGCGGTATCAGTGGCTGGTCCTGTTTATCGCATGGCTTGGCTGGGTCTTCGATGCTATGGATGCGACAATCTATGCGATCGTCCTCCACCCGGCGCTGCACGATCTGCTTCAGACCCCAGGCGGAACCGTCTCGCCTGAGCAAGTCGGCTGGTACGGGGGGATCATCTTCTCCATCTTTCTCATCGGCTGGGCTATCGGCGGGGTGCTCTTCGGCATAGTTGCGGACCGGCTTGGCCGCACGAAGACCCTCATCATCACAATCCTGATCTATGCGGTCTTCACCGGGCTCGCAGCCCTCTCGCAGGACTGGTGGCACCTGGCCATCTACCGTTTCCTGACGGCCCTGGGAATCGGAGGGGAATGGGCAGCCGGCGCGGCTCTCGTGGCTGAAACCTGGCCGGAAGAAAAACGAGCGAAAGCAGCCGGCATTCTCCAATCTGCCTGGGCAGTCGGGTTCTTCCTTGCTGCATCGTTCAATCTACTCTTGAAAGGCTATGGTTGGCGGGTGATGTTTGTGATCGGCGTAGTCCCGGCCTTTGTATCGTTGCTGGTCCGCTGGCACGTGAAAGAGCCGGATCGGTGGGCGAAGGCCCATGACCTGGTCTCGACGATCAGCCCTATCCATGTGACCGAGATCTTTCATCCTCCCTTGAGACGATCAACCATCATAGGCTCCGCGCTGGCCTTCGTTGCGGTCTTTGGTTTATGGGGGGCGACAAACTGGGCGCCCACCCTCGTTCGCGAACTGCCCGACATCAAGGGCTCCGACGCTGCAACTCTGTCCGCCTCTGTAAGTTACGCGATCATGGCGCTCAACGGAGGAGCCCTCTTCGGCTATTTGGCCTTTGGGCCACTGGCGGATCGCTTTGGACGGCGCGCGGTGTTTGCCTTTATGTGCCTCGGCAGCCTCGTGATGCTGCCGACTGCGTATCTGGTGCCGACGACCTATGCCGGCGTTTTGCTATTGTTGCCGCTGCTGGGATTTTTCAACAACGGCATCTTCAGCGGATTTCCGATCTACCTCCCTGAACTCTACCCCACAAGGCTTCGCGCGACTGGCGCAGGCTTCTGCTTCAATGCCGGACGTATGCTGGCATCCACTGCACCGTTTCTCACCGGCTGGCTGGTGACGCAACTCGGCAGCTTTGGGCGGGCCGCAAGCACGGTAGCACTGATCTATCTCGTTGGATTGATAGTCTTAATCTTTGCGCGGGAAACCAAGGGCAAGCCGCTGCCTGAATAATCGCTACCGAATCGACGTCAAACACTGCAACCCTTGACATCCCGGCAAAGCGGCCTATCTTCATACCATGACGAACACACCACCACCCAAAGCCCTGACCTACGACGAGAAAAAAGCCGCCGAGGCGGCCTTCGCAGGCAGACCATTTAATGAAGCATGGTCTGCTTCAGCCAGAGCGGTCTACGACGGGATTGTGAAGGCCCTGCCTCACAGAGATGCCGAGATTTTGGCTCCTTCTCTCATTCCTTCTATTGCCGAAGAATCCACGGAGGTTCCTTCCGCACAGAGCGGCTTTCTCCAGCCTCAAGAGCCCTCCGTACAAGAGCAAGCCAGTGGGCAGGAGCCGATGGAGGGGGCTGTGATGCCCTCTACCATTCGCGACCGGGAAATGGCGATTCAAGCCGGGATCTTGATCGACGTGACGCCAACCGCCCAGCAACTTGGTATCACCTTCCCTGTCACGATTACCAGGCCGCTTTGGGAAATGGGAATTGTCACGAATCAGTCACTTTCCGAAGAAGATCGAACCGGTCGGTTGCGCGACATTCTCATGGCATTTCGATTGCGCCTATCGAGTCTGACGACCGTGTCCCCCTTGCTCGACTTTCCTGCTCTGCTGGCCTTGCCGCCGAGCCAGGTGCCTCAGCCGGTGCCGTTGTTTGCCCTCATTCAGCCGGACCCGACACACCAGGCAAACGTAACGCTCTTGCTGCCGAGCGAAGTCTCGCTGTCCATCAGTTCGCTGAATTAGCATCCTGCTGGCTCATCGTCCATCACTACGAACGTCTAGTTCGCCGAGCCCCACCGGAGTGGAAATCCTTCCCATCAACCTGCTAGGCCAATAAGCTTCTGAACGAATGCACGTTCTTCCGCCTCGGTTGTGATCGTTCCATCAAGGCGCGCGTCCAGCAACTTCCCTAAGACGCTCTTGTACTGCGGCCCTGGTTTCAACCCCATTGTCTGAAGATCCCGACCTGTTAGGGCCGTCTTGATTGTCCTGTTCTTCACATATGCTGCAAGATGCCGCTTCAGCAGACTCAACCGTACTTGCTGCTGCCTGCTGATCTGCTCCGCGAGAAGCAGCACGAGGGCCTCGTCCGAGAAATCGGCCAAAAGACGGTGGACCTGCGATGGTCGTATCGTCTTTGTATCGGTAAGTTTCTTCAGTGCGCGATCGATCCGACTTTTTCCGACCGTGACATTCTTGGCCTGCTCTCGCAAAAGCGCGAGTCGCCGGATCATCGCTTTCATCACGAGTGGGCTGGACCCGCTCGCTAGTGCCATCACGTATAGGATCGGCCTATCGATCGCGGAATCCGGAAATCGGCGCGCCCACCAGGCAAGCGCCTTGGGGATAGCAATGACTACTCGCTTCACATTCTTCCTGTAATACAAACGGCGATGGAGGAACCGGAATAGTTCCAACCGTGCCAACCGCCCAATGGTGCGCACAGGATCCCGCTCGGCGAAGAGTAAAAGAATTTCGTTCCGCAACCGAGGACCGGAGAGTTGCTGGATGAGATTTGCAGAGGCTGCTTGCGCGAGAAGACGCCCTGTGTCGCGCTCCAAGCGAAAACCGAATCGCTGCTCGAACCGGATCGCTCTGAAGATCCGCGTGGGATCGTCTTGGAAGCTGCGCTCATGCAACACGCGGATCCTGCGCTCCCGAAGATCCCGTTCACCTCCGTAAAAATCGATCAAGCGACCGGACTGCGCACCATTTAATAATTGAATCGCCATCGCATTGATCGTGAAATCCCGGCGGTAGAGGTCCTCCTTCAATGACGCAGGCTCGACATCCGGCAGGGCAGCCGGCTGCGCGTATGACTCTCGCCTGGTCGTCGCGATATCCATCTTCAGCCCGTCCTGAAAAACCAGCTGCGCCGTCGCAAACCGTTCAAACACCACAAGCCTTGCGCCATGCCGATCTGCTACCAACCGCGCAAAGGCGATCCCATCTCCTTCGACCGTAAGATCGAAATCCCAGTTCTTTCTCTTCAGCAAGAGGTCGCGAACGACTCCTCCGACAAGATAGACTGACAGGCCTCGCTCATCTGCAAGTCTGCAGATTTGCTTCAATAAATGCCGCTGCCGCACAGGCAATTTGCTCAACGAAATAGTCTTCCTCACCTGGTTCTTCATTGCCAACATTGTAGCAACCTCACGACAGCCAAGACAGTCCTGTGGGCCGAAACTATCCTCCAGTTTTTCCCGTTTACGAAACGGCTCTAGGCTCGTCTGACCTTATAGGAGGCCACTAGCATGGCTCCACCGCCAGGTGAGGAAATGACGACGGCACTCATCTTTCAAGGAGGTTCTATCATGAAGGTTTCAGTCGGCAGTGTACTTTTCCTGGGCCTGATGGCTCTATCGACCGGACTAGCCCTCGCAGAGCGTGGTGACGAAGAAGGAGGGGTCCGGCTTAACGCCGAGATGGTGTCCGGTGCGGCATCTGGCAAGGCGTACTATCAGGAACTTGGCAACGGTAGGCACCTCAATCTGGAGGCAGTAAATCTTCCTCATACCACGCAGTCTCTCAAAGCTGTCTTTGTGAACGGCGTCTGGGTGGGAAACGTGACATTCACAGCTTGTCCAGTTCCGGCCCAGCAGCTCCTCTGCGGTGTAATGGATCTCAACACGCAGGAAGGGCGGGCAGTCCCGGTAGTGACCGGCGGCCAGACCATCCAAATCGGATTAAGTCCTGTGCTACTTGCCGGTACGTTCTAATAGTTCTTCCCTCGAGACAACAGAGCCAGCCGCCCTCCAGTGGCTGGCTCTGTTATTTTCTGAGCCACGCATACAGCTTGTTTACCTTTCCCTCTTTCCCTCGTCTTACTCAGTGACAGGTTGATTGGAATAGGCCACCAGTTGAGAGAGCCGGATCGGCGCCATTCAACAACCGCAATACTCACTTATCGTTCACTCTCTCATATTTAAGGAGGACGTATCATGAGGAACAGCATGTTGAAAGCAGTAACGATTGCCGGTTTGGTCATGGCTGTGGCAGCCCCGGCCGTCATGCCGACTATGGTGATGGCGCAGTCCGATATCCGTCAGGAAGATCGCCAGGCCGATCGGCAACAGGATCGGCAGGCAGATCGCCAAGCCGACAGGCAGCAAGATCGGCAAAATGATCGACAGGTTGACCGCCAACAAGATCGACAGATGGACCGGCAGCAGGATCGGCACATGGACCGCCAGATGGACAGGCAAGCAGATCATCGCGGCGGGCACGGGCGGTAACTTCACCAGGCCGAACGAAACGAGGGGCGCACGATCCGGATCGTGCGCCCCCCTTCTTACCTCAACCAGACAGACGAATTCTTACTGATGCCGCTTCACCTGGCCATCATGCTTCTCACGGGCGAGATGGCGTGAGGCGCGGTTCTGCGCTGCGCCAATCCTGGCCCGCTCCTTTTTCGTGATAACGCCGTCCGATTTTGCTTTGTCTTCTATTTTATTGATGTGTCTCTGCTGCCTGTTCAGCCGGTTGGCCTCTCGCTTGTTGAGCTGCCCACTGGCAACCCCCTGATCGATTCGCTGTTCCTGATTTGCCTGTCGCTGGTCGATCGCCGGCGTCTCAGCCTCCGCATAGGCCATGCCGGTCATCAGCAACGCCATCGCAGTGACTGTCAGTAATACTCTTTTCATCGTGACCTCCTGGTGTATGGTTGTATGTCTCCTTGCATCAAGTCACCCGCGGTCCCTCAAGACGTGACCAGACGAAGACCGGCCTGACTCACAGGCCCTATAGACGATATCCGTACTGTACTGTGTTATTGAGAAAATGGAAGAAAAGAGAAGAATATGGGATCAGTGATCGCGCCCGCCATGGCCCCCACCACCACCGCCATGGTCAGGGCGTCCGCCGCCGCTATCGTTGCCGCCACCGCCACCACTGCGATCGTCCCGTCCACCACGATCCGAGCCGCCGCTCCGATCAGTTCGATCTCCCCCGCCAGACCCGCTGTGGTCCCGGCCGCTGAACAACTGATCGCTTCGATCACCCCTGGAAATCTTGTCCTGAATCGATTGTGTCGTAATGCGTCCCTCACGGAAGTCCTGTCCATGCCGTTTCATGTCGCGCGCAAGGTCCGCCAATTCGGCAGGACGAAAACCATGGCGCATGCCCTCCGCCACAACCGCCACGCCGTCTTTGGGAGGGATATGGGCTTCTTTCATTACCGCCAAGCTTTTGGCTCCCATCGCTAGCGTGTCCTCACTCATTTTTTGGCCCTGGTGCTGTCCAGTTCGCGCCAATTCCCGCACTTCATCGGCTGTGGCGCCGCGACTGATCGCTTCGGCCAACGATTCCAAGGCCCGATGACTATTACCCTGTCCTCGATCAGTGACCCCCTTCGCCGTCGATTCCTGCAGGAGCTCCTTGGCCGAGTCAAAATGGGTCACCATCTGCCGCAGTACCGCATCGATCCGCTTCGGCTCAACACCCTTGGCCAGTCCTTCCTTCACTTTGTTCGCCAACGACTCGATCGGGAAGCCCTTTTCACCGGCCCTCGTCACCTGTTCGAGCAGGGGATTCACAGCTTCTACAGCATGCCCCTGGACTGCGCGCAGCCGGTCGATCTCCGCCCGATCCTGATTCGAGAGGGATTCGGCAAACACCGGTGCCGCAGTGAGGCACAGCACCAGGCTGACAAGTATGTTCATCGTAGGACGCATCATGTTATCGAACCACCACCACCCCATTCGTCTGTCCAAATCCATCAGTTACAAAGTCTTCCGCCAGAGGCGGCACCACCCACTCATTGTCATTAACCAAGTACATGAACGTGTGTTCTCCGCTCTGGAGCGGGGCTTCGGCAACCCATAGATCCCGCTCACTCGCTCGCTTCATGGGTAAAACTCCCTTGACCCAGCCATTGAACGATCCCACCACGCAGACCGTTTTGGCTTCCGGCGCTGAGAGAGTGAATCGCATGCCGCCGGTGACCTGCTTCGGTAACTCCGGCACGATCCTCCCGGCGCAGGCACTCACCGCTGCGGTAAAGACCAGGCCCAGCATCGCCCGTTGAAGCGCCACTGCGATTCCATTCACCATGGTCGGAAGAGTACCGGACAACCTCTTCCGTTGCAAGGGAACTGATCTTAGGTTTAGATACTGACATCGAGCACCGCATTCTGCGATCCGAATCCATCGCCGGCGCCGTCGACCGCGAAGGGATCGGCTATCCATTGTTTGCCGTCGATCACGAACATATACTGATACCGGCCGGGTTTGAGGGCGATCGTGGCAGTCCACATGCCGCCTTCGGACGGTTCAAGTTTCGTCTGGTTTGGATTCCAGCCGTTGAAATCGCCGGCCACGGAGACAGACTGAGCGCCTGGCTGAAGCAGAACGAGTCGCACAAAGACCTTGGGTTCTTGTGCCGGCGTAAACGACGCGGTCTGCGCCTGACTCCCGGCCATCGGGACCGGCACCTCCACAATCCTTTCCGGCGCAAAGCGCAGGAGGCCGACAACTGCGACAACCACCACACAGGCGGTCGCCAACGCTCCTGTCAGATTCCATTCCAACGTGCGCGGCACCGTAAACAGTTCCGCCAACCGGCTGAAGAACCCTTTCGGCTGCGCATCAAGTTTGGCCAGGACTCGAGCGGTAAATTGGCTCGACGGAGCAATCCTGGGAAGCCGTCCTGCCTCTGCCACCACCATTTCGAAGTTCAACCACTGGCGGCGCAACCGGGGATCGGCGTCGACGGTTTCGAGAAACTGCACCCGTTCCTCTGGCGCCAAATCCTGATCGAGAAACCGTTGGATTAAGAGATCCTGATCATCCATAGATCACCTCGCGACAGGAGGCCGACTGTCATTGAACTCCGCCAACTCGCGACTCAATTGCACCCGCCCTTTGTACACCCGCATCTTCAAGGTATCCCCGCTTACTCCAAGAACCTGTTCCATCTCTTCGTAGCTGAGGCCTTCAACATGCTTCATGATAAACGCTTCCCGGTAGAGAGGCGGCAACCGCTGGATCGCCCGGTCCAGATGGTCGGCCACTTGCTGCTGCGAGAGAATCCGTTCCGGCGTTCTGGCCTCCACCACATGCTCATCCGCCACTGTGTCCACATCGAGATCGAGCTGTTCAGGACGTTTGGCACGAAGCCAATCTTTACACTTGTTCGCTGCGATCCGATAGAGCCAGGTCGAAAACTTCGCCTCCGCCCGAAAGGTCGGCAGGGCCTTGAATGCCGCAATGAAGGCCTCCTGCGCAAGATCTTCCGCATCGGTCCGATTCCCCACCATCCGATAGGCCAGACTATTCACGACCGTGGCATAGCGGTCGACGAGCTGCCCAAAGGCTTCGTGATCCTGTTTCTGACTGAGAGCGATGAGCCTGGCTTCATCGACCCCCCCATGTGGCTCAAGCGGCATACCCACCATCATATATCGACTAAGCCGCTCAGCAAGCTTCTACTGACTAAGACGAGCGGCCGGCCGATTCGTAAACAGACAACTTTTGCTGGCCTTGAGAACTATCGACAGAATGTAAAAAGGCCAACATTTTTAAGGGCCTAGGACGATATGAGGAGATAAGTCAGTTCACCACAAAGCTACAGCAGGTGAGAATAGGTCGAGGTTGAGGTCCGGCG
>JABFSG010000020.1 GCA_013140715.1 Nitrospiraceae bacterium
ACGAAATCTATGTGGTCAGCCGAGAAGTCCGAGATCAAGCGTCGAGTGTCATCCAAACCCCCGCCGACTACAGCCAGCTCGGTTCGCTGCTCATTGCGCAGTTGTTATTGGGTCTGGCCCTCCCCTTTGCGGCGATTGTCTTTGCGAAGGTCACCCGCTTCAAGAGCGCATAGCAGAATGTTGAAAAGCGCCGTCGCCGGCGTTCTCGCATCGCTCAAACCCTCAACGTACTAAGCAGTACGCCTCGGGCTCTCGCTCGCTGCGGCCTTGTCGGACGACGCTTTTGAACATCCTTGAGCTTCAACGCGCGAAAGAGATATAGCATCTCATTGACCCATCAGAAGGATGTCTCATGTAGTATAGAGAGCATCGGATGTGGCCGCTATAGAAGGATAGCGGAGAACTTGCGAAGAGACAGAACCGAAAGTACTTGATCAAAGTGATGTGGTCACAGCCATGAGAACTAAGGCACTCATCAACGATTTTGCGATTCGCTCTTTTCGGGATACCGCCGATGGAGATTACATTGCTGCTCGGATGGCCTTTCGAGTCGCACTGCTTCAACAGTTCTTCTGGTCTAGTCAGCAAGCTGTGGAAAAGTACATAAAATGCATTCTTCTCCTAAACAGAATTCCCGCGCAGAAGATGCGGCACAACCTACGGTATGGATTGGATAAAATTAACCATGAAGGGAAGTTTAAATTGCGCCTCTCTCCCGATAGTCACGAGTTCATTGAACATCTCAATATGTACGGGAGTCACAGGTATTTTGAAACTTCATACTATTCGCTGGGAAGGGAGATTCTATCTCTTGATCGTACGGTTTGGGAATTGAGACGCTACTGCACCATCCTCGACTATTGTCTTGAAAAATCCAGTGGAGAGAGGAAGGAAATGCTGGAGATTGAGTTGCGACGTATCGAGCAGAGTGAAAACGATTCGCCTCAAAGGTTCGTTTTAACGGGCGGATTTCTTGAGAAAGTAATCAAAGATCGGGAGAATCAGGCGAGGGGAGCGCTGCTTTTTAAAAATTTGTTCTTCGGCACACGCAGGAGAAAATCTGTCAGAATGGGCAGAAGATTTTATGCGGCAAATGCACCGTTATTCTTGCACTCAGAGATTTTGGACGAAGTTCGGAAGTACGTTCTCATTCCAGAGAACATCGTCAAGGGTTACAAGGATCAGTCATGATTCAAATTGGGGGTAATGTCTTATCTGGCATCCCCTTGACCTATGCGGTATTATGAGCATCTGAAAGAAGCTGGATTGGAACGGAAGAGCCTGCTTCATCTCGGCAGGTTGGTCAAAATGGCCGTCCAGCAAGGCCGCAGCGAGCGAAATGCCGAGGCGTACTTTCCAGTACGTTGAGGCGTTGAGCGATGCGAGAACGCAGCTGGCGGTCATTTTCAACAACCTGAACAAAAGGGGGGCGACCGGTATCGACGGGGACACTGAAGTCAGCGGTGCATGTCGAGCTCTCGGGGTCTCGTAAATCCTCCGGGAAAATGTAACTGCCAATCAAGAACTGGCACTCGCAGCTTAATTAACTGCGACGTTCCTCCACCTGAGGCCCGCGGGGGTGGTCGGAGCGCGATACAGCGGGCTGGTCCAAGGCTGGTGCTCAGCGGCTGAGGACGAGACAATACTGGGCTAGTGGCCAGTCTAAGCCAGCCGATGGGCGTGGGTGGCTGCGAAACTAAAACGATCGGCTACACATGTAGATCCGTTGCACTGAAGGTCTTCGGACCCGGGTTCAACTCCCGGCGCCTCCACCAAATGTAACCCCTCGGTCGTCTGACCGAGGGGTTCTCTTCCTACAATCTGACGACAGTATCGTCGTATGCTTTCCACAGCCGGCCCAGGCGATCCTATTTGACTCTAGCTTTGTCCTCATGATTTTGGGTACCCTGCGGGGAGCGAATCGTATACTCGATTTGCTTGGCGGTGGCGCCAACGGAGACCCTCACGCGATGCTGTGGACGCGACGGATTGGTCCAACGGTACTCACCGGCCTCTTATCCTTAGTCTGGATTGTCACTGGTCTTGCAGAGGCCAATGAGTCGCTCCTCGTCAAGCCAAGATCGGTTTCGGAACCAGCCAAACTCCACAGAGCCTCAAGTGAGGGAAAGCCTCCGGGGAAACGGCATCCAGGGGCCACATCCAAACCCTCCAGTCTGCCGCCGCTTCCGGCCGAGCTCATCGGGCACGATGGAGCGCCTATGGCCTTAATTCCTGCCGGGGAATTTATGATGGGGAGCGACAAGGGGGATGACGACGAGCAGCCGGTTCACCGCGTGTTTCTCGACAGTTATTACCTCGATAAGTTCGAAGTGACCAACGGCCAGTTTGCCAAGTTCGTTGAGGCGATTCATAGTGAACCGCCCTGGGGATTTGGGGATCAGGAGACGCCCGTCGTCCATGCCGATCGTCCGGTGCGCTGGGTCAACTGGATGGACGCGATCGGCTACTGCCTCTGGGCTGGGAAACGATTACCGACCGAAGCGGAGTGGGAAAAGGCGGCACGTGGAACCGATGGCAGAGTCTATCCATGGGGCAACGATCCACCGACACCGACGCATGCAGTGTTCGGACTGAAGGAAGGCGGCGACACGGTTTCGCCCATCGGCAATCGCGACCACGGGAAGAGCCCCTATGATGTCCACGATCTGGCGGGCAATCTCTATGAATGGGTGACCGATTGGTATGACGACGCGTTCTACACCAAGATGCCCGCGATCAATCCGCGTGGGCCGGCTGAGGGTACGGCAAAAGTGCAGAGAGGTGGATCCTATATCAATACTCCGTACCGACTACGTTCGTCTTTCCGCACCAAAGGCGACCCAACAGAGCATGAACCGAACGTCGGTTTTCGATGCGCTCAAGATGTGCCGACCCCTTAGGGCTTCTTCTGGTTCCCGGCTATGAGGGGATAGACTAACCCACCCAGGGCGCCACCCAGGATCGGCGCGACCCAGAAGAGCCAGAGTTGTTGGAGAGCCCATACGTCTGCAAAGACGGCGGAGCCGGTACTGCGTGCTGGGTTGAGCGAAAGATTCGTAACCGGGATTCCAGCCCAATTGATCAGGGCCACAGCCAGTCCGATCGCCAAGGGCGCGAAGCCCTGGGGTACCCGTTTGTCTGTCGCGCCCATGATGATCAGGAGGAAAAAAAAGGCGAAAATCGTTTCGGCGCAGAATCCGGCCAGCAGGGAATAACCGCCGGGGGAATGGTCACCGTAGCCGTTGGAAGCGAAGCCGCCTGGGACGAAGCCGGCTCGCCCTGTGGCAATGAGATAGAGGACTCCGCCGCCGAGAATCCCACCGATTACTTGGGCGGCAATATAGCCGGGAACTTCGTGTGCGGGAAATCGCTTGCCGAGCATGAGGCCCACGGTGACGGCGGGATTGATATGGCAACCTGAGATATGGCCGATGGTGTAGGCCATCGTGATGACGGCTACCCCGAAGGCGAATGCGATTCCGAAGATTCCGATGCCGAGTTGCGGAATCGAGGCGCTCAGGAGCGCGCTCCCGCAGCCGATGAACACCAACCAGAACGTTCCGATCGCTTCTGCAGTCAATCGCTGTATCATCTATGCCTCCACAAGAAATGTCTGTGTGTCCCGCACTATGCCCGTGAGAGCAAAAAAGCGCAAGCAGCGCGATGCCTATGGGTAGGGAAAGACTGTTTCATCTGGCGGGCCGATGGTGCTGGAGGGGAGTGAGGGCCTGTCCGCCATGCTGAGGAGTCTATCCGAGTGAGAACTTTCTGCGGTACAGAGTCATCCGTATCTGCACAGGCTCGATTGGAAAACCCTCACATATTCCGATAATTACGCATCCTATTTTCTCGATCCTGGACCGCACGTCTGCCTGCGTCCCTTTCGCTTCGTGACGATGAATTACTCGGACTGGTGTGGTTGAGCGAGATAGATAAGGGCTGCCATGTCCCCTCTGTTCGAGCCGACAATAACGGCGTTCTTATATTTTCCTCATTGACATCAAATCGGCCCTGGGCAATAATCCGCACCTCTTTTTCTCTCTTCTCCTGGAACGTTCATGTCGCTTACCTCTTCCGTTTTCAGCCTGTTGGTGCTCAGTGGTGATCCGGACATCCAGAGTCAGTTCAAACAGGCCTTCAAAGATGCGTCTGTGACTGCGGCGAAGGATGCGTCTACGCTTCCGAAGGATGTGATGCGTCGTACGTTCGATGCGGTTATCGTCGAATTGAAGCCTGGCTCATCCGATAGGGCCACGGCCATGCCTCCTCACATCGATCTTGCACATACAATGGTGATCACCGGTTCTCGAACCGTACTCAAGCGGGCTTCCAAGTTCATGCATCTGCTGGCGCGGCAGAATTCTGGTCGAGCGAATGGGAAAGACGCCCTATCGCTTGAGGATTACCTTGAATGGAAGATGGGAGATTTTGTGAAAGGCATGCGAAATGGTTCAGGACGGAACCTGCACCCCATGTTGATCACTGCCATCGAACGGCCCTTGATCACCAGGGCTCTTCAGGAGACCAAAGGGAACCAGATCCAGGCAGCAGAACTATTGGGGTTGAATCGAAATACCCTCAGGAAAAAGATTCATGATTTGCATATTCCCGTAAAGCGGAGCAGAACTGCGCAGGCGCGGGAGGTTTGATGCGAGATGGGTTTTGTCAGAAGCTGGATGGATATGCATGCGGTAACAGGGATAGTTGGTGGCCCAGAGTCACGTAATTCAACCCAATAACAGGAGGGGCACGATGACAAAAGAAGAGTTGATTGCCAAGATGGCGGCATCCGCCGGTATTACCAAGGTTGCAGCCGGCACTGCGTTGCAGGCCTTTACCGGAGCGGTGACGACGTCCCTGAAAAAGGGACAGCGAGTCTCGCTCGTGAATTTTGGGACCTTTACTGTTGCCAGACGGAAAGCCCGGCTTGGGCGGAATCCTAGAACCGGTGAGGCGTTGCGGATTCCTGCAGTCAAAGTTCCGAAGTTCTCGGCCGGAAAGATCTTGAAGTCCGCCGTCAAGTAACACCGCACGATCGTCAGATCGTACATCGGACAAACAGGAGAGAAGGCGGCGTGCCATACTGGTGTCCCACCTATGGGTACGTCCTCTTCTCTCTTGTGTTTTAGTCAGGACCTCTCCTTGGTCTATACTGCAGCAAGCGCTGCCAATAAAACGGGTCTCCGATCTCTCCTATCCGCTCACAGTCTGGCTTCACAATACAAAGTTGAACGGTGTTTGCGATGTGCGGCTGAATCCTCTGAGCCCGCCCGCTCGTAGAGACTGAGTCCGTCGCCAAGAAGCCTGAAAATATTTCCTTCTTCTTCGCCTCTTGCCGGTGGCTGTCAAGCCGGAGCGAATGGAGTAGAATGCCGGCTTGAGCAGGATCTCGAAGCGACGGAGGAGGAATCGAGCATGAAAGGATATCGGGTCAAGCCGAACTCAGAACTCAACTTGGATCACTGCGACCCCGACGATACCGGGGAGTACAAGAAAACGGATCAGGGCAAGGAGAAGGCAAAAGCCGTCGCGGTTCAATTGATCGGCAGGCTTGAAGAGCTGCAGGAACGTCTCTATGCCAACGGCAACCGGTCGGTGCTCATCGTGTTGCAAGGAATGGATACCAGCGGCAAGGATGGGACGATCAAGAGCGTGATGTCCGGTGTGAATCCGCAAGGGTGCAGGGTCGTGTCTTTCAAAGCTCCTTCGTCGGAAGAGTTGAGTCATGATTTCCTGTGGCGTGTGCATCAAAAGGTGCCGTCCAATGGGCAGATCGGCATCTTTAACCGCTCGCACTATGAAGACGTGCTGATTACGCGCGTGCATGGGTGGGTATCGGACCAGGTGGTGCGACAACGGTTTCATCAAATCAAGGCGTTCGAGGAACTGTTGCATGAGAGTGGGATGACCATCCTTAAGTTCTTTCTGCACATTTCGAAGGAAGAGCAGAAAGAACGGCTGGAGGAACGTATTCACGATCCGGAAAAGCGCTGGAAATTCAACGAGGGGGACCTCGAAGAACGAAAACTGTGGAAGAACTATATGGAAGCGTTCGAAGACATGATGGCTGCCACGAGCACCGTCTATGCGCCCTGGTATATCGTGCCTGCCAATCGAAAATGGTATCGCAATCTCGTGGTTGCCGATCGTGTTGTAGAGGCGTTAGAGAGTATGAAACTGAAGGCACCGCCTGCCCCGCCAGGGATCAACTTCGATACCTTGAGGATTGTATAGCGCGGTTGGAACGGGCTGTTTCTTGACACCTTGGGTAGGGCTATATTAGCATGCGCATCCAGATCGATGGGCGCGTAGCTCAGGGGGAGAGCGCTACCTTGACACGGTAGAGGTCGACGGTTCAAGACCGTCCGCGCCTACCACCTAGCTGAGGTATCCGCTTGCCTCTCGCAGGCGGGATGCCTTTGTCGTTTTTAGCACTCGATGACATCGTATAGGTTATGAAGATAACGCTTCAAGATGGCAGTAGTCGGGATATTTCAGCCGGACAGACCGTTGGGTCTGCTCTATCGGCTTTCGGCCTGATGCCTCAGTCGGGAATCCTTGCGGCAAGGGTGAATGGCCGGACCGTAGATCTTTCGAGCACGCTGGTGGAAGATGCTGAAATCGTCCCGTTGCATTTCGACAGTGCAGAGGGCCGCGAGGTCTACCGCCATAGCAGTACCCATATTATGGCGCAGGCCGTCAAAGAGGTCTTCCCCTCGGTACAGTTGACGATTGGCCCTGCCCTGGAGGATGGGTTCTTCTATGACTTTGCGTTTGAGCGTCCTTTTACTCCCGAAGATCTGGAAAAGATCGAAGTGAAAGCGAAGGAAATTATCAAACGCGCTCTTCCTGTGAAAAGGACAGAATGGTCGAAGCAGGAGGCGGTGCAGTTTTTCCAAGATCGAGGGGAGTCCTATAAGGTTGAGTTGATTCAAGGACTGGCAGATGGACAGACCATCTCAGTCTACAGCCAGGGAGAATTCACCGATCTCTGCCGAGGCCCGCATCTCCCGACGACGGGTCACGTCGGGGCATTCAAGCTTTTGAACACGGCCGGAGCCTACTGGCGAGGCGATGAGCGCAATCCGATGCTGCAGCGGATCTATGGGACATCCTTTCCGACGCAAGCGGAACTCGACGCGCACCTCGCACGCTTGGAAGAGATCAAGCGACGAGACCACCGAAAGGTCGGTAAGGAGCTCGACTTGATTTCGATCCAGGATGAAATTGGCCCAGGCCTGGTACTCTGGCATCCGAAAGGCGCGACAATCCGATTGTTGATCGAAAACTTCTGGCGCGATCAGCACATTCAAAACGGGTATGAACTGGTGTATTCCCCCCACGTTGCCCGGTTAGATCTCTGGAAAACCAGCGGCCATGTCGACTATTACCGCGACAACATGTTTGCGCCGATGAAGGTTGAGAATAGCGAGTACCAGCTCAAGCCGATGAATTGCCCCTTCCATATCATGATCTATAAATCGCATCTGCGTAGCTATCGAGACCTTCCCATCCGCTACGGCGAACTAGGAACGGTCTATCGGTATGAACGGACGGGCGTCCTCCATGGTCTGCTGCGGGTTCGCGGTTTCACGCAGGACGACGCGCACCTATTCTGCCGGCCGGATCAGATTGAAGGCGAAGTCAGCCAGGTCCTGGACTTTACGTTCTTCGTTCTCGGAACTTTCGGGTTCACCGAATTTGAAGTGTATCTCTCGACGAAGCCGGAGAAGTCTGTCGGATCGGAAGAACGGTGGGCTCAAGCCACGGGCGCACTCGAAGCCGCGTTGAAGGGACGGGGAGTCGCCTACCAAGTCGATCCAGGCGAAGGGGTCTTCTATGGACCCAAGATCGACATCAAAATTAAAGATGCGTTGGGGCGATCCTGGCAATGTTCGACGATTCAAGTCGATTTTAATAATCCCGAGCGGTTTGAATTAAGCTACATCGGGGAAGACGGAAAAGTGCATCAACCGATCATGATCCATCGCGCCTTGATGGGCTCGATCGAACGATTCTTTGGCATTCTGATCGAGCATTTCGGCGGCGCCTTCCCAACTTGGCTCGCCCCGGTTCAGGCCTTGGTTATGTCCATCACGGACAACCAGCGTCCCTATGTCGCCGAGGTTGTGGCCCAGCTCAAGGCTGCGGGGTTTCGCGCTGAGGCAGACCTTCGGAACGAAAAAATCGGGCTTAAAATTCGAGAAGCGGAGAAGGCGAAGATTCCCTTTATGTTTGTGGTCGGAGACCGGGAAGTGCAGAGCGGAACTCTCGCCATACGGGGCCGGAGCGGAGCGAACCTCGGTAGCATGACCGTTGCGGGAGCGCTCGACCTGCTCCGTGCTGACCTTAAGCCGGCAGGCAGCATTCAGACAGTGACACAATAAGAAAGAGGTGGCTTATCGTCCCCAAACTACGAGTTAACCGGGAAATCAGGGTGCGCGAAGTCCGAGTGATCGGTCCGGAGAGCGAACAGCTCGGCATTCTCCTCACGGCGGATGCATTCAAACAGGCGCAAGAAGGGGGGTACGATCTTGTCGAAGTGGCTCCCACATCGGTGCCTCCCGTATGCCGCATTATGGACTACGGGAAATATAAGTTTGAGCTGAGCAAAAAGGACCATCAGAACCGCCGTCATCAAAAGTCGACACAGGTGAAGGAAATTAAGTTGCGCCCCCGGACAGATAAGCATGACTTGGAGATCAAGATTCGACAGATCAAGGGTTTTCTGGCCGATGGGAACAAGACGAAAGTGCTCTTGACGTACCGCGGTCGGGAGATGGCGAATCAGGAGATGGGCCGAACACTTATGAATACCGTCATCGCGGAGTTGGGAGATACGGGCACGATCGAATACGCTCCCCGCATGGAAGGGCGGAGTTTGATCATGATCGTGGCGCCGAAATAAAGACGGTCGGCCTGCACGCGACTAACCAAAGGAAGCAGCGACATGAAAAACAGGAAAATGAAAACCCACAGTGGAGCCAAGAAACGATTTTCCCGCACCGGCTCCGGAAAGTTGGTCAGGCGAAAGGCGGGAAGGCGCCATATCCTCACCAGCAAAACGCAGGATCGGAAGCGTCGATTGAGCGGTACCGTTCTCGTGGATAAGACCAAGATTCAGGCGCTGGATCGCTTGTTGCCCTACAAATAAATAAGAAGATACGAATCGCGTTAACCAAAAGGAGTACTGACCCATGCCTCGCGCAAAAGGTGGACCCAAAACAAGACATCGACGGAAGAAACGGTTGAAGCTTGCCAAAGGGCAGTATGGTGGGAAGAGTCGGCTTTTCCGCAGCGCCACAGAGTCGGTCGATAAGGGGCAGGCCTATGCCTATACAGGCCGGAAAAATCGAAAACGGGATTTCCGTGTCTTGTGGATTGCTCGTATCAATGCGGCAGTTCGGGCGCATGGGTTGACCTATGGCCGGTTTATCAATGCCCTGAAGAAGGCGAATATCCTCTTGGATCGGAAGGTCCTGTCGGATATGGCGATCAAAGACGCCACGGGGTTTGAGCAGCTGGTCGGGCTCGCCAAACAGCAACTTGCTCCGGCCGCCGCCTAATAGCCGCGCGAGACTGGCGGGAAAGGCGAGACGTACGGGACGGGTTGATTTGGTTTGTTTTGTTGATCTAGTTAGTTTGTTCAGCCAAATAAACCAAACAGACCAAATAAACAAGCCGAGTCTCGCACGTCTCGCGAGACGGACTCTGGCGCAGGGCTCAAGATCGTTCGGCGAGTTCTGTCAGATCGATTTCGAACGCGACAGCTGGAACGCTGATCTGCCATCGTTCAAGCACTTCCGGGTGCAGCTCCCCGATCACACCTACCTGTATCCCGTTCGACACGATACCGCCGATTCGTCCAGCCAGAAATGAAGGATGCTGGATCGGTTCCAGGCTATAGGTATGGTTCATGTAGTAGAACAACGTGTCCAGGTAAGAGTGGGCCTCGGAGAAATGCGCATCGGCGTGGGCGATCATTCCGCCGAGCAGCGTGATGGTGCGAGATCCAACAGACTGAGTCGGATCGGGACGCGCCACTTCTCCGGCTTCGAACAGTCGATGGGGATAAAATGCTCGGTTCGATGCGGCTTCCACACGGAGCAACGAAGGGAGCATCCATTGTCGAAGCGCGGAGAAGTTCTGCGACATCACATTCTCCACTTCGACCAGTTTTCCCCACTCGGTCCCGTCCAATCGCATCGCATCACGGAGATCCTGGGGCGATCCGAGAATGTTGGAAATGATTTCCTGGAATCCCATACCGACCATGAGGGCCCTGATACGGTCTGAAAATTCTTCGATGCGCGACAATCCACCGACCGTGAATTGCGAGGGCATCACCGGCAAAAAATCGCTGTAGCCGCGACTGATGGCGACATCTTCAACGACGTCCATCGCATGCATTAAATCCTGCCGATAGAACGGAAGCGTCACTCGCACCTCTTTACTCTTGGTCGTCACAGCATAGCCGTAGGCCGTGAGAGCCTTTGCAACTTCTTGGGCGCCGAGCGGCTGGCCGAGGGCCTGTTCGATTGTGCCGACAGGGAGCTTTCTCGATTTCCCGAGATCTTGCGGGGTCATGACTGATTTGCCGAGGGGCGTCTTGTAGGGGTATCGTACTTCAATTGGCTCAATCGTAGCGCCGCGGTCCGCAAGATTGGCTGCAAAAATATTCAGGGTTAGAACGACCATGGAGAGGTCGGTGCCGGTCACCTCGACGAATAGGGCATCGTCTCCTACCAGTACTTCTCCGACTTCGCGACTATTGATGATCGGTGGAAAGGAAAGGGCCTGGCGTTTCGCATCGCGCAGGAAGGGTAGGCGATCCTGTCCCGCGAGAATCCCACCGAACTCTAACCCCTTGGGGTGGACGAGCAGCATTTCCCCCAATGTCATGACCGTATCCATCCCCAAGGGCGTAAAGGAGGTTTCGTCCGGCTTCACCAAATCGTAGGTGACAGGAAATTCGATCGCCGCCAGCCGATAGAGGCCGATCGACACGGTCCGGCGTTTACGGCCGAACATCTCGGCGAGTTTCTCTTGTGTCTGAATCAGCTGAGCGAGCCCCTCCTGAGTCACGCGGTAGCCTGTTGCAGCACAGGCTGCTACGTAGGGCCTGATCCCTTCCAGACCTGGGTTCACGTTCAGTTGCTTTGACGACTTCGATTTGGTCGTGAGAAAGTCGTATTTCGTGAGGGAACCCTGCCGTTTCACTCGAATCTGTCGAGCGATTCCTTCGCAGCACCAGAGATCGGGGCGGTTGCTGTCTTGCAGCTCAATGCGCAGTTCTCCGGTGTCGGGATTCTGCCCCTTCAACTCCCCTTTCACGAGCATCAAGGATTCTTCGAGTTGTTCCATGCCGATCAATTGGCGAGCTTCGCCAGGCCCTGCGAGCAGTCCCTCGAGATCCTGTTTGAAAATAGTAATCGTAGGCATATGGGATAACTCCGGTCTGTCTGGTCTGTTTTGTTTATTTGGTTCATCTGGTTAGTCTCGTTCAACCAAAAAAACCAGGCAAACCAAATAAACCAAATAAGTCAAATAAATCAGACTGGCTAGACGGCCCCCCTGGTGGAGCGTATCAGATCGAGATTGTCGGTGAACAGCTCGCGAATATCGTGAATGCCGAGCGCGACCATCGCCATGCGATCGAGACCCAACCCCCAGGCGATCACTGGAACGGTCACGCCCAGTGGAAGAGTGACTTCGGGCCTGAACAGTCCGGCTCCTCCAAGCTCCATCCATCCGAGTTTTGGATGGCGCACATGCAGCTCGACCGACGGCTCGGTGAACGGAAAATAGGCCGGGAGAAATTTGACCTCTTTGGCTTGCGCGACTTCGCGGGCAAAGAGATTCAGCAGGCCGAGCAGTGTGCGAAAGTTGATATCGTCGCCGAGCACGATCCCTTCGACCTGGAAGAAGTCGGTTGCGTGCGTCGCATCCACCTGGTCGTAGCGAAAACAGCGGGCGATGGAAAAATACTTTCCCGGCACATCCGGCTGCTTTGCCAATGTGTGGGCCGAGACGGCCGTTCCCTGGCTCCGCAAGACCAGCCGGCATGCGCGCTCTGCATTGAAGGAATAGTTCCAGCCGGTTGAACCGGTTTCACCGCCATGCTGGTGCGCTTGCGTGACTCTGGACAAGAACGGCTCGTCAATGGATGGGGCATGAGTCGGTTCCTGTACGAAGTACACGTCATGGATGTCGCGTGCCGGATGGAACTGCGGCATGAAGAGGGCGTCCATATTCCAGAATTCGGTCTCCACGAGCGAGCCCCGCATTTCCTGGAATCCCATGCTGACGAGTTTGGTCTTCACCGTATCGAGAAATTCGCGATAGGGATGCCGTTTGCCGGGCGCAATCCTCGGTGCGCGGAGACTGATCGTGTATTTGCGAAAACGCTTCGTCCGCCAGCTTCCATCTTTCAGCAGTTCTGGTGTCAGCTGAGAAACTTCATCTGCGGTTTTTTGCCGAGAGAGCTGCTGGGCAGCTTCAATACCGTCGGTAGAGAGTTTGAGCGATCTGGCTACCCGATCGTCGATGCGGAAGGGTTCCCGTGCATTCCCGCGTTTGACGGAGTGGTCTTGTATGACCTGTTGTTGTGCTTTGGAAAATGCTTTCAGATCTCGAGGCGCCCCACGGAGCTGTTGCAGCAACCCTCGCATCGTTTCTGCCGTCTGGCTGGGCCGGCCGGTCGACTCGACACAGCCGCCTTGAATGATGAGGAGCGCGCCTTCCTTTTTGAGCCGCCCGATCGCACCGCTGACATCCGCCGGTTCGAGTCCTTCGCGGGATTGAATGTCCTGAATGGTCAGCCGCTTGCCGGTTTTGGCCGCATCGCGAGTCGCAGAGAGCACCCGCTCGATCGGCGAGTATTTTTCAAAGTAGAGTTCGCCGATTTTTGTGAGTGAGACATTGGGTGTCACGGTCTCGGTATCGACCGTGAGTAACGATTTGGCGAGCAACCATTCGACCGCCATACTCAACTGTGAAGGTTCTAGCCCGGTCGACTGCGACAGCTGTTCCGCTTGGAGCACTGCGGAAGGCTTCGCCCCAAAGGTCGATAGAACTTTAACTTCGAGGGGATGCAGGCTATCGATGAGGGAAGAAATATCCACCCGCCAGGCCTATCGGTGAGCGGGGACGCGTTGTTGCGTCGTGGAAGAAGGTTGGCTTGCTGCGCGCATCGCCAGGATCGTCTCGGCATAGTCCCGGCTCGAGAAAATGGCCGATCCTGCGACCAGGACATCGGCTCCCGCAGCCAATACCTGAGCCACATTGTCGATTTTCACGCCTCCATCCACTTCCAGTAAGGCGTGGCTTCCGGTCCGATCGATCATGGCGCGAGCCGAGGAAATCTTCCGGAGGCAGGAGGCGATAAACTGTTGACCACCGAATCCAGGATTGACCGACATGATCAGGACCATATCGACATCGGGGAGGATCTCTTCGATCGTACTGAGCGAAGTAGCCGGGTTCAGAGTCACCCCTGCCTTGACGCCTCGCTCCTTGATCGATTGCACTGTGCGGTGGAGATGCGGACAGGCTTCTACGTGCACCGTAAGATAGTCGGCCCCAGCTTCGGCAAACTCGGCGATAAAGGCGTCGGCGTTTGTCATCATGAGATGGACGTCGAGGGGCAGCTTGGTGACTTTTCTGAGTGCCGCCACGATTGGTGGACCGATGGTCAAGTTCGGCACAAAATGCCCGTCCATGACATCGATATGCAGGAGGTCGGCCCCGGCCCGTTCCACAGCCGCCACTTCATCGGCCAGTCTGGCAAAGTCGGCGGCTAGGATCGAAGGTGCAATCAGAATGGGGCGTGTCATCACAAGGCCTTCCTCAGTCGTGCCGCGTAAAATCCGTCCATCGAGCACCGGTTTCCCACAGTCGAGAGAGCGCCCCGTTCAGTGATGAACTCCTGTGCTGCAGGCGGGAGCCAAGCGACGACGGACTCACGCTGGAACTCTGCATGGGCATGGCAGAATCGTTCGATGACGTCTTCATTTTCTTCCGGCTCGGTCGAGCAGGTACTATAGACCAGCACCCCGCCGGGCCGCAAGCATGGGGCGACTGCTTTAAGAATCTGGCACTGGAGGGCCTGATGTCGCAGGAGGACCTGCTCGTCTTTCCGCCATTTCGCTTCCGGATGTCGCCGTAATACGCCGAGTCCGCTGCAGGGTGCATCCACCAAAATCCGATCGACCGATGGCTCGCCTTGCATAGTCTTCTTGATGGAGGGAGGCCTTGCTGTCTCCATCATGGGAACCCATTCTCGTGGTTGCCGAATATCGCCGACGATCGGCATCACAATCTGGACTCCGAGTCGACGACAATTGCTGTGCAACAGATCCAGCCTAGTCCCTTTTCTATCGACGGCGTAGATGGAACCTTTGTTCTGCATCAGGTCGGCCAAATGGGTCGATTTGCCCCCCGGTGCTGCGCAAGCGTCGAGTACGATGTCACCGGGCTGAGGGTCGAGAATCGGAGGAATGAGCTGCGCTGCTTCGTCTTCGACATAAAAGGCGCCCTCGTGAAATCCAGGGAGCGAAGGCACAATGCCTCCCTCGTCGAGCACGATGCCGAATGGACTCATGCTGGTCGGTTTGGCCGCAATACCGGCCTGTGCAAATTTCTCAAGGAGTGCGCGTCTGGTCGTGATCAGCTGGTTCACTCGAAGCGTCATCGGAGGCGCGACACTGGCCACTTCGCAGGCCGCTTCTGCAGTGGCCAGGCCCAAACGTTCCACCCATCGACGGCTGAGCCATTCCGGAACCGAGTATCGCACGGCCAGGGCCTTCGCGGGATCGTGATCCATGCTGGGCCAGGGCTGAGGCGGATGGCGCAAGAGCCCGCGCAAGACTGCATTGACGAACCCGCTCCAGTCCCTGCCAACTGTGCCGGCAAAGGATCTGGCCAGGTTGACGGATTCATTGACTGCGGCAGACTCTGGAATCCGATCCAGAAACAGGAGCTGGTAGGCGCCGAGCCTGAGCAGCATCTGCACGGCAACAGGGAGGCGGGGAAGAGGTTTGTCCAGAACCGGCTCAAGCCGCCAATCGATGGTTGCCAACCGACGCAAGACTCCATAGGTGAGCTCCACCGTGAGGGCCCGTTCCCTACTGTCGAACGGGCATCGCACGAGGGCCCGCTCTAACAGAACATCGATGCCTTCCTCGTTCTTGACCGATTCCACAAGCAACGAGAAGGCAATCGTGCGGGCTGACGGTGCGGTCTGGGCAATGAATAGGGGTCGAGCGCCAGTAGCCATAGGGACAAACCCGGTCTGTCTGGTTGATCTGGTTTATTTGGTTTATCTGGTTTTTTTGGTTGAATGAAACTGATCAGACGAACCAAACAAACCAAATGAACAAGCCGGTGACCTAGGAACGAGTCGGTTCCCCTAGATGCGATCCCACAACAACGGGATGGCCTGCCAAGTATTGAGAGACGGCCATGCGTCGACTATTGGCCGGCTGTAATTCCATCACAGCAAGGACTCCCTCTCCGGTGGCGACATGAATCGCCTCGGTTGTGATGGCGACAACCATCCCCGGAGGCTTCGTCAATGGTCCTGAGAGTGCTAGTGCTCGCCAGATCGTCCAACGGTCGCCTCCCGCCACGGTTGTGTAGGCTCCCGGCCAGGGAGCGAGTCCACGGATCCGGTTCGCCAGAGCAGTGGCAGGCAAGGCCCAATCGATCACACCATCCTCCTTTTTCAGCAAGGGCGCCATGGTCGCCCGTGAAGAATCTTGTTGTCGCGGCACGAGGGTGCCAGCCTTGAGTTGGGTGATCGTCTCGATCAGGAGTTTGCCTCCAAGCTCAGCCAAACGCGGCGAAAGGGTGCCGGCGGTATCATGAGAGGTAATGGAGATGGTTTCCTGAAGCAACATCGCGCCTGTGTCCATCCCCTCGTCCATCAGCATAGTCGTAATGCCTGTTTCTGTTTCTCCATTGATGATGGCCCACTGGATTGGACCGGCGCCGCGGTATTTGGGAAGAAGGGAGCCATGTACATTGATGCAGCCGTGCGGAGGAAGCGAGAGGATAACCGGAGGCAGGATGCGTCCGAACGCTGCAACTACAATCAGGTCCGGTTGCCACCCGGTGAGAGCCTGGAGAAATTCAGGATCCTTCATCTTGAGCGGCTGCAGCAGAGGGATCTGCTCCCGCTGGGCCAGAAGTTTTACCGGAGAGGGTGTGAGGATTTGCCCTCGTCCTTTTGGGCGATCCGGTTGAGTGACGATACCGACGACCGAGTCGTCCGACTTCAACAGGGCCTCAAGAGAGGTCGCCGCAAAATCCGGAGTGCCCATGAAGACGAGTCGCATGTTATCGCTTTAGCATTGCAGGAGAGCGAATGCAACTTGGCTGGTAACCACTCAGGTGTTTAGGCTGAAGGCTGAAGTTGGTTTCTACGACCCTAACCCCTAATGGCCTTCAGCCCATCTACCTGTATAATTGCCTTGGCTGCGCGCACGTTGGCTTGACTTGCCTTTCAACGCTTTGTTAGCATCGGCCCGCGGGGTGGAGCAGCCCGGTAGCTCGTTGGGCTCATAACCCAAAGGTCGAAGGTTCAAATCCTTCCCCCGCAACCAACCGCGTCTCTTTCCCTCCCAATGACTTGCAGTGGATTCGTGCCCTGCTGCCTCAGCCCTCCACAGGATAGTTCTCTCTTTCGAAACCAACAAGGACTTCCGACCCTGACCTCTTCCCTTGCGAGCAGTCTTCTTCTCAATCTTCCAACAACATCCCAGCCTGCAGCGGCTAGCCGGAGATTCAGAACGCCCCCGGTTCTCGCCCCCCGGTGACTGACACCCTTCCCCGCGTCTGCGCATGGTGTCTGTCCCCGTCCGAACCCCGTTCTTCGAACCAAATCAACGAAACGAACAGGACAAACCAAACAAACGAGAAAGACCAGACGAGGCTTTTAGGTAAAAACAGGGCGCAAGGAGTGAGGTTGGAATTGCAAGATTGTTTGACAGTTCTACCTATGTACTCTAGCGTTCATTGAAGAGGAATAAATTGCCTGGGAGATTTGTCCCTTCCATCCCGCATGTCCGCAAAGCTATGAGGGAAACAGGCTAGCCGGCTCAAGAAAAATTATTGAGAGAAAGCCGGTCGATATTACGACTGAGGGAGCGGTTCAGAACCTTTGACTTACAGAAGGTGAACGAAGTCTTGAGCGAAGGACTCAACTCATTCTCCGGGAAGCACGTCTTGCTACTGCAAGGTCCATTGGGGCCATTTTTCAGGAGATTATCCCACGATTTGACGGCCAGCGGCGCGCGCGTCAGCAAAGTCAATTTCAACGGTGGAGATTGGTTGTTTTATCCAACGGGCGCGATCCAGTTCAAAGGGCGAATGGAGGACTGGCCGGCATTCTTGGCAGGACTCTTGGCTGAACTGAAGATCGATGTGATTCTGCTTTTTGGAGACTGTAGGCCAATCCATCGATGCGTACGGGAGCAGGCTGAACCATTGGGTATTCGGCTGGGAGTATTTGAAGAGGGTTATGTGCGCCCTGACCATATCACCCTGGAGGGAGGGGGAATCAATGCCAATTCCTCGCTCCCACGGGATAAAAACTTTTATCTGACCTATCCCGTCGAGCCATCCAACGAGCCTCTCAAAGTAGGCCATGTCTTCTGGTATGCGGCTCTATGGGCCACGCTGTATTACATGGCCAGTTCCATCTTGGGATCGGCATTCCCGCACTACCGGCACCACCGCCGGTTATCGGTTCGTGAGCTGTTGCCGTGGCTCAGAGGCCTCCGGCGCAAGTGCTATTACCGGATCAAAGAACGTCATGTACAGCGTCGATTGCAGACGGAATTTTCCGGCCGGTTTTTCCTCGTGCCCCTTCAAGTTTACTACGATTCCCAGATACGGGTGCATTCGAACTACCCTTCGATAGAGTCGTTCATTCACGAGGTGGTGTCGAGCTTCGCAAAGAACGCCGACCCGGACGTGGCGTTAGTGATCAAGCATCACCCCATGGATAGGGCCTATCGGGACTATACCCAATTGTGGGAAAGCCTGTCGGAGGGCTATGGGCTTCAGGACCGCCTTCTCTATGTGCATGACCTGCAGTTGCCGGCTGTATTGCCCCATACTCGCGGCGTCGTTGTGGTGAACAGTACTGTGGGGCTCTCTGCGTTGCTATACGGTGTGCCGGTGAAGGTCTGCGGCCGGGCAATTTATGACATTGCGAGCATCACCTACTCGGGGCGGTTGAAGAATTTCTGGAAGGAAGCGCCGCTTCATAAGCCCGATCCGACAGCGCTTCAAAGTTTTCGTTCCTACCTCATCGAGCACACGCAACTGAACGGAAGTATGTATAAGCGATTGCCTGTTGCCGGTTCACGGACGGGAGTCGTATGGAGTCCAGTTTTATCTCTACTGAACGCCTTGACCGATAAGAAATCAAGCATAGGCCAAACCGAGATGTACCAAGAAAATATCGTACGGCCCTATAAACAACTGGACGCATCTTCATCTCAGCAGGCAAGAATTCGCACAACGTTTTTCCCATAATTGCGAGCACGAACGGCGTTATCGATGCGCACCTCGTCGTTAATCACATGGACGGTCTGGAAAGCGCTCTTTCTGCGAGAGGCGGTCGGTCGGCTGTCGGCGGGGCGAGCAGCATGGGCCTGGATCCTGCTTGAACCAGTCGTCCAAGTTATCTTTTTAATCGTGCTGTTTGGATTTGTTCTACAGAGACTCGTTTCGAACATCGATATGGGTCTCTTTGTCGCAACCGGCGTGCTTGGATTCGGCCTTGCGAGGAATACGGCCATGCGCATTAAAGATGCCATTACGGCCAACGACACGCTCTTGACCTACCGGCAGGTACTTGCAGTCGATACGGTCTTAGTGCGGGCTGGATTAGAGGCCCTTCTGTTTCTACTCAGCGCCTTGTGCCTTTTCACAGGGCTCGGCCTGTTGGGGTATCAGATATTTCCTCACGACTTTTTGCAGGTTATGTCGGCTTTTGTAGCGCTGTGGCTGGCCGGTATCGGCTTGGGGTTGATACTTTCCGTGGCGGCTCAGTTAATTCCAGAATCAGGGAAAGTGGGAGGGATTTTGCTGGGTCCATTATATTTCGTGTCGGGAATCATGTACCCACCTTCGGTGATTCCCCCCGCCTATCAAAGTTGGTTTTTGCTAAATCCCTTTGTCCACGGGATTGAAACCATTCGAACCGGATTTTTCCCCCAATACCATCCGATCTCAGGAGTGAGTATGGGGTATCTGTTGGGTTTTGTCATGTTCACGGTTTGTCTCGGACTCGCACTTCATGTTCGATTTGCCACGAGGCTTGTCGCCAAATGATTATTGCGGACCAAGTCTACAAACGCTATCGAAGCAATCACGGCATGGGCAAGTGGGTGCTGCAAGATGTGAGCTTCACCATCCCCCCCAAAGTCAATGTCGGACTAGTCGGTCGCAATGGCGCGGGTAAGTCCACTCTGTTGAGATTGATCGGTGGAATCGATGTGCCGACTCGGGGTCTGGTCGAACGCCGTTGCCGAGTCTCGTGGCCTATGGGCTTCGGCGGGGGCCTGGCTGCGTCTCTGACCGGACGCCAGAACGCCAAATTCGTCTGCCGTATCCACGGCCATGAAGAGGACCTGCAAGACAGACTTCGCTATATCGAAGACTTTGCGGAGATTGGAGAGGCCTTCGACAAGCCCATTAAGACGTACTCGTCAGGAATGAGGTCTCGGTTGCAATTTGGGCTCTCGTTGGCCTTTGACTTTGATGTGTATATCTCGGACGAGATCACATCTACCGGCGACGCTGCGTTCTTGAAGAAAGCGGCGGTGGCGTTCAAGTCACTCACTGACCGTGCCGGTCTCATCATGGCTTCGCATGCGGACGGCACCCTGAAGGAGTTTTGCAAGGCCGGTATTTTGCTACACGAGGGGCGAGCCTACTGGTTCGACAGTATCAACGATGCCCTCACAGAATACAGGAAAAGTATCGACCGATGATGCCGTTACATTTCATGCCGCCGGAACAGAACCAACCGGGCATCGCGACGTTTTCAACAGACCTCACGTCTACGGGAGGGGTATTCAAACCGTTTCGGGGGAAAGGCTTCACGTTCTGGTCCGCCCTGCTCCTCTGCCTCCTGGCCATCATCTATTGGGGGCTCATCGCGTCAGATCGCTATGTCTCGGAAGCCCACGTCATTATCCAACAGATGGATATGGCATCCGCTCAACCGACTGGCCTCTCGACCCTGCTCGGCACATCCGGCGGAACCAACCGGGGGGATCAGCTGCTGCTTCGCGACCATCTATTGTCGGTCGACATGCTTGAGAAGCTGGATGCAGAGCTGGATTTACGAGGACACTACAGCGATCGAAGTCACGATCTCATTTCACGAATGTGGTCTCCGGACATGTCCCGAGAATGGTTTCATCGCTATTACCTCTCCCGGGTTACGGTAGAATTCGATGAGTATGCGGGAGTGCTGGTGATCCGGACAGAGGCTTTCAGCCCGGAAAAAGCTCGCGCCATGACGAGCAAGTTGATGGAAGAGGGCGAGCGCTACATGAACATGGTGGCTCGCCGGCTCGCCCAGGAACAAGTCTCCTTTCTCGAAACGCAAGTCGGGCAGATCAGCGAGCGTGTCATGCAGGCTCGCCAGGCGGTCTTGGCCTATCAAAATGAACG
>JABFSG010000004.1 GCA_013140715.1 Nitrospiraceae bacterium
CCCGTAGCCCCCGCCTGGGCCGCTCCCCACCTGGGCTTCGCCCACCGACACCAGCCCCAGCAGCCCCAGCAAAACTATTCCGACAATATAGCGTTGATGCATCATGTGCTCACCTCTGGGACCACGACGACATTGACTGCAGGGTCTTCATCCTATTTTTCTTGGCAAACGGCGTAGACCCACCGCCCAGGAAATTTCTTGCATAACATCGGCATAGGACTTCACCAAATATTTTCCGGGCGTGGAAACTTCACCCAAGACATTGATAACGTAACTATTTCATTCAATGATGTCACGATACTTGTTGAAATCGGCAAGCAGAGGAGCCTGGATTATTTTTCAAGCTCTCCGCTATTTCAGAATAGGATCGCTGTGAGCAGCGGTGAAGATGAGATTGAGCGGCTTCTATTTCCGATTGGGGACTGCGTTCCTGGCCGAGGCGAGAAGAGCCGCACGAGACGTCTCTTCTGTCGGGTTTGTCGTCGCCGCTCCTACGGCAACGAGAGGACCAAGATCCAACGCCTCTATGCTGTCGTGCAGATGCTCTGCCATGAGTTTCGCATCCTCGGCTCCTGTGCCGAATAGCAAGACCACAAACTCCGCACCACGAGCCCGTGCCACGACCTGACCTGGCTTGGCAAACGTCTCTTGGGCAATCTGAGCGATTTTCTGCAGACACTCATCGCCCGTGAGGTACCCATAGCTGTCGTTAAAATTCTTAAAACTCTCGAAGGTAACAAGGAGAAGCGAAACCGGAACTTGCTCGCGTGCCGCGCGTCCCCACTCTTGCTCGAAGAGCTCGTCGAAACTCCACCAGTGCATCAGTCCCGTTAAGACGTCGATCGTCTGGAGGGGGTGGATATCTGCCTTCTGGGGCGCCATCTTCTCCGACTCCAGGCGAAGTTTAGCGTCTTGCTGGGCCCTGAGTATCATGGATACCTTGGCCAAAAGCTCCACCTTGATGACTGGCTTTCGAATATAGTCGACAGCGCCTCGTCGAAAGGCCAGGAGGATCGTCCCCTGAGTCGTATCGCCCGAGACCATCAGGATCGGGATCGTTTCAAATTGCTGCATGGATTTAATCCGCGTGCAGACATCCAGCCCGTCGAACCCCGGCATCTTGACATCCAGTAAAATTAAATCGATGGCCGCCAAAGGCTCCCCCGAGGATAATCGCGCTAAGTAATGCACCGCTTCTTTCCCCGAGCCGGTGGGGACAACGACGTATCCTGCCGACTTGAGGTAGGCCCCAATGAGCAGACAATCATCCAAGGAATCATCGACAAGCAAGATGGCCATACAAGGCGCTCCGGATCGACGACTATACCCTACTCCCTTGACTCACCCTGTCCAGCGGAATACGGTAAGCAGTGGTTATTACAGAAACGAGGACTGTTCTTTTGATACGAATAAATCATAGTCACATCTACGTAAGGAGGCAAGCATTATGCGTTTTGTCAAGGTGAAGGATGAAGAACGTGCCGGCGAAGTTGCGATCAATCTCGATCTCATTCGAGAAGCTCACTTCGGGGGAGGCCTTCTGCATCTCTATTTCGAGCGAAGTTCCACGGCACAGGATGACATGACATTCACCGGTGAGAACGCACAGAAAATCTGGGCTGCGATGGGATAGTGCCGGAGGCTAGATTATCTGACACTTCCGCTCTCCCCACATCTTTCAAGATCTATCGAGACCCTGTATAGTAGCCGCTCACTTTTTGAGGTCGGCTATGGACATGGTGATGCTCGTGTTTCGTACGTCGCTGAAAGAGCGTGTACATGAGTTGTTGCGGATTAGCGGGGTCAATGCCTACACTGAAATTCCAGAAACGATTGGAATGGGGCAATCCGGGTCGACGGAGGGGATCTCGTTCCACGCAGGGGGAAACAGCGTGATCCTCGCCGCGCTCGAATCGGCTCAACGTGACAAGGTTGCTGCCGCGGTGAATGACTGGCGCGCAGAGGCGCTGAAAGCAGGATGGGTCAAACCAACCATCCGAGTGTTCTCCTGGCCCTGCACACAGCTCACGGTATAGCGGCTCCGCTCATGCATCCCACTGGTTGCAGAATCGCTGTACTAAGTTGCCGCCACTTCCGAGGCTTGCATGGCACGACGCACCCAGGCTCAATTGCAACAGAGCTATCGAGAGCAAGCGCTCAAACTGTTTCCATGGATCTGTGCGCATTGCGGTCGCGAATTCGACGGCAAGAAACTGAGCCAACTCACCGTTCATCACAAAGACCATAACCACGACAATAATCCGCCGGACGGTAGCAACTGGGAGTTGCTCTGTCTTTATTGTCACGACAATGAGCATCAGCGGACCCAGGGGGACCATCCGTCCGGCGAGGCGCTGCCGAGCCGGGAGCAGGATCAACCTTCGACCTTCTCGCCCTTCGCTCATCTCGCGGACTTGCTCAAGCGCAATACCGATACATAGCAGTCCGCTGGTTTGTCCGGTGGCAAAGGTTTCGAAAGTGGCTCCTGGTTCGTGCTATACAGCTAGAGGCTATTTGCTGTTCATCTTCGGCCATTCGTCCATGCCATTCGCCATGCGCTCATGACTACGTCTCATCCCCGCGATCCATTGCACGGGATCACCCTGGAGACTATCGTCAAGGAACTTGTCGAGCGGTACGGATGGGCGGAGATGGGCCGGCGCGTCCCAATCCGCTGTTTTCTCTACGACCCCAGCATAAAATCCAGCCTGACATTTCTTCGGAAAACGCCCTGGGCGCGAGAGCGGGTCGAAGGGTGGTACATCGCGTATAGGGACATGTGAACGAAAATTCCCGGCTCGATATATTCGATTAGTCCGGGATAAGGGACGGCGACTCGATGGCCTCAAACGCCACTATTTTCAAAGCGACTCTGCAGATCTCCGACATGGATCGCCAGTATTACGAGGACCATACCGTCACTCTGGCTCGCCATCCCTCTGAAACCGACGAGCGCATGATGGTGCGCCTGCTGGCATTTGTGCTGCATGCGCATGAGGCCCTATCGTTCGGACGTGGACTTAGCACCGAAGAGGAGCCTGCTCTTTGGCAGAAAGATCTGACCGGCGCCATTCAACAGTGGATCGAGGTCGGCCAGCCTGAAGAAAAAACTATTCGCCGCGCCTGTGGACGCGCGAAAGAGGTCTACATCTATATCTATGGAGGTCGTGGCGCCGACCAGTGGTGGGAGAAACACATGGCCACACTGAACCGTCTGGAGAATCTGGTCGTCATGAATCTATCCCTGGACGAAAGCCAGGCCCTAGCCTCACTCGCACAGCCAGGCATGCAACTGCAATGCACCATTCAAGAGGGACAGATTTGGATGGCTAGTGGAGAGAACAGCGTGCACATTGCATTGACGGTCTTAAAAAGCGCTTCCGGTCGGCTTGGGCAATAACGCGATCCTGCTGCCATGCTGAGAGAGCAGAGTCTACGTTGAATAAGAAGAAACGCATTTCTACAAGCGGTCTGCCGGATGCATGGACGAATCCCTTCGCAGCCTTCAAGAGCCTGGGCCTGACTCCGACTCCAGCGATGCACCCCCCGGTTGACCCATGCGACGCGGTGTCCAGCACAACAAAAAAGAATCGTGGACGGGTGGATATCATTCGCCAGACTGCCCATCGCGGCGGCAAGACCGTGACGGTAGTTACTGGTTTCACTGGCATCGGTCTGGCCGAAAAAGAGAGACTTGCAAAGGAGATGCAGCGGGCCTGTGGCGCCGGGGGAACGGTAAAAGAGGGGCGAATCGAAATTCAAGGCGACCAGCGAGAAGCAGTCGCGCGTATTTTGACCGAGGCCGGCTTTCGCCCGGTGTTTGCCGGAGGGTGACAGTCCCGCATGGCTCGTCCTCCCTCGTTTGACTTCTTCCTCTACCCGCGGTACAGGTTGTATCGTTATTCCAACAGGCCTTCCGCAGGCGATATCCAACACTGAGAGGCAACCATCATGAAGAACGTAGAGATGACCGTCGAAGGGACTCTGTTAACCATCAAGGTAGATCTGTCCAAAGAGTTCGGGCCATCTGCCTCGGGGAAAACGATCATCATTGCCTCGACCGAGGGGAATGTGACCATCCCAGACCGAACGGAGAAGGTTGGACTGAACGTCTACAGGAAAAAATAGTCCGGAGTCGAAGACCACCCTTCCCACTTTGCTTGTGGTCTGAAAAGGATCGCCCAAATAACAGGGTCTGTTTCACGGTCTTCAAAGTCGAGCTGAGATCATGACTTCGGGAAAGTGGAAGGCGTATACTGGCTGCCGTGAACAATCTAGCCAAGTTTGACGTGGTTCGTCTCTACCTGCGCCAGCAGTTCCCCAAGCATTACATCACCGATTCTCAAGATGGAACCAGCCGGGCCCAGATCTTCCGTGTCGATGGGCCTCACGGCCACCCTCTCCACTACGCAGTCATCGGACTCGACTTTCTCCTCGGTCAGACGACCGAAAGCCTCCAGGAAGTCCTTGTGTCGTCCAGCTTGGGGGACAAATTGAGAAATGCTGGAGCTTCAGCCGTCATGGTCACCAAAACCGGAATCACGGTAAAGACAACATCGCCGTAATGCGATTGTGGCTGACGGACGTTACCCCAACAGGCCCGCAACAATCCCTCCTACGCCTCTTCTCGAAAGGGACCTCTCCATCGAAGGATCATCACCCCGGTTGGTTCGGTTCTTCCTGTAGAGACAAGCATCGAGATGAGTCGGACGGAATGAAAAGCGGCTTGGAACATGTCCTTCGACATGTTCCAAGCCGCTGCTGCACATCGATGGGCAGGCGTATTAACCCCTCTGCTTCGCAACCTTATCGGCTCGCTTTTCCTTTGCCGTTTTGGCCGGTTTTTTCTTTGTCGCCTTCTTCTGCGTCATCCCCTTAGCCATTGCGTCTCTCCTCTACTTGTGTGGTTGAGTGATACTGAACTGCGACGCACTCGCCGCCCCCCCTTCATACCCCAATCACCAGAAAAATGGAATAGGGCATCCGACGTTTCCCTCTCGATTGACTTCGCTTCTTCCCCACTGTACAGCTTGCACCGTGCGGACGGTCTGTCTTGCAAGACAAAATTGCCAAGGGAGGTACAGCATGGGAAATCCAGAGGGCCATAAGGAACGAGAAGGGTTCGCCGATGCAATCAATCGCGCGGCATTCGGCAACGAGCGTGTGCTGTTGCGCCGTCGTGGCCGGGCAGTTGCCGCCGTGGTGCCGCTCAGTGACTTGCGACTCTTGCAAGCATTGGAAGATCGCATCGATCTCGTCGATGCCCGCGCGGCCTTAGCCCAGGCAAACAAGAAGGGCGCCCAGTCGCTCGATACCATTTTGAAAGAACTGGGCGTCTGAATGCACCAGGCCCTCTTCACAGTTTTTCTGGCTCCTCTTGCCGAACAGCAACTCCAGGCAGTCGCCGAACCACGTCGAAAACTTCTCGTGAAACAGTTCCAGACATTCTGTACCAGCCCTCGTCCCCCAGGTGTCGAAAAAATCGATGGGATGGATCAGCTCTATCGAATTCGTGAAGGCGACGCTCGTGTGATCTATACGATACAAGGTCAGAAGATCCTCTTACTTGCCATCAAGAAAGGCTGACACATGGACCGTCCTCGCGCCGAACGGCTACGGCCTATTCTCCTCTCTCAATCTCATGATAATAAGACTCCAACATCTGCGTCCTCTCTGGTTCGACAATCACCAACTGGCGTTGATCCATGGTGTTGGCGCAATATAGATAGACGCCTTCCTCCGCCTCTCCAATTTCGACATGCCATTGGCGGCCATCTGTTTCTTCTCTGGTAGTCTCTTTGAAGATATGCCTTTTGTGCAACTGTTCCCACACCCGCTGCGCGGAAGGCCGATGGTTCTCGTAGAGCGGCCTGTCCGAATGGGTTGACTCAATCATCGGTTCCGTAGGATCGAACGGACGACCCTCGTCTGGGTCAGGCAGTTCATTCCATTGAATGCTGCGAAACGCTCTCTTCCCCAGTACAAAGAATGGCCCATCGTCGACGATTTCTTCGACAACATTGTATCGGATCAATTCCGGCTGTTCGATCAAGCCAAGATCCCGTGCAGCCAAGGCCCGCTGAAACGGAATTCGTCTTGCCAGCTGTCGGGTTTTCTCACAGACGACCATACGGCCGTTGGCAGAGAGCAGATCGTTCAGACAATCGAGCGTAGCGCCGATCCCTGTCCGCTGCTCGAAGTCCGCTTGACGTTGATTTTTGCCGTCACGCTCGAATGTTTTCCAGCTTCGGCTGGGAATGCCGGGATCCTGTTCAGCCTGTACAAGGACATGAGTGGCAAGGATCAAATCCGCTGAGTGTGCAGGAGCTATGCGAGTACAATCGAGACATTCGAATCGTACGTTCGTCAGGCCAAGCGCTCTGGTTTGTTCCCGGGCTCGTGCAATCGAAGCTGGTGAACGATCCATTCCCACAATGGTCTTGTCAGGATACTGTCTTGCGTAGAATGTAGTGAGAATCCCGACACCGCAGCCGACATCGAGTATGGACTGGGCTTCACCGATACGGCCCACCACCCGTGTACCGAGGGCCAGGTAATAGTCGTACTGTTGGCTATGGAGAACCGGCAGGATACTTGGCTGTGCAACGGCATCGTAGAACGAGATCTCGTCGACCGTGGATCCACGGCGCTTCTGCTCCACCAGCCGATGCAAGGTGGTGATCTCTGCAAGAGAGAAAACCTGCCGCTGCCACTGAAAATAGGCTTCATCGGAGGCGAACTGCCGGAGCCCCCACCAAGCTAGGTGCGAATGCAGCAAGTGTAATAGTGCGTCGTTGCTCATTGAGCCAGCCTCAGCGCGCCTGCTCAAAACGTTTTCCAGCGAGGCCGCAAGGAGCACGAACCACGAGGCGTACACAGTGAGGGTACGTTGAGTGTTTCGGGCGACTGAGAACGAAACTGGAGAGCGTTTTCAGCAGGCACTACGGTCGTTTGAGCATGATCGCATCAAAATAGGTCTCCGGCACAGGATGCGGGTAACGGAGCTGGCCTGACCCAAAAGCGACATACTTTTCGCAGGTCAATTGCGCAAGGCCGATCGGACCCTTTGCATGGAGACGCGAGCCACTGAGCCCGATATCGCAGCCCATCCCGTAACTATCGCCCGCATTGAGTCGTGACGATGCATTGACGAGCACTGCGCTGGCATCCACTTCACGCGTGAACTGCATGGCCGCCTGATAGCTCGTGGTTGCGATGACGGCCGTAAGGCATGGCCCTTGCGCCACCATATGCTCCAAAGCCTCGTCCAAGTTGGCGACCATTTTGACGGCCAACACCGGCCCCTGAAATTGTGTGCGCCAATCCTCTTCTTTTGCCGGGACGATCGAGGTATGTCCGGTCATGGCCATTTGCCCCATGAGGGCCATCGTCTTGGGACAAGCCCGCACTTCGATCTTAAACTCTTCGAGCATACGGTTGATCAGTGGAGGCAAGAACTGGCGCCCTATGACCTGTTGCACGAGCAATGTGTCGAGCGAGTTCGACGCGACAGCCATCTGCACTTTGGAATTGATCGCCACGTTTTGAGCCAGTGGCATATCGGTATCGGCATCCACATACATGTGGGTGAGCCCTCCGTCGAAGCAAAGCACCGGCATCTTCGCCTGCTCGGTGACTGCTTTGCGGAGACCGGCGCCTCCACGCGGAATAATGGCATCGAGACTCCTGCCGGACCTGATGAGTTCGACTGCCACGTCTTTATCAGGCCGTTCGACGAGGATCCATGCACCGATCGGCACTCCACTCTGTTTCGCTGCTTCGCTCAAGCAGGTTCCGATAGCCTGCTGGGTCAGGCTCCACTCAGGTGCGCCGCGAAACACACAGAGATTGCCGGACTTGAAGCACAGCCCGATCGATTCCACGGTTATGAGCGGACTCAGTTCTGACACAACCCCGATCACCCCGATTGGGACGCGAACACGGCTGACTTGCAACCCATTGGGCTGTTCCCACCTTGAAGTGACGGCGCCGACCGGATCAGGCAGCTCCGCAATCATGCGCAAACGATCGGCCATCTCCTTAATATGATCCGCCGTCATACGCACACGAGCCACAGCTGCTTTCATGCGATCTTTCATGACGTCGGCTTCAAAGGACTTCCCGACCGCATCCACATCTTTGTCGTTCGCGGCAAGAATTTTTTTCTCGTCGGCAGCCAATCGATCCGCCATCGCGTAGAGAGCTTTATTTTTAATGGGGCTTGATAGGAGCGCGATGGCGCGAACGATTTCCCTGCATTCTTTCAATAGCTTATCGATATAAAGCTTGGCTGGAACTTTAGTCATTATGTCCTCGTTACCATGAGCCCTTCATGAAAAATCGATTTCTACTGGGGCTCAAAAAAATATCGGCGACTATAGCACGCGGTTTTTTCACAGGTAAAGCAAGGAGGAGGGGATGGAGCCTGATGATCTTCTATGCTCGCGCAACGCGCGGTCGCGGACTCCCCTCGTTGGACGCGCGCCGTGGAAGATCAATCAGCCCCCATCCCTAGAGAGACAACGAGCAAGCTTGGAGGGAGCATACATATCGTTCGATGCGCGCAGTCAAGGAAGGCTTGCCTACTCTTCTTCTAGAAGAGGAACCAGTTACCCGTTGCTCGACTTCTCCTCTTGAAGGCAAAACTTTGCTAGAATGCGCCGGCTCACTCTTGTCACGCTGAGGACCTCATCATGATCGACCTGCGCAGCGATACGGTCACCAAGCCCACAGAAGCCATGCGAGAGGCAATGGCACGAGCGGACGTGGGAGACGATGTCTATGGCGAAGATCCCACCGTCAATCGTCTCCAAGAAATGATGGCCGCCACGTTTGGGAAAAAGGCCGCGCTATTCGTGCCGTCCGGCACGATGGCCAATCAACTGGCCATTCGCCTTCATACACAGCCGGGCCAGGAAGTCATCGTCGAGAGCAAGGCGCATATTGTCCGGTATGAGCAGGGCGCAGCAGGAGCGCTGGCGGGCGTCCAACTCCATTGGATCATCGGAGATCGAGGCCTCATCTCAGCCGAACAGGTGGAAGCGGCGATCCGTCCCAAGGAGCCCCATACGATTCAAACAGGGCTGATCTGCATCGAAAGCACCCATAACAGCGGCGGCGGGACAATTTATCCCCTGGCAACGATTGAACGGATTCGGGCAGTGGCAACGACCCATGGCATCCCGATGCATTTAGATGGAGCGCGCCTCTTCAATGCCATCGCTGCGACTTCACTCCCTCCTGCATCCTATGCCCAGCATTTCGACACCCTCTCGGTGTGCCTCTCGAAAGGTCTGGGGGCCCCGGTCGGCTCGGTCCTGATGATGAACGATTTGACACTCCTTGAGAAGGCGAAGCGGGTGCGACGTATGTATGGCGGCGCAATGCGGCAAGCCGGGATTCTCGCCGCCGCCGGTATCTATGCCCTCGAACACCATATCGGACGATTGAAAGAAGACCACGACCACGCCAAGCAGCTGGCTCGACGGCTGCAACAAATTCCCACGGTGAAAATCAGCCCTCAAGACGTCGACACGAATATCGTCATCTTCGATGTCATCGGTCACCGGTTGGCTCCTCCGGCAATCCTTGCCGCGTTGAAAAAAGAGAGAGTCTTGATCAATGCGATCGGTGGAGACAGTTTTCGCGCCGTCACTCATTTGGATATCTCCAGTTCTATGGCCGACGAGGCCTGTGCGATCTTTACCCGTGTGTTGGCGAGCTGAGACACGCGCTCATTGACACATCCCCCACTGAAATCTAGAATGCCGCGTGATGGAGCACCCATGCCGTTAGACGTTGTATCGTTCAAACAGATCGGCCAGATTCTTGGAGTCACCGACTCGCTTGGGCTCAACCGGGAATGGGTCGAAATCCCCCTGTCCCCGGAAAGCCCGGGAGTAGTCCGGCGATTGACCAACGGCAAATTGGAAATCGTCGTCGATGCGGATCAACCGTTCGAGGACTGGTTACAATCGCTCCCGAAACACATTCAGCTCGTACAGAAAGCCTAAAAATGGATAGCCCCGTTGCTCAGCCTGTTCCCACGTCAGAAGAATTAAAGGCAGAACTCCTGGCGATGCCCGAGCCGCCGGAGCAGCCGGACCCGATCGACGAGCCGGGATTCGAGGATCTTGTCGCGATTGCTGTGCGCCATGTCCGTGGCCGCCGTGGAGGCGATCTCGTCAGTGTCATCCTGGTGGGATCCAGCGTGAGACGCGCCATCACCACTCATAGCGATATCGATCTCATTGCCCTTGTCAAAGGACAGGCCGACGGTCACGAAATTGTCCGTGTCGCCGATCGTCTGGCGGATATCCGCTATCGTGGACATCAAGAATTCGAGGAGGACCTCCCCTACTCACCTCGTCTCCCCTCTCTCTTGCGGAAAGCCCGCATCCTGTTCGACCACGAGAGCATCGGCGCAAAACTGATCGAACGCGCCAACCATCGGTTCAGGCAGGGGCCGCCCCCTATCAGCATCAATGAGCAGATTCGGATGAAAGCGGAGTGTTTCCATTGGCTGGGAAAGGCCCGGGATCTGGCGGACAAACCGGCGACTGCCCAATACCTGCTCTCTATTTTTTTCGATGACGTCGTCAACGCATTCTTCCGGCTACGGGGCTTTTGGCTGACTGCGCCGGCGGAGGCGCCCAAATTCATGGCCTCCCGCGATGCGGAGCTCGGCGACCTGGCTGGGCGCTTTCTCACTGCAGGCACCTTGCCGGAACGGCTCAACTTTGGCCGCGACCTCGCCGATATCCTATTTAAGGACGTACCGAATCCTGCCAGAATCGACTGACAGGACTTCGAATCTGAGCAACGGACTGCTGTCGCCTAGAGATATCGGTGAGTGCTTGACTCAGGTCTGAACAGCAATCAGGCTCTTCACAGGAAGCCTGATCCATGGGTCCGGTCCAGTCACGACCGTACCAGAAGGAGCCACTATGGAAATCGGTTTTATCGGCCTAGGGAAAATGGGGATGAACATGGTCACCCGGTTGCAACGCGACCGACATCGGGTGGTGGTCTACGATCGATCCGCAGATCTGATCAAGCAAGCGGAAGCAGTCGGCTGTGTCGGGGCTGCGTCCTTGGCCGATCTTGTCGGCCAGCTCAAAGCCCCACGCGCGGTCTGGGTCATGGTCCCATCAGGCGCGCCGACGGAGGAAACCATTCAAGCCGTTGCGGCACTCCTTCAAGCAGGCGACACAGTGATCGACGGGGGCAACACCAGATTCCACGACGATGTTCGACGGGCGGGAGATCTCAAGAAGAAACAGATTCACTATGTCGATGCCGGCACCAGCGGCGGCATTTGGGGGCTAAAAATCGGGTACTGCCTGATGGTCGGCGGCGATGAGGCGCAGGTGAAACACCTCGCACCGATCTTTACCACCTTGGCGCCGGAGCAGGGCTGGGCTCATGTCGGCGGAGTGGGCGCCGGGCATTATGTAAAAATGGTTCACAATGGCATCGAGTACAGCATGATGCAGGGGTATGCGGAAGGGTTTGAGCTTATGGCGAAAAGCGACTACCGGCTCAATCTTGCAAAGATTGCAGATCTTTGGATGCACGGCAGCGTCGTCCGCTCTTGGCTCTTGGAGTTGGCGGCCGGGGCTCTGAAAGAAGATCCAAAGCTGGAACAGTTGAAAGGTTACGTGCAGGATTCCGGCGAGGGACGCTGGATGATCGCCGATGCGATCGAGAAAGATGTCCCGGTGCCGACCCTCGCGACGGCATTATTTACTCGATTCCGCTCGCGGCAAAGCGAGTCCTTTGCGGAAAAGATGCTGGCGGCATTGCGCAATGCCTTCGGCGGACACGCGGTCCGCCGCTAACGTCGGATCTTTATGCCACCGAATAGCCCACGTATCGACATCAGCCCCTCGCAGGAGACGATCCCCCCGGTCGATCCCTGCACGCTGGTCATCTTCGGCGGTTCCGGGGATCTGGCTCGCCGGCGTCTGATTCCTGCTCTCTACAACTTGCTCCTCGACGGACTCCTACCGCCGCGCTATGCGGTGATAGGGCTGGGTCGAAAATTGATGACCGACGAAGAGTTCCGCACCACCGTGCGCGAAGGCATCGTCTCACATTCCCGGCAAGCCTTGGCAGAGGACAGGTGGAAGGACTTTGCGCCGCATCTGTTCTATGTGTCGGGAGGAAATGACGATCCGACTACTTATGCCAAACTCAAATCCCGCGCAGAAGAGATTGAGCGAAACTTTCAATTACCCGGCAACAGAATTTTTTATCTCAGCATCCCACCCAGTTCGTTTACGTCGGTATGCGAGGGACTTGAACAAGCAGGATTGGCGGCCAAGCCGGAGACTGTAACCCCTTACGCGCGCATCATCGTTGAAAAACCGGTCGGCCGCGATTTGGCCTCCGCCCAAGCCATCAACCGCGTGACAGGACGTGTGTTCGACGAGTCCCAGATCTTCCGCATCGATCATTATCTCGGAAAAGAAACCGTTCAGAATTTGATGGTCGTCCGATTCGCCAACAGCATCTTCGAGCCGCTTTGGAACCACAAATATATCGATCACGTACAGATCACGGTCAGCGAAGCGGAAGGCGTCGGAACCAGGGCCAGTTACTACGAGGAGGCCGGCGCATTGCGCGACATGGTGCAGAACCATATGCTGCAGCTGCTCTGCCTGGTTGCGATGGAACCACCCTACTCGCTCGATCCGGATGTCGTGCGCAACGCAAAAATGGAAGTCCTTCGCTGCCTCAGGCCCATCACCGATCGGGATATCGAGCAGGTCACCGTTCGCGCCCAATATAGCGCAGGCACAGCCCATGGCACGGCCATCCCGGGCTACCGTCGCGAGCCAGGAATTCACCCCGATTCCACGACCGAAACCTACGTCGCCCTCAAATGCTTTGTCGAAAACTGGCGTTGGGCCGGCGTCCCATTCTATCTGCGCACCGGGAAGGCCCTCCCGCATCGCGCCAGTGAAATCTCAGTGCAATTCAAAGACATCCCGCAGATCCTGTTCAATTCCAATGCGCAACAACCGCAGCCACCGAACGTGTTGGCATTACGCATCCAGCCGGAGGAAGGGCTTTCCCTCCGTATCGTCTCGCGTGTGCCCGGTACTCGCGCCCAAACGCATCCGGTGGAAATGGATTTTCAATATAGCGACGTCTTCGGCCGTCCCTCGCCAGAAGCCTATGAACGATTGCTCTTGGATGTGATGGCCGGCGATGCCTCACGATTCATGCGGCGCGACGCCGTTGAAGCCTCCTGGGCCTGGGTCACCAAGATTCTGGAAGGATGGCACCGGCAAGGGTTGCGGTGGCTGCCTGAATACCAGGCAGGAACCTCTGGACCGATCGAGGCCAATCGCCTCATTGAAAAGGATGGACGGACCTGGCGGACGTTATAGAGGACGATTTGGTATCGACCCAATCTGCTTGAGAATCTCCCCTCTCGTTCCGAGGCCGCCGATAAATCGCTCGAATTCTCCCCGGCGATAGAGCGCCAAGACCGGCAATGACCGAATCTCCAGCTCCGCCGGAATCTGAAAATTTTCCTCGACGTTCATTTTCAGGATCAGTACCTTTCCCGCCACATCGGGCTCCAGTTTCTCGAGCTCGCTCATCAGTGCGCGGCAACTTCCGCATCCCGGTTTCCAGAACTCCACCAGCACTGGAATCCCTGCCTGTGTGACAACCCGGTCAAAATCCCGATCGGTCACGTCATGCATCATGAGCGCCTCATCTCATCATCCACTTGGCAGCAATGGGGCAAAGACATCCTGGTATAACCGGTCGGCAAACAGTCGATATCCGGCCGTGCTCAGATGCAACCCGTCGTTGGAATACTGCGCCGCAAGCTGTTGGGTTTCCGGCTCTATCGTAACGGAAAAAAGATCGAACGCCGCCAGCCCATTCGACTCGGCATAGCGTAAAATCAACTTATTGAGCTGCTGCCGACGTTTAAGATGCTCGGCGAACCACTGACGCCCCTCCTCACTGCGAAGATCGTCGCCCATTCTGATCGAGGGAACCGTTACCGGCACAGGCGTGATTCCTGACGCCGTAGCCAGTTCATACATCTTGAAGAGATTACCCATGATCTCTTCAAGATGTGCATTCCACCCAAGGTCATTCGTTCCGCCCAGAATCACCACATGACTCGGTTGCTCTGCGAGTACAGCGGACCGAAACCGCATCACCATTTCACCGGTCAACTCACCGGAGATGCCGCTTACAGAAACGCGCACGGCAGACCCGATCAGCTCTTGCAGATACCACCCATAGGGCGTCTCGGCGCCTTGCGGATTATCCTCAGTGGCTGCTTGAAACCCCGCCGTGAGGCTGTCTCCAAAACACACAATGTGGCTCGTCGTCAGCATCGATTGAGGCAGATTCTACCGGCTTGGCCAACGGGTTCACAATGCCCTAGCAGACTCTTGCTACAGTCCGCCAGCGCCGTTCTCGCGGCACGCAGAGGTTGGGCAGGTGAGAAGCTGGCCTTTATCAACCGCCTTTAGTTATATGGCGGAAGGAATGAATGGTTCATTGGAAATTTCTCGGTGTGTGGCGGGTTAAGAGCGGCTATTTTCTTGACGATTCGGCACCTCCACGGTACGACTAATGACCATGGATGAGGGAAAGACAGAGGGCGGCGCACAGCCGTTCACGCCTGCAAAACAGCCTGCCAACCCTGAGTTAGTCTCCGTCAAACGAATTCTTGCGCTATTGGACAAAACCGCGAAATCCCGTCGGACTTACGGGGCGGAAAATCCCGTAGCCCAGAAGTTTCTCCAACAATTATTCGAAGAACTCACGGTTCATCTCACAACCTACTTCAAACTGGCATTTCTCATTCAACGCTCTGAACTGTACTTCAACGGGGAAGTTGTCTACCACGCCGAGCAGGATTCAAGTAATGAAAGCGTCGCCTTCAAGCTCTATTCGGACGGCATTCGCGAACTCGCATTTATCGAAGGCCTGTTGCAGGAAGATCTCACCTTCCTGCTCGATTCGCTGTGGGACAATCGGGACTCCGATGAAAATGACGACGATATTGTGACCCGTCTCTGGTCCAAGAATCTCTCTACCATCACAATCGTGACCGCCGAAGAAATCGCAAAATCCTCGACAACCGCCAACATCTTTTCACTGTCGACGGGCGGAATGATGGAAGCGCCGGAGTCGAGACTCAGAGATCTTCTGGATCGAGAGCAGGCGCGCATCAGCAAGGGTGCGGGAACAGGTCTTGAGGACGGTCGTGGCGCTGAAACCAGTGATAACGGAATATCAGCCGGAGAAAAAGCTGCCGGAGACAGCGGCAAACAAGCGAGCCGCTTCAAGTCCGGCCAAGTAGGCTACGAAGTCTCCGACGAAGAATTTTCCGAACTGGCGAAGGAGATTGCGTCCGAGAGTGCCAGAGATAATACGACGTACATATTGGATATGCTGACCGCGATTCTGGCCTCGGAAAAAACTCCCGCGATCCTGACCAAGTTACTCGCTCTTTGGGGGCAGGTCCTGGACTCATTGACGACTCAAGGCAAATGGACTGTGCTGGAGAGCGTACTGGGGCTATTGCAAGTCACAGCTGAAATGAGACCGGATCTGGGCGAGGATCACAAAAAACAGCTGGCCTCCCTGCTCGACTCTCTCGGTCGACCTGAACGAATAAAAATGATCGAGGCCTATTTGAACAGAACTCTCAATGCAACCACAGAAGGATTGCCCACGGTCTTGTTGTCGATGGCGCCGACAGCCGTTCCTGCCCTGTGCGCTCTACTGGCTAATCTCGAAGCGCCGGCCCATCAGGCCGTCGTAGCTGAAGCGCTTGAGACACTCGCAAAGGATCAACCGGATTACTTGCTTCGGGGCTTAGCAGATCGCCGTCCCCGCTATGTCAAAAACTTACTCGCTATTCTCCTCAAATGGAACAATCCCCGTTTTGCAGAGTCCATAGAAAAGCTCGTCCGCTATCCGGACAGTCAAGTGCGGAAGGAAGTCGTGCGGGCCATCGGGATATTTCGGCCCAATGGAAATGGGGCGAAACTCTTGGCATTCTTGACTGATACCGAAGAGTCGATTCGGTTTGCGGCGCTCAAACTGCTGACAACCGGTCAATATACCGCTCCATACCCTCTCTGGGCACCCCTCGTATCGGCGGACACATTCATGGAACGATCTCTCGGCGAAAAACGCGCGGTGTTCCAAGCCATGCGCGCGACCAGTGGCGACGAGGCAGTTCCATTTTTCGAAGGTTTGATCACAGAATGGTCCTGGACCAACCGGAAAAAAAAGGACGAACTCGCAGCACTCGCCGCTGAAGCATTGGGAAAACTCGGCACCCCTGCCGCTTTCGCCGTCCTTGCGCTGGGACAGAAAAAAGCCAGTGCCGCTGTGAAGCAAGCCTGCGCTACGGCGCTCGTACAGGCTCAACGACAGCAGCATCTCAAGCAGGCTGCATCATAATACGGAGCGTGCACAGTGAGTAACTTGAAAATCAAAGAAATTCAGGTCGAGGGTGGACAAGCCCAACCGATCCTGACCCATGAAAGGTCTCTATCGAAAAAAATTGCCCAGGGATCTGAGGCCAGGGACATCCTTGACCAGCAAATGGTCATACTGGGCATTCAGCTGGTCACACAGTTGAACGTATTGATTAAGACTTCCCGCATCTATGAGCGCACTAACACCGCGCTGGACAAACCGGTCGAAACGATGCTGACCTTGATCAAAACCATGGCGCAGGATCAACCGCTCACGCTTCGCCTCCAGAACGACTTCTTGTTTCTCGGAGACAGTCACTTGAAGGTGAATGCGCAGCAGATGGCTGTGGCCACCAGTATCATCGACGTCTTGAACCACTGGAAGATCGGCGGAGTCACGTTCTCGTTGACTGTTGAGTCGAAGGATCTGCGTGAATTCGCCGCTCTTTTCGTCAGCCTCGATCCTGCAAAAAACACCATCGAAGACCTCCAGCGAGAAATCGCGGCACGGGGGATCGCAGGCATTGAGTTAGAAGAACAACGGGAACTTCAAATCCGGCAAGGAACCGGATCAGTGGGAAACGCGAGACCCGGTGCGGAAGGGGCCATCGGTCCGGGATCCACCGAGAGCGCAGGGTTAGGCGGCGCACAAAGTTCAGATTCAAAAGTCCAAAGAAAAATGAATGCCAAAAACGGCTATACCAAAGTGGCCGGTGCGGTTGGCTCCTTGACACAGTCAGCCCGTGAAGGAGGCACCGTCAGCTTTAAACAGGCCAAGCGAGCGATCCAAAACATTATCGACCTCATGCAGGACGATGAATCTACGGTTCTCGGTCTCACAACCCTTCGTTGCCACGATGAATATACCCATAACCATTCGGTCAATGTATCTCTCCTGTCCCTTGCGCTGGCTAATCGCGTCGGCTATCCCAAAGTGGAACTAGCGGACCTAGGCCTGGCAGCCCTGTTTCACGACATGGGCAAATCCACCATTCCCCTGGAGGTTCTGAACAAACCGGGAGAGTTCACCGATGATGACTGGAACCTTATGCGCAGCCACCCTACGGAAGGAGTGCTGATCCTCTCGAAAATGAGAGGCATTACGAATCTCCCAGGACGCATGGCGGCAGCCTCCTTCGAACACCATATGAACCTGGACTTCTCCGGCTATCCGAAGCTGGCTGTGCCCTGGACGCTTTCACTGACCGGACGTATCCTGACGATCGCAGACTGTTACGACGCGATGACATCCTCCCGTGTCTACCGCCGGGAACCCATGTCACCGTCGAAAGTGTTGAACATGATGTTCTCAAAGTCCGGGAAGGCCTTCGACCCGGTGCTCCTCAAGCTATTCGTAAACTGTGTCGGCATCATCCCAATCGGTAGCCTGGTGATGCTGGAAACGAACGAACTCGCTGTCGTGCTCAAGCCGGCTACGGACAAGGCGAATGCCGAACGACCATTCGTGAGAGTCATCACCGATCCGGAGGGAAATGCGATCGAGAACGGTCGTGAACTAGACCTGACAGAGAAAACCGACATCGGAGATTTCCGTCATACCATTATCCGTCTGATCGACAACACAGAATATAAGTTCGACACCAGCCGCTACTTCGTTTAGCAAGGCGCCGCCCTCTGGACAACCAGTCTCTTGACAGAGCATGGCCCCCCAGCTATCCTCCGGCGGTCATGCCGTTCGGTTTATATTCCAACAAGGAGCGCGTGGTATGCATATGACGGAAATTCTCTTGAGGCGTGTGGCTATCCCCATGATTGCAGCCGGCATGCTGATACTCGGATCCCTTCCTGCTGCACAGGCTGCCGACGCTTTCAAGATGGGTGTCGTAGATCCTCAGGCCGTCCTGGAAAAATCGAAGGCAGGCAGGAAGGCCTTGGATGGGCTCAAAGAGTATGTCACCACCCGTCAAAAGTTGCTGTCCGGAGATGAAGAAGAGCTGCGTAATACCGAGAAGACGCTTAAGGAGCAGGCAGCGAAGCTAAGCGACACGGAAAAAAAAGAAAAAGAGAACCAGTTTCGCACAAAGGTTCAGGACTACCAGAAACGCGCGCAGGAATTTAATCAGGACTTACAGGGAAAGCAGAAGGAATTGGTCGATGAATACATGAAGAAAATTGCGTCAGCCACGAAAATCGTGGCTGAAAAAGGCGGATTTTCTCTTGTCGTCGATAAAGGCAGCGAACAAACGGTCAAAATCGTCATCTACAATAAAGACACCGTAGATTTAACCGAGCAGGTGATCAAGGAGTTCGATCGAGCCAACAGCAAGTAACGGTTCGAGCCTATTCGTCTAATATTGTAATCCAACACGGATGGGACCTCGGCCTCCTGAGGCTCCATCAACACTCCATCGGATAGCCTGCATCCCTCCAGGCTTTGATTCCCCCATCCATCGACAGGACATTTGTATAGCCCATTTGCTGAAGTGCATCTGCCGCCAGTACGGATCGATAGCCGCCTCCGCAATACAACAGAATGGCCTCCCCTTTATCGGGGATACAGGTCTCGACATCGCGCTCAATAATCCCCTTTCCCAAATGACGGGCGCCTTTCGCACGATCCTTTGCAAACTCGCTCTCCTCGCGCACATCGAGAAAATGCCGCATCTCACCACGATCGAGCATGACTTTAGCCTCTACGACCGTACATTCTTTGACCCTGGCTCGTGCCGCATCCACCAACTTGAGAAACCCAGGATTATGCTTCATCTTCACTCCCTTACTCGTCCGGTTTAAAATAAGACCCTCTGTTCTACCCCAGGCCTACGAAAGGTGGCAGGAATCGTCTCATTACAGAATGCCGATAATCCGACCTTTCGCCTGGACACTTCGAACAACTGCTCGATCATGGACCAATAGGGTCCTGTGCCACGATGGCGTTCAAAGAAGGCCCCCTCGCTGATTGCGCCACCTCGAACCGCTCGAATCCGATTTGTAATCTTGGCGATTCGATCAGGAAATGCCGCCTCCATACGCTCCATAAACACCGGCTCCACAGAACCGGACAGACGCAACAGCGTCGCCACCGCCTCAACTGCGCCGGCCTCTTTCGCCCGGGCCAATAAATCGGGGACATCCTCATCGTTGAGGCCAGGAATGATCGGCGACAGTGAGACTCCAGTGGGAATCCCTGCATGCGCTACGATCGCCATCGCCTCAAAGCGCTTCCGACTCGACGGTACATGGGGCTCGACCTTGCGCGCCACCTCATCGTCCGAAAACGGTATGCTGAAATACACGCGAACTGATGCCTCCCGGTGCAGGTAACACAAGACGTCAAGGTCTCGCAGTACCAACAGCCCTTTCGTAATGATCCCGACAGGATTTCGATACTCCGCACAGACCTCCAGGCAGGCTCGCGTCAACTCGAGCGACGCTTCCAGCGGCTGGTAACAATCGGTGTTCCCCGAAAACAGAATCAATTCGCCTTTCCATGAAGGCTTCTCGAATGTCCGGCGGAGTAAAGCGGGAGCTTCCCGCTTGACGACGATCTTGGACTCAAAGTCAGTCCCTGCGCCGAATCCCCAATACTCATGAGTTGGCCTGGCATAGCAATAGGCGCAGGCATGAAAACAGCCTCGATAGGGATTGAGACTCCATCGAAAGGGCAGGTCAGGACTCTCGTTCCGACTGAGAATGTCACGGGTCGCATCGTCAAACATCTGTACCTGTACATGGGGCGCAGCCTCTAAGAGATCTCGGTGCTGTGATTCAAACGGATTGGGTGGGTTCATTACCGTACGCATGCGGATATGGTCCCTGATCAGCCTGCTCCTGTCAACGGAGTAAATTAGGCCTGGCAAGGCGAACGACCGCGTCCCCTTTGATTGACTAAGCCCTACCCCGATGTTAGATTCCAGCCGCTTTCTGAACTCACAGAACCATGCACGATCTACGCTATTTACGCGACCATCTAGACACCCTCAGGGCCCAACTTGGTCCACGCGGGGCCGACATCGCATGGGATGATCTTCGAAACTCTCTTGAGGATCGTCGCAACCTCACGATAAAGATCGAACAGACCCGTCATGAGATCAAGAAGTTTTCCGATGAAATCGGCCGCCTCATGCGCGAGAAGAAAGCAGCAGACGCTGAGAAGTTGCAGGAAACTCAGGGCATGCGGACGATGGTCCCCGAAATTGGGGCTCAGGAGGAACAATTACGCGCTATCGAACAGCAGGTCAGCAACGTCGCTCTCCGCATCCCGAATCTTCCCCATAGCTCTGTTCCCGTCGGAAGTGATTCCAGCGGCAACAAAGAAGAACGGCGTTGGGGAGAGCCGCAACAGTTTTCATTTAAACCCAAAACCCACTGGGAGATCGGTGAAAACCTCGGCATTCTCGACTTCGACCGGGCCGCGAAGATCGCGGGGGCACGATTCGCGGTTCTGACCGGAGCCGGCGCACGGCTCGAACGAGCTCTCATTAACTATATGCTCGACCTTCACACGACACAGCACGGTTATCGTGAGGTCCTCCCCCCACTCCTTGTCAATCGCTCGAGTATGACCGCAACCGGCCAGCTGCCCAAGTTCGAAGAAGATCTCTTTCGCCTGCGAGATGAAGACTACTTCTTGATCCCCACGGCAGAAGTACCGGTAACCAACCTTCACCGCGACGAGACACTCGCCGAAAATGCCCTGCCGATCAGGTATACGGCCTATACTCCCTGTTTTCGCCGCGAGGCAGGATCCTATGGCAAAGACACCAAAGGGCTCATTCGCCTTCACCAATTCAACAAAGTAGAATTGGTAAGTTTTGCCAAACCTGATCAATCGTATGAGGAGCTGGAGCGGTTAACCAGCCATGCCGAGGCGATCTTGCAAGACTTAGGTCTTCCGTACCGAGTCGTGACGCTCTGCACCGGCGATATGGGATTTTCTGCGGCAAAGACATACGACATCGAAGTCTGGCTTCCGTCCCAGAACCACTATCGAGAGATCTCTTCCTGTAGCAACTTTGAAGGATTTCAGGCCAGGCGGGCCAATATTCGATACAAGGGCACAGGTGGAAAGAAGGATACGAAATCTGAGTTTGTCCATACCCTCAACGGATCCGGGCTTGCCGTCGGACGCACAGTCGTAGCCATACTTGAACGCTACCAGCAGCCGGATGGAAGCGTTACGATACCGGAGGTCTTGCGTCAATATATGGGTGGGATGGAGCGGATCAGTAAAGCATAGCGTGAATGGTCATTAATCGCCTGCCACTAGCCGAGAGACTGCGACCGGAGGATCTTGACCGTCTAACTCATTTACCCTATGACTATTGACCAATAAGCCTGTTCACCGATACGGAGGGGTGACGGAGTGGCCGAACGTGCCAGTCTTGAAAACTGGAGACCTCGCAAGGGGTCCGCGAGTTCAAATCTCGCCCCCTCCGCCAACGATACGAGCGTAGTTATTCCTCAGCATCCCGTCCGGCAACTCAGCCTCTAGTGCCGGCACAGAGTCGTATGCGGTCACTGCATAAGTTTCCCCGTGAAAGGCCCTACTCCAACCACATCGTTATTCTTACTTAGCCCCCTCCATCAACCGCTTAGGCGGTTACTCTAGGATCATCTACGCATCAAATTATCCTCTCGATTGGATAGATCTCTTCCATTTAATAGATAAAGCGATACACGCCTTAAAGTTCATATATTGTTGATACATATACCAATTAACTTCTCAATCTAACACTTATACACTGATATTCCTGCCCCCACCTTTAGTTCAGCCTTACCTACCTCTATGGTATTTTCAAAAATTCAACCTTACCCCATTATGACACTCAACAGCGCGGCTTGAGGATGCCGCTTCAGAAGAAGAATTCGATATACAAGGAACAGAAAGAAATTGGCAAAGACAACCACGAGAACTCGATGAAGATTTCGCTCTAAATAGGTCGGAGCAGAAAAACTACCGCACCGTCTCAGCACAGAAGGAAGGCACCATGCAGGTCATCGCGTCCCTGATTCAATACATGAAGTTGCGTAGAGTGGAGAGCAGACAGAAACGACAGAAACGAACCGTGCTGCACATGTTGGCAGCCAGCGGGGTTGTCAGACCCAGCCATATCGAACTCCGTTACACAAGACCGTTTGCCAGATCGACCGCGCGCCGCGCCTAGCCGGTTGCGATGGCGCCATCACAGTCCGACATCTACCTTCACAGGCTTCTACACTGTTTGAGTTGAATACCCGGAAATATGTGTGCGTGGTTTCACCGACTTCCTACCCCGAGTATTTCACGATCTACTTCGCGAATCGCTTGTACCTCTCGTGTAGCCTGGGGTATGATCTCACCTTGCTTGCTGGTCTTCCTACAGTCATCGAGCTGCGTCTCAGTTGATTGGGAACCCCGCATTGAGCTGAGACTCGTGGAGAGGTGGCCGAGTGGCCGAAGGCAACGGTTTGCTAAACCGTCGTAGGGGCAAAACCTCTACCGAGGGTTCAAATCCCTCCCTCTCCGCCACAGCCTATCCGGTTCATTTGGTTTGTTTGGTCTGTTTAGTTTGTCTAGTTTAGAGAGCTTGATTTTTCTCTGGCGATCCTGTAACTCTGCGTCGCTCTTCTTGCCGTAGTCCGTGCCGAGGTAGCTCAGTTGGTAGAGCACAGCCCTGAAAAGGCTGGTGTCGACAGTTCAATTCTGTCCCTCGGCACCACTCAACAATTTCCATCACAGATCGATGATCGGCCCGTTCAATCGTACGAACGAACGGGATGTCGATCATTGCCCTTTGGGGAGTCGAGAAAAGTGGAAGAGGGCGATGGCCACGGTCGCCGCAACATTGAGGGACTCTACCGCACGACTGAGAGGGATGGTAAATCGAGTGGCGGCCAGCCTGAGGAGCTGAGCTGACAAGCCTCGACTTTCATTGCCGACAGCCAGAATAAGTTTCCGCGGTACATGCTGGATCTTGTCGATCGGAACGGTTCCGCCCCCTGTCGCTTCTGCCGCAAATACCTGGCACCCTTGCTGAAGCAACCCCGTGACATCCGGTGCCGTAAAGATCGGCAAAGCAAGCAACACGCCACTCGTCGCGCGAACCACCTTGGGATGATAGACATCGACGGACTCCGGAGTGAGCCACAGGGCGCTCGCATTGAGAGCCGCTGCCGTTCGAATAATCGCCCCGACATTAGCAGGATCTTGAAGTTGCTCGCCGAAAATGCCCAAGACCGTCGGCTGTCGAAGAATCTCTCCTTCATCCCATGTCGGTTGCCGCACCACAGCGAGAATACCTTGCGGTGCATTGAGATCGGACAGTCGTGCGAATTGGAGATCGGGACAGGAGTATTGTTGCGCGGAGTGGGCTATTCGAACTTCTCGGTTGGCTTGCCCCTCACTCGCGAGATATCCATGGGTCATGACAAGGGTGAGGATCTGATCGGGATACCGTGTCAGGAGGTCTCGAACTGCGTGGCCCCCTTCGACCACGAACGTACCGTCCTGTCCTCGCAGACTCCGATGAAGAAGGAGCTTACGAATGTACGCCCCTTGCGAGCGAGTCAGGGGAAGGGGTGAGGCAGCCACGCTAGTTCAAGAGTGGGGGGAACCGGTTCAGCGGCGCTTCCGCCCGGAGGCAGCCTCCGCAGCTCGAATCCGTTGAGCCCGGGCTTTCGCTCGTTTGAGTGCGGTCAATTTCCCTCTCGTTCGGTCCTGCTCATGCTGCAGTTTGTCGAATTGAGACTTGAGATGGAGTTTTTCCCGCTTATGAAGGGAGGCACATTCTTCTTTCGAAAGCTGCATCCAATCGCCAGAGGTCCGAGCCCGTTTGATCCGTTGCTCAAGCGACTCACGCAACTGTTTGGAACGCATACTTAAGAGCGATTTCAAGGCATCTTTACGCCGCTGGACTTCCTCTTCTTCTGCAATAATTCCACGAATATCTGTCCCTAACATCTTGCCCCTCCCCACTGGATCGAGAATGATCTGGATGGCATACTATACCTGATTTCATCACCTATCTTCCACTGGGAGAAAAGCGCCCATAAGTCATTGTGTTTCAAGGCCTATTGCTCAAGACCCCGCTATAGCAAAGTTGCAGGAAGGGCTTCGGTTTCAGTATCATCGGCTATGGCGATTGGACAACTGATTCAAGCCTGGCGGGTTTCACAAGGTCGCTCAGTCGATGACTTGGCATCCGGGTCGCACCTTTCTCCACATGTGTTAGAGGAAATTGAAGCGGGAGAGATTGACCCCTCTGCTTCATCGCTCGAATCGCTCGCTGCCGCCCTAAAGATCCCTCCAGCCTGGCTCTTCAGCCATCCGACCGTATTTCGTACCCTATTCGACGATCCGGAGGAGGATGCGAGTTCGCCTCCTGTAGGCCCCGATCCTGTGACAGAACGCATTCTGGCCGGATCACGGATGGACCGTTCATTGTATGTCCTCCTGACCGCGATTATGCAAAGCGGCGAACCAAAATTGCTCCGTGCTGCGGAAGTCAATTTACGAAGCCTGGTCAAACAGGCTAAACAGGCAACAGTCCCCTGGCAGAACCGTCCATCGGGCCACTTCGAACCGCCGAACGATTAGCAGGATACTGAAAAATCCCGCTGGCGGCGTTCTCACCTCGAAAGCATTCTCAACGTAGCCCAGAGGCTACGCCTCCGGTGCTTTCATCGGCTGCGGCCTTGCCAGACGGAATTTTTGAGTATCCTGCAAGAGTATCCCGCCTTATGACGCGCGAGATAGGCGAGACCGGTGAATGTTCGAAGTTTGATTTTTCCGCAGCCTGAGTTTCGAGTCGCGCCGCTCCCGCACGTCTCGCTTGTCTCGCTTATAAGACTTGCAAGATAAAGCACTTCAGATAGCGGGTCTCGGGCATGCCGGCGAGGATAGGATGGTCACTGGCCTGTCCGCGCTGTTCCAGCAAGCGAACTCGCCTATTCGCATCTCGTGCAGCCAAACAAATACTTGCCCAGAATTCCTGTTCGGTCACATGGTGCGAGCAGGAACTCGTGACCAGAAACCCCTCCGGCTTGGTGAGTCGCATCCCATGCAAATTCACGTCTTTGTATCCAGCCAAAGCACGAAGCACGGCCTGTTTACTGCGAGCAAAGGCAGGGGGATCGAGCAATACGAGATCGTACCGGCGCTCAGCCCGTTCCAATTTACGCATTTCCTCAAATGCGTCAGCCGATCGATAGACACAACGATCGTCGACCTTATTTAACGCTGCGTGACTGCGTGCAAGCGCCAAGGCCTCCTCACTCACGTCCAGCCCTTCGACCGACTTTGCTCCAGCGAGGGCCGCATGAATCCCAAAGGCTCCAGTGTGCGCAAATACCTCCAGCACTTCCGCGCCGGCTGCCAACCGTGCCGCTGCCAGTCGATTCTCGCGCTGATCGCAAAACCAACCGGTCTTCTGTCCTCGTGCGACATCGACATGAAAGTGAGCAGATCCCTCCCGGATATCGATCGTCGCCGCACCGTCTCCACGAAGAAATCCTGTCTGCGGCGGGAGCCCTTCTAACGTCCGACTCTTGGCATCGTTGCGCAGATAGACCCGCGTGGCTCCAGACTCCTGACAAAGAAGGTCTGCCAGCAGGTTCTTCCGGCGGTCCATACCGGAGGACAGCGTCTGCATGACCAAGACATCGCCATATCGATCCACAATCAAACCCGGCAATCGATCTGCTTCTCCATAGATAAGACGATAGGCATCGGTACCAACGACAATCCGTTCACGCAACCTGACAGCCTGTGCAAGTCGCCCCCGCCAAAACTGCTCGGTAATGGGTTCATCGTCGAAGGTCAGTATCCGCACACGGATCTTAGACAGCGGATTGTAAAGCCCCCTGCCGTAGAAACTTCCGTTCGACGCAAGAACATCGACCACATCGCCCGAATCCGGTTGGCCGCTGACCGCTTCGACATAGCCTGCATAGATCCAGAGATGTCCAGGCGCTTCGACCGAGCGTGCCCGCGATAGACGAATGCTGCCGCGTGGGCTGTCATCAGGAGAAGTCATTCTATACTTATCCGATGGCGCGAACCGAAGGTCAAGCCCCTCCGCGCCGATCTAGTCGCTTGACGGCTGACCCGCGCTGTGGTTTGCTGCGCCTACGCACGATGCGATCGAAGCTTTACCCTATGGACCAGGACGTTGAACGATGAAACTCACACCGACTATCGGCTCCGCTGTGATCGATCGCCTTCACCAATTGGGGGTCCGCCATATTTTTGGAATCCCCGGCGACTACGTCCTCAGCCTCTACCAACTGATCCAAGCCTCACCGATTCAACACATTGGGACTACACGAGAAGATTGTGCGGGGTTTGCGGCGGATGCCTATGCGCGCATCAACGGTATCGGCGCCGCCTGTGTGACCTATTGCGTCGGCGGACTCAATACTGTAAACGCGATCGCCTGCGCCTATGCCGAACGGTCTCCGGTGGTGCTGCTCACCGGATCGCCGGGATTTTCAGAGCGTGTTCGCACGCCCTACCTCCACCACATGGTACGGAACTTTTCCACACAGCGAGAGGTCTTCGAGAAGATCACGGTGGCTGCGATCTCGCTGGACGATCCTTCAACCGCCGAACGAGAAATGGATCGGGCCTTTGCGGCACTGTTACGCTATCGTCGCCCTATCTACATCGAAATCCCGCGCGATCTCGTGCATACACCGCTCACACACCCGTTAGGGCCCCTCTGTCTCGACGATGACGCGAGCGATAGCGCCGCGCTGAACGAAGCCGTCGCCGAGGTCCGCGCCATGTTGGCCTCAGCCAGCCGCCCTGCGATTTTAGCCGGTGCAGAAATCGCACGATTCGGCTTGCAAGACGATCTGACACGCCTGGTCGAAGGGCTCAACGTTCCTATCGCCTCGACCCTGCTCGGCAAATCGGTTATTCGCGAAGACCACCCGCTCTACATCGGAGTGTATGGCGGCCTTATCGCGCGTGACGAGGTCCAACAGTTCATCAATGAATCGGACTGTCTGCTCATCCTGGGATCCATCTTATCCGATGTCGAAGATCTCAATGCCGACTCGCCGCTGCTGTCTGAAGGCCGCGCGATTCACGCGACAGCCGATCGAGTGGCCATCAAACACCATCGCTACGATGCAATCCGGTTTCAAGACTTTGTCAAGGCGCTGGTGACCACCCGCCTCCCTTCATTTCCTTCCCGCCCTCTGCCTGCCTCACTCCCTCTGCCAGAAGACACCATCCCGCCGGATGCTCCCGTGACCTTGAATGGACTCTTTCACCATCTCGATAGTCTGTTGGATGAACGCACGATCGTGATCGCCGATGTCGGAGAATCGCTCTTTGCAGCGGCCGACCTCCATGTCCACCGACGATGCGAGTTCCTTTCTCCAGCCTATTACACTTCGATGGGGTTTGCCGTCCCGGCCGCCGTGGGCGCCTCGTTTGCCGACCCCACGCTTCGACCGATCGTGCTGGTCGGTGATGGTGCCTTTCAAATGACCGGATCGGAGCTCTCGACCGCCGTACGATACGGCCAAACGCCGATTGTGATCGTGCTGAATAATCGAGGTTATTCCACCGAACGAGAAATTCTTGAAGGTCCTTTCAACGATATCCACGAATGGCACTATGAACGCATCTGCGACCTGATCGGCGGAGGGGTCGGCATGACGATTGCCACCCAAGGAGAGTTCGAGCGAGGACTTGCCACAGCCCTAGATGACTCCAGCCAACTGCATGTGATGAATGTGCTGCTGAGCCCAAAGGATCGCTCGGCTGGGATGATCAGGCTCGCCCACCGCCTCTCAAAACGGGTCTCCACCGACCGTCCGTAGTTGACTGGTTTGTTTGGTTGATTTGGTTCATCCGGTTAGTTTCGTTCAATCAAACAAACAAGATAAACCAGACAAACCGAATCAACTCTCTTGGAAGTGAAGGGTTTTCCCACCACCCTCTTCACCTAACACCTGCTTCGCTCTCCGAACGTCCAATACTTAAGCCATTTCATAGTGGCACGTCACCTGCACAGGATAGTGCAATATACTGAGGCTCCGCCACAAGGGCGTATGAGGTGCATCTGGTCGGAGCCCGCTCCTGATTCAGAACGTACCAGGCAAAACCCCGCAGGCGAGTCGCCCCTCCGGAGGCCCGATGTCAGACTTCTATCAAAACGGTGTCGTCACAGTGCTGCACCGCCTTGGGCAGCCAAATGCCGACCAACTGGAGAGTGAGCTGATGCGTTATGGGCGTGTGAACCCCATCGCGTTAGTCCTCCCTTCTCTCTATGCAGAATTGGGACGCCCGGCATTGAAGGCCATTGTGAATACTCTGAAGGATGTATCGTATCTCACCGAAATCGTCATCTCGTTGGATCGCGCATCGGCCCTGGAGTTTCGCCTGGCGAAACAATTTTTCTCCGTCCTGCCTCAGCGGGTGCGTCTCATCTGGAATGACGGGGCACGGATCCAAAACATCCTCAAACTGCTCGTCGACCATAATCTCGACATCGGACTGCAGGGCAAGGGGCGAGGTTGTTGGACGGCATTCGGCTACGTCTTGGCCAGAAACCATAGCCAGGTCATTGCGCTCCACGACTGTGACATCACCAGTTACAATCGGGAGTATCTCGCGCGTCTCTGTTACCCCATTGCGAACCCGAATCTCGGCTATGAATTCTGCAAAGGCTATTACAGCCGCGTCACCGACCGCCTCCATGGACGAGTCACGCGCCTGTTCATTACCCCCATGATCCGAAGCCTCCAACAGCTTGTCGGGCCTCACGCACTCCTGACATTTCTCGACAGCTTTCGTTACCCCCTGGCAGGCGAGTTCGCCATGGTGCGGGACCTGGCCTGGACCAACAGAATTCCGGGCGATTGGGGCCTCGAAATCGGCGTCCTTGCGGAAGTCTATCGGAATTGCGCTCTGCGGCGCATTTGTCAGGCCGATATTGCCGATGCCTACGACCACAAACATCAAGCACTTTCGGATCGCAACCCCGACGATGGCCTGCTCAAGATGTGCGTCGATATCACAAAATCGCTTTTCAGAAACCTGGCAAGCGAAGGCGTCGTCTTATCCGATGGAATTCTCAAGACCTTACGGGCGACATATTTACAAGCCGCTCAAGAGGCCATCAGTCGCTACGAAAACGACGCCGCCATCAACAGTCTCACATTCGACCGGCACCAGGAGCGGACGGCGGTCGAAGTCTTCTTAAAAGGCATGCGCCTGGCCACCGACGGGTTCCTCGACGATCCGCTTGGCGTCCCCATGATATCCAACTGGAGTCGAGTCACCCACGCCGTACCGGATATCTTCGATCGCTTGGTCGACGCTGTCGAAGAGGATCACGTCTGGGATCCCACATCTGAACCAGCCGCCGTTCCATCATGAACACCAGCCTCACCCCACTCACTGCGCAAACTGAGGCACGGCTTCAGGAAATCGGTTCGGCAGAAATTCTTGTCGGAATCCCGAGCTATAACAATAGGGATACAGTCGAGCATGTCGTTCGGGCCGTGAGTGTCGGCCTGGCGAAATACTTTCCTGAACATCGGGCCGTCCTGGTCAACTCCGATGGCGGCTCATCGGATGGAACACCCGCTCTTGTCGCCCGCACCGCCGTTGACTTCCAACGCCTTTTTATCGGCGATCAACAAAGCGTCCTGCATCGAATCGTGACCCCCTATCATGGCATTCCCGGAAAAGGCAGCGCCTTCCGGACAATCTTCGAGATTGCCAGGCGATTGGAAGTCAGAGCCTGTGCCGTCGTCGACGCAGACCTCCGTAGCATTTCACCGGAATGGGTCGAATTGTTGCTCGGCCCAATTTTGGAAGAGGGATATGACTATGTCGCACCCTATTATCTCCGCCATAAATATGACGGCACGATCACGAACAGTCTTGCCTATCCACTCACCAGAGCCCTGTATGGACAGCGTATCCGGCAACCCATCGGTGGAGAATTCGGTTTTTCCGGCGCACTGGCGACCCACTATCTCGATCAACATGTCTGGGAATCGGAAGTGGCGCGTTTCGGCATCGATATCTGGATGACGACAGAGGCCATCGCCAGCGGCGCAAGGGTCTGCCAGAGTTTCCTCGGCGCAAAAATTCATAATCCAAAGGACCCTGCCTCCGACCTATCCGCCATGTTGACGCAAGTCATGGGAGCGCTCTTTGCTTCAATGGAACAGCACGAATCTGTCTGGTCACGACAACAGGGATCCCGGCCGGTTCCGCTTTTTGGGTTTTCCTACGAAGTCGGGGTCGAACCGATCCATGTCAATGTGGCCCAGATGGTGTCGTACTATCGTCAGGGGCTTGCCGATCTGGAACCTATCTGGCGGCAGATTCTAGCCGACGATACATTCGATCATCTGCGCAACCTTCAGGGGACAGCTGTCGGCGACTGCCGCATACCGGATGAGCTGTGGGTCCGGGTCGTCTACGATGCGGCTGCCACATATCGCAAGCGACTCATGCCGCGCGAGCATCTCCTAAAGGCCTTAACCCCCCTGTACTTGGGTCGGACCGCTTCGTTCGTCCAGGCTACCCAGGGCCTGACATCCACAGAAGCAGAAGAGAAGGTCGAAGCCCTGTGCCAGACATTCGAACGGATGAAACCCTATTTGTTTGAACATTGGCAATCGCAGGCGCTGCAATCGGTAAGACCGGTGTTACTGCGCCACACGGCGGCGACGACCGCCGCCGCAGGAGGTGTTCATGAATGACTTTATCAGTCAGGCTCTTCTGAAACCGTTGGAACTCCTCGGACATCAGGTGTTGGTGGTGCTCCCCAATGTGCTCGCCATGGGGATTATTCTACTCGGTGGCTGCTTCACCGCATGGACGTTGGGGTTTTTTATTGAGCGGCTGCTTCGCGTGATCGGATTCGACCATCTCTGCGACCGGCTGGGGATCAATGCAGCGCTCTTGCGCGGAGGGGTCAAGACCGATCCCTCTCGCCTCGTCGGTCGCAGTCTCTACTGGACGGTGATTGTGCTCGCCTCAATCGCCGCATTAGGAGCCCTGAATCTGGCGCCGATCAACCAGTTTGCCCAGTCATTGCTGGCCTATGTGCCCCATCTGGTTACGGCAGCGGTCATTCTGCTGGCCGGATACTTTCTCTCGAATTTTGTATCTCGAGCCGTGCTGATTGCCGCTGTCAACGCGGGATTACCTCCTGCCAGACTCATTGCAGCCTGCTCCCGTTGGGGGCTCCAAATCCTTGCCGGAGCTATGGCCATGGAGCAACTCGGGATTGCTCAGCATATCGTGGTCGTGGGGTTCGGTATTACCTTGGGAGGAGTCGTGTTGGCCGGAGCGATTGCCTTCGGACTCGGTGCAACCGATCTCGCAAAACAGTTCCTGGAACGACGCCTGGCGCCTCGATCAAAACCCAACACAGCCGATGACCTGCATCACTGGTAGCGACGCACAACCATGCCAAAAATGATCGTCTATACAGACTTGGACGGCTCGCTCCTGGACAGCACGACCTATTCGTATGAAGCGGCCACACCAGCCCTTACGGCGCTCCGCGAACAGGATATTCCGCTAGTCTTAGTGTCGAGTAAAACTCGCGCTGAAATGGAGCCGCTTCGAGAACGCCTCGCCCATCGAGACCCGTTCATTGTCGAAAACGGAGGCGCGGTGTTCGTTCCTCATGGCCTCTTCGACTTTCCCCTGGAACGTATGCGAACCAGAGCTTCCTACCAAGTCATCGAACTAGGCCTTCCCTACCACATGTTGAGGGAGGTTCTGAAACAAATCGAAGATGCGGTTGAAACACCGTTACACGGGTTCGGCGATCTGTCGGTTGAAGCCATCATGCAGGTAACCGGTCTCCCACATGCCGACGCCGTCTTGGCCAAGCAACGGGAATACGACGAGCCCTATCTCCTGCAGGGCCCTCCGGCACTCATCGAAGAAGTCTGTCGTCAAATCGTCACTCGCGGCCTGCGCTGGACCAAAGGCGGACGATTATTTCATCTGCTCGGAGAAAATGATAAGGGAGAGGCTGCTTCCGTACTCCTGCGCTGCTATCTGCGCCAACAACGCATGAGCGGCCAAGCGGAACGGATTGAAACGGTCGGTATCGGGGACAGCATCAACGATGCTCCCCTGCTCGCTATGGTGGATTACCCGATCCTCGTCCAGAAACCGGACGGATCCTATGACCCGGATATCCAGCTGTCTGGACTCATCTATGCCCAAGGAGTAGGGCCGGTGGGATGGAATGAAGCGGTCCTAAAACTGTTAGCACAAGTGCAATAATGGCAGCTAACCAGGACACGAGACGAAGCCCCCGCCATAGAGTGCGGGGGCTTCTGCGACTGCAACCTTCACTCTTGCATCAATCCTCTTCCGGGTTAATCGTGTGGAGGCCCACAGAATGACAAGCCGTCAGCAATTGCGTATCCGCGCTGACGACGGTCAGCCGCAGGGGTTTGAGTTCTAGAGCCAGCGCCAAATGTGACACTTGCGGCGATCGCAGCCCAGGATACTCCAGCGCAAGTTCTTTCATCGCCAAGTAGGTCTGCATCGTCGGAGCAATGAACTGGTACAGCCCCTCCTGCGACTCTCTCTCGAACTTATGAATCACCGAATAGCAATCGTCCCTGGTAATCTCTCCGTGGTGCGCTCGATTGGCGAATGCCGTATAAAAATCGGTCACGGACCAGGTCGGCACAATGGCGACCTTACTCCGCTTCACCATCAGTCTGTTGATGATGCGTGTACCGCGTTCCATACTGTATCGCTTGACCAGCGCGGTTGAATCGAAATAATAGTATGGCATGCGATCACACCCTTCCCTTCAGAATAATGGCGGCCAGGGGACCCGACATTTTTGAGAGACGATCCTGGAGTTCATCCAGTTGCAGCTCGTCATATCCTTCCTTACGAAACTTATCGGCTAAGTTTCCCTGATTGAACGATGCCGTATCGTTCTTGAGCCGGTCACTCAATCGGCGTTTCGCCAGACGACTGGGAACCCGTTGTTTCGTGACCGTCAACCCACGCCCACGGCTGCGTGGCGCGCGAGCAGTTGCTCGTCCTGCTTCCGACTTCGAATTAGCCATATCCTTCCTCTCTCTCAGTTAATGGGATGCAGTGGCCGGCTTCGTGACCAGCCCGTCCCGTGGACAACCGGCAGGCCGATTCGCCTGTACCGGCAATTCCGTCTCTCCAAATACATGTGCCGCAACCGCCTTCGCCACCTCGACTGTCAACTCTTGTTGCATCACACGCACAACCTTCGCCGTCGCCTCACGCTCCGATAAGTGGCCTTCCTTTCCACCCTTTGACAAAGCGCCGACCACCCGCTGGCTGGTTAAGTCCACAACTTCGAAATCGCTGCACCATCGCACGAACTTGAACTGAGGATCCTGCACGTCGATCAGCCACACCCGCACCAATCCCCGTACGAGCAACTCAGGGTATGGTCCGCTGAAATCGCCGCTGGTCGAACGATCCCCTGCCCACGGACGGTTCGTGACTTGTAACCCCTCCTTCAGCAACCCCTCTACCAACGCACGTTGCGCCGGCTCAACCTGATCGCCGGTGACCGCAACAGCCAATACAAGATTCGTGGCAAGGAACTGTTCAAGTTCACGCGTGAGTTCGCTCACACGGTGAGCCGCAACGCTACCCTGTCCACTGGGTCGTATCACCCGAAGATCTGCATTGTAGGTCTCCCGCAGCACCAGATTTCTGGCAGCCCGTCTCAATGCTCTGACTTTGGCCAGCTTATCGGAGGTCCGTTGAGCCTCTTCGACATCGTCGCCGATCGACCGGTCCAGCTCAGAAATCCGCTCCATAAATGCCGTCTCTGCCTGAGGTCGATGCATGCCGGCCAAGGCATACTGGAGCCCTTTGCGCGAATCCACCCACCGATCGACAATCCGGACATTCTCCAATACTTTTTCGGTCGACACGCGGGTCAGATTGTCGAGCGTCAAGCGTCGTTCCTCGCTGTTGTGCCCGCGCTGCTCGATCAGGAGATACGATTCCCAGTCCTTCGCCTGTGCGCTCACCTCGGCTTTGAAAATACGGGCCACCGCTGCATAAGCACGATCTTCGGCTACCGCGCGACTCTCCGCCTGTCCTACGCCGACCAGATATTGACCGGACGGATAGGCGCCACTCACCCCGTCAATCCAATCCGGTTTCGATTGTCCTCCAAACCATGTACAGCCGGACAATGCAACCAAGGCCATCAGTGCCACTCCGATTCGGTTCACCAACCGTAATTCATGTCTCATGGCATGACCCGTTGAATGAGTACAGCGGTTTCACCTGCTTCGAGGGAAAGGGTCTTCATGGCTTCCGGTAGCAGAAAGCCTTGAGACTCTCCGGCTAACCGGCTCTGTACCTGATATTGCCCCGGTGGTACCCAAGTCCGTGCAAGATGGATTTCATCCGGCAACGTCTGCCAACTCCGTTTGTCGGCTTCCTCCGATGCCACCGCCAGCCCCTTCGCCAGCAACCCGACCAGAAGACCGACCCAAGGCGCCGCATCTTTGCCTGCTGCTTGCTGAGCCCCTCTCATCGCTCCCTCTGCCAACGCAAACTTCGTGGCAGCACGGGCGACTGCCTTGACCGTGATTCCTGCTATCCGTTCCGATAGCGCTTTATCTGCCAGAGCCGTCACGTTATGCACTAACTCCGTGTCCACTGTCACCGGCATGCCCTTGTCAGGGATGAGGCTCACCCTATCGACGAGTACGCTGGTCTTCTGCGGGATGAGCTGCGGCAAGGCCACACGAACGACTCGTCCGTTAAGCCCATACAAGACCGTATCCACACCGCGATTGGAATTCCGATTCGCCGATGAAAACCCCCGGTTGAGCAGCACCAACTGGAGCGCATCCAGACCGATCGGAAGGTCAAGAAACCGGTCCTCCCTGCGTGGCGCGCGGCCATTATAACTGATCACGACAACTTGAGCGAGTTGTTGTAACGACTGACTGCTTTCCCATTTCGTGCCAGGAAAGAGCGATCGATACTCGGATAATTCTTGAGTGAAGTGCAATGCATCGGCCGTTCGCAGCAGATCGGTGCGCAGCTGGGATGGCACGGATGTCTGTAACCAGGCGCGCCCGCCTTCAAACGTCTCATAGGCCTTGCGATAGGCAATGAACGCGTTGTTGACGTCGCCGGTGCTCTCATAAAGGATCCCACTGAGATAGCGTGCAAAGCCATCATCCCGATAGGCGTTTTTTTCATTGGTCCGATCCGACAACACATTGAGCCGGTGATCGATACGTCTGGCTTCGACCAGTGCATCCTGCCACTGGTCTAATAAGACATAATTGAGTGCCTTCAGTACATTGATCAGCACCTGTTCGTAGGGATCGCCTTCATAGGGTAACGCCGTGTCGTTCGTCATAAACGCGAGGGTTTCCGTTCGGACCTTTCGCGTATACAGCCGGTCCAATTCCTCCTCAGCCTGCTCCAAAACAGCGTTGCTCTGCTGGTAATCACCGGCAAGCTGGAGAGTCATCCCTCGATCCATGCCATAGAGCAGGCGGCTTTTTTCGCCATACTCTTTTTCAGCAGACTGGACGATGGCATCGGCGCCCTTCGGGTCGTGGGCGCGTAGGCTTGCGTCGATGAGGAGATAGCGGTTGACCGAGGGGCCACACCCAGCCAGCAGCAGGATTGCCAGTATGGCAAAGAGAGAGTGGGTAGAAATGAAAAAGCCCCACCGTGCCGGAACAGAGGCGGTGGGGCATGGGGCGACGAGGCTCACCGAAAGTTGCGGAGCCTAAAAGATGGACCGTTTCTTTTCGACGACTTTCTTAATCTTCTTCTGACCGTACCAGACTTTGGCATTACTCTCCAAATCCACCATCTGCAGATCGACCTGATAGAACACCGCCTTCGTCCCATCCGCCTCATCGAGAATCGTGGCAATAGTGCCTTTCATCATATAGTCGGCGCCGATCTCTTTGCCAGGCGCTTTCTGCGTATCTTCCCGCGCATACATCGCTTGCTCCTTGCGTTCGGTGCGAAGCTCCTCGCGATCTCCTTTTCCCGCCACAAACGTCACTTTTTGCGAGTTCGTGAGCTCCCGCTCCAGATCGCTCACAAACGTGCCCACATTGATATGTTCATGGCTGCTATTCAAAATGGTCCCGACGACGACGACCGGTTGGCGATGTTTCGAACCGGAGAAGTTATTGAGCCATGGAAACTGCAGCGCCTCTTTGACCATCGACTCCGCGACAAGTCTGGAATCGGTGTCGTTCCAACGACCGCTTAGATCGGTGACCACTTCGGAGTCGACCCTCGTAATTCTGGTCTCCTGCGCACAGCCAGCCAGCAGCACCACCGCCAACGCCACAAGCCCGATTCGTCCTCGATCTATCATGATCACACGATACCTCCTCGCACATGCAGCCATTGGCAGTCGAACAAGAATTCTTACCGAGGCGCCCGTTTATCTTCTTCCTTTTCAAGCCGCTCAAAGAGCTTATCGGCATTCTTTCTGACATAATCGCGAACCTGCGCGTTTAGCTCCTTCGCCTGTTCAAGATTATTCTTCATCTCCTCGAAATTCAGTTTGGCCAACACATAATAGGTGTTCGTTTTTTCATCCTTGTAGCGATCGATAGGCTTCACCCCGCTCAGGGTCGTGGTCGTCACCGTCTTGATCGCCCGCTCGACATTCTGTTCTTCCGAGTTTTTCGTAAAATCTCCGGCCGTCGTGGAGGCGGCATAGTCGCGCATCAGGTAGCCGGTGTAGGTTTCAAAGGTCTTGGCGATTTCAGCTCTCGCCCGATTTTCAGCCGTATCCCATGCCAGCGGCTCATTTCGAACACCCGCCACGGCTCCGACGCCATAGAGACCTTTACTGTCGCTTTCGTTGAACATTCCCGACCCTTGCTTCACCCATTTTGGAGGACCGCCGCAGGCAGCAAGTCCGATCATCAGGGCAATGGCCACTCCTCCCCCGACCAGTCTCGACCTGAACCCCAGTACGCTATTCATGTGCATGCCTCCTTGGTGATGATCAAGACGGTGAACCGGCGACGTAGCAACAGGAGATGGCCATAACGCCATTCGAGAATTTCTACGAAATCATGCTAACATGCACCCCCAATCCAGTCAACGAAACAGCCGGCGACTTGCCCGCTTACTGTTTCGCATCTGTGGCGTAACAGAAAGATATTTCCGCAGGATGCTCAAACAGCCCGATCAGCAAGGCCCCAGTGAGTGAAGCAGGTTGGGGTCGAGGTTCAGGTTGGACAAAAATCTGACATTTCTCTCTCACCCTTAACCTAAGCCTTAACCTTCCTTGAAGGAGAATGCCCGTGGCAGACGTACAGATTGATGACGGTATCATTAAGATTCTGAGTCTAGAGGTACAGGATCCCAAAGCAGCCGCAGTCCTCGCCGAATATCCCCAAGTCCGTTGGGCAGAAATTACACGGAAAGCTGTCAAGATCGGATTGGGGTATCTGAAGGGAGGCGAACGCGCCTGAAACCAGGAAGCTGAAAAAACCACGTTAGCACGTAAGGACTTTATGATTCATACGTGTGTATCGTCGGAAGAAGAATATTTCCGCAGGATGCTCAAAAAGCTCGTCCAGCAAGGCCGCAGCCGATGAAAGCACCGGAGGCGTAGCCTCTCGGCTACGTTGAGGATGCTTTCGAGGGGAGAACGCCGCTGGCGGGATTTTTCAGCAGCCTGCTATGGCTTCGCGGGTGCTGACTGTGCAACCGCAGCTCTGGCACGGGCGTGATTCCCGCCGAGTTCGAGGTAGCGTGTGAAGGCCTCAACCGATTTCGATTGGTCCTTCATCTCGTCGGCATAGAGGATGCCAAGGGAGAAATAGACGTCACGATAGTTGGGATTGACCACTAGCGCTTCTCGCATGGCTCGCTCTGCCTCGCCATACTGCCCGCGCTTTTCATAAATTAGACCGAGTGTATACTGAGAATCCGGGTTCTTCGGCGCATATCGCTTCGCCAGTATAGCGGCCGATAATGCGTCGTCGAGATTCGGGAGCACTTCTAACAAGACATAGCTCTTGAGTACGTAGGCGTCGCCAAACGTGGGGGCATATTCCAACGCGGTGTTCAGCAGTTCCAACGCTTCCTCCGAGGATTTCCCCGATTGGAGAAGCGCATAGGCCCGCTCGTATTTTATCTTCGCCGCCTGCTGTCGCTCGGCTGGAGACTGGGGCGCTGTCCCACTCAGAAAAGCGGCCTTTCGCCCCTCGATCAACACCGTATCCCCGTCCCCTTCGAGCTGCACAAAAAGGGGATGCTGAACACCCTTCGACCGTTCCAGGACCTGTTGTTGTACAAAATCTCCGATCTCTGAGGCCATGAGCCAACCGTTTTTGTTACGATCCGCCATGCCGTTCAAACCATCGATCAACGCCTGCACGAAGAGACTCCTCCCGTTCTCCTGACTCAACGGCTCGCCCCTATCGCCAGCCGTCAACACTTGCACAGCGCGTCGCTCCGTATCGTCTTCCGGAGCCAGTCGTCCTTCGAGAGACAGTGGCTGAGCTGCGCTCACCTCCCACCCGCGCACTGCAGCATTCAAGAAAAAGAGGGTGTGTTTCGATGCACTGCGCCGGCTGAACTCTTTCAGCTGTTCAAAGGTCACCGATTTAGACACATTCCCGATCTGCGCATCCCAGGGAACGAGATACCCAAGCTCCTTTCCGTCGAGATCCTGCGTCACGCCAGCATGTCCGACAAAATAGAACAGAAGCCTGTCGTGTCGACCGACCTTGCGGGGCAGGAAATCGGAAAGCGTCTGCTGCAGACGCCGCACACTCGCATCCTTGTCGTAGAGCTCAACGACCTCGTCGAAACCCAGACGACGCAGGGTCTGAGCCACAGCCTTGGCATCCTCGATCGCCCCGGGAATCTTTGGGGCCAGAAGATAGTTCTCCACCCCAATGACAATGGCCCACGACTTGTAATAGAGCCCTTCGGGTTTGCCCAATTGCGCAGACGCCGATAGCGGACTGAACAGGGCCAGCAGCGAATAGAGGAGACATCCAAACATGCAAGGCCGCAGTTGGCGCTGCACATTCGACAAGCTCAATTGGATCGGCTCTATTGTGTGATGCATATAAAAATTTACCCTACTATCGCCTCTGCGCGACTGTCAAGAAACGGCACCGCGATCCTCGGCGCAGCCGCAGGGCCACGATGCGGCCACCCCTTCCTGTACTAAGGTATGGTTGAGTTCCTACCTATCGCTCTAGCATAATGTCACGGTTCTGTTTCGGGCCTCGACCTATAGGAGACACCGTACCATGCCAGAGAACATCGATACCCTCCTCAAGGAAAGCCGCCTCTATCGGCCGAGCGCTCAGACAATGGCCGCCGCCCATATTCAAGACTACGAAAGTGCGTACAAGAAATCGATTGCCGATCCTGAAGGTTTCTGGAGCGACGTCGCCAAGGAGCTTGAGTGGTTTACTCCCTGGAGCAAGGTACTGGAATGGAACTATCCCTGGGCGAAGTGGTTCGTCGGCGCCACCTGCAACATCACCTATAATTGCCTGGACCGTCACGCGAAAACCTGGCGCAAGAACAAGGTCGCCATCATCTGGGTCGGCGAGAACGACCAAGAACGAGTCATCACCTATGGCGAGCTCTACCGACAGGTCAATCGTTGCGCAAATGCGCTCAAGAGACTTGGCCTCATAAAAGGAGATCGAGTCACGATCTACCTGCCGAAAGTTCCCGAACAAATCGTCGCCATGCTCGCCTGCGCACGCATCGGGGTCATTCATAGTGTGGTCTACTCCGGGTTCAGCGCTCCGGCCCTTGCCAGTCGCATCCAGGACGCCGAAGCGAAGCTGGTCATCACAGCCGATGTCGGGTTTGACAGGGGAAAGGTTCTGAACCTCAAACAAGTTGTCGACCAAGCCGTAGCCAATTCTCCCACCGTTGTACGTGTCGTAGTCTTACGCCGACAGACTCCGGCAGCCCCCTTGTCCGGACCGAAGGAAATCGATTGGCATGACTGGTTGAAGGACGAGAAGGCAGTCTGCGAGGCCGAGCAGCTGGATGCGGAACATCCGCTCTACATCCTCTATACATCCGGGACCACCGGCAAACCCAAAGGCGTCGTGCATGTTCACGGCGGCTACATGGTTGGCACCTACATCACCACGAAGTACGTCTTCGATCTCAAAGAAGACGACGTCTACTTCTGCGTTGCCGACCCAGGCTGGGTCACCGGCCACAGTTATATTGTGTATGGCCCCCTTCTCAACGGCGCCACGATCCTCACAGCTGAAGGCAAACCGGATTATCCGAACCCGGGCCGCTGGTGGAATCTCATCGAACGCTACGGCGTCTCAATTTTCTATACCACCCCGACCGCCATTCGCCTGCTGATGCGGTACGGAGAAGACTGGCCCAAGAAATACGACCTCTCGACCATCCGCATCCTCGGAAGTGTCGGCGAACCGATCAATCCGGAAGCATGGGAATGGTTCCATCGTGCAGCCGGTGGAGATAAACCGATTATGGACACCTGGTGGCAGACCGAAACAGGGTCCATCCTGATCACACCCCTGCCGACAGTCCCCTTGAAGCCGGGTTCCGCAACGAGGCCCTTCCTCGGTATTGAAGCCGACGTCGTAGACAGCGCAGGCAACAGTCTCCCAGCCAACGCCGGCGGCTTTGCGGTCATCAAGAAACCCTGGCCCTCAATGATGCGGACGATCTACAAAGATCCTGAACGGTACAAGACCTATTGGAACACGATCCCGAATTGCTACACCGCCGGCGACATCTGCCACAAGGACGAAGATGGCTACATGTGGTTCATGGGTCGCGCCGACGATGTGATCAAGGTAGCCGGCAACCGGCTGGGCACGGCGGAAGTGGAAAGCGCATTGGTCAGTCACCACTCCGTGGCAGAGGCGGCGGTAATCGGCAAGCCGCATAAACTCGTCGGCGAGTCCATCAAGGCCTTCATCATCCTAAAACAGGGGGAAGTGGAAAGCCCGGCCTTGATCCAGTCGATCAAGGATCAGGTATTACACGAATTGGGCAAGATCGCCGTACCGTCCGAAATCGACATCGTGCCCTCACTCCCCAAAACTCGGTCCGGAAAGATTATGCGGCGAGTCCTCAAAGCGAAAGAACTCGGACAAGATCTTGGCGATATCTCGACGATCGAAGATTGATTGAACCGGTTTTAAGACCGGTGATCAAATAGACATCCCTGTGCCCTACAAAAAATCGGAGGTTGGTCATGAATACAGTAACAGGCTCCAGAGTCACCATCGCCATCGGAGTGCTGGCCATATGCCTGGCAGCGCTCAGCCCATCAGCCACCTTGGCCGCCGAACCGGTCACGCAAGAAAAAAAGGCAACAAAAGCATCCCAGGTTCGCTCAAACGCACCCGCGTCAAAAGCGACCGCTCCAAAGTTGGCCTCGACAGCGACTGCGGGACAGGCCTCATCCTGTTTCGGGGAAGCACCGATACTCAACAAACTCACACCAGATGAAGGAAAGGCCGGAGATAAAGTCACCATCACCGGAAACAACTTCGGCAAGGCAGCCTGTTTCCGAGGCGTTTCCTTCGGTCCCGGTCATCCGGCTCAATTTCAACAAGCGAATGACAGCATCACGACCACCGTCCCGGCCGGGGGAAAGAAGGGCTTGGTCCTCCTCAGTGTCACCACTGCCTCGGGAGAAAACTCGAAGCCTTTCCTGATGAAGTAGAAGTGGGAGGGCAGACTAGATGTCTCCCTTGCTCGTGCAACGCGCGGTCTGAGAAGACCCTCGTTGAACACGCGCAGTAGGAGACAATCTAGTCCACCCTCACGGAAGAACTTAGAAGACGGCGGTCGTTCGATGCGCGTAATGAATGGCAACCTGGACCGTTTCAATAAAATGAAGCTGCGAAAGTTGGAGGATTCTAGTGCAACGCGCGGGGCGTAAGCCAGGCGAGCCCATCTATCTCAAGCGTCACATGCTGGGTCTCATGCTGGCTGTGATCTCCCCCATTCTGCTGCCCCTCCTCTACCATCGCTATATCGGGCCACTGAGTTTTGCCACCCAATTTATCGCAACCCTGCTTATCGCTCTGATCGGAAGCCTCGTGCTCTATTTCACCTATCGATCCTCGGCTCAGAACGAGCCGTAGGGTGTGTGGTCTGAAACATCAGGATGCTCTATGCGGATTGGCTGGATGAAACCCGACACATTTTCTCCGAGTTGTGCATGGCTATTGTTTATGATCTTACTGCTCGTGAACGCCGGCTGCGCCACTCTCACGAATCGACAGTCGACAACCGTAGGACTTCTCTGCAGCATCTCATGGGATAAAACAAACAACCGGAAAGTCACCGGGTATCAGCTCACTGTCATCGACCGGAGCCGGCAGGCAAAGAAAACCGTGCGGTTTATCCCCGCAGATACGACAAAGGTATCCTGCAAGGATGCGGGCGCCGACCATGAAGGCCTCTGGGATGTAACCGTGCAATCCTGTTACGATACAGCGACCTGTGGTCCCCCCACTGAGGTCGCACACGTCCACATCACTACAAAGTAACGATGACGCAGAGTCTGATTGCAAGCTCACACCATACGTATGCTTCCCTGCTGTGTATAAGTAAGGTCTTCCACTAGATCCTGCATATTCACACTGCCCATTCAAGTATAAATTCGGCACTACAAGTGCTCTAAACCCATGGCTTGTAGAGAATCGTGAGATTCTTCTGTCAAGCCACAAAATCTTGTGGGTCCCTGTAATCGAACACAATGCCTGTTTTTTAGGCAAAGAGTTCACGGGTCACTCTGTATGGACCATTTCACGCATAACGAAACCATTATCCCCAGGGTTATCCCCAGAAATTGTGGAGCTTCAGAACAGCCCAATTACACAACGAATTGACTTAAAACTTTCTTACGTGTGAGGAGCGATCGTTTTCACATGCCGGATTTCCATGAAAGGCATGATGATTTCTCCAGGTGAACACGGTATTCTTTAGAGCCGATGTTGCACTGCCAACATTCTATTGATAGAACTTCTGCCGATACCAGGAAGGGAATCCATGAGCTCGATACCGAACCAGTCTACAGCTCGCCAATTTAAGAAGCTCCTCCTGTCAGAGCAGCTGGAATTTATTTGCGAGGCCCACAACGGTCTCAGCGCAAAAATCGTTCAAGAAGCCGGCTTTCCCGGCATCTGGGCCAGCGGCCTTTCCATCTCAGCCCAATTCGGCGTCCGGGACAACAACGAGGCCAGCTGGACCCAGGTCCTGGATAACCTGGAATTTATGTCCGATGCCGTCACGATCCCGATTCTTCTCGATGGCGACACGGGATACGGCAACTTCAACAACATGCAGCGGCTGGTCCGCAAGCTCGAACAGCGCCACATCGCCGCAGTCTGCATTGAAGACAAACTGTTCCCCAAGACCAATAGTTTTATCAAGGGAACCGCCCAACCCATGGCGGACATGCAGGAGTTCTGCGGCAAGATCAAAGCAGGCAAAGACGCTCAGACCGATCCGGACTTTTCCATTATTGCAAGGGTGGAAGCCTTCATCTGCGGCTGGGGACTGGCGGAGGCTCTACGTCGGGCCGAAGCCTACCGTCAGGCCGGTGCAGACGGCATCCTCATTCATAGCGCCCTATCGGTGCCGGACGAGATTCTTTCGTTCAAACAGGAATGGGGCAATCGCTGCCCCGTTGTGATCGTGCCGACCAAGTATTATGCCACGCCCACCGATGTGTTCCGGCAGCACAGCTTCTCCATGGTGATCTGGGCCAATCACATGCTCCGGACTGCAGTAGCAGCCATGCAGAAAACCGCGCGGACCCTCAAGGAGAATGAACACCTGCTCTCCATTGAAGACAAAGTCGCCCCGGTATCAGAAATCTTCCGCCTACAAAATGCCGCAGAGCTTCAAGAGGCCGAAGACCGGTATCTTCCCAAAGGGGCGGAGGACACCTGTGCCATCGTGCTGGCCGCCTCCCGCGGAAAAGAGTTGGGAGAACTCACCGAACAGCAACCCAAAACCATGGTGAACATCCAGGGCACCCCGATCCTCTCCCACATTGTCGATGCCTACAATGCCGTGGGCATTAAGGACATTGTGGTGGTCCGTGGGTATAAAAAGGAAACCGTCAATCTGCCCAACCTGACCTATGTCGATAACGACGACTTTGCAGAAACCGGCGAACTGCATTCCCTGCTTAAGGCCCTGCAGTCCAGAAAAGGCCCTGCGCAGAGCACGATCGTTTCTTACGGCGACGTGCTGTTCAATAAATATATTCCCCAAACCCTCTGCCAGGAGACAGATGACTGCGTAGTTTTCGTCGATAGTAACTGGCAGGAACAGACCAGCTATGCCCGCCTCGGTGGATTCACCGAATGCACCATTCCCAATACGAGAAAGGCCTTCAACGCCAAGATCTATCTCAAGCAATTGGGGGACAAAATCCCCAAAGAATCCATCCACGGAGTCTGGATGGGCTTCCTCAAAGTCTCACCCGGCGCCGCAAACCACATCACCGGCATCATTATCGAGCTGCTGGCCAAGCCGGACAACCGCAAGGCCGGTATTCCTCAGCTGCTCCAAGAACTCTTGAAGAAGAAATATCCTGTGCGAGTGCTCTATACGGCAGGACATTGGCTCGACATCAACAGCCTCGATGATGTCGTCCAGGCAGGAAGTTTTTAGACTGTCTGAATCTGTGTGGCAGGCGAAACGCACAACGATGAAATTTCCAACCAGTCTCGCTTTTCTCGCGAGTCCCGCCAGTCACGCGTAAGGAACGATTACGGAACGACTTTGACGTCGATCGGCGTGATCGTCGAGGCGGCGACTCGCGTGGTAAAGTACCCTCCATTGGTATTCCCTCCCCAGCACTTCACCATGTTCTTTTCTTCGAGCGAACAGCTGTGCATAAGCCCGACGGCGAGAGCACTGACGGATCGTAATCCTCTGACCTCATCGGGGGCAGAAATACCCTGTTCCTGAACTGGGCGGGATGGATCATCCTGAGTGGTATAGCCAAGTTGTCCGACCTGATTGAATCCCCAGCAATTGACCAACCCCTGCCGTAACAATGTGCAGGCATGAAGAGACCCTCCATCAACTTTTATGGCGGAGGTGACACCTTTGGTCTCCACCGGAACTAGGGCCCCTTCACTCGTTCCAGTCCCCAGCTGGCCTTTGCGATTGTCCCCCCAACACTTCACCTTCCCTGTGGCGAGCACCGCGCAGCTAAAACTATTTCCCGTTCCAATCGCTGTCACCGACTGCAAGTCGGCCACATCGACCGGCATCGATGAGTCTGTCTTGGTGCCGTTCCCCAATTCTCCCCACTGGTTACTCCCCCAACAGCGCACGGTGCCGGTTTTGAGAAGGGCGCAGGTGTGGCTGAGCCCAGCGCTGAGTGCAATGGCTTCAGTCATCCCTTTCACCGGCACTGGAACGGCAGAATCGACTTGCGTCGCATTTCCTAACTGGCCATGGTCATTGCGGCCCCAACAGAAAATCGTACCGGCCTTACGCAGCGCACAGGCATGGAAAAATCCAGCTGTGACATCTGTTGCAGCATGCAGATCTTTGACCACCACTGGTGTGACAGCAGAAATGGTCGCCCCATTGCCTAACTGACCATATTGATTGCCGCCCCAACAACGACCAGTTCCATCAGCCAGACTGACACAGGAAAAATTTAGCCCGACGGCAACCTGCCGTGCAGCAGTGATGTCGGCCACCGGCACCGATCTCCCAAATTCTTGCGTGAGTTTGCCATTTCCCAGTCGGCCATCCCGGTTGTTTCCCCAACAACGGACCGTGCCACTATTAAGCACAACACAGGAGTGGCCTCCTCCTGCTGAAATGGACAACACAGTTGGAGATGCCTCGCTGTGCGATAAAGAGGGAGACATCAACACCACAAAACCCGCGATGAGCGGGACAAAGGCAATTCGAAATCTTCTAAACATTTTGTGCTTTCTCAGTCCAACTCAGGTAGAACCATTCCATATCTGAATGCTGCCGCAGGCTAGACGCTGGGAAAGAGAGAGTCAACAGAGAAGTGTCGAAACGCCGGTCTTTCCAGCCCCTCAGATTCGCTGTTTCAAAGAATGATCCTGACACTTCAGAGACCATTGCTGCTAGGATAGGCAAATATTCGAACAGCCAACAACATCGAGAGCAGGAAACTTGTGTGAATAGAACGACCGTCATTGCCACATGCATCGTGGTGACTCTGATAGGAGTCCCTACCCTAGCCCTTCCAGAAGCAAAAGACGGATCTGGCGTAGGCTACTTCAGCGGACTATGGACCGGCCATACGTTCTTCGGCGCTACGAGCAGCTACGCGCAGACTACCGATACCGAGGCGCCAGCTGCCGAAGCCGCCCCATCCCACACCAGACCAGAAAGTTCGGGCTCTGCCGGAATTCTTCTGATCCTCCTGCTCCTGGGAGTTGCCACGATCTTTTACTTCCTGAAAATACAGCGACCCTCACTTCCCGATTTTTCGGGGATCACAGGCCGCGACCCGGCCATCGACAAGCTGCCGAAAAGGCGCTCCTCTGCAGCCAGGCAGCAATTATCTGTCGATAGCGTCACCTCCACAGACAAGGCAACCTTTCAGCAACTACTGACCGATGTGCAAAAGGCCTGGAGCAAACAGGATCTGAATGAACTACGGCAATTTGTCACACCGGAGATGCTGAACTATTTCAGCGCCGCCCTGGCCGACAATACGAGTCAAGACATTCAGAACCATGTAGAGGATGTGGTGCTACTCCGTGCAGAAATCCTGGAGGTCTGGACCGAACAAGGGACAGTCTATGTGACAGCAGGACTACGTTGGAGTGCCCGCGACTATAACCTCTCTCTCACAAAGCGGCCTGGAGAACGAGGCTATATCGTCGAAGGCAATGAAAAGACCGCAACCGAATCAGGCGAAGCCTGGACCTTCGTTCAATCCCCAGATGGCAAGTGGTTGCTCTCCGCCATTCAGCAATAAAAACAGAGGAACAGCCAGGTGGTAATGTTCATTGGTCCTTAGCGGCGCTTGACGCGAGGAAATACTATGGTGCCGGGGAAATGCTTCTGCCCCCATACGACTAACGTCTCCAATACCGGTTCCAGCCACTTTCCCTTCTTTGTCAAACCATATTCATAGCGTATAGGGCTTTGCTGATAGGCCCGTTTGGCAACAAGACCGGACCTCTCCAATTGTTTCAATCTATCCGCTAGGATGTTTGAAGCGATATTTTCCGGAGAGGACATGAATTCCTGATAGCGTCTTTTGCCCAACACCAGATCGCGAACCACGAGCAGCGTCCATCTATCTCCAAGGATGTCCAGCGCATTGGTAATTGGACAGCACGATCGCTTAAAGGTCATTGCATCACCCCTTGTTCCAGCCGCCCGGCATTATACACCTACCCCAGATGTATGGGGATGGGGAAGTACAAGACAAGACAGCAGAGTAACTTGCATTTCACAAGTAACTATGCTAGCATCGTGTCTAACTTCGGGAGACGGCAACGAACATTTGCAATGGCTCATTTTGACATGCAAGAAAGGCTCATAAAGAGGCTTTGCTATGAAACACCGGCAGAAACCCCGGGATACCAAAAACCTGCCGATCTCACTGTTCCCAATGACTGTGCCTAACAATTCCCAACAATAGGAGGAACGAAAGATGCCATTATGGAAAGTGTATCATCCTGTCGGAACGTTCACGGCCGAAGACAAACAGGCCCTGGCCAAGCAAGTGACAGAGGTCTATGCCAGCATCCCTCTCCCGAAATTCTATGTCGTCTTCATTTTTGAGGAGGTCGCCAAGGACTCCTGCTTTGTCGGCGGGGAGCTACATAACAAATTTATCCGGTTCAAGGTCGACCAAATTGCGAGGACAGTACCCGGCCCAGTCCTCAGAGAATGGTGGGTCAGGACGCTGGATCAGATCATCGCTCCTTTCGTGAAGGACCGCGGATATGATTGGGAACTTTCCATCGACGAGACACCTGTCGATCTGTGGTCTCTTCAAGGAGAACTGGCTCCGCCTTTTGAATCTGTGGCTGAAAAACGCTGGGTGAAAGAAAATAAGGCGAGTCCCTATAGCTTAGCGGAGAAGCTCCCTGTCAATCTCGTCCTCGCTCCAGGGATAGCGGACCGTTAGGCCATCGCGTAGCCGGAACCCTACCCAAGAGAGATGACGCCCAACATGGCAACGTCATCTCTCTTGGAACACATTTCTCGCTGCACAAACGCCTAGAGCTACTACCGCCCGTAATGGACCGAACCCATATAATGCGATCATGTCTCACAGCATTGCAGGGCTCACCGTTGCATTTTTCACGCAAAGAGAATATACAGACGACCCATGAACGCCGAGCAGATGGACGAAATCAAACGCCATATCGGCGTTGTGACCGAATCACTTCGGAACGATATCCGCCAGATTGCCGAAGGTCATGCCACCATTCGGCATGAACTTCAGGAACACCGCGATGAGATCCGGGATGAGTTCAAAGAAATGCGGGCGCTTCTGCGGCTCTCATTCTCTCAACTCGATCAGCGCATCCGCACCCTCGAATCGGACGTAACCACACTCAAGACCCGCATGGACCGGCTCGAAACCGGCCAAGCCTGACCGCTCCAACGAGATCCCCAGAAAACCGTCGTTCGTGAAGCGTGAAGCGCATCTCGTTATCCGAGCGGGACTCGCGAGACTTGCGAGAAAAGCGGGACTGATCGGAGGTTTCATCTTCGTGAAATGAGAGACGAGGAACGACCTCAGATCCGATGTATGCCGCTCCGGTCAAACCGGTTCCTGACGGCCCTGTTGGCCTCATCCAAATAGTCTGTCCAACAATTGCTCACGACTTATTTCGAAATGGGCGGCCACATCGGTCAAGATTGTCGAAAGCGTTCCGATACGGAGTGAAGTATGTTGGGGAATCGTGAGATGATGCTCACCGTGCTCCTAGGTAGTGAGTCGAAGATGGCTGCCGGTTTGGCGAGTGACTGCGTAGCCGAGCTTGTGGAGAGCCTGAGCGAGATCGCTTCCCGACAGATCGCGGGGAAGCCTCATACGGCGATGACTTCCTCCCGCACATGATGGAGGCGGACGACCTTCGGAGCCTTCCCCCCCTCGAAGTGACAACGGACCGCATCACGAACCTTGCCGGGTAATTCGGCAAGCGTGTCCGCCTCGGTAAAAATAGACTCCCCAAGCGCACGAGCCAGGAACCCGCCCTCAGGAGCCTCTTCCACCACGAAAATCAATTCACTCATCGTCATCCCTCAACCATGTGTCCACAGCCGCTATGCCACATGGTATTCCGGTCAAGAAGCAATGTCTAGAGCTGTTAAATTCTCTCTCGGACTCAAGCCTACAGCCTAAGCTCAGCCTCTCGTGAAACGTTTCGGGCATTCGGTGAGAGACAAGATGCGATTGAAGGCGCTGATGGCTGAAAGCTGACTGCCGATCGTTTCAGTCGCGAGAGACAAACGACGAGCATGAGTGCCAGAGATCGCTTCGCTGCGCAGGCGCTTCACCAACGACAAGCATCAAATCAGTTCGAAGCTGGCGAGGCGAAGCATCAGAAAAGTAGAATGTCTCCGTTTCCCTCCCCCCCCCGTAGAATATCGTGGTTTTCTTGCCTGACCTAATTGGGTCTTTACACCTTTTACTGGTCCCATAATGCAGTTTGAGCTGGTAGCAGAATGGTAGGAGTGCATGTAATGCCTTGAGTTCTCATGCGTTTTCTTCATCCCTAGGATTAACAAACCGCAGGTCAAAAGCTTTGAGTAGTATTCCCCTGTCACCGCGGCTATAACTCCCGCGCGATGACTTTTCTTGAACTCCTTCCAAGGCTCAACTTCATTTTGATGGCCCTGATCGCATTCAGTGCAGGCTATATTTGGTGCAACGAGAAATCAGCCAAACCAGTTGGAAGGAAAATTGCTGTTTTGCCATTCTTGAGTCTACTCGGACTCTTGATCGCATCGCAGGCATATCAAGCGTTCTACTCGGAGGCACCATCCGGTGTATTGCGTCCCGCCAACGAATCAACACCCAAGACTGAATGCGATCAAATTCCCAAGGAGGCCCTTATTTTAGTCCTGGGTACGTCTGCCTCCTACACAACGGCTTCTCACCATACCTTCCTTCAGGTGGCCGGCGAGAACCTGCTCTCCATCGACCGGCAGGAAGGGGGCATCACAATTTCCGCAACACTCTACAGTCGAGACCTAAAGGTTGTTGCCAAAATCAGGGACAACGAGTTTGAGGTAAACCCATCGAGCTACTTTCAGCGAGAGGCCTCGGGCCGGCATACCCTTGTTGTTTCTGACCATCAAGGACAGCGCGTTCTTTATGTGCGGCACATTAATCCTTCTGCGGTCAAGATTCTTGGGAAGTTTCATACCGCAAAAGGCGTTGTCCAAATAGATGACGACGTAATGCTCGTGCCAGGCATGGGCCGCCTTTGTCGATTCTGTTTTGGAAACAGTGTGGTTGGTATCCGCATCAATTGATCTCATCCTCTGCTACCACGCTGCTACCAGGACAGGACAAATCACCCCCGTCTAGCCCCACTTGGGCAGTCTCCTGATTTGTGGTTTCTTGTGGGGTTAAGTTGTCTGAGGTAGTATCGGGGGGAGTTCGTAAACCGCAGGTCAGTCAGGTGTGTTTACACTACCTGCGTTGACTGGTACATCAATCTTCTATTTTTCCCTTAGCGGGCTGGCTATATAAACCCCCACGCGCATGTCCAACAAGGGCACCTGTCATTCACATTCAGCGAGGTGGCTGGTGTGGTCTCCATTGCCCGCAGCATCCCAATCCCCCTATTTTCATGTTCAAGGGTAGCCTGGTTGATCCTCGAGTGCGCGCGTCAAACGAGCACATTCCTATCGTGCGCGTTCCGCGAGCAGGAGGACGACCAGGCTACCCTTCCCATCCTTCTGAGACGCGCGTTGCGCGAGCACAGAAGATCATCAGGCTCCATCCCTTGCCCCTTGCGCGCATCCTTCTCATCCACTCTCTCACGGAGGGTATAGTCAAGTTGCCCTTTACTGCGCGCATCGAGCGACCACAGTTTCATCGTGGGGGCTCTGCGAGCAAGAAGGGCACCTGGCTATGCCCTCCCACCTCTTGGTTGGTCCAGAAACAACCTCACCCCAACCTTCTGCCCCTTGATCCTCGTCCGGCTGAGCGCCTCGATGATTTCTCTGGCCAACACCTCCGGCACTTCCACCAGCGAGAAGCGATCCATCACCTCGACCGCGCCGATTACATTCGAATTGAGTCCAGCCTCGTTGGCAATCGCCCCGACAAGATCTCCAGGCCTGATCCCTGCCTCCCTGCCTGCGCCGATATAGACCTTCGCCATGCCAGCCGTTCGCCCGCCGCGACCAGGAGGGCTGAAGGGTCTGCCCTGTCCTTCTCGCGGCATCATACGACTGGGCTGACTCCGAGGATCTCCCATGGGACGACGCCCCATCGATGGCCGCTCCGGCTGCCTGCTCGGCATGGCAGGAATATCCTGCTCCTTCCGCTCTCCACCCTGGAGGCGAAAGACAAGCTTCAGCGCAGCCGCCGCCACCTCTGTCGGGTTTCCCTCTTCGGCAAGTGCCGTGGCCACGGCCCGGAACAGATCCAGCTCGCCGGCTGCAAGTACGTCTTCAATCGCACTCTTGATTCGCGCAAGCCGTTTCGTCCGAAGGTCGGCGACCGTCGGCACCGGAGTGACGACAATTTTCGCTTTGGTGAGCTGCTCGATGTTCCACAACAGCCGCTGCTCGCGCGGGTCGATGACGGTGATCGCCGCCCCTTCACGTCCGGCTCGCCCGGTCCGTCCGATCCGATGGACATAGCCCTCCGGGGACGTCGGCAGATCGTAGTTCACCACATGCGAGACGGACGGAATGTCCAACCCCCGCGCTGCCACATCGGTCGCGACAAGGAGTTCTGTCTGACCGGACCGGAACGAATTCATCACACGATCCCGTTGGGGCTGATTCATCCCTCCATGAATCGCTTCGGCCTTGTGCCCTCGACCTGTCAACATGGCCGTGATTTCGTCGACTTCGATACGAGTGCGGCAGAACACAAGAGCCGACTTGGGAGCCTCCATATCCAGAATACGAGCCAGGGCCATTTCTTTATGTTGTCTGGCCACAATGTAGGCGGTTTGATGGACGCGCGGTGCGGCGCCTGCCTTGAGCGGCTCCTTGGCAATCTTGATCTCAACCGGTTCCTTAAGATGGCGCTTGGCAATGGACGCAATCCGGGGCGGCATGGTCGCTGAAAACAACGCGGTCTGCCGTTCTTTGGGCGTCTGTTCAAGAATGGCATCCAGATCCTCGGCAAAACCCATGTCGAGCATCTCATCTGCCTCGTCCAGCACGACCGTCTGAACCGTCTTGAGCTGCAGAGTCTTTCGCTTGATATGGTCTAGCGCCCGCCCGGGCGTCGCAACGACGACATCGACCCCTCGTTTGAGTGCGTAGAGCTGCGGGCCTATGGCCTGCCCTCCATAGACCGGAAGCACGGAGACTCGTAATTCCTTGCCGTAGCGGGTGACCGATTCGGCAACCTGAATGGCTAACTCTCTGGTCGGCACCAGGATGAGAACCGAAGGACAGCGCCGTGCCGAATGGGCGATGCGCTGAAGCAGCGGGAGCGTGAAGGCTGCCGTCTTGCCGGTACCGGTTGCCGCTTGGCCTAACAGGTCGCGGCCTGCCAACAACGGAGGGATCGCCTCCCGTTGGATCGGTGTCGGCTCCTCATAGCCTAGCGTGTCAAGCGTAGTCAGCAGGGCAGCTTCCAGACCCAGCGCGGCAAAGCCGGGAGAAAACCCTTTCGCCTGTGATTCTGCGGATGGCGTGGTCGTTTCGTGTTTCATAGAATGTCTCAAAAATCTTTCTGCAATAGGTACTGATTGCGTGATCGTCGATTGCTGCTGAGGTACCGCTATACTACTGCTGTTCCACAAGAAGAGATAGGTAGCCTGGGAATTGGTTTACCTGGTCTGTCTCGTCTATCTGGTCTATTTGGTCGATCTGTTCAAACAATGATACTCGCTCCAAGCTTGCTCGTACGCTCTCCCCTCAGGGGTTATCCAACTGTCCCCTTTTCTAGGCGTAGGGCCGTTGGAAGCTTTCTATTGCGCGCGTCGAACGAGCACATTCTTATCGTGCGCGTTCCGCGAGCAGGGAAAGCTCTAACGGCCCTACGCCTCCTCTCTCGGCAGTTGGATCGGCCCCGCCCACTCTCCTTTGGCCAACGTCACCTCCTGAAATCCTCCGTCCGGCCATTGAAACTGTCCGACCTCATCCACTTCCACAATAAAGGGGTCGGCTTCGTGCGCCGGACCCCGAAACCAATACCAGCCTGCAGTGGTGGGTTTGTTAGCGGTCCATTCATATTCGGCCATGCGACTGTTTCCTTTTCGTCACTCTCCTGAGTCTGATACAGTCTGGCAAGGTCTTGATGATGCCCTGCCGGAGAAAGTAGTAGAGAGTTTCACCATCAGCGCTGGCTGTTCAAAAAGACCGTCCAGCAAGGCGCAGCGAATGAAGGCCCGAGGCGTACCCTTGTGGTACGTTGAGGGTCTGAACGATGCGAGAACGAAGCTGGCGGACTTTTTGAACAGCCTGATCACTATCGAACCTATCATGTCTAGACTGCCAATAGAAGATGTGCTACCGGCCCTACGTCATGCACTGACAAAGGGGCGAAATGCACTCCTCACTGCTGCACCTGGTGCAGGAAAAACAACGAGGGTGCCACTAGCCTTGCTTGATGCGCCTTGGCTCGGAGGAAAGAAACTACTCATGTTGGAACCGCGCCGGCTTGCAACCCGCGCTGCAGCCCATCGCATGGCATCCACACTCGGGGAGCCAGTCGGCGAAATAGTCGGCTACCGCATGAGACTCGACACGAAGGTGGGGCCCAAGACCAGAATCGAGGTTGTCACGGAAGGTATCCTTGCTCGCCTACTCCAGAGCGATCCTGCGCTCAGCGCCTATGCGATCGTGCTCTTCGATGAATTCCACGAACGGAGCCTCCAGGCCGACACAGGCCTGGCCCTCTGCCTGGAGTCGCAACGGCTCTTTCGCCCAGATCTCCGTCTGCTCGTAATGTCAGCGACATTGGACTGTGGACCGGTTTCTGAACTCTTGGATCAAGCGCCTCTAATCGCCTGCGAAGGCCGGATGTTTCCGGTAGAGACTCGCTATCTCGACCAGCCGCTTTCCGGGCATCTCGACGTAGCAGTCGTCCAATCGATCAGGCGCTCGCTCGCCCAGGACCAAGGCAGCCTCTTAGTCTTTCTGCCCGGCATGGCTGAAATCCGCCGCGTCGAACGAAAACTCCTCGACCTGAATCTGGGCCAGAAGATCTTCATCGCAGCCCTCCATGGCGATCTGCCACAAGAGGCGCAGGATCGTGCGATCGCTCCCGCGCAACCGGGCACGAGAAAAATCGTACTGGCCACCTCGATCGCTGAGACCAGTTTGACGATCGATGGAGTACGCATCGTGATCGATGCCGGCTTACTACGGGTGCCCCGCTTCGATCCGCGTTCGGGACTCACAAGACTGGAGACCATCCGCGTCACCCAGGATTCTGCCGAGCAACGTCGTGGCAGGGCCGGACGCCTCGAACCAGGCGTCTGTTCACGCCTCTGGACCTCTGCGGAGCACCAATCGTTAGCCCCACGCCGCCCGCCTGAAATACTCGATGCAGACCTGGCGCCACTGCTGCTCGAATTAGCCCTCTGGGGCACGGCCAATCCAGCCGAATTGTCCTGGCTGACTCCCCCACCACCTGGTTCCATAGCTCAGGCGAGAGAATTACTCACGGGTCTCGGCGCACTCAATGCAGAGGGGCAGATCACCCTTCATGGGCGACAGATGGCCGAGCTGCCGCTGCATCCCCGTTTGGCTCACATGCTGCTCAAAGCTGAGCCTTTGCGCTTCCATAATCTTGCCTGTGAGTTGGCGGCGCTGCTCAGTGAGCGAGATATTCTGCGAGGTCATTCCGGCTGGCGCAATGCAGATCTGCGGCTCCGCTTGGATGTCTTGCATGGAGCGCATAACCACTCACCCGATGCAACCGTCGACCGCAGCGCCTATCAGCGAGTAAAACGGACCGCCGACTTGTGGCAGCGACATCTTGCGCAACAGGCAGGCAAGAGGTACCCGGACAAGAGAGAAGACCTCTCTTCTGTCGGTCTCTTGCTGGCACTCGCCTATCCTGATCGCATTGCCCAGCGCCAACGAGGAACCGATGCACGCTATCTCATGGCCAATGGCCGAGGCGCCCTCTTTGCGCGCCCTGATCCGCTTGGCTCTGAAGACTATCTGGTCATTGCCGATCTGGATGGCGGCACACAATGGGCCAGAATTGATCTGGCCGCGCCGATACAGCTTGCCGATCTTGAGATCCTCTTTGCAGACAAGATTCAAGTGATAGATGAAGTCTCGTGGAACGACACAGACCAGATGGTGCGCGCAACCAGGCAACAACGCCTGGGCTCTCTTGTGTTATCTCAGCAGGGACTGTCGAAGCCTGATGCTTCGATGATGTCGTCGGCATTGTTGCAGGGCATCAGTCGGGCGGGGCTGGATAAACTGGCCTGGACGCCGGAACTTCGTCAGTGGCAAGCACGAGTGGCATTTCTACGCCGGGTAGACGGACCAGAATTACGGTGGCCCGACCTGTCTGATGAGGCGCTGCTGCTCACGCTCGACGACTGGCTTGGCCCCTATCTTTCCGGACTCACGACGCTCGACCGGGTCACGCGGCTCAATCTCACTCAACCGTTGCACGCGCTCCTCACCTGGGAACAACAACGCCGACTTGAACATTGTGCCCCCACCCATGTCACCGTCCCCAGCGGATCGAATATTCGCGTAGAGTACGAGACGCCGGATCTGCCCATCCTGGCGGTGCGGCTGCAAGAAATGTTCGGCTGCAAAGAGACTCCCCGTCTTGTCGATGGGAAGATTCCCGTTATGCTGCATCTCTTGTCACCGGCACGCAGAGCTGTCCAAATCACGAAGGATCTTTCCAGCTTCTGGAAGTCGGCCTATCTGGAAGTCAAAAAAGAGCTCCGTGGCCGCTATCCCAAACATTCCTGGCCCGACGATCCACTCACGGCCCCGCCGACGGCAAAAGCGAAACGCCGACTGCGATAGCCTCACAGAACACGCGGAACTGGCGAGACGAAAAGCAGTGTGAACCGGGATGGGAAACCAAGTGGCGTCGGTTCGATCGTAATTCGACTATTGGAGATGGAAAATGCGAGAGACCGGTTCACGCAGCCTGCGTGCTATGCGGTTCACTCAGAGCTGCTGAAGATGGTGTGGCTGACTCAGTTGCCCTTGGAGTGATCCCCCTCAGCCGCCAGTAGATAGCGCTGTAGTCGGCGAATAATTCTTTCCCGGGTTCCACCGGACGGATGGTCTCGACGAACTTGCGCGTGCCTTCGCTCCGGTAGCGAACGTTCCGCATCTCTTCTTGAGGGTGATGGTTGATGTATCGCATCATTGCCTCAGGGCGGTGAAAGGCGTCGATGGAGAGGGCAGGGTCGTTGGTGAGGGCCACGTAGTCTTTGTTGCGAAGCCGTAACCCTTTGAAGACGGAGGCGACAATGTCGCCCGTATATTCTCCGATCGTGACACCTGCCTCAATGCGCTCCAAGGCAAAGAGGCCATTGCCTGCGCCTGGCACCTCGGAAGACCGAATCTCCACCTTCACAAAGGCGCATGCCCGCTCAGGTGGAATCTCGGTCCGAGGCGGCGTATAGGGAGCGATGAGAGGAATAACCCAGCGTGCGAAACGCCAGAGGTAAATACCGGCGTCGTTTTCCAAAAACCTCCGACGCAAGCCATCGAGAATTCGGTCGCATAGTCTCACTGGTCAACTATACCACCAGCCGAAAACATTGCCTTCTCCGCTAGACCTAGTGGTGAAGACTTTTGCGCTGTGCAGAAGTCAGCAAACACCCACACGGCAACGGGCGAGGGGGACGTGTGAGACGTATTTTTTTCTGCAAGCCGGGTATCACACACCCCCGCAGGCTGCTCAAAAAGGTCATCCAACGAGGCCGCGGGCGAGTCACAACCGGAGGCGTAACCTCCTCACCCGCCCACCCCAAACTGCTAGCGCAGTTCTCTCTCGAGGGCTACGTTGAGGATGCTTTCGAGGTGAGAACGAAGCTGACGAGTTGTTTCAGCAGCCTGCTAGATGGGGATGTCGCGAGTGCCATCATACGACGTTCTCGACTGGTGGGATAACTTCACGGTATCGCCGTCCCTGACTACTGTGTCGTCGGCGCTCACTTTCTTATTGACGGCAATCATCACTTCGCGATTCGCCAGGAACTGTAATAACGGGCCCATGCGATCCTGATTCGATTCAAGAAGTTTCCTGACCGTGGTCGGCTCTGAGACCTCGATCTCAAACTCTGTTTCTCCAACCGCATCGCGAAGCGTCAATCCAAAAACCAGAACTCTGACCATTGAAACCTCGTTAGGTGGTTCATTTGGTTTGTTTAGTTTATTTGGTTGCTTTGGTTTATCTGGTCAGTGTCAACCAAACAAACCAAATAAACAAAACAAACCTACGCCCGGTCCGCTGCCTCATAGGCTTCTTGAATTAGTTGCGCCACATGTTTGACTTCTGCTGATCCCTGCAAGCCGGTCCGCAATTGAATCATACAGGCTGGGCAACTCGTCGCTACTACCTCAGCGCCACTCAGTTCGACAGCCTGCCGCTTGCGCACAACAATTCGCTGCGAGGTCTCAAAGTCCTTCACAAGATAGGTGCCGGCTCCTCCGGCACAGCGATCGGCGTCTTGCATCTCGACGTACTCGACACCAGGAAGGCTTCTGAGAATCGTACGAGGTTCTTTGGTCACTCCCGCTGCCCTCAAATGACAGGATGAGTGATAGGCTACCTTGCACTTTTTGGACTGTGGACCGGCCATGGCAGGTTTCACAGATGACTGTGCCACAAACTCAGAAATATGCGTGACCCGTTTGGCCAAGGCCTGGGCTGCCGCTTGCTCCGGCTCACCGGCAAATAATGTGGGATAGTCCTTCAGCATGAGGGTGCAGGAGGCACAGCCGGTCACCACCTTGTCATACCCTGCCATCGTGGCAAGATTGACCCGTGCGCCCTCTTTGGCCAAGGAGCGATGACCATAGGTTTCAATTGGCGTTCCGGAACAGCGTTGTGGCGGCAGGTCCGGCTCAACTCCATGTTTTCGCAGCACCGCTATCACGGCATCCCCTACCCCATCGTCGAAATAGTTCGCCGCGCAGCCATGAAAATAGGCTACCGGAGAGCGAGGCGTTTGTTTGCCTTCTGGGATCAGTTCGGGATAGCGATCGCGCAGGTGTCGCCGGGCCAGTTTTGGTAGAACAAGTTGAGGTGACAATGCTGCCGTCGCAGCTAGACGATGCATGAAGGGCTTTGTGAGACGATCGAGCAATACCCGCATGAAAGGCCGATCCCAGACTGCCTGATACTTCGCGAGAAACTTCAAGAATCGTTCGAATCGTGCTGTCTGGGCATGGAAGCGAAAAATAAAGCCGGCCATCTGATTTGGATGTTCGGCACGCCGGTCTAGGATGAGCTGAGACACATCAACTCCCGCCGGGCAGGCTGTACGACAGGACTTGCAGTTGAGACAGGCCTCCACCACTCGCTTCGAATCGAGGTAGCTGTAGTTCTTATCGGTGACGATCTCAAACCAGCCCCGCGAACTCATGTCTTCCGATTGAAAGACATCGTAGACTGGGCAGACGGCGTTGCACTTCGCGCAGGTCGCACAGGATTTTGACAGTCGCTCATAGTCGATATGGTCGGTGAAGGGCCTGTCGCTGATCTTGATGCCTGGGTTGAGCATTCCGGTGGGATCAAAGCTCTGCTTCACCCGCACAAACAGGTCGTAGAGCTCCGGGCCGAACATCGCCTTCACATATTCGGCGCGCACCCGTCCATCCCCATGCTCCCCACAGATCGAACCGCCGAAGCGGCCCAAGACTGTTTGGTGAATCTCGTGGTAACCCTGCACCATCCTCTCAAAATCTGCCTGGTCGTTCACGTCGAGTAAGGGAATGACATGGGCATTCCCATTTCCGATATGACCAAAAATTGCGACCGGCACTCGCTGACCGGCAAAAAACTCTTCCAGATAGTGGATAAGTTCGCTGATGCGTTCAGCCGGCACCACCACGTCGTCGACAAAATTGATGGGTTTTTTTTGGGGGTCGAATCGATAGAGGGTCGGATAGAGAGCCTTGCGGGCCTTCCACAATTGCTCCCGCTGCTCAGGGTCGAAGGCGATCACAGGATCGGACGTGAGGCGATAGCGTCGGCAAACCTCGATCATGCGCCCGGCCTGCTCCTTGAGATCCATCTCTATTGCATCAGCATCCAATTCCACCAAGAGGGTGGCAGCCGCATCTGCCGGGATACCATGTTTCGCCCGTCCAATGAGATTGAGCGTGTTGGCATCCATGACCTCCAATGCGCTCGGACTCAACTCGAGCAACTTCGGCACAGCCTCGCCCACATCTTCCAATCGGTGAAAATGGATGAGTGCCGTGAGAGTCGCACGCGGTTTCTCAACCAGCTTAATCGTCGCTTCACTGAAGAGACCAAGCGTGCCCTCGCTGCCGACAAAGAGCTTTGGAAGATCGAAACAGCCTCTCGCAAGCCCATCGGCAAGACCGAAGAGGTTATATCCACAACTGTTCTTGCTGACAGTCGGACGTTTCTGCCCAATCAGTGTCGCATGATCCTGTAGCAGAGACCGCAGATCATGAAGTGACGTATGGGTCTTCAGTAGATCGGCGCAAATCGGGTCGTCGAGCCCATAGGTCTTGGCATCCAGCCACTCGCCGGACTGTAGGCAGACACGAAGCGCCGCTACATTATCTTTGACGGCACCGTACCGTAGCGTGTGGGGACCGGAGGAATTATTCGCCAACATCCCACCCAGCTTACACATGTCTCCGCTGGAAGGGTCCGGTCCGAACAACAGACCCTGGCGACCCAGCTGCTTGTTCAATTCAGCCAGTACGATCCCCGGCTGTACTCTCGCCCATCGCTCATCCCGATTCACTTCGAGAATTCGATTCAACCGCGAGACATCGAGAATAATGCCGGACCCGATAGCAGAACCGGTCAGATTCGTCCCGGCAGCCCGCGGCGTCAGCGGGATGCCTCGCTCAACGGCATACCGTACCGTGGCAGCAATGTTCTCCTCGGACTCGACAAGCACCACGGCCTTGGGCTGCATGCGATAGATGCTCGCATCCACTGCATAGGCAGTGAGCGTCGAGTAGTCGTCTTTGACTTTGTCAGCACCCAGTGTGGCACGAAGGTCAGAAGCAATGGCGTGGGAACGTTCAGGCAGAATGAGTGTAGGTGCGGTCATGGTTGAAGACGTCGATCATTGTAGACGCTCCCTTGAGAGCAGTACAAGTCTGGTTTCTCTGGTCTATCTGGTTCATCTAGTTATTCTGGTTCAAGCAAACAAACAAGACAAACCAAACAGACCAAACAACCGTATTCTGATACTGGCAGCGCTTTTTCGTATCCTGCTAAGATGCGATGAAAATAGGAGCCGCGCCGGTGAGCGATACAAGCCCAACTCTCTACATTTCCCGCCTGCTTCCCGATCCCGTGATGGCCATCGTGCGGGAGCGATTTCAGTTAGTGCAGGAGCCTCTCGATGCGCTCCCGACTCCCACGTTGCTGCGCGAGGGACTCTGCCAGGCCGATGCTGCGATCGTAACCCTGGGAGATCACATCGACGCCGAAACTATTCACGCAGCCACCAGGCTGAAAATTCTGGCAAACTATGCCGTGGGATACAACAATATCGATCTTGCCGGAGCGCGACAGTGTGGACTGATCGTCACCAATACGCCGGACGTCTTGACGGATGCGACCGCAGACCTGACGTGGGCTTTGCTCCTGGCGACAGCACGTCGCGTCGTCGAAGGCGATTGCCTCATGCGATCCGAGCATTGGACCGGATGGAGTCCCACCCAACTCTTGGGATCGGAGGTCACGGGCAAGACTTTGGGAATTATCGGTATGGGGCGGATCGGGCAGGCGGTGGCTCACCGTGCGGCAGGATTTCGCATGCCGGTGTTCTATCATACTTGCCAAGAACCGGATGGCTCATCCTTACCTTCTGAGTGGAAGTGCCGGCCACTGCAGGCGCTTCTCGAAGAAGCCGATATCGTGACGATTCATGCGCCGCTCACACCGGGTACCTACCATCTGATCGGCGCGCGCGAATTACGCTGGATGCGCCCTACTGCCTTTCTCATCAATACGGCCCGCGGTCCGATCGTCGATGAAGCATCGTTGGTCGATGCCCTCAAGAGAGGAATAATTGCCGGCGCAGGGCTCGATGTCTATGAAGAGGAGCCAACCCTCCATCCGGAACTCGCTCAGTTGAAACAGGTGGTGCTGCTCCCCCATTTGGGTTCCGCCACACTGCATGCGAGGACTCAGATGGGGCTGGTCTGTTTGAAGAATATTGAAGCGGTGCTCGGCGGCCGTTCAGCCCCCAATCAGGTAACCTGAGCGGGTTTATTTGGTTTGCCTGGTCCCTTTGGTTCATTTGGTTAGCTTCGTTGAACTAAACAAACCAAATAAACCTAATACCTGCTAATTTCTATAGCGAAAGGCAGGGGTCGACTCATCCGGCGCGCTGTGCGCGCGAGCCGATTCGAGTCGTTGCGGCACGTCGTGGAAGGTTGAAATCGTTTCGTAGATTGCGGCAGCCAAACTCCACTGCTGTTGGGCCTCGTACAGCAGACCGAGCTCATAGCGAATAGCCTGCGCCTTGGCCCCCTGGCACTTCGGATTCTTCAGCAGCGCCTCGAGCTGTTCGCTCGCCGACTGACCGTCTCCCTGTTCTTTCGAACAGACCGCGAGCATGAGACAGGAGTCCAAGAAAAAATCCTGGCTCTTCATCGAGAGAGAAAACTCTTCTTTCGCTTCGTCCAGCAACCCCATATTCTTGTAGGCCACTCCCAGCATGTAATGAGCCTCAGGATCGATCATCTCTTTCGCAGGCTGAGCAGAAGCCTTCGGTTCGACGACTGGAACCGGCGTTTGCGATTTCAGCGAGAATATCGATGCCCATTTGACCAACAGAGGGCTGGCAGGAGCAAGCTCTTTGACTTTCGCAAAGAGACCAGACGGCTGGGTCATATCCTTATCTCTATCTGGATCGGCCAGGAGCAATTCGAGGGCGCGGGAATATTGCAAGGCAGCGCCGGCTGTATCGCCCTTGGCTTCAAGCAGAGAGCCGAATAGTTCTCGGGCCTCTGCATGATCCGGCTGCTCTGTAACCAGACGACTCAGCCATTCTTCCGCCTCAGTCTGCTGTCCCGCCTTCACATAGACCTGGAATTGCTCACTCACTGACAGGAGAGGCTGGGGAGGTGCCGTCTGATCTGCCTCTTTCGGCAACGTCCCCCATAACTGATCCGGCTCGACATTCTCCCATGAGGACCCGTTACCAGACATACCCGTTTCTGATGCTCTTGACCGTGACGACTCCCATGGGTTTGCCGCTGGTTCAGGCACAACGATCGAAGACTGGTTATCTTCTAGTGAAGTGCGATTGGGAGGCAGCGTCCAGAATTGGTCGTCCGGAACGGCATTGTCCGTCGAAAATGTGTCCGTCCGGATCGGGCTGGGTGAGGTCGAAGGCGTCGAAGTCTCGGGGGACTCGGATTGAGCAGGAGAGATCGATTCCTCCACTGCTGCACCATGCATGAGAGCAGTGAGTCTCTTCGCGGTCGGGCTATCCGGCGCCAGCGAGATCACCTTCTCGAACAATTCCTCATGTAATGTCGGCATCCCCGGTTCGGGATGTTCCAGCAGCAGCTCAATCGCCTTTCCATACTGGATAGCGGCATTGGCGGCATCGCCTTTCTCCCCATAGAGTTCTCCGTAGAGTTCAAGCATCGCAACCGACTGAGGTTCGATCGCGAGAAAATCTGTAATCAGCTGGTCTGCCTTCTCATAGTCCTGTGCCCGCAATGCCGCTCCCGCGAGATAACGATATTCACCAAGCGCCACTTGAAGGTCTCCCCGTTGCAGATGCAACTTGGCCAACAACTGACAGACGTCGGGATTTCCCGGCTCTTTCGTCAACATTTGATTGAGAATGGCCTCAGCTCCGGCAAACTGCTTTGCGTCGATGCGGCGGGTGGCTTCAGACAGAAGATTCAGCGGCTCGGTGCTCTTGGGCAACGGTCCCCCGGAGACGGCTCCAGCCTTGGCGACACGGCTGGGACCCCCATCGGCCTTTTTGAAATGTTCGATGAACTGAGCGGCTTCACTATTAGCAGGATCGATCCGTAATACGGCTTGATAGGCATCCTTCGCCTCAGCATAGCGCTGCTGCGCCGACCGTTCACGCCCCAATTGTAAATAAACTTTTGTCGCTTCGTCCTGCATATTTTCTTGCAGGCACAATTCCGCCACACGCTGCTGGGCATCCAGGTTCGAGGGATCCTGACTGACGATCTTCTTGTAGATGTCGAGCGCGTCTTTACTCTTTCCTGCTTTGAGGTAGTGTTTCCCGAGGGTGAGATAATCTTGAACCGCACTGCTCAGCAAACCCCGTTCAGCATTGAGATCTCCCAGATACCGGTACACATCGTATCGTGACGGGTCGAGCTTCAATATCTTCTTGTAGGTTGCGATCGCCTTAAGAGTGGCCCCTTCGGCACGGAAGGCATTGGCTGCCTGGGCAAAGGCGGTTACGGCATCGGTGGTAGCATGGCGTTTGAGGTGTAACTCCCCGATTGAATTGAAGATACTCCCATCTCCCGGCGATTCGACGGAGAGTTTCTTCCACTCATTGATCGCAGCGTCGAATTGACCCCGTGACGCGAAGAGTTGCGCACTATGCAGTACCGTACTACGGTCGATCGGCAATTCAGACCTCCACAACAATGAAACGCTAACAGTGTCGGGGGATATTGTCAACGAATTGGGGGCTTTAGATACGAGCAGACTCAGCAGAAACGCGAAGACCCGCCTTCATGTGAAAGGCAGGCCTTCTCGAACACACATCGGCAGAACGAAATCGTTAAGACTCGGCAATCGCCATCTTCAGAACATTGGAAGCCTGAGGCCCCTTTGCGCCTTGTACGACCTCAAACTCAACATTTTCTCCTTCTTTAAGGGTTTTGAACCCTTCCCCTTGCAGCGCTGAATAATGCACGAAGACATCATCCCCGCCTTCAAGACGGATGAACCCGAATCCTTTGCGATCGTTGAACCATTTAACCGTACCTTTTGTCTTCACAGAAATGCTCCTTTCCTCAACGGCCACGACTCGTACATGGCCGGCCCCGGAACCCAGTTGGCAGTAACACGCCTGGTAATGTGAACAAGACAGAAGAAAGCGTGGGGTGGAATGACGGGTTCATTGGAAGGACAAGATCGATCACGAAACCCATCTCGGTGACAACGCAAGCAGCATGTATCATGTCATTTGAAATTTTGTCAAGCCATTCTTTGGCCAACGGCCGCTGACCTGGCAGTGACAGTACGGTGGACAAGCCCAGCTTGCTCACCTATAGTGTTGGACTCGGCGTGGAGCGTGATTCTCCGAATGTTTCTACGAACGCTGCTGGATCGCTACATCTTCACCGAACTGCTTACCCCCTTCAGCGTCAGCCTCGGGGCTCTCTGTTTCGTGATGCTGACGCGGGAACTCCTTCGCCTGGTAGAATTGCTGGTTTCCAAAGGGGTCGGGATCCTGGCGGTTCTGCAAGTCTTTGCCCATCTGATGCCTTCGTTTCTCGTGTTAACCCTCCCGATCGCCGGAATCATCGCCTCAATCACTGCATTCGGACGCCTGTCATTCGACAAGGAACTGGTGGCGATGCAGACTGCAGGACTCAGCCTCATGCGCTTGGCTCGCCCCGTGTTGCTCTTTGCCTTGCTTGTGTTCGGGTTGACCTTCTGGCTGGCGCAGTGGGGACAGCCCTGGAGTTCTGTGAACCTCAAAAAAGTGGCACTGAATCTTCTTCGCGATCAGCTGGTTCTGGCGTTGGAACGGGGCACATTTAACGAGCCCATCCCCAAAATGACGATCTATGTCCCGGATGGGGATCCCACACAGGCTACGCCCGGCATCTTCGTCTCCGATGAGCGGAATGCCAACGATCCTCGTATCATTGTGGCGCAGCAGTTCGAGGTCTTAATGGATGCCCCCAGTAATCAGATCGCCCTGCGGCTCCACCACGGAGTCATTCATAGCCAGCCGAATCAGGCCGATCAATACGAGCAAGCCTCCTTCGCCAGTTACGATTTAAAAATTCCCCTCAATCAAAGCGACTACTCCGCCACGGAAGAGCGTCCATCGTACGACGCCATCATCGCCCAACTCGCACAGTCCCAATGGCGCGACACGGGCGCGCTCCGGCGATTGATGGAGTACTATAAAGATCTGGCCTTTCCAACCGCCTCACTGATATTTTGCATTTTGGGTGTCCCGGTCGGTATCGCTTCGAAGCGCTCCGGTCGGATGGGGGGATTTGCGGTCGGTGTGCTCGTCGTCATTGCCTACTACATGTTGAACGTCGCGTGCGAATTCCTTGTCACCACGGCACATCTGCCGCCCTTCGCAGGAGCCTGGCTTCCGAACGGTATTTTCCTTTTCATCACCCTCGGGTGGTTTTACCATATGAGTCGACGGTAGCCCTATGACCATTCTCTTCCGCTACCTGTTTCGCGAGTACGGAAAAATCTTCACGATGTGCTTCAGCGGGTTGATGACGATCTATCTCGTCATCGACTTCTTTGAAAAAGTTCGCCGTTTTTTGCGCTATGACGCGAACTGGCTCGACATTCTGACCTATTTTCTGCTCAAAGCCCCGGCGATTTCTTACCAAATCGCCCCCCTGGCTATCCTAATGGCCGCGCTGCTTACGTTTGGCTTGCTCTCCCGCAGTCATGAAATCACGGCCATGCGCAGTTGCGGCATCAGCCTGCTCTGGGTCACCTCCCCCTTTATGGTCTTTGCAGGAGGGGCTTCCCTTGTGCTCCTGCTCTTCAGTTCTTCCGTCATCCCACTGGCTGCGAGTAAGTCCGAAGAGATTCGAATCATGCGTATTGAGAAAAAGCCGCCTGCCACGGCCGTGGTACTCAAGCAACCCTGGACTAGAGTGGGAACCGACAGACTCATGTACGTCAGGAGCGTGTCTGTCGGCGGAGAGCTCTTGGGTGGCGTGCGGCTCTTTCAATTGGATCGGAGCTTCCAACTAGTTGCCATGACCGAAGCCGACGAGGCCATTTATCGCGACTCAACCTGGACGCTGAGCCAAGGGAGACACCGACAGTTTTTCCCCGACGGAACCGTATCGACCGCCGAATTCGAAAGCCAACCCATCGAACTGACCCTGATTCCAGATGACTTCACCACCTGGCTCGGCGGCGATTCCGAGATGATGACATTCCACGATATCCGCTCCTACTCCAGACGTCGGCATCAGCAAGGCTCCCAGGCTGCAAGACTTAAAACAGATTATTACAGCCGAATCGCATTCCCCTTCGTCACCATCATCATGGTCCTGGTCGGCATTGCGCTAAGTCTCAGACGGAGCGGCGCCAGAGGGGGCGGCATGGCCGTGGGTATTGGGCAGGCTCTTGCCGTCGGCTTCTGCTATTGGTCGACCCATTCCATCGCGATCGCTCTCGGCCGCGGCGGGGTCTTGCCCCCGATGAATGCCGGCTGGATGGCAAATGTACTCTTCATGAGCTTCGGTCTCTATCTGATGCTAAAGGTGCGCTACTAAACCGTGATTTGGTTTGTTTGGTTTATTTGGTTAGTTTCGTTCAACCAAACAAACTAAATAAACCAAACAAACCAGGTCAACCAGCCTCCTGGCTTGTTGACTGCGGCCGGCGCTTCCGGTAAGTAGGGGTCTGAGATCTCACTGAAAGGATTTCAACAGCATGCGCTCGCGAGTGGTCGTTACAGGATTGGGTATCGTCTCTCCCATTGGCATTGGAATCAGCAATTTTTGGAAAGCCGCTCTGGAAGGCCAATCCGGTGTCTCGGCCATTACGTCGTTCGACCCCATCCCCTTGGACGGTTATCGTTCCAAGGTTGCAGGCCAGGTGCGGGACTTTGCGATCGAACGGTTTCTCAACTCACCCCATGGCGAGCGAGTCGACCGGTATGCCCAATTTGCCCTTGTGTCGACACAGGAAGCCTTAGCCGACTCGGGCCTTCAGATGGCGAAGGAGAACTCCCATCGCGTCGGGATCATTGTAGGAGCCGGCATGGGCGGAATGGTGATGGCCGAACGTGAAATCACACAGCTCTACCAACAACAGAAACCCCACCGCGTCCATCCGAACTTTATCCCTACCATCACCCTCAACTCAGCTTCCGGCATTCTGGCGATGGCATACGGTGCCAAGGGCCCTAACCTAACCATCTCAACCGCCTGTTCCTCCAGTGCCCATGCGCTCGGGCAAGCGCTTCACTGTATTCGCGAAGGTCGCGCCGATGTGGTCATCACCGTGGGAGCCGACGCCAGCATTACCCCGCTCGTCTTCGCAGGATTCTGCTCTCTGCGTGCGCTCTCATCCAAATTCAACGATCAGCCGGGAAAGGCCTCTAGACCCTTCGACCGGTCGCGGGACGGTTTCGTCATGGGCGAAGGAGCCGGGACACTGATCTTAGAATCGGCCGCTCATGCCAAGAAGCGCAAGGCGAAGGTCTATGCCGAGATTGTCGGCTATGCCGCGACAAGCGAGGCCTACCATATGGTGATCCCTCGTGAGGACGGCATCGAAGTAGCCCACACGATGCAACTCGCCCTCACGGATGCAGGCATGACTCCTTCGCAGGTGGATTACATCAATGCCCATGCCACTTCGACAGCCATCGGCGACGCCGTCGAAGCTACGGCGATTCGACGACTCTTTAAGTCGCGCACGGACAAAATCGCCGTCAACGCCACGAAGTCCCTGATCGGCCACACACTCGGAGCCGCCGGTGCAATCGGAGGCATTGCCTCGGTGCTGGCCCTCCACACCGGCAACATTCATCCAACCGCCAACTATGATGACCCGGATCCAGCTTGCCCACTGGCGGGACTCTCTCTCTCAGCGCAAGAACGTCGGGTGAAGGTGTCCCTGCTCAATGCGTTTGGATTTGGCAGCAACAACGCCGCTGTGGTATTCAAACAGGCGACGAAGTAGGGGACTGGGCAGGTTTGTTTTGTGTATTTAGGGAAGGTCTAATTAATTCCCGACTGCGGTCAGCCAACACGCAAACACTGGAAATCTGATTGGGCTCTATCTAGAACTTTGAATTAATCAGACCTTAGTTTGGTTGGTTGGGCGAAGAATGTAACCAGATGAACCAAATCAACCAAAGAAACAAAACAAACCAATAACGGCCCTTAGGTAAATAGCGGAGAAGTTTAATACATGGCCACCGATCCCACCATCTCGCTGAAAATCCGTACCGCTTTGGGTGAGTACCTGAAGCGCGATCCGGACACGATACTGCTCACACAGCATCTGCGGGACGATTTAGGTCTCGACTCTATGGCAGTGATTGAACTGCTGTACCGCATCGAGGAAGCCTTCGATCTCCAGATCCCTGACCAAGACTTGACGGGACTGACGAACGTGGGCCAGGTCGTGCATTATGTCGAAAAACGATTGGGTAAAATAGAATCGCCGGCCCCCGTCAAAAAAGCAGCGAAGCAGTCCAAATCCAAGAGCAAGAAGAAGTCCTAACCTCTATGGCGACACGAACAGGCACTCCTATCACACTGGCACAGATTCACGATGTAGTCGGCGGAGAGCTGATGGGGTCGCCACAGGCATCCGTAACCGGCCTAGCTGGTTTTGAAGAGGCACGCCCGAACGATTTGACCTTCATCACAGGAGATCGGATGCTCAAGGCGAGTGGGTCCACCGCAGCCGGAGCACTCCTTGCCCACCGGCGTCTTGATGAGATCACTAATCCCCATATCGTAGTCGCCAATCCAAAACTAGCCTTTGCGCAGGTGGCCCAGGCTTTTTTTTGCCCCGTCTCCCCACCCCGCGGAATTGACGCGACCGTTGTTCGTGGCATTAAGACTCAGGTCGGTTCCGACGTCTCAATCTGGCCGGGAGTCACCTTGGGAGACCGGGTCACAATTGGCGCTCGAGTCACACTCTATCCAGGTGTATTTATCGGCAACGATACGTCGATCGGGGACGATTCAGTACTGTACCCCAACGTCGTAGTCAGGGAAGGCTGCACAATCGGAGCGCGGGTCATTATTCATAGCGGCACGGTGATCGGGAGCGACGGATTCGGCTATGTGCAGGATCAGGGCAGGCATTACAAAATCCCCCAGCTCGGCGGCGTCACGATCGAGGATGACGTCGAGCTCGGAGCAAACGTGGCGATTGATCGAGCCACTCTCCCATCAGGACAAACGATCATCAAGCAGGGCTCCAAGGTCGACAATCTGGTCCAGATTGCCCATAACGTGACGATCGGAGAACATTCTATCCTGGTCTCGCAAGTCGGCATTGCCGGCAGCACTCGCGTGGGACATCATGTCATGATCGGCGGACAGGCAGGGCTGGCAGACCACATCGTCATCGGAGATCAGGTCATGATTGCCGCTCGCGCCGGGGTCAACCGCAGCCTCGAGCCCAACCAGATTGTCTCAGGCGCTCCTGTCATGCCGCACGAAGTCTGGGTGAGGGCTCAAGCCGTCATTCCACGACTTCCCGAACTCCGACAGACCCTACGCACATTGGAAGTACGGATCAAGCAGCTTGAAGAATCCCGCAGGGTACGCGGTAAGAAGAGGGGGAAAGGGGGGAAGGGGTAAGCGGCTATCCTGCAACTGATCGCCTACGCCACGACCCCTCGCCAATTGAATAACTTCGCCCAGTAGAAACCGGCCCAGGGCAACACAAGAGCCGGGAGTGGGTCGAGCTCGCCGCGCAGCATAGCTG
>JABFSG010000062.1 GCA_013140715.1 Nitrospiraceae bacterium
GAGAACCCCCGGGCCCTGGAAGCTCGTCAGTTGCGCGATACCTATCACTACTTCGGGTGCAAGCCAGGTTTTCCGACTTTCCGCTACGACATCATCGATGCCGTCAAAGACCCCGAAGGCCCATTCCTCTGCCTGCCGAAGATTTTCGACCTTCGCTCCGACATCACGACGAAGGCGCTCGCCGAATCCGGCTGGGCAGTCGTCGTCAGCGAGCAGGAGGAGAGTTTCAAAATCCAGGATTTAGAAAAGAAGATTTTCACGCCCACTCGCAACCGCCTCATGTGCGAAGCTTTTCTCAAGGAAGCTCAGAAAGATCCAGCGGGAGCCATCGGCAAATCTATTGTCTTCGCGGTAAATCAGACACATGCGACGAATCTCACGAAGATCTTCAACGAGCTGCAACCCGGCATTGCTTTGACAATCACATCACGCATCCCCGAGGCGTCGGTGCTGGCGAAGGAATTCCGTGACGGCAAACGCACCGAGCGCATCGCGGTATCCGTGGACATGCTCTCCACCGGCTACAACTGCCGCGACCTGCTTAACATCGGCCTCTTTCGCCCCGTGTTCTCTCCGACCGAATACATTCAGATCAAAGGACGAGGCACTCGCCTCTTTACCTTTACCATCGGCCACACTGCCTATGAAAAGTCCTGCTTCTTTCTTTTAGACTTCTGCGCCGTCGCGGAATACTTCGAGGAGCAATACGATTATTCGGTGCCGTTGAAGATTCCGCGTGAAAAGAAGCCCTCCATTGCAACCGATTCCTATGCGCAGGGCGATGGCGGTAACAGTGTGGCCGCAGAAGGCCAGCCGGAATTTCCTTCACGGGACAAACCACCGCGAACAATTCCAACGTGGGAAGGCATAGACACCCTCGTCAGCCTAGAAGTCCGTATCGTCGGGCCCAATGGCGAGAAGGTGGACATCATGACCTTCCGTGGCGGATATGAACGCGACATCAAGGAGTTCGTTGAGAAGACGCCAGCACTCAAAACAGCCGTTGAAGCCGAGGACGACGACGCCATCGAAACCATCCTCAACGAACGGTTCTACCATCGTCCGGAAATGTATTACTCACCGGACAAGCTCATCGTTTCCTACGGCGTACCGGCGACCACACCGGCCTTCGTCTACAATGCACTCGGTCGCAAGCCGTTGCCGACGCGTGAAGCGATTATTACCGACACGGTCGATTCCATCGCCGCCCGCTTCAATCTCCGCTACAGCGAACAGAAATGGGTGGATGCCACCGCGCAACTCCTGGCCGAAGATCCGGCAGCACTACGGCGCTTCATGGCCGGAGACATGACGCTTTTCACTGCAAGCCAGTTCAACCAGCTAGGCGGTGTTTCCGCACTCGCTCGTTTTGCGGATCGGGAGCAGGTATTCGAATCCTTACGTCAATCCACACTTGTACGGCAATCGTTGGTCGCAGCATCACTCTCTTGAACATTCGATAGGAACATCCATGCGCAAGCCTCCCACACAGCCAGATTCCGTCGTCGCTCAGGCCCTCGCCACGCCATCGAATTTCTTCTCTTCTGGCCTGCGGCAAAAGGTCGATCAGCTCATGAACATTCTCTGGGCGGGCGGCGTGAACAATCCGATGGATTCCATCGAGCAGATTTCCTATCTGCTGTTCCTACGCCTGCTGACGGAGAAGGATAATGTCCTGGCCAGTCTCGACAAAAAATACACCTGTATCTTCTCCGGCAAATGGGCGCGCTACGCCTGGGGTAACTTCGTCACGCTGACCGGCGACAACCTCTTCAACGCGGTCCGTGACGCCATCGAAAAGCTGTACGAGCTTCCCAGCCTGACTGAAACCGGCAAGCTCCTCTTCAGCCGCGCCACCCTCAAAATCTACGACCGCCCCACCCTCCGCGCCGTCGTCCAAGCCATCCATGACATGGACTTGTCCGCCCACGATGGCCATGACCTCAAGGGCGACATGTACGAGTATCTCTTGAGCAAGCTGTCGGCCTCCGGCACCAACGGCCAGTTCCGGACGCCGCGCCACATCATCGACCTCATGGTGGCACTCGTGAATCCGCAGCCGAATCAGCGCATCTGCGATCCAGCCTGCGGCACGGCCGGCTTTCTCATTTCAGCCTTCACTCACATATTGCGTCAGCACACCAAACCCGCTGATTTGAAGCGAGGCCTCGTGGATGGTGGGTTACTCAAGGCCGCGCAATGGAAGTTCCTCGAAGAGCATGCCTTCACCGGCTTCGACAACGACGCCAACATGGTGAAAATCGCCATCCTCAACCTCTACCTGCACCAGCTGGAAAAGGCGCACGTCTCCATGCTGAACCCGCTCACCACCGGCTTCGGCGGCGCGTATCCAGGCCAGCGGTTTGATGTCATCCTCGCCAACCCGCCGTTTGCCGGAAAGGTACAGGACGAAAGCATTCTGTCTGATCTCAACTACAAGCTAAACACCCGCGCGACGGAACTGCTGTTCCTCAAATGGTTCATCGATCATCTCGCACCCGGCGGACGAGCTGGTGTCATCGTCCCCAACGGAGTGCTCTTTGGCTCGACCAACGCGGCGACGAGTTTGCGAGAACTACTCTTGACCGAATGCGATCTGCAAGCCGTCATCAGCTTACCCAGCGGCGTGTTCAAACCCTACTCCGGCGTCGGCACCGCCGCGTTGATTTTTCAAAAGACAAAGCCGACGCAGTCGGTCTGGTTCTACGACCTGACCGCAGACGGCTACAGCCTCGATGACAAACGCACGCTGATTGATGCCAACGATATTCCCGACATACTCGCCAAATGGCCGAACCGCGAGGAAGGTCCGAACAGCTACCGCGTACCGATTGAGAAGATTCGCGAGAACGACTGGAGCCTTGCCGCGGGTCGTTACAAGCCCGTCACGGTCGAAACCGCCAACCACGACTCACCAAAAGAAGTTCTCAGCGAGGTACTCAAGTTGGAAAACGAAATCATCCGTCGAGGGAACACGCTGCTTACGCAAATCAGCGGGAAGAAATGAAGTGGCCGACTGTCAAACTCAAGTCCGTGACCTCCAAGGTGGGGAGTGGAGCCACACCAAAAGGCGGCGAGGCAGTTTATAAAAACTCGGGCGTTCCCCTGATTCGCTCGATGAATGTTCATTTCGATGGCTTTCGACGTAATGGCCTCGTTTACATCGACGAAGACGAAGCGTCTTTGCTCAACTATGTTGAAATTCAGAGCGACGACGTTTTGTTTAATATTACCGGCGCTTCGATTGGCAGGGTTACGACTGCACCAGCCGACATGGCCGGTGCGCGTGTGAATCAGCACGTTTGCATTCTTCGTCCGACTGACAAATTGATGCCCCGATTCCTTTCCTACTACATGCGTTCACCTGAGCAGCAGGTTTTGGTGGGGAGCAACCAGATTGGTGGAACTCGGCAGGCTGTCACCAAAGAGATGCTGTTGAATTGGGACATCCAACTGCCGCCGCTGGTGGAACAAGAGCGGATTGTGAAGCAGCTGGACGAAGCGGACGAGTTGCGGAAGCTGCGTGCCCAAGCCGACCGCTGCACCGTCAACCTCATCCCCGCACTATTCCACGACATGTTCGGCGATCCAGATAGGAATTCAAAAGGCTGGCCGATGAAGCCGTTTGGTGATCTGGTCAGCAATCAAGACGGTAGACGCAAGCCGGTCAAAGCTTCCGACAGAGCAGCGCTAAAGGGCGAGTATCCTTATTACGGAGCGAGCGGAATCATCGACTATATTGAGGAATACTTGTTCGACGAAACCGCACTCTTGATTGGCGAGGACGGCGCGAACCTGTTGGCCCGCTCGACGCCGATTGCGTTCTTGGCGCACGGCAAGTACTGGGTCAACAACCACGCACACGTCGTCACCGACAACGGCAAGGCTGACTTGAATTACCTCTGCGCAGCTCTGAATCTCCGCGACTTGACAGAGTACGTTACGGGCAGCGCACAGCCAAAACTGAATCAGGCAAACATGAACCGGATGCCGATTCCCGTTCCACCGCTCCCGCTGCAAAAGGAGTTCTCCTCTCGCGTGTCCGAAATTCGCGCCCTGCAAGGCGAGCAAACCGCCAGCCACCGCCGCTTGGATGACCTCTTTAAGTCAATGCTCCACCGCGCTTTCCAAGGGGAACTGTGAATGACATCCTCTGCACCCTCGTGCCTGAGCGAATCGGCCCTAACGATCCTAAGAAATATGTTTGCCGCCACTCAATCTAGCAAGAAAGGGGTGGAAGTCGCGTTCTATCGTGCTAGTCATGAAGATCAGCGGGGCCTTTTAGACGACCTTGAACGGAAAGGGTATCTCCGAAAGGACCATTCGCAACGGTACTGGGTTTCCCTCAGTGGATTGGCAGAAATAGGAGCGCAGAGCAAGCCCATTTTTGCGTGGTGCGATAGGTTATTCACCATTCTGAGAAAGCGCTACAGATCACACCCCCAGACAGCAATTACTGTTTCTCAATTGTCCAAACAGGCAAAATTGTCCCTTCCCAACACTGCACTGTGCTTGTGGTACATGGTCGAAGCATCATGCTGGGGATATAGCGGTGACTTTGAGGTGGAGGGTGCGCATATCAATTCTGCGGAGTCGATCCTTGACTACAGAACTTTCCATGACGTTGTCGAAGAGGCAAAAAGCAATCGAGCGATGCGTGAGAGAAATGACTTCAGATATTCTGTAGGTATGGAGAAAGCAGGGCGTCAGTTTGATTTTCTGAACCAGACATTGACCCCTTCTGATGCAACTGCTTCAGCGATTCTTTCACGTATCGATGCTGGGCATGTGAGCGATGCTTGGCAGAAAGCTCTCGATCGTCGCGCGGTCGATCCTGAAGGAACGATCACCGTTGCACGCTCCCTTTTGGAAACGGTCTGCAAGTTTATCCTCGACGAAGAGCACGTGACGTACTCAGACACAATGGATCTCCCTGGTCTGTATCAGCTCACAGCGAATAAACTAAGACTCGCGCCTAGCCAGCACACTGAACAGATCTTTAAGCGGGTTCTTGGAAGTTGTCAGAACGTCGTGGAAGGCCTTGGGTCTCTACGGAATAAACTGAGTGACTCACATGGGAAGAGCAAGCATGCTGTGAAGCCTGCTGCTCGCCATGCGGAACTGGCAGTCAATCTTGCAGGCACAATGGCCACGTTTCTTATCGCAACCTGGGAGGCAAGAAAAGAACCATGACGAGTGTTGTGCTGCAGGGTCATTGCTTGACCGTGCACTTCACGCCCTCGCCAGACCGTCGTTCACTGTGCGTTTCGAGAAAAATCGTGACTCGCTCGCAAGAAGAGGGCGTGGACTTATTGAAAGAGCAGCGAGACTGAGCCGTCCTTTGCGACTTTCGCGATAAACGGTTTCGTGTGGTGCTTCAAAAACCTGGTGATGCGAGGGAGTGCCTTGACGAAGATCTGAGCCATTTCTTCGCCTTGCAGATCGCCTGATGTCAGGATAAATGCCGCGACGCCCGCCTTCATGAGCGCCAACCGTTCCACGTGTCGATACCGAATGCGATGGTCTTTGGTCAGGACAATCCATCCGCGCTGCCCGGCCTCGGCAAGCCAGTCTTCGTCCTTGGCATTGGGTGGAAAGAGATCGTCATGGATGTGAAGTGTGGCTCCGGCCTGACTGAGCGCTGTGGCGACACGGTTCTTCCCCAGAGAACGATCGAGGAAGAAGACCGGCGCTTCAGGCGGCTTCGACGGAGAGTTCGCACCTGATGGCTTCTTCAATTTCGAGCCGCCGGCGTCCATAATCGTTTGCCAAGTCATCCATGGATTCGCCGGCCTTATAACGTTCCGCGATCACAGCTGTTGGAATGCCAGTACCTGCCAGCACAGGCCGCCCAAAGGATATTTGTGGATCAATAACGACGGCCCTGGGTTCTTCTTGGAGGTCGCGTTTCCTCGTGAAGGGGTACAGCCTAACGGGTATGCCTTTGAGGTCTCTCTCAATGCGATGGAGGTGCGCCTGAAGAACCTCGTGGATGGCCAATTGTCCTTCCTGAGAGATGTTGATCAATTGGCTGAATTTCTTGATGAAGAGATTCAGTCCATCCGTGACGAACTCTTGATCGGCCAACGGGTGCCGTGAAGGAAATTGTTTCGTGAGGTAGCTCACCGCAGTCCTGACTTTCTCTAGCGGGATATCATGCTTGCGGCGGATGGCATCCAGAACATGGATTTCTACAAGGTTCATAAAGGAGAGCAACTTCATGTCTGGATCGGGCACATGGATGATTGGCCTGGAGAAGCGCATGCCGGTGTTGCTGCTATAGTGCCGGCCCGAGACCCAATCCCGGATGGTCGTGCGCGGAATGCGCAGATAATGCGCGGCTTCCATGACGCCATAGGAAGGAACTTCTCGTATATCAAAGGGTTTCTCGAATGCTGTGACCTTCTGTTTCATACGGTTGGCACTCTATCGCTCTCTTCGTTACCGGTCAAGTAGCGGAAGTGGAAAGAGTACGTTGATCCCGCCTCGCTTGCTCGTTATCTCTTCATGGATGGGGGCTGATTGATCTTTCACTGCGCGCGACTTTTTTACCCGCCCACTGACACGCCGAGACGTGTCATGACCCAAGCGAGGGCCTTTCGATTCCCAATACCTCTGTTTAGGGGAGTGGCCAAGGCTGCCCTTTACTGCGCGCATCGAACGAGCACAGTTTCACCGCGCGCGTTCTGCGAGCAAGAAGGGCACCTGGCTACTCCCATCCCCCCTTCGGAGTCCGCGCGTTGCGCGAGCACAGAAGATCATCAGGCTCCATCCCCTTCTCTGTTCCGGAGCACAGGACCAATGTGGGTGGCAGTCCACTTTTGTTGGAGGCTCGCCATGCGGGTTGCCGTCCTCACTCTTCTGTCGCTGCTCTTCTTAGTTGCACCTGCGCTTGTCGAACCAGGCTTCTCTAAGAAGTACGAGCGCGACTACAACATCCTCAATCCAGCCAGTCGCTATACACCGGATAACTCACTGATATTCATAGGCCTCTCGATTATTCTTTGCCGAATTTGACCGAGGCCACACGTTATATCAAGTAGGGGCCATGAAATTGATATAACGCAGGCGGTATGTCAAATGATAGGAGCCGTCTGCAGCACCTCACGCATCTTTGTGTGATGGTATGGTCCTGTATTGCTTTGCCGTGGAAACCTGCCACCGGTTGTTTGCAGGCTGCTCAAAAAGGCGTTCAGCAAGGCCGCAGGGAGCGCGAATTGCGAGGCGTACTTATTGAAGTACGTTGAGCGATTCGCGCGACTGAGAACGAAGCTGGGGGCCTTTTTCGGCAGCTGTTTGGTAGTCCACTTCGATCTTGAAGCCGAGGTCTTCGATCATGCCCCAGACTTCTGGAGCCGGTTGGCCTGGTGTTGTAAGGTAGCCGTTGACGAAGATAGAGTCGGCTGGATAGAGGGCTAACGGTTGGAGACTGCGCAGGTTGTGTTCGCGGCCTCCGGCAATGCGAAGTTCGGTGCGCGGGTGGAGGAAACGGAAGAGGCAGAGGACTTTCAGACAGCGTTGCGGTGTGAGATTGTCGCAGTTCTCTAACGGCGTGCCTGTCGCTGGATGGAGCATGTTCAGTGGGATCGAATCCGGTCTGACTTCGCGGAGCGCCATGGCGAGGTCGATGAGATCTTCGTCCTTTTCACCCATGCCGACAATCCCACCGGAGCAGATCTCCAATCCTGCAGCGCGAGCGCTCCGGATAGTGCTGAGCCGGTCTTGAAAGGTATGGGTGGTGCAAATTTCGGTGTGAAAGGCTTCGCTCGTATTCAAGTTGTGGTTTACTCGATCGACTCCTGCCGTCTTCAGTCGCTTGGCCTGTTGTTCGTTCATGAGGCCCAGTGAACAGCAAATCTGAATCGGAATCTCCTGCTTGATCGAGCGCACGGCTCCGGCGATTTCGTCGATTTCCCGATCCAAGGGGCTTCGACCGCTGATGACGATGCAATAGCGTTGGGCCTTCGAGGCCGCTGCCTGTCGGGCGCCGTCCATCATCTGTTGCTGAGACACGAGATTATAGCGTTCGATGGGAGCGGTGGAAGTCGCAGACTGTGAACAGTAGTGGCAATCCTCCTGGCAGGCTCCACTCTTGGCGTTCTGCAACATCTGGAGCCTGACGGTCTTGCCGAAATAGTGGGATCGAACGGTGAAGGCTGCTTGGAGGAGTCCCAGTAACTGCTCATCCGGGCTCTCGAGTACGGCCAGGCACTCGCTTCGTGTCAGCGTCTCATCGCGCAAAGCTTTGGTAGCGAAGTCCTGATAGTCGACCATGGATACTCCATCATCTGTTGAAGTTCATTGACTGCGATGCGGGTGGTTGCACTCGCGTGAGGCAGCCAGGCTGGCCGAAAACCTACACGGTTTCAAAGGGAGAAGCAATGCCCTGGTAGGGAACGGCGGAGACTGGGAGAGAGCCGCGGTCTTGACCGGAGGCCGGTTGATCGGCATTGGGCCATGGCAGCGCGACCAACGTATTCCAGGTTCCACAGCTTCGGCACCGACCGGACCATTCGGTCGATTCTTGCTGGCAGGCGGTACAGACATAGGGGACAACCACGCGCTTTTTGAAATGCAGCGCTTTCTTGAGTTCTATGACGGCCTCCTCCATCTGTTGCTTGCGGAGAAAGAGATTGGCCATGATCTTATGGTAATCGACCAATTGGTCCTGTATCCCTTCGACGGTCGAGAGGATGTCGAAGGCTTCATCGACCATTTCGAGTCGGTAGTAGAGCTTGCCCAAGTAGAATTGCAGGGCTGGGTTATTCGGGTCTTGCCGGAGAGCCTCTTGATAGACACGGATAATTTCGCTGGGTTCACCCTGTTCGAGAAAGAGTTCTTCCAGGCGGTGCAGAATAATGATACTGCGAGTTTTGGCATAGACCTTCTTGAGGATTTCGACTGCCTGCTTGGTCTTCCCTTCTCGGATCAAGATTTCACCGATGCCGATATAGGCAGGCAAAAACGTCCGGTCTTTCTTAATGGCGCCGCGGAAGTAGCGTCGGGCCTTATCTGGGTGGCCACGTTCCAGGAGTTGGCGTCCGACCTCGTAGGTACAGCCGGTGAGGAGGTGGGTTGCGGCCTGGCGTTCCGGCTCCGGCAGGTTGGCCTTGAGGAGGCGATGTTGAATTTCGAGGGCCTCGCTCCATTTTTCGAGCCTGATCAACAGATCGCGCTTGCGGATGAGTGCGGTGAGGTTATCCGGTTCGATCTTGAGCATCTTGTGCAGGGTCTGCAGCGCATCTTCATAGCGCTTGGCACCCTCCAAGTCGTTTGCCAATTCCAGTAGAATTTCGATGTTGCGATCGTCGACACGACTCGCTCGTTGATGGAGGCTGATGGCCTCAGCAAAGTTGCCTTCCGCGCGGTAAATGTTTCCCAGCCAGAGCAGCGAATCGACACGACTGGGGTCCATCGCTAGCGCCCGTTCGAACAGGCCAATGGCCTCCACAGTGCGCTTCGACATGAAAGCGTGGGTGCCGTCGCGATGGAGTGCATCGATCTTTTCCTTGCGCCGCAACAGCCGCGTGTTGCGCCAGTTGCCGATGACGTGGGCAGTTTGCCTCATACCCACTGCCATGGCCACGAGCACGGCGCCCACAGCCATGGAAAAGACAACGAGTGTGACAGGGCTCAGTTCGAACTGGATGGAAGGACTGGTCCGAACCGAGACCGTTCCGGGATTCAGTTCGCGGAAATAGCTATAGAGGAAGATGCCGGCGGCGATAAGGAAGATGGTGATGAGCAGTCGGAGCATCGGTCTAGGCCTTTGTTTTTACGGGTGCTTTTTTCCGTTTCACGGGCCGTGCGACACCAGCCTGTTTTGTGGCCGGCGGTTTGTCTGGGATGGCAATACGCTTTGCGTCGGCCCACAACCGTTCGAGCGCGTAATGTTCCCGGACATCTTGTCTGAAAATATGGGCGACGACATCGCCAAAATCCATCACGACCCACTGAGAGGATCGCTTGCCTTCGATGCTCAGCGGTTTGGAACCGGAGCGCGAGAGGATGCCGTCGATATGGTCTGCGATGGCGCCGGCTTGACGATCCGAATCCGCAGAGCCTATGACCAGGTAGTCGGCAACGGAGGTCAGCGGGGCTACCTGGAGGACGAGAGCATCGGTGGCCTTCTTATCCCGCATGGCCCTGGCAATGGCGAGGGCCGTAGACCTAGCTGTTTGTACGATCGCGCTCCTCTTGGTAGAGATGATGCTGGAGTATATAAGATTCCACTAAGGGCGGCAACAGATTTGCCACAGAGAGTCCTTGCCGGATTCGAGAGCGAACATCCGATGCAGAGATCGGGCTGGGTGGGAGTTTGAGATAGATCAGGCGTTGGGTTCCAAGGGGCGTCTCGATTCGGGAAGTCTGTCCTGCATCCAAGTCCGTGAGCGACGAGTAGGGAATTGGCGGAAGCAACGAGATGGTTGAGAGGGAGCGAAACGATAGACCGGGCCTGGAGAGGACGACGAAGGAGCAGAGTTCCAACACTGTCAGAGGATCGCGCCAGGATGGGAAATCCAGAAAGGCATCGAGCCCGATCAGGAAAAACAGTTGAGTGTGCGCTCCATATTCTTGCTGCAGCAGGCGAATGGTATCGATGGAGTAGGACTTGCCTGACCGGCGGATTTCCACGTCCGAGATGGCGAAAAATGGGTCTGAGGCGATGGCAATACGAACCATCTCATAGCGGTCTTGCACCGGCGCCAGACTGCCGGTTGGCTTATGGGGGGGGTGACTCGTGGGGATGAAGAGGATTCGGTCAAGTCCGAGGGCCTCGCGTGTCTGGCGTGCAATGGCCAGGTGGCCGCTATGCACTGGGTCAAAACTGCCGCCCAACAGCCCTAGGCGTGTACCAGTTGTTGGGTGCTGGGTGTTGGGTACTGAGGGTTGAGATTCAGAAACTGGTGACATCATAACGCAGCGAGAGCAAAGCTGGCGGGATTTTTCAGCATCCGGCTAGAGGATCACGAGGTTGTCCCGATGAATGACTTCCTCATATTCCTGCGGGCCGAGCTGCTGCTGAATCTCGGTTGTTTTGAGCCCTTTGATTCGTGCCAAGATGTCGGAAGAGAAGTTCACGAGTCCTTTGGCGAATTCCTTGCCCTCCTGGTCGAGACAAACGACCGCATCTCCCGATTCGAATGAACCACTGACGTTCAGGATGCCGGAAGCCAGTAGGCTCTTCCCGCGCATGGCTAGCGCCTCGACGGCTCCTGAGTCGAGAGTCAGAGTTCCGCGCGGCCTGAGGGTAAAGGCGATCCAATGTTTGCGGCTGGTGAAGCGGCGTTCCTTCGCGAGGAAGAGGCTGCCGCCTGATCCGCCGGCTAATACTTGTGGAAGGAGGCCTGGTTTTTGCCCGTTCAAGATCAAGGTCGCTACGCCATACTCACTGACTTTCTTGGCCGCTCGGATTTTCGTGGCCATGCCCCCGGTTCCTTCAAAAGTGGTGGACACGCCGGCTCGTTCCTCGATTTCTTGGGTAATCTCCGGGATCAAGGGGATCAGCGTGGCTGCCGGGTTCTTGCGCGGGTCTTCGGTAAATAGGCCGTCGATATCGGACAGGATGATGAGCAGTTCCGCGTCGACCAGATGGGCCACTTCGGCCGCCAGGGTATCGTTATCTCCCACGCGGATTTCGTCCACTGCGACCGTATCGTTTTCATTGATGACGGGGATGACGCCGAAACCGATCAGCGCAGTCAGGGTGTGGCGTGCGTTGAGAAATCGCCTCCGGTCGGCGAGATCCTGGTGTGTGAGGAGAATTTGCGCCACCTTGACATCGACCCGCTCAAACGATTTTTCATAGGCCCACATGAGCCGACTCTGGCCGACTGCCGCAGCCGCCTGCTTCATCGGGAGGTTCTTGGGGTATTCTTTGAGTCCTAACTTTTTGATGCCGGAAACAATCGCGCCGGAAGAGACGATCAAGATCTCACGTCCGTTTGACCGAAGTGCCGCGATCTCATCCGCGAGCCGATCGATCTGTTCGGGGCGCAGTCCTGTATCTCGGGACGCGACGAGACTGCTCCCAATCTTGATGACGATGCGGGTGGTTTCTTTTAGGAGTTTATCGCGCATGGTGCGGTTCGAAGCTTCGCCACCTGTTGCCCGACATAGGTGACAAGTTCCGTCAGTCCTTCTCTCGTGGCGGCAGAGATCTGGAGGCATGGATACCCGTGACCCGCACAGTACTTCTGTAACTCGCTTAGGCGTGCTTTGTCGCCAGCCAGGTCGATTTTCGTTGCGATCACCGCGAAGGGACGTGTGGTGATTGGCTCATCGTAGGCGGCTAACTCCTGACGCATGATCTCGAAGGTCTTGACAGGCTCATCGGGAGCCCATTCCGACACATCGATCATGTGCAGCAAAAATGACGTGCGTTCGATATGCCGAAGAAATTGGAATCCCAATCCCTTTCCCTCATGGGCGCCTTCGATGATTCCCGGAATGTCGGCAACGGCAAAACTTTCTTTTTCTCCCCAGCGGACGATCCCTAGGTTGGGGGTCAGTGTGGTGAAGGGGTAATCGGCGATCTTCGGCCGCGCTGCTGAGATTGCGGCGATGAGCGTCGATTTTCCGGCATTGGGAAAACCCACGAGTCCGACATCGGCCAACAGTTTCAGCTCGAGTCTGAGCGATCGCTCTTCGCTTTCCGTGCCGGTTTCAAATTCCGTGGGTGTGCGATTGGTGGAGGTGGCGAAATGGCTATTCCCTCGTCCGCCACGGCCCCCGTGAGCTCCTACAAACCGTTGCCCAGGGGCGACTAGGTCTGCCAGCAACTCACCGGTTTGATCATCGAAGATGACGGTGCCGACTGGAAGTGCGACTACCACATCTGCGCCGGTCCTTCCGGAGCAATTGGCGGCGCCACCCTGGCGACCGGCTTCGGCTTCGTAGTGTTTCTGATATCGGAGGTCGAGGAGTGTGGTCATGCGAGGCGATGCTTCAAACACGACGTGGCCTCCATGGCCGCCATCGCCACCGTCAGGCCCCCCGCGCGGCACGAATTTTTCTCGACGAAAGCTGCATGAACCGTCGCCACCTCGTCCGGCTTTGATATGGATACGGACTTCATCGACGAACATCGGCGCACCGTTTCAGCGTGATGGCTATGTAGGCATGATCTATGAGGAACATCCCGTTGCATCCCCACTCATGCCGGGAGTCCTTGCAGTAACCAAACTGTGGCGAGAAGAAAAAGAGAGATGCGCTATGACACTGAAGGCACGGAGTAGACACTGATCTTCTGTCGTCCGCGGCCACGTTCGAACTTCACGATTCCCGTGATGCGAGCGAAGAGGGTGTGGTCTTTGCCCAGTCCCACGTTGAATCCGGGGAAGAACTTCGTCCCTCGCTGGCGGATCAGAATTGACCCAGCCTTCACGGTCTCTCCGCCATAGGCCTTGACCCCAAGATATTGCGGATTGCTATCGCGCCCGTTTCTAGTTGATCCGCCGCCTTTATTTGTTGCCATGACTGATCCTCGTTAGGCCGTTTCGATACCGGTAATACGCAATTTGGTAAAGCCCTGGCGATGGCCATTGGTCCGCCGATAGTTCTTGCGCCGTTGTTTCTTGAAGATGGTGATGGAGCGGGTTCGACCCTGGTTGATGATTTCGGCCTTGACGGTGGCCCCTTTGACCAAGGGTTGCCCAATGGTCAGCCCTGTGTCGCCGTGAACCAGGCGAACCTGGCTGAGTTCGATGGTCCCTCCAACCTCGCCAGGAAGGGACTCTACCTGGACCAATGAACCAGTTTCAACTCGATACTGCTTGCCGCCTGTCTCAATAATTGCGTACATAAGCCCTTATCTCCGTTAGGGAAGATGACTGTGTAGCATAGGGGTTTGAGGCCTGTCAAGGTAAAGGCCTGGGAAACTATGGTTTGTATGAATTAATGAGTGAGTCAGTCTTAGCCTGATATAACTGATTAAGAGGGGAGTTCTGAGTGCAATCCAGTACTTTTGCAACAAAATGCCGTATCCATTGGGCGCCTGAAACGGTGCTATGCTAGAGGCCATAGCGGTTGAAATTTTCGAATGAGCGATCCTCAGATTACTGGAGGTAGCAGGCTTTGGGGCAATACAGCTCCCTGCTGCCGACGCAGGTTGACGAAGCACGATCCTAGGGCACCCTGGTTTGTTTCTGCGGAGGCTGGGTGGAAAAGAGCACAGTCACCAAGAGGAGGGGCGCATCATGAATCATGTTGTCCTCCATGATGTCCGAGCTGGGTTTTTTCTGATGGTGGGGTTGGCCATGTTGGCCTTCATCTGTGCGGTGGCTGCATTGAGTACTGTTCTACGCCCGGACCGATGGGCTGACCGCAAGCCAGTGCAATTCTAGGCCTTTTTCTCTCTGTCCATTCGTTCTTGGTGCTTAGAAGAGGAGTGTCGGACGCCTCTAGATCTGCTTCCTGCCAGGCCTGAAGTCCGCTTTCCAGTAACTCGCTAATTCAAGCAAAATAGCTGCGATTTTTGCTGGACGTCATCTTTTTCTACAGGTGCTATATTTGACCTACGCTGGCGAAATATTATTCCAAAGATGGGAGAACAATCATGATCGGAAATCCAATGAAAACAGCTGCCGTGGCAGCAATGGGGCTCGTTCTATTGGTTGGTCAGGGTTGTAGTATGAAATGGTTGCAGTCCGATGGAGAAACGGGGGCAGGGACCGCACAGAAAGGTGGTTCAAGCGGAGCACTAAGCGGGTTCTCTCAGAATCCCGCTGAAGAGCGTTTGGGGAAAGGCGGTGAGATTGCCTCTCTTGCCTCCTCTGGTGGGCTGACCGCCCGTCAGCGTGCGGAAATAACCAGAGAGGAAAAAGCAGCTATCGAAGCCGGCTTACAGGATGTGTTCTTCGGCTATGACCAGTGGACGCTTTCGGATACAGGAATGGAGGCTTTGAATCACGACGCACAGTGGCTCAAGGACCATCCGGGTGCTGTGATGAAGGTCGAGGGTCACGCAGATGAGCGGGGCACGGCCGATTACAACGTTGTCTTGGGTGATAAAAGAGCCAAGGCTGCGCGCAGCTATTTGGTCGAGTCGGGTGTGAGCCCCAAACAGCTGGCGATCGTGTCCTACGGCAAGGCGCGCCCTTTCTGCTCGGAGCCTTCTGAGTCCTGCTATCAGCAGAATCGTCGCGGCCATGTCTTGTTAAATATGAAGAAGTAATCTAGCCGATACAGCCTCCAAGGAACCCCGGCGCCTCTTCATACGGCCCGGGGTTCCTCGTTTAATTGGGATGAGACAGGGTGGCTCTATGAAAACTAAGCGAGATTCTGGTACGAAGCATTTTCAGCCTCGCATTATAAAGGAGAAGTCTTGTACAGAGCAGCGCCAACAGCCACGTTTTACGTCCCAGTTTAGAAGCATCTTTTCAGGCGGGCAACAAGAAGGCCAAGGTCGGACGCTGGATCTTTCTACCGGTGGATGTAGAATCGAAACGGATGTACCGGTTACGTTGGGGGCTGCATTTGAGTGCCGCATCTACGTCCCAGGGCTTGACTGGCCTTTGCGAATCGACGAAGCCCAAGTACGGTGGATCAAGGCCGGGACGTTTGGAATCCAGTTTACGAAGATTCAGCCGGACGAGGGGGCAAAACTCGAGCGTGTCATTGCCAGTCTCAACGAAGAACTTAGTGCGTAGCCTTTCTCCTTCCCCTTTTCTTCCCACTGATTCAGACGATTCGATCGTCTCTCATCGACTGCTAAGCTTGAGAATTTCTGCGCTGGCCGACGGAGCTGTTCGCAGCTTCTGGGCGTGTATGATATAAGGCGTAGTAGGAATCTGAACGAAAGTGGCGCCTTCCAGGACTCGTTTTCAGACCGGGTAATCAGAGATCTGCACGGTGGATCAGGCTACATCGACGGCACAGAAAGGATTCAGTATCGCAACCGTGGCCGGCGGTTGCTTTTGGTGCCTCGAAGCGGTTTTTGACCAAATGAAGGGTGTGGTGGCGGTCGAGTCCGGTTATATCGGCGGTCAAGTAGACCAGCCGACCTATGAAGCAGTCTGTAGCGGCAGGACTGGCCACGCAGAAGCGGTTCGCATCACGTTCGATCCCACCGTCGTCAGCTATCGTGAGCTGCTTGAGGTGTTCTTTGTCATTCACGATCCTACAACACTCAATCGGCAAGGTCATGATACCGGGACGCAATACCGGTCTGCGGTTTTCTTCCATACGGCGGAACAGAAGCAGATAGCTGAGGAAGTGATTGAAGCAGTGACGAAAGAGAAGCTCTATGCTAACCAGATCGTGACGGAAATTACTCCTGCCGCGACCTGGTACGAAGCCGAGATCTATCACCAAGAATATTTTGTGCGAAATCCATTCCAAGGCTACTGTACAGCTGTCGTTGGACCGAAAGTCGTCAAGTTCCGTAAACAATTTACTTCGAAGTTGAAGCCGTAACTCTTGCCACGTTTATCGGTACACTCCGAACAATTCGTCAATAGTAGGTTCTATCTTTCGAGGGAAAGGTGAGTGAGGTCAGGATGAATAGGGTGACGGCTGCCTGAATCTGTTCCAGGCCGTACGATGTGGGCTGTCCTGAACCCGGTCAATGCGGCGGCATCCAGCTCGAGCTCTGCGTCCGACAGAAAAAGAATATCATGGGGCGGTAGACCGATCTGTTCGCTGATCGTACGGTAGCTGGAAGCTGTTTTCTTCTCCCCGACGCTTGTATCGAAAAAATGCTCAAACAACGGGGTGACGTCCCCGACGTTGGTATGTGCAAAGAGGAGCTTTTGCGCCTGTTCAGAACCAGATGAGTAGATTCCCAGGCGGATGCCGCTCTCGCGCCATTGTGTTAAGGCAGGCAGGACGTCGCCATATAGTTCCGGCACAAAAGCCCCCTGCCGATAACCTTCGTCCCAGATCATCCCTTGCAGTGCTTTGAGGCAAGCCAGTTTTCGGTCCTGATCGATCCAGCCCGTTAGCATGACAGGCAGATCCTCGTGCCCAGGGCGGGTACCTGTTTCCTGCTCGATAGTATCCTGACATGCTGTGGTCCATCGGAGCACAGTGGGGTCATGCCGCCGCTCTTTGAGAAAGGGGGAGAGACGGTGTTTCGCAAAGGGGAAGAGGACCTCGCGGACAAAGGTCACCGAAATAAGTGTGCCTTCGATGTCCATGAGAATGTATCGGACCATGAAGTTGCTACCAGCGATATCGCCGATCGATTTGGGAATTTGTATAGTGGGGAGCCCAACCTGCCTGGTCGCTGAAGATACGGATCGCCCGCACTTTTGGAGGGTCGCCTAGATCGAACCAGTGTTTGGTGTTGGCTGGAACAGAAATGAGATCACCTTGTTCGCACAGCAGAGCGAAGACTTCTTCCTCGATCCCTTCCTTGTGGAACCAAAAAAATCCACGGCCTTCAACAAAGACACGCACCTCATCCTCGCTGTGGGTATGTTCACGGAGAAACTTCTCCCGGATCCCGTCCAGATTTTGTGTGTGGCCGTCCACATGTATCACATCCGCCGTCTGGTAGCCGCCTTTGTCCATGAATGGTTTGAGCAGGTGATCGTAGGCGGCGAGGACCTGCTCGTTGGTGGCATCGACAGGTAACGTTCTGTCCGCGGACCATCGTTCATGGAGGATGCCTCGCACGTCGAGAAATTGCCGGACAGCTGATGGATCTCGGAGGGTCACGTTTTTATCTGGTAGTCGCAGGGTGGCCATGGAATGTCGCCTCTCGTTGGCATTGGAGAAGATATTCGAAGACCTCGAGATGTCGTTTTGCCTCCGGGAGATCCTTGCCCCAGACATAGAGGCCGTGTCCTGCCAGCAAAAATCCATAACAGCACTGTTCAGTTGAAAAGGACTGTCCCACGCGCAGCGACAATGCCTGCATATCCTGTGAATTGGGGAAGATCGGCAAGGAGACTTCTGTTTCGTGGCTCTCGATGCCGTTTAATCCCTTCAGCAGCTCCCACCCGGAGAGGACTATGCGTCCTTCGTCACGAGCCAGCTGGGAGAGTAATGCTGCTGAGAGTGAATGGGTGTGAAGCACCGCTCCGGCTCCCATCCTGCGATAGAGGAGCAGGTGAAGGGGAGTTTCGGCTGAAGGTGTCAGTCCGTTTCCGTCTAGAGCTCTGCCTTGTTGGTCCACGGCAAGGATGTGCTCGACCTCGATCTCAGCTTTGTCGACTCCAGAGCTTGTAATCGCGCAATATTCGGGGGCTGCATCGTCTGGCAACCGCACACTATAGTTTGTGCTGGTCGCAGGAGCCCAGCCCATACGAGCTGCCCACCTGGCTGTCTGGACCAGTTGTTCTGCGACCGTTTTGAAATCAGGAGATTGTGCCATGGGCTACGACCGCAGGCTAGAGAGCTGGTCTGGGATAGCGGATTCATGGATAGGCCGCAACGGTGGACTCGCCAGGGATGCCTCGCTTTGTGAGCCGGTATTTTGCTGCTCATCAGATGTACCAATCTCATTCTGGTTCAGCAGAGTTGTGAGGCTCATGAGAGTGGTGGGGTAGGTGTTTGGTCCAACCAGGCGTCTTCCTCCCCCGCTGCCTGATTAGACGCACGAAGACCCATGAAGTCGAAGAGCCGTCGGTCCAGGAGAAGCGGCGGTGCCACGTTCGACAGGGCTGCGAAGATACTGTCCGTACAGCCAGGTGATCGTAGTTCCCATTCTTTCAAGAACCCCTTCACCTGTTTTCGCTTGAGATCCTCTTGTGAGCCGCAGAGGTCGCAGGGAATAATGGGAAATGCGCGCAGTTCCGCATATCGGGCGAGATCGCTCTCCCGCACTGCGGCCAGCGGGCGAATGACGACATGCCGACCGTCTTTCGAGCGTAGTTTGGGCGGCATCGTCTTGAGTTTTCCGGTATACAGCAAATTCAAAAATAGGGTTTCAATCAGATCATCTCGGTGGTGACCCAAGGCGATTTTTGTTGCGCCCAATTCCGTGGCGACGCGATAGAGGATGCCGCGACGGAGTCGAGAGCAGAGTGAACAGGTGGTCTGTTCTTCAGGGATAAGTCGCTTCACGACGGAATAGGTGTCTCGTTCTTCGATATGGAACGGCACACCGGTATTTGAAAGATAGTCTGGAAGTACATGGGCTGGAAATCCCGGCTGCTTTTGATCCAAATTCACCGCGACAAGGTCGAAATGAATCGGAGCGCGCCGTTGTAAGACCAGCAGGAAATCGAGCAGGGCATAACTGTCTTTTCCGCCCGATAGGCAGACCATGATCTTGTCGCCATCTTCGATGAGGCCGTACTCGCCAATGGTTCCTCCCATGAGGCGAAGCAGCCTGGTCTGCAGCTGTTCCGTGGCGTCATCTAGTTTAAGGCCTGTGCGTGAGGGACTTGCCGGTTGCAACATAGGCCGGCATTCTACGCGCTCAGCCCTGTGGCTGTCGATCTTCAACCGGGGCGTTATGGGGAAGGATCAGAATCGATGAGTGAAAAACTTCACTCAGTCCTATTCGTCTGCACCGGGAATATTTTTCGGAGTCTGACGGCAGAATATGCGCTCAAGAGCAGGCTAGCTCCCGGCATGTCCTGCATTGTTGGCTCGGCTGGGATCGAAGCCAAGTCTCAGACTGTGAATCCTTGGGTTCAGGCTCAATTGCGCGCGAAGGGTGCTGATCCAACCCTCCACGTTCAACGGCAACTGACCCAGGAACTGATCGAGATTGCCGACCTCGTCATTGCAATGGGGCGAAATCACCAGGTTTTCGTTCGGGAACGATTCGGCCTCGACATTCCCCTGTTCAATCAGGTCTGTCTCGGTCTAGATCAGCCGATTCTTGATCTGCACGAAGCCATTCCGGATTGGGAGACCGATCCGGTGCGTGCTCGCCTGTACCTATGCTCGGTGATCGATACCATTTGGGCCACGGCGCCGGCCCTTCTTCCTCGTCTCCATTAGCCCTTCTTGCGCTCATATTGTCTGTGCCGGTTCATTCTTGGACTCGATCGGACATTTTTTCTCCACATATTAATAGGTGCAGTCAACAAAGGGCTTCATAAATTAGGGCAATGTTAAAGCACCTGCTATATTTTCTACAGGACCTCTTGCAGATGGACTACATAGACTAAGGCATTGATGCAACAATCGCGACTACAGGAAGTGACAGAGTCTGGCAGCCATAGTCGCGAGCCGGACTGGGTCTCGTGGTCGAACGAGCAGCTTCTGGACCTTCCGATGAGTCAACTCGGCCTCACCCTCGACGGGGCATTCTTGTCGGAACAGATTCAGCAACTCTACGCCGAACTCGAAGCCAGACAGCTTCTCTTCCGCCCCCACTTTTGGTTGTCCAACGAATGGTTTACGCCAGATGGCGTGCCGGGGATTGCCGTGCCCTTTTACCTGGCCCATCCACGACTCGAGAAACTTGAAATGGACCAGATGCTCGAAGTCGAAGGAGGGACGCCGGAATGGTGCATGAGAATTTTGAGGCATGAGGCCGGGCACGCCATTGAAAATGCCTACCGTCTCCGCCGTCTCCGCCGTCGGCAAGAGGTCTTTGGACGTTCGTCCGATCCCTACCCCAAATATTATAGCCCCCGACCCTATAGCCGGAGCTTCGTCCGGCATCTCGATGTCTGGTACGCACAGAGCCATCCGGATGAAGACTTTGCTGAAACCTTTGCGGTCTGGCTCACGCCCGATTCGAGCTGGTCCGACCGTTATAAGGGTTGGCCGGTACTGAAGAAGCTTCACTATGTCGAGGGGCTCATGGAGGGGTTGGCGGCAGTGCCGCCCAAGGTGGTCACGCATGAGGAGATCGATCCGTTGCCTCAACTGAAGAAGACTTTGCGTGAGCATTATGAACGCAAACGTGCTCACTATGGGACCGAGCGCCCGTCGTTGTACGATCCGGACTTGAAGCGCCTATTTTCCGATGCCCCTGTCCATGCCGATAAACTGAGCGCCGCTACCTTCTTGAACCGCTTTCGAAAAGAGGTGCGTCGCAAAGTCGCAGCCTGGACCGGCGAATATCAATATACGATCGATCAGGTGCTCGAGGGCATGATTCGGCGTTGCCGGCAGCTCCACCTGCGACTGCCGCTCGCGGAAGAGCAGGCGAAATTGGACTTCACGATTTTGCTGACCGTTCACACGATGAACTATTTGCGCAGCGGGCGGCACAAGGTGGCGGTATGAGACGGCTCCGCATTCTCGTTTTGATGCACGAAGATCTGGTGCCTCCGGATCTCCTCGACGGACAGGACGTGGCTGTCGCCGCGTGGAAGACGGAATACGATGTGGTCTCCGCGCTCCGCAAACTCGGGCATGACGTGAAGCCTCTGGGGGTCCGGAGCGATCTCGGAGTGCTTCGATCTGCCATTGAAGACTGGAAGCCGCACATCGCCTTCAATCTGCTCGAAGAGTTCGACGGGATAGCGGTGTACGACCAAAATGTCGTGTCGTATCTTGAATTGCTGCACGTCTCCTATACAGGCTGTAACCCGCGAGGGTTGATGTTGGCGCGCGATAAGGTCCTCTCCAAAAAGTTATTCTCGTTCCACCGAATCCCATTCCCGGACTTCATGGTGGTGCCGCAGGGGCGGACGGTTAAACGGCCTAAGTGGTTGTCCTTTCCCTTGATCGTCAAATCGGTGACCGAGGAAGCCTCGTTGGGGATTTCGCAGGCCTCCATCGTCCAGGACGACGATAAACTCAAGGAGCGAGTTGAATTCATTCACACGAGTGTAGGGACTGGGGCTCTCATCGAACAGTACATCGAAGGACGCGAACTCTATGTTGGAGTCATGGGCAATGGGCATGTGCATGTCCTGCCGGTGTGGGAGTTGATGCTGGATAAGCTTCCGGATGACGCCAGGCGGATTGCGACCGAGCGGGTCAAATGGAGTCGCGCCTATCAAGACAAGTACGGGATTCGATCCGGTGAAGCCAGGAATCTTCCCGAAGGGAAAGCCGAGGAGATTCAACACCTCGCCAAACGTGTTTATCGCGCCCTTGGGCTGAGCGGGTATGCGCGTATCGACGTGCGAATGGATGCAGAGGGTCAGGTATATGTGTTGGAAGCCAATCCGAATCCACAAATCGCGCACGATGAAGATTTTGCAGACTCGGCAGAGAAAGACGGCTATCCCTACAAAGATCTGTTGCAAGAATTGCTGAATATCGGACTTCGCTGGCAACCGGCCAAAGCGGCCTAGCTATTTCTCTCCCCCACCTTCCACATTACGAATATTTTTAAATAGGGCAGAGCATCGCCTTCACAGGCCCCTCCCGAGCATCGGGCCTCATGTGTTTGGCTCTGTGAACTTGGACAGGAAGAGGAAGATTGAGCAACGCGGGAACGGAGTCGGCAGACTTTCTCGATAGACTGTTAGGGGCCGAAGCGGAAACCAAACAGCAGGGCTACACTCGTCTGGTCCTTCTCTTGGAGCGATGGAGAGAGGTCGATGTCGTGGAGATTGACGATCAAGGTCGACGATAACGCGAGATTGTGGGTTGCCTGGTATTCCAACGAGGCGCCGAGGGGGATATACCAGCTCGTGTCGTTGCGATCGACGCGCGCTGGGCCGGTCCCGCGGTCTAGGTCTGCATGGAGCAAACCGATTCCTGAGAAGGGTACCACGTTGATGCCGTTGTTGAGACGAAAGTGATAGCGGGCAACCCCGGCAAAGGAAACCTGAAAAAGATCGCCCATCGGAGTGATCTGCATCATCGGTCCAACCGAGAAATTTCGATCGACGTAGTAGTCACCGTTGAATGCCAAGGTGAATACCGTGCCGTTGACCGTTCCGGTTGTGAGGCCCAGGTCGCTGCCGAATCCCCAGCGGTTTTCGTCTGCTTGGGCGAGAGGGACAGACAGGACGGCGCCTGTAGCCAAGACAGCCGTCAGACTGGCGGCACAGATCCATCGTGAGACTGTAGCGGCGATCCGTCGAAACATGGCTGGACTCTAGCACAAGAATTTGGAGTGAACAAGTTGTTTGAGCAGAGTGGCACAGTGGTGTATTCTCTGCCTCCCTGGACGAGTGAGAGGTGCGCATGTCAGCCAATTCAATGACACCGAGGCAAGCAGCGGTGGCTCTGGTCGCAGCGATGCCGATCGGTGTGACTGTTCAGCAGCTGGAAGAGTATGGGATTGAGGCCACGGTGGAGCAGGCTCAGGCGATCACGCAAGAAGTGCTCTCGGTGAACCTGTTTTGGATCCTTGCAGCCATCGAAGCGCATATCCCTCAGAAGTATCAGGCTGCGCTCTCGGGCCTTATCCTCAATGAGATGCAAGCAGGATGGGGTACCACTGTTCCCGTCGGTTCAGTCGACTGGACCGCCTACTTCGACGAATGGCAGGACCGTCGGCGGCGCTATAGTCGTTTAGTCGAAGAGGGGGCGAGTCCGCTTGCGGTCTGTGCAGAAGCTGCTGCGCTGATGGAAGAAAGCCGCTTAATCAAAGAGCCAGATCGACGTAATCTCTTAACCCTACTCATCGATTTCGTCCCGGTCGACACCTACGGGCAACTATTGGAAGACGTCGGATAATCTTCCGTCCTGCCCAACCGATCAGAGGTAGCGGTGGGTGATGACCTTCCCCGTTTCATCCAACTCATAGAGGAGTGGCGCGCCAGTTGGAATGTTCAATTCCAGTACTTGCTCTCGGGAAAGTCGCTCCAACTCCATGATCAGGGCCCGTAAGCTGTTTCCGTGCGCCGCGATGAGGATCGTTTCCCCCTTCAAAAGGTAGGGCTTGATGGTCTGTGCATAGTACGGCAGCACACGTTCCGCAGTGTCTTTCAAGCTTTCTCCCCCCGGCGGGCGCACGTCGTAACTCCGCCGCCAGATCTTCACCTGCGCTTCGCCGTATTTTTTCGCGGTCTCATCCTTGTTCAATCCCTGTAACTCACCGTACATCCGTTCATTGAGGGCCTTGTCCTTCTCGATGGGGATGTTCGGTTGACCGATCGCATCGAGCACAAGCCTGAGGGTTTCATTCGCCCGTGAGAGCACAGAGGTGAAGGCGCGGTTGAAGGTAAAACTCCGGAGTGTATTCCCCGCGTTCTTGGCCTCCTCTATGCCTCGCGGCGAGAGGGGTACATCGACCCAGCCGGTGAAGCGGTTCTCCAGATTCCATTGTGATTCGCCGTGACGAAGCAGGACTAATCGAGCCATACCCATCGCCTCCATGATCACAGACAAGGCCGAGCAATCCGGCACAGGATAAACGATCGCCGTACGAAGTGAAAGAGTGGGGAAACGATTCATGCGGATGCAGGGCGTCGCATCACCCGGTCGGCGTTGAGTCGGACATCATGCCCAATCTCAAGAGCCATGGCGCACCTAGAATTCAGGCCTCTCGCCCTGAAGATGCCGCTGCCTGCGTAGTTTGTCAGCCCTCCGCATTCTCAGCATCCTTCTGCCGCTGCCCAGCGTGCCATTCTGGATCGTTAGACTAGGTTTTATACCACCGTCGGTTTTCTCCCGGTCATTCAACATTATGAATAATTCTTCACGATCCGTTCGCCGATCGTTCATGTGGCGGAGCTAGAGTGACACCGCTGGCTCAAGGCATATCACGTTCTGCAGCCAAGGGCGCATCGCATCGAACCAGGTATAGGGAGGCTGGATCATGGGACCGAGAATGGAAATGAAAGAGACGAAGTCGGTCGAAACTATGATCCATAATGGGATTGAACATGGTATTCGATTCCTCAGAGCCAGAGAGCAACTCTATACAAGATCTTGCGCTCGTTGCGCGGGCTTGCTCGTACAGGATTGGTGCTATGACTTGATTAACACCGGAGAACACAACGCCGAGGTCTTCCGTTGCGTGCAATGCGGGCATTGTGTCGATCCTGTGATCCTGCGTAATCAAACCCGACTGCCGGTGGAACGCACGCCACTCAGGTCGATGCGCATTAATACTCCGTGACGACCGTCCTGCTGGGTCTAAGTGCATGATCGACAACAAGAGGCACTACAGGAGCACCGGCGTCGTGAAAGGAGAATGCAATGAAGAACGGACATGAACAAGGGAACCTGTGGTCGATCGTGCTAGCCGGTGGCGACGGGGTGCGAAACAAACAGTTCATCCGACGTTGGCTCGGGCATGAGAAACCGAAGCAATACTGTGTCTTCGTCGGATCGCGCTCAATGTTCCAGCATACACTCGACCGCGCGGCCAGACCCACGCCCTGGGATCGAGTGGTCGTGGTCGCAGCCAGGCACCATCAGGCCGAAGTCTGGCCGCAACTTGATGGACGACCCGCAGGCATGGTGTTGTTGCAACCGGAAAACGTAGACACGGCAGCCGGCATTTTTCTCCCACTCACCTATATCTTGGCTCGTGATCCACTGGCGACCGTGGTCATCTATCCATCGGATCACTTCATCTTCCCAGAAGATTCATTTCTATTAGCTGTGAATCGTGCAGTGCGGGGGAGCAATGGGCTGGGAGGCCGACCGGTTATGCTCGCTGCAAGACCTGACGAATTGGAACTGGAATACGGCTGGATCAAGCCGGGACACTGTCTGGAATTGACAGGGGAGACGGCCATTCACGCGGTAGAGACGTTCTTTGAAAAACCGGACGAGATCACTGCTCACGCAGCCAGGACCAACGGCGGCCTGTGGAATACGATGGTGCTTGCTGCGAAAGGAAGAAATCTCTGGAGCTTGGGACAAAAATGCTTTCCCGAGTTGATGGCACGCTTCGAACGGCTCAAAGAGGCAATCGACACCATCGGGGAACTGAGAGTGCTCGATGCGATCTATGACGCCATGCCTTGTCGGAACTTTTCCTCGCACCTGCTCGAATGCGTGCCGGAGCGATTGGCCGTCATGGAGATGCGCGATGTCTTCTGGAGTGATTGGGGCCACCCCAAGCGGATCACGGACATCTTGGACAAGCTCGGCAATCAAAGGGTTTCTGTAGGAGAACCCCTCCCTTTCGTTTACCAGGAGAGATAGCCTTCTAGCAGGGCGTCGAGGGAGCATGCATGTTGATTCAATCTACCAGGGCAGAGCCTATTGACGCGTTTATGGACCGGATTGAGAGAAATTATCGAGATTGCTCGGCTGTCGCCGTCGTCCTCAATTCGCAGCGAGAAATGAATAGTCTCTGGGAAGCGATCACGGCCGAGATTAATAAAGGGATTCCTTGGGCCCGGGTGTCGGTCAGCCTATACGACTATGAGGGCGATGGGTCGAGGTTCTATGTCATCGCTACAAGGTTGGCGCAGGTGGCGCTCCAACGCAATACGGTGATTCCGCGTATCGGAAGCGGGATGGGATGGGCCTACGATCAGGGGACGTTCCATATCCGGCCAGATCTGCAACGAGTACAAGTTTTTCTGGAAGACCAATGGCAGGTGCAGGAGGGCCTCGGACGCATGAGCAATCGATCTTTCTGGCGGGAGACCAGTGCCTCGGCATTCTTAATTTCTCCAGTATCAAGTCGGAGGTTCCCGACCCGGGGGATATCGATTTTTTGACGCGAGCGGCCATACGAATTGCCTGTGCGATCGATTATCTTCAGGCCTACGAACAGATCGATCGAGTGCAAAGCCTACTGGCCAAAGAAATCGACTATCTTATTGAAGAAATGAAACTTACGAAGAACAGCGACTCCTTGGTGGGAAAGAGGTTTGCCCTGCCTATCCCCACAAATCGTTCGCGAGACCAGACGAGAAGAGTTGAGCATGAATCAGATTGTTGAGTATGCGAAGCCGCGCATTCTAGAGCTGGCTCGATTTGTGCTGTCCGAACTCGTCACGGAGGTCCTCAACCGATTGAGGGGGCCTCTGCAGGCGAAACATCTTATGGCCCAAACGTCTTTCTCTACCATAGCCGATCATCTGCATGGCGATCGAGATCAGATCGGGCAGGTGCTTTTGAACGTCATAGACAACGCCATTTCGGCCTCTTCAATGGACGGATCGGCCATAGATATCAGGACACATGAGTCATTCCACCATGAACAGCCTGGCATTATGATCCGTATCAGAGATGCCGGTACAGGCATTCCATTCGAATTACTGTCCCGCGGCCATGAGCCATTTTTCAGCTCGAGAAAATCACATGGTGCTGGGTTAGGCATGACAATCTGCAAGAACATTATCGAGCGACATCATGGAGCAATCCAGCTGACGGGCACAGTTGAACTCGGCACCATCGTGAGTATTTGGCTGCCAGCCAATCAAGAGCCCCAGTTGACGACAGGCGACCAGAGGCGCGCCGACATCGTTGTGACCGACGATGAGCAGGTCACTCGTAAGGCCATCGTGAAACGCTTGACGCGGCAGGGTCATCACGCAGTGGGCTATGAATCCGGTGAAGCACTGCTGGTGGGGCTGCAGCACAGTATTCCGGATCTGGTGTTGCTCGATCTGAAGCTGCCGGGGCTCAGCGGTCTCGAGACGCTCAAATATGTGCGCCAGTTGGCGCCTGCCACGCTTGTCGTCATGCTGACGGTCTATGGAACAATGCAGGATGCGGTGGAAGCAATGAAGCTGGGGGCCTACGACTTCACGATCAAGTCGGTGGATATGGAAAGACTTGATGCGGTGGTCGCGCGGGCACTGGATGTCTTGCGGCTCCGGCAACGCCTTGCAGACAAAACGTGCGACCTCTCAGTGTGGGGATTGGACAAAACATGACAGTGGGATGGAGAGGTGGACTGGTGATCACGCTGTCCTAAATGCCATGGGCCATAATTTGGATACGCACGCATGGGTCAAATTCATCCCATGTGGGGAGTCAGAACGAGAGAGTTTTCAACAACGAGAAGTATCACGATGACTGTTGCCTCGGCTTTGTTATGGAGAATCACTTTCCGACGATTGTCGAGACCAATCCACATGCGACAAGGCTCCCCGAAAATTGACTCCCATCGCGCATGCCATGAGGTAGGCGCGCACCGGTTGTTGGACAACGTACTTCCTTTACCTCTTTCGAGGGACGAACGCCTAGAGTCGTCTGATTGGATAGGCCGGCTATCAGCATGGAAGATCCCGGCATTTAGAAATGATGAAGAAAACTTCATCATCTATTCATGATTCGTTCATGTGACGAGTTTACAGTGATGTCATGAGAGGTAACTATGCATTGTACGCAAAATAACCGATATGCGGTGCCAGGCCAGCTCTCGGATCCCCATGGCATGACCGACATGCGGCGAAGATATGTGCGGGTTGCATTGTACCAACATCCAGGATCCAAGGAGATGCTGTCCGTACGTGGTGTCCAAATGACAGAACATTACAGCGCTTTCGAAAGGCTTCGCGCATGAATCAGCTTGTCCTCACGGCCCTGCGAAGACCGTACACCTTCGTGGTATTGGCCATCCTCATTGTGCTGTTTGGGGTGATGGCCGTCGAAGAAGCACCGACTGACGTCTTTCCGGTTATCCAGATTCCTGTCAGCTCTATCGTCTGGATTTACGACGGGCTCATGCCGGCGGATGTCGAAGGGCGCATCACCTATGTCTTTGAGCGTTTCCTGACCCAGACGGTTGAGGGCATCAAATACATTTGGAGTAATTCCATATTCGGCAACGCCATCATCAATGTGTATCTTGAGGACGGAGTCGACCTGGGTGGCAGCGAGGCCGATATCGCGGCGATTGCGCAGACGACGGTCAAGGCACTGCCGCCGGATATTAACGCGCCCATGGTCATGCGCCTGTTCCCATCCCAAGTGCCGGTGGCCACATTGCAAATCACCTCCGATTCGCACACACCGGCGGAGCTCTATAATCTCTGTATTATGCGAATCCGACCCCTCCTGGTCACGATACCTGGCGCAATCCTGCCGCATCCCTACGGCGGCCAGGACATGCAGGTGATGGTCAACCTCGATCAGCAGAAATTGCTCGCCCGTCACCTCACTCCGGCGGATATTCACCAGGCTCTCGACAGGCAGAATCTCGTGCTGCCGGGGGGGGACATCAAGATCAAGTCAACCGACTGGATCGTCCTGACCAACTCGCAACCGCTGAAGATCGAGGACTTCGACGACATCCCGATCAAGAAGGAGGGCAATGCCTGGATCCATCTGCGCGACGTCAGCGTGACGCGTCTCGCCGGCCGGGTGCAAACGAACGCCGTGGTGGTGGACGGCCAGCAGGCCGTCATCATCGTCGTGATGAAGAGCAGCGAGGCATCGACTCTGGAAGTGGTAGACGGGATCAAGAAGATTATCCCGCGCATCCAGGAGATCGTGCCACAGGGCGTGAAGGTAAAGCTCCTCATTGACGCCTCGGGTTTCGTGAAACATGCGATCGAGGACGTCGTGCATGAAATGGTGATCGCCGCCGCGCTGGTCGGCATCATCGTGCTGCTGCTGCTCGGTTCCTGGCGTCCGACGGTCATCGTGATCACCTCGATCCCGCTCTCGATCCTCGCCTCGCTCATCTGCCTGCACATGCTCGGAGAGTCGATCAATGTCATGACCCTTGGCGGTTTGGCGTTGGCCGTCGGCATTCTCGTCGACAACGCAGCGGTCATGATCGAAAATATCGACACGCATCTCGAGACGGGTAAGCCGCTGGAAACAGCGATCATCGACGCCGCGAATCAAATCGTTCTCCCGGTGTTCGTCGCCACGCTCGCCATTACGGTCGTGTGGGTCCCACTGTTCCATCTAAGCGGGCTCTCCGGCTGGGTGTTCCCCCCGATGGCAGAGGCGGTCATCTTCGCGATGGTTGCCTCTTTTATCCTGACGTACACGCTGGTGCCCACTATGGCGAAGTATATTCTGAAAGCTCACCACGCGCCGCACGCGTCTGCAGTCGATGGACAACCCGAAGCGAAACCGTCAACGAATATCTTCGCCCGCTTCCAACTGGGGTTCCAGCAACGCTTCGATCAGTTTCGTGAAGGCTACAATGCACAGCTCGAACAGGCGATCGCTCATCGCGTCCCTTTCGTCGTCGTCTCCTTCACCATTGCCGCAGGCTCCCTCGTCCTTTTTTATTTCAACGGGCGCGAGTTTTTCCCGGAAATCCGGTCAGGGATCTTGCAAATGCACATGCGCGCGCCGCTTGGCACACGTATCGAGGCTGCCGCGCGTATCACGTCGCTGGTGGCGAAGGATGTCGAACGATTGCTGCCAGGCCAGGTCGCAGACGTCGTGAGCAATTGCGGCATACCGGTCGGGGCGCATAACCTGGCCTTCATTCCGACGCCGACGGTCGGCACCCAGGATTGCGACCTCACGATCGCATTGAAGAATGACAAGTCGCCGGTGTGGGAGTACCGAGAGACTCTCCGTAAGGGGTTGGTGGAACTCTATCCGGGGACCGAATTCACATTCCAGCCAGCGGATTTGACTGCAAAGATTCTGAATTTTGGCTCGCTTTCGCCGATCGACGTGCAGATTAACGGCCCGGACCTCTATGCCAATCATGCGTTTGCCCGTAAATTGGCCGGCAAGTTGCGACAGATCCCCGGCTCCAGCGACGTGGTGGTTCAGCAGCCGATGGGCATGCCGACCCTGCTCGCCGAATCCGACCGTAAGTTTGCGCTCGGCGTGAATCTTGACCAGACGGACTTCGGCAACAACGTGCTGGTGACCACCACCGGCAGCCAACAGATCGATCAGAAGTACTGGCTCGATCGCACGACCGGCATGTCCTACCGAATCAATGTCTACACGCCGCAGGCGCAGCTTACGAGCATAAAGGATCTTAACATTGTCCCGGTGAGTCGGGAGCAGACCGAATCCTCTGAAGGTCTGAGGAATGTGCAGCTCCTCGGCAATTTGGCGAAGATTTCAGCAATCGGCACGCCCGGTGCGATCACGCACGGAAATATCATGCCGCTGATCGACGTCTATGTGTCCGCTGAGGGGCGGGATCTCAACTCCGTTCTGGAAGAGGTCGAGGCGGTTATCCACACCATGGAGGCGGATCTCCCCCGGGGCGCGACGATCGAAATTCGCGGCCAAGCCGAAGTGATGCGCGCCGCGCTTCGTGAAATGCTGTTCGGTCTCATCGCTGCGGTCGTGTTGGTGTATCTGCTGCTCGTCGTCAACTTCCAATCCTGGGTCGATCCCTTCATCATCATTACGGCCTTGCCCGGCGCGCTGGCGGGCATCGCAGTCGCATTGTTCGTAACCCATACGAATATCTCCGTGCCGGCGCTGATGGGCGCGATCATGACCATGGGCGCGGCGACGGCCAATTCGATCCTGCTCGTGTCCTACGCCCGCGAGCGGATTGCCGTCCATGGCGACGCAATACGCGCTGCGGTGGAGGCCGGAACGGCTCGTATTCGTCCGGTACTCATGACCGCCGCGGCCATGATCATCGGCATGCTTCCGATGTCGATGGCGAATTCCCAGAATGCGCCACTGGGCCGCGCGGTCATGGGCGGCTTACTGATCGCCACCCTGTTTACTCTGTATTTTGTGCCCTGTATGTACGCCATGATTTACAATCGGCGAACCGCTCGCCAAGAGGAGCATGCCTGATATGAATAGTCTGCGTGGGAAGGGGCTGGTGATTCTGGCAGTTGTCCTGTGCGTGGTGTATTTCGGCTACCGATACTATGTAGACGGGATCGAAGCGGCAGTTCTGCACGAGAACACTGTTGACCACTCTATCCAGAGGGTGACCGTGATCAACCCAAAGCTGTTGCCGCCGGAAGAGACGATTACGCTGCCTGGAAATATTCAGGCCTGGTATGAGGCGCAGATTTACGCGCAGGTTTCCGGCTATGTGAAGATGTGGTACACGGATTACGGCGCGCTCGTGAAGCAGGGCGATGTCCTTGCTGAAATCAACGCGCCGGCTCTCGACGCCCAATACGCCCAAGCCAAGGCCGATCTGGAAAGCGAGCGTGCCAAGAATGTCCTAGCCGAACTGACCGCGAAACGCTACGTGGCGATGCGTGAGCACCAGGCGGTCTCAGAACAGGCGATCTCGGTACAGGTGCAAGAGGCGAAAGCCCAAGCGGCGAAAGTCAACGCTGCGGAGCAGAACGTCAAGAACTTCGAGGCACTGATCAAGTTCAAGACGATCGTCGCACCCTTTGACGGTACGGTGATCGCGCGGAATATCAACGTCGGAAACTACGTCAATAAAGAGTCTAGCTCTGGAGAAGGGAGTTCTGGCGCAATCAGGGATCTCTTCACCGTGGCCGACGTCAGTAAGCTGCGTCTTTTCGTGAGCGTACCTGAGGCGTTCGGACCCTTTCTCCAGCCAGGCTTGACGGCCGACGTGACGGTGCCACAACTGCCCAATCGTCATTTCACCGGTAAGTTTCTGACCGTCGCTCGTGGATTCGACGTCAGCACACGTACGGCCATCACGGTCTTCCAGATTGACAACGAGGACGGAGCACTTTGGCCCGGCTCTTATGCAACAGTCCATCTCACGGCTCCGGTCGACAGGAACATTCTCACCGTTCCAACCACGACGTTGGTCTTCCAGGAGCACGGCTCGGAAATCGCCATTGTGAGCGAGGACGATCGCGTGCATTTCAAAAAAATCGCCGTGAACAGAGTCCTCGACAATGCCATCGAGATTACGGAGGGGACTGTCGCCAGCGACCGCATTATCAACAACCCCAGCGCCGCGTTATTAGAAGGCGACAAGGTGAACATCGTCACGGCCGCACCCGGATATGAGATTGCAGATGAACCTCCGCCAAAGGATTCCTCGACCACAAAGGCCACGTCCAAATGACAGGTGAGCTCTTACGATCGAGAGTGGAGGTGTCGTGTACTAGCCGCGCCACAGCATGGTGCGCTGGTCTTGTGTTGCTGGCGTTTACCCTGCCGAGTTGCAGTTGGTTCCCGGCAGTTGATTTGGCCCCCACGTATACTCCACCTGAATATGTGGTCCCTCCCTCATGGCATGGGTCCAGTCCTTTTGTGGAGGCGAAGCCTGCCGATAGCGAACTCCGTCAGGATTGGTGGAAGCTCTACGACGATCCGGTGCTGAATGGGCTCATCGAGCAGGGAGTCGCGGCGAATCCGGATCTGCAAGCAGCCGCGGAGCGTTTCGTGCAGGCCCGTTATGTGATGATGAAGGCTCGGGCGCAATACCTTCCTCAGGTTGGCCTCGACTTCGGTGCCTCCCATAATAGGCAATCGTTCGAAAGGTTATTTCGACCTGAGAATAGTCCCCTTCAGCAAGGTACCGTGGATCTTGGAGGAATCGCTGCCTGGGAGCCTGATTTCTGGTCGGCGCTCCGCAATGCGACTCGTGTTGAGATTTACCGCGCAGAAGAGCGAGCGGCTGACTTTGGGCTCGCGCGTCTCAGCCTGCAGGCTGAGATTGCGGCAGATTATTTCACGCTACGCGGTTACGATGCGCAAGTGGCGATCTATAGCCAATCGATCACTCTCTACAAACAGTCGCTCAAGCTCGTTGAGAAGCAGTTTGCCGGCAAGATTGCGTCGGCTCTCGACGTGGCCCGCGTCGAATCTCTGCTGTTCAGCACTGAGACGAAATTGGCCCAGATTCAAGGCCAGCGCCAAGTGACGGAACAGGCGATTGCCATCATCCTCAATATGGCACCGGGCAGTTTTACGGTCGAACCGGTCGATGATCTTCGAGTGGCGACGTTCACGATTCCAGCGACGATGCCCTCCACCCTGCTTGAGCGCCGACCCGACATCGCCGGGATGGAACGCCGGATGGCGGAGGCGAACCGCGTCATTGGCATCGCCCGCGCCGCCTTTTTCCCCAATGTGTCGTTCCGTCTCGGCGGCGGGTATGAGGATGGCGGTTTCAATCTCTTCAAGCTGGTCAATAGTTTCTGGTCCTATGGTTCAACCGTTTCGCTGCCGATCTTCCAGGGCGGATATCGTCGGGCCCAATTGCAACAATCCTGGTCAGCCTATCGCGAAACGGAAGATCAATACCGTTCGATGGTGCTTAACGCCTTTCGCGAGGTCGAGAACAACTTGAGCTTGACGAATCGCCTGACGGTCGCAGTCAACCGGCAGGACGCCGCTGTCGGGGCCAATTTCAGAACGCAAAACATGACTATGGAACTCTATCGGGGTGGTCTGGCTTCCAGCCTCGAACTCATTTATGCGCAGCTCAATACACTGACGGCACGCATCGACCTTGTCGTAATCAAGGTCGACTTGCTCAAATCTTCAGTTTCTCTCATCCGCGCGCTCGGCGGAGGGTGGAATCGTAATCAATTGCCCAAGGACGATCAGATCCAACCGTTCGACACATTCCAATTTGTCAACCTTGCCAAACCGAAGCCTATTGGGGGGATCGATGTCAATGCAGGCAATAACTGGGTGAATAATGATCTGACCAAGCCTTCTGTTCCTTGACCGTACTTCCTTAGAAACGTTCCTATCGATGAGAAGCATCTGCTGTCTGTTTCCTGATCGGATAATGAAACTCAGCGCATCCGGTACAAGGAAGATGGCAGATCGCTGGACTGTCGAGGGAACGCCCTGAAGTCTGCCGCTTGCCACGCCGCATAGCATCCTGAACTAGCCACCTATCCGCACTGTCGGTAACGCACAATAATTCATGAAGAACTTCGCATGATCCGTTCATCGATCGATCATGTAACACGGCTACAGTGATACTAACGACTGGAGAGACAGTGCCCTATTGAAGTCAAAAGTCCATCACGTCAAACCAAAACCCACAACCGAACGGCTGACTCACAAATCGAAGAGCTGAGTCAACAGCAGCGGTGCGAAACGGAGCTGTGGCAGAAGGGGGGGGCGAATATGATTTTTGGGACGCTTTCTGCGAGCGAATAGATCTACAAGGTCCCGTGCTCGTTGGGCGGACCTGCTCGTGGCCGAGTGGACATCCCTGCACACAGTGGTGCGAATTGGTACGTAGAAAAGTCGGCGCATAGGACAAAGAAGAACAGATCATGGGCAACGGAATTGCCGATGCAAGCGAAGTCGCTTTGAACATGCTTCAACGATATGAAATGTTCACGATGGAAGTCCTCATTATCAGCTGGACAAATTTTAGTTGGTACAACTATTTCTCGCAGTCGACCAGCTGAGCCAAAAGAGCCTACTCATGCTCCTTCGAGTCGGCATGAGTTATCTAATCCACCGGATGGGCCAGACATTGACCTTCGGCCAGGACCGACATCATGAAGAACTGTCCGTTTCTTATTGGTGATGAATCAGGGATGTCCAAAATGGTGACTGCATCCATGTGAGACTGAAACCCGTGCATACCACCCTCTTTTTTTGCTTCGTCGTCGTCTCTGGGCTCCTTTTCTTAGGGGTCATGACGTGGCTCGTGGTGCGGAAATGGAGGTAAGGAGGTGCCTGGAAAGTGTTCCGCAATACGGCTGGCCCGTCGGTCCGATCCCCTCGACAACCAGATGGGCAGAGTGAATAGTTTCGGCGCAAGGAGGCCTTCGACCAAGTCTCTCACTCTGGAGGGAGGGGAGACTTGAAAAAAAAGATTACGTGCCGGGGTCGGATGACTGCGGGACAGGTGCACGCAGGAATTGTCACCCTGGTGACCACACTCTTATTCTCGGGTCCTTCTTCCGGCGCTTATCGCTCGTTGAGGTAAACCTTCCATCACATCGCGGGTCATGACCAGCCCTTGGCTCTGTGTTTTCCATCCATTCATGGTTTGATGAAGACTTTTTCATAGTTCCTTCATGGTTCGATCATGTGACGGAGCTACAGTGCCACCAAAGGGTTGAGGATCTGACGACGGGCTGAAGGCAAAAGCTCATCGGTTCGAACCTATAACTGGGATCCAGGCGCATGGGACTGAACATGGAAGCAAATGCGTCGATGAGTGTTTGGAGCTATGAACCAGAGCGAAAATGGACGCGGTATTGTTTCCTCGCATCCAGCGGGCAATTCTATTCGGACTCCTGGGCTGCATCTCACCGAGGGAGGCAGGATCTGTTGCCCTTTCCGCTCTCACTGCGTCAATGGGTGAACCCGTGCAAGTGAATGCGTCTCTCTGAACGGACATCTGATGAAAGAAGGGGAATCACTATGAAGTCGCAGAAAGCACAAGCAGCAAGGGGAGGGAAGTCAAACTCGATTGTGCGTGACCAACCAGGCGCAGCCGCTCCGAACAGCAAACCCGAGAGACCAGTGTTCGACGATCTGCATCGGCGCATTACCATACGGGCTTATGAGTTGTATGTCCAGCGAGGCTGCCGAGAAGGCTGTGCCGTGGAGGATTGGCTGGATGCAGAGCGGGAAATTACGAGCCATGCATCATTTTCAGCCTACTATCAGATAGGTGCTGCAGATGGTTTGCGAGAGTCGCCCTAGCCCGTGTCGTGATTGCTACAACAACTGCACCGAAACGGGGACCCTCGTTTGTCAAAACGAAATCATGCACTGGCGATTATCTCGGTTCAGATAACGGATATCGTGCCACGGAATGAAGCGTGGGAGAACACCGTGGACAGGAGTGATCGGAGAACCCTACATCCCGACACCCGCACAAGAGGAGGACATCCTGCTGACCATTGAAACATGCATCGATGTCAACGTGTCGGTGCAGACTGCTCATGAGCAATGGTGGAAGTTTGAAAAATCACCCGAGTTGATGGAAGGCGTGAATCAGGGCAAGCACATCAATACCTGCCAGCTGCATGGGAAAACCAATATCGCAGGCGAGAGGGTGGTGACCTTCCACCCGATCTCGGATGTCATGTCAACGGTGGTCGTGCAATGCGTCTACCCCTCTGAGGAGGTCGTCGGGCAGGTGGAAGATGGAATGACCCTGTCGGCCGTACGTATGCAGAAAGAGCTGAAACGATTCAAAACATTCGTGGAATCATCTACGCAAGTGAAACGAGACTGGCTCGCTTGCCTGCCGTACCACGCATTTTTTTAGCCGTCCTGCTGGCGTGCCTGTGGCGCGGAGCAATCGACGAAAATATAAGACGATCGACAACCTCAAGAAGTTTATGAAACTCTGAAGCTCAGGCGGTACGGTGTCTTGACGCAAGCAGTGAGGATGCTCTAGGGGAGGTGGTTCCCGATATCGAGAAACCCCACGGGCTGAAGCATTAACCAAGATCGTGATGGCCTCGTGGACCTCTGATCGGTTAGAAAGCATGATCGTGCTTATCGATCTGAATCGGCACATAGGTCAGCAATGGAAAATGATTGTGTATTGAGGGATTCGGGGTCTTGGTGATCTAGGCCGGAATTGTCTGGTGAGTTGAAGCCGGCAGGCGCAGGGTAAAGCTCGAACCCTTGTCGACTTGGCTTGTAACGGAGATTGATCCGCCGTGGGCTTCTACGATTTCTTTGACGATGGCGAGCCCAAGTCCGGTGCCACCGGAATCCTTCGCCCTACCCCGATCAGTTCGATAAAACCGCTCGAAGAGATGAGGAAGATGTTCTGGCTCAATTCCATGGCCCGTGTCCTCGACAGTCAGAGCGATTCCTTCCCCGGCTGTCTGCAAGCGGACGGTTACGGCTCCACCAGATGGAGTATAACGAAGCGCATTGTCGAGTAGATTAATCAACGCTTGTTTGAGCCACTGTGCGTCGCCGAGGACAGGCGGGACCGATTGGGATTCGAATGACAATTTGATTCGGCATTCATCGAAAAGGATAGTCAGTTCAGCCACGACATCGTGAATCAACGGTTCTAGGGCGAGCGGCGCGAGGTATACAGGAGGCTTGTCGCCAGAGAATTTCGCGAGGGTTAACAGAGCACGTTTCAGTGCAATGAGTCGTCCCACTTGCTCAAGGTTATTGATAACCACGTCGCGATATTCTTCAGCAGTCCTGGCTTTGAGGAGCGCGACCTCCAGATTCCCCTGCATGATGGTCAAGGGCGTACGTAACTCGTGAGCGGCATGATCGATGAAGCGCCGTTGGCTTTCAACGTTGCGTTGGAACCGGTCCATCACGGAGTTAAACGCCTGCGCCAGCTGTAGCAACTCCTGATAAGGGGATTCCAGCGTCAATCGTTTCCCGAGTTCAACTTCGGAAATCGTTTCGGCGCTCACGCTCAGCATCGCGATCGGCGTCAATACTTTTTGTGCGAGCCATCGACTGCCTATCCAGGCGACGAGAAGCATGGCTCCAGATCCAATGGTCAGCAAGATCAAAAGACTCTTCATCGTGTTTCGGTAACGGCGCAGGGATGTTTCGGCCTGCAAGACGTACCGCAGCTGACCGTAGCGGGGAATGGAAATATATAAATGTCGAGCAGTCGTACCATCAGTTGCCTGGGCAGATTCATACACAGGGTTTCCGCTCCGGACCTGTTCGATCACCCAACCGGCAACCGACTGCTGTGGCACTGTATCAGACACTCTCCAGACGAGCCGGCCATCAGACGAGTAGATTCGGATGGAATGTGTGACCCCCTGGAATCCCTGCTGTTCTGTGTTGCGCTGAATCCTCTCGGTAGCTAACGAACGCTCCTCATTGGATTCTTCGAGGATGTTGGGATGTTGCTCAACGATCTTGGCGATCGTCTCCGCCAACGCCATGAGTCGGCCGTCCACATAACGGTCCAACAAGACCTCGACCCCGACATAGATTAGGACAGAAAAAGCGAGGAGAATTCCTGCCATCAGTATGACGGCAGACTTACTGGTTACATCTCGGAGAGACTTCATGCGACCGGTTCCGGTTCCTCCAGCATATACCCGGCGCCGCGCACCGTGGCGATTAGCGGAGGTAGAAAGTCTCGGTCAATCTTCGCGCGTAGGGCCTTGATATGGGCATCCACAATGTTCGTCATGGGATCATAGCTGATGTCCCACACGTGTTCGATGATCGCCGTTCTCGTCAATACCCGATTCTTGTTTCGCAAGAGGAATTCAAGCAGGGCATATTCTTTATTGGTCAGCGTGATCTCTCGTCCGGCCCGCCAGACGCGGCGAGAAACCTGATCCAGTTTGAGATCGGCGGCTTTCAGGTGGGCCAACGGTTGTGGACCTCCCCGGCGCAACAAGGCACGGATTCGAGCCAGCAATTCTGCAAAGGCGAAGGGCTTCGGTAGAAATTGGTCCGCACCGGTATCGAAACCGGAGACCTTCGCCTCCACGGTGTTCTGTGCAGTCAACAGCAACACCGGCGTCACATTTCCCTTGGCACGAACACGGCGGCAGAGCGTGAGCCCGTCAAGCTTGGGTAACATGATGTCGAGGATTAATAGATCGTACGGATTTGTCAAAGCCAATTGCAGTCCTTCTTCGCCATCAGCTGCAAAGTCCACTGCATACCGTTCTTCCTTCAGCCCTTTGCGGATAAAATGTGCAAGATCCAGATCGTCTTCAACCAGTAGTATTCGCATGGGCTCCCTTATCCCCAAGTCATTATTAACCCGCAGGGACCACGATCCATCACCGACTGTGCGGAGTTCTTCGCCGCCCCTATTATGACATCTCTCAACTGGCCGGTCACTCTGGCGACAGTCGGTCGGGGTTTCGGCGGACTTTTGGGAATGGGTTCGCTCGGCAGAGAGTTGCTTCTCCATGTTATCCATTTACTTTCCTCCGTAACGTAGGCATTGCGTTCGTTTGCCATAAATCTCATCAAGGGATCATTCCCTTAAATCCATCTCCGTACACATTCCGGGGCCTCAACCATATAGGATGTCAAGATTTCCGCAACGTACATGGTATCAATCGAGGCGATGGTTATCGTGACGTTCCCCCTTCCGCCATTATCCATCGGCGGCTTGGACCGACGGGATGGCTGGGTTTATTCGCAAGAACGGTTTCAGGTTCCACTCATCGCAATATTTATGGGTAGTGTAACGACTAAGTGTGAATGGGTGATGAAGCAACCGTGAAGAAATTCTAATAATTGGTGTTGGACTCCGTCAGCGGATGCCGGGCAGACGGTCAACATCGTTTGGGTGGAGTGCCGCATTCCCCAATCTCGGAGCTCAGGTCGCAATGTACTGAAGCAGTCTTAAGGGGTGTCTCTGCGCCTCACTATGCATGCGCGATACAAGCTGATTGGTTGTTTCGGTTAGCGATATTCACCGTGTTTCTTGGCGTACGATCTGAGTGAGGATTTCAATGATCTTCGGATGTCGATCAAGATGCGCAAAGCCAGGGGCGAAGTGGAATGAAGCTCGAACCGATTGACTTCCCTCGCAATTTCACAAAGAAACATAGGCGTGACATTTTCCAGGTTGACTCTGTCCTAGCTAGGACTATTATAATAGGACCCTGGCTGGGTGGTTATCGATGGCAATGGGCAAGGTGATAAGACAGTCGCGGAGGCGAGACATTTTTCTGGAATTATCGGAGAGTGCCTCTGCAGCATTGCGCTGTTAGTGGAGTCTCGGCGCGTCTCTAGTAGGGATTGCAGCTGAACTGGTGTGTACACAACGGGGAGAATTGAGGAGTATCATCTCCCGACGATCGGAATGGTAATAGCTTCCATGAGGGCTAATGCGAAAGGAGAAGCTGCGGTGTTTGTCGTATTGGGTGCCACAGGACATACGGGGTCGGTGGTTGCAGAGACATTATTGGCCCGCAAGCAATCAGTGCGGGTTGTCGTACGCTCGGCAGAGAAAGGCGCTTCATGGCAAGAGAAGGGGGCGGAGATTGCCGTCGCATCGCTAGACGATCTGCCGGCATTGACGAAAGCCTTTCAAGGTGCGCAAGGACTTTACCTCTTGGTCCCGCCGAACTATGGAGCGTCGGCCTGGCTCTCGGAGCAACGGCAACGGATGGAGCAAGCGGCTGAAGCTGTGAAGGCGAGTGGAATTCCACACGTCGTGTTCTTGTCGTCAGTCGGCGGGCAGATTCCGGAAGGTACCGGTCCTATTCGCGCCGCTCGATACGGTGAGCAGAAACTGGGATCTGTTGGACAGAACCTGACGATCTTGCGTCCCTGCTATTTCATGGAGAATTGGGGACCTGGGATAGCTATGGTCAAGGGCCAAGGAATTCTGCCGACGTTCATTGCGCCAGCAGTCAAGATTCCGATGATTTCGACGAGAGACATTGGTCGAGCGGGAGCGGAATGTTTGATCGGGGGCGGCATGGGGAAGCAGATTGTAGAACTAGCCGGGCCGGAAGAATATAGCCCTGCGCAGGCGGCTGCTGCGCTCGGTCAGATCTTGGGGAAGTCTGTGTCGGCTCACCTTGCGCCTCTGAGCGCCGTGGTGCCGACCTTCAAATCATTCGGCTTCTCTGATGAAGCGGCACAGCTCTTCGAGGAGATGTATACGTCGTTCTCAAAAGGGGCGATCGGATATGAACAGCCCGCGTCGCTCGTGCGCGGGACCGTCACCCTGTCCGAAGCATTGCGAGGGATGGTCTAAGGAAGGAGGCAGATGATGACGACGGTTGCGACGACCACCAAAGAGGTTTTCGGTGTCTATCGGCCCGGATCGACCCATATGGTCGGCGATGGCTTTCCTGTGCGCAATCTCTTTCCCAGCAACGACCTTGATCGAGCGGTGGACCCATTTCTTATGCTCGACTATGCGGGGCCGCGGTATTTTGAACCGACCGACCATCCGCGTGGTGTCGGCGAACATCCGCACAGGGGATTTGAAACAGTGACGATTCTCTATGAAGGAGTCGTCGCCCATCGCGACTCTGCCGGAAACGCCGGAGTGATCGGTCCCGGTGATGTGCAATGGATGACTGCGGCCTCCGGCGTCGTCCATGAAGAGTTGCACGAGAAAAAGTTCGCCAAGAAGGGCGGCACCTTGCAGGCCATCCAGTTGTGGGTCAATTTGCCCCGTGCGTCGAAAATGTCGGCGCCCGGCTATCAGACCATTCTCAACGCCGACATTCCGGCGATCGACCTCGGTGGTGGCGGAAAGTTGCGGGTAATCGCAGGGTCATTCCAAGGGCGGAAGGGGCCGGCCCGTACCTTTACACCAATACAGTTGTACGATCTTCAACTGAAGGCAGAGGCGCCTCTATCTCTGACATTTCCCGACGGACACAACATGTCTCTCTTTGTCTTGCAAGGGAGCATCTCAGTGAATGGGTCATCCAATGCAGGAGAAGCAGAGTTAATCGTCTGTAAGCGTCATGGATCGCAGGTGACAATCGAAGCGCAGGTAGACAGTCGGCTCTTGGTCATGAGTGGCGAGCCGATTGAGGAGCCGATTGCCCGCTATGGCCCCTTTGTCATGAACACACAAGCTGAGCTGGTTCAGGCCGTGCAGGACTATCAGGCAGGCAAGATGGGACATTTGTCCTGACGCTGTCGTTCGTTCCTCGTGAAACGTATCTCGTTGAAAGAGGACCGGGCATAAGAAGGTGGTCGATTCGATGAATGAGCAGGATGTGCTGTTGCGAATTGAGATCTATTCAGATGTCATCTGCCCTTGGTGCTACGTCGGGAAGCGTCGGCTTGAGCGGGCGTTGGGTCAATCGGATGGGGTGCAGGCGCAGATCAGCTGGCGGCCCTTTCAGTTGAACCCAACGATGCCGGAGGAAGGAATGGATCGGACCCTGTATCTAAAAGCCAAGTTCGGCAGTCTCGATGCGTTCGGTCAAATGAAGGAGCATCTTCTTGCGGCTGGAGTCGAGGAGCAGATTCCCTTTGCCTTTGAGAAGGTGCTGCGGACACCGAATACATTCCTAGCCCATCGCCTGATTCGGTATGTGGAACAGCAGGGCCGCCAGGATGCTGTTGTGGAATCGCTGTTCCGGGGGTACTTCACGGAGGGGGCCGATATCGGTTCAGTGCCGGTGCTCGGTCAACTGGCTGGTCGCGCCGGCCTCGATGTTGCTGCCGTTGAATCATTTCTGCGCAGTGAGGAGGGGACGACAGAGGTCAAGGCAGAAGAAACGGCCGGTCGCAAGCTCGGCATTCACGGGGTGCCCTATTTCGTTTTCAACGGCAGTCTATCGCTCTCCGGGGCGCAGTCTCCCGATATCTTTCTGTCTGCCTTTCAGCAGGCCGAGAAGCGGTCCTAACAGGCCACGGAAGAACTCAGTTTCAGACAATACACCGGTGGAGTTTCCCTATTGGTGCCGATGCCGACATAGCCGCAGGATGCTCAAAAAGGCCGTCCTGCAAGGCCGCAGCGAGTGAAGAGCTGGAGGTGTACCTTCTGGGTACGTTGAGGGTCTGAACGATGCGAGAACGATGGTGACAGGCTTTTTCAGCACCCTGCTAGAAAGGAAGGGGTATGGTGGCTATCCAAGTCTATGGATGTAACCATATTGTGATTGAGGTGACCGACGCCAAGAAGGCGGTGAAGTTTTACTCCGATGTCTTTGGCTTGAAGATGCTGCGAGACGGTGAAGGCGCTGCTTGGTGTAAACTCGGCGAGCACCAATTCATGGCGATCTTTGAAGTGGAGAAACTCCAGCCGGATCGGATGAAACATTTTGGATTGATGGTCCGTGATGCCAAGCAGATCAAAGAGGTGCGACAGAAACTCACGAAGAAGTACAAACTCACAATGCACCCCAATTTCCGTTGCGACTTCCGCGATCCTTGGGGGAACCGGATTCAAGTGGGGGATCTGAGCGACGAATCGCTGGTTTGGCTGCTCCCCTATCAGGAAGTGCAGAAGGCCGGGATCACATTCACCAACAAATCGCATAAGGAGAAATGATCATGAGCGCGATCAATCTACAACAACGGCTGAACGATCTCTTCGGCTACATCCGGCAAGGCAAGATCGTTGAGGCCATGAGTGAGTTCTATGACAAGGAAACGGTGATGCAGGATAATGCTAATCCTCCGACCGTCGGCCAGGCTGCCAATGTCGAGCGGGAAAAGCAGTTCTTGAGCGGCGTCAAGGAATGGAAAGGGTTCAACGTGACGGCTTCGGCTGTGGGCGACAACGTGACATTCTACGAATGCAGTCTGGACTTTATTGCCACCAGCGGCCAGCCGGTGCATATGGAGCAGGTCGTTGTGGCCAAGTGGAACAACGGCAAGATCGTGCACGAGCGGTTCTATTACGATACCGGTGCGAAAAAGTAAGGCGCCGTGACTGCATCTTCGAGGGAGCCTGTCATGCCGGATACGCAATGGACGGATATTGGCAGTGTCGAAGCGCTGAAAAAGAAGTCCTTGCAGGAAGTCTCTTCCGGAAAGACGACCATCGCGCTGTCATACAAAGACGGCTCATTCGCTGCGATCTCTGGGGTCTGCAATCATGTCGGTGGCCCGTTGGGTGAAGGTGCCCTCGACGGCGACTATGTTGTCTGTCCCTGGCACTACTGGAAGTTTCATCACAAGACCGGTCAAGGTGAGCCGGGGCACGAACAGGATCAGGTTCCAAGTTATGCGGTTAAAATCGAGAATGGCCAGCTTTACATCGACCTGTCGTCCGCCACGAAGCGGAAGAAGCAGCCGCATACACCTCATCCACTTGCACGCCCGGTGCTGCGCCAGGCAGGCCCGATCCGCGTCGTGGGCATCTCGACGACCGCGATGACCACGGACCATCCACGGTACAGTACCTCCGACGCGATGTTGGAGGTGGCGCTTCAGCATGCCCGAAGCACGCTGAAGCTGGAGACGCAATGCATTAAGCTTCGCGAGCTGAACTTTCGCTCGTGCGAGGGTTTCTATTCGAAATCCGCCCAGGCTTGCACCTGGCCCTGTTCGATCACGCAAATGGACCCGACGGACCAGCTCGATCGTGTGTATGAAGCCATCGTGCATTGGGCCGATGTCATTCTGATTTCAACCCCGATCCGCTGGGGCAATGCGAGTAGTCTCTATTACAAAATGGTCGAGCGGATGAACTGCATCCAAAATCAGGAAACCATCGCGAACAAACATTTGCTCAAGAACAAGGTGGCGGCGTTTATCGTTATGGGCGGGCAAGACAACGTCCAGGGAGTGGCCGGGCAGCTCATGACCTTTTTCTCCGAGGTCGGTTGTCAGTTCCCTCAATTCCCGTTCATTGCCCATTCGAGGGGCTGGAGCGCGGAGGACATGGAACGGAATGTCAGCGAGGTACAGAATAGCCGGGCACTGCGTGAAGGAGCACAACAACTCGTGGCACGCGCTGCAGATATGGCAACCCTCATGGTCGGCGGTCAGATTCCAGAACATTTGCTCGCTCGTGGCGGACGCAAGGCGCATCAGCTCGATAGCGAGCCGACCGGGTAGAGGCAGCAATTCAGTGAGGCCGCAATCCCAGTCGGCACCCGAGGCAGTACGAAATCTGTAGCCGAACTGTAGGCAAGGGAACTGGATCATGTCGGGGCGAGACCGCGCACATCTGGACGATCTTTTCCGGGCGTTGCTTCGTCTGCACAAAGCCTTGCTGGACGACGAAAGAGTGTCGTATGAGCGTGTGCATGGACGTATCCCATCCAATGGCGCGTTTTTGCAGCTGGTGCTGGGGGATGGGTGGTTTGCCTGGCTGCGCCCACTGTCTCAATTCATGGCCACGCTCGATGAACTCGGAGAAAATGGCGAATCGCCAGACGGTCCGGATATAGCCACCAGTATCGCATCGATCCGGACACTCCTGACCCCGACGGAAGAAGGAGAGGGGTTCGGCAGACAGTACCATAACGCGCTGCAACGAGGGCCCGATGTGGTGTTGGCGCACGCGGCGATCAGAGCGTTGCTTTTGCAGCGGTCGTCCAACAAGGAGTGATCCCCATGAAAGCCCATTACCTCGGACACGTTGTTTTCTATGTGAGGAATCTGGAACAGTCGTTGGCTTTTTATCGCGACCTGCTCGGATTTCAGGAGGTGGGCAGAATTTTTAATGGGGCGGCTGCGGCGTTGACATCCGGTCGTACCCACCATGAGTTACTATTGATCCAGGTTGGTGACGAGCCGGGGCCTCCAACCGGACGGCATCGCGGGCTCTATCACATCGGCATCAAGGTCGGCGACAGCCTAGAGGAGCTACGCGCAGCAAAAAGAGAACTGGAGCGTGCCGGTGTGACGATTGATGGCATGAGCGATCATACCGTCAGTCAAAGTCTTTACCTGCGCGATCCTGATGGGAACGAAGTGGAATTGTACGTGGACGCAGACGAGTCAGTATGGAAGAATAATCCGGCGGCCGTCGTGTCGCCCATCAAGCCGTTACAGTTGTAACGTACATACAAGGAGGACCGTTCATGGAAAAGCCACGTATTGCGGCCAAGCAGCCCGAAGTGCTCACGTTGGAACAGGGCACGTACTATTGGTGTCAATGTGGCCGTTCGAGGGACCAACCGTTCTGTGACGGATCTCACCAAGGAACCGGGATCGAGCCGGTCGAATTTACAGTAGATGAAACGAAAGAAGTGGCCTTATGCATGTGCAAGCAGACGAAGACTCCGCCGTATTGCGACGGCACGCACAAGACGCTTTGAGTAAGGCATCGCTAGGTGAGCATACGATGGCTTGCGTAGCGACTAATCTCTGCGCATCTCAGCGAGGCAGTAGCATGTTTATTTGTGCACTATTGCTTTGATAGGTCGAACGTTTGACATGAGCGAACCGCGATGGCGACACGCCGTCATGGGCATGCTCGAAGGAAGGGTTAGCGTTCTTTTCGTGGAAGTAGCCCGTAGACGATTGCCGCGAGGCCAAGAAGAGAGAGTGGAAGTATGTACAACAGGATGCCCAATTGAGGCTTGCTCCTGTCGATCACTGCTCGCTATGGATCGGCTGCATCGACGTAAGCCTGAACAGCGCTACCACGTGGGAATCGTGCCGCCACAGACTCGGCGGATACGAAGTCGCTCCATCCGTCGCCCATAAAGAAGTAGCGACTGCTTTCGTAGTTCACTCCAGCAACGCTGTAGCGGTACACAATACGCGGCAAGAAGGACTCACCATGCGTTGTGGACGTGCTGCCTCTTGATTCAACAGATGTTTCGATGACCGTTGCCTCGACCGGCACGAAGGAAGAATACGCTTTCCACTGCCACGCGTAAGACCGGAGAGCGGCATACGCGAAGTAGACCGCAGCAGCCAGGATGAGAAGGCCAGCTGCGACAACTTCGTATCGACGCCTGGATGGGCGAACAGAGCGTGATGAGTTCATTGAGGCTGAGACTGCGAGCAAAAATTAAACTGATCCGCATGAGGGGCGGAGTCGCAGTATTCTTTCCGTAACAACACACCTTGGAATGTCTTGGAGCAGAACGAGGGAATTCAGAATCGCAGTTGGGGGTTGCTTCAATCACACGGCAAGAAAATCAGAAGGTTCGTGTACGTTCTCTGATCGTGAAGCACGAAAATCCTGGCGCTTTCTTGGACTACGCAATTGTGAGGTTTGTATCGTATTGACCATCCTGATTCGTTCTGCTGGAACCCACAATCGAGCCAACAAAAACTCTTTAAACGATATCTCATAGGGCTGAACAGCAATGGCATGTTGCATACAGAGCATCCACGCGTCTCGCTCTTCAGTTCCAATTGGAAATTTCCTATGAAAATCAGGGAGGTTGACCGGGCCGTAATGATCGATATACAGCCGGGGGCCGCCGAGCACTCCGCACAGAAAGTACGTGAGTTTTTTCCTCGCCTCGGTCAAATCTTCGGGATGCATTTTCCTGATCACACAGGCCTCCGGAAAGGTATCCATGTTCGAGTAGAACGCATCGACGAGACTCGTAACCCCTGCAAGTTCTCCAGCGGCATGATATGGGCTCATGTCATTACCGTATCCGTTCATGTGTAGATAAATCCTGCGCGAGCTTGCTGAGAAAACTATGGTGTATTGATGCTATGTGGGGTCGAACGCGCTAAGCGGCGGCGCGCTTGCGCGCTGTCCGGCTTGATCGTGCAGGGATACGCCTTTGCGTCTCGACGAGACGACCCGACACAAACTTGTGGAGTACGCTCGCCATAAGAGTCTGGTAAGGAACACCCTCTTCGGCGGCCTTGGCTTGCAACCCCTCAAGGTCTCTGGACGAGATTCTGATGTTGACCCGCTTGTCTTTGAGCAAGGTGGCTTCCGCAGCGGCCCGGAACCGCGCAATCTCGCCCTTCTGATTCCGAACCGGCTTCCATTCTCCGCGCTCGAACGAAGCAAGAATTTCTTCCTCCAACAACCGTTCGCTGTTCATATCAGTTGCCTCCCGATAAGAAATCCCGAGTTGCCTTGCGGCTTGGCATGATGCTCTTCAAGAAAATCTCCTGCTCGTTTTCCACATAAGGAACCAGATAGGCGTAATCGCGTATCCGCACAACAAGCATCTTTTGGTGTCCGTACTTTGCTCGGTTCGGGTGGTCCATGATCCTGAGAAGTCCGCCCTGTGAGATTGCAGATAGAACTTCTTCGAAAGACACGCCGCGTTCCAATTTGAGCGAAAGACTCTTGTCGGCGTTCCATCGGATGGGCTTCACAACCGCAATATTACACCTGTGTGCCTTATGTACTCAAGATGTATAGCTATAATTAGGCTGCTCCGCCTCACGGGAGAGGCCAGATGCCTTAGTAATCTCGCTCATGCCGCGAGCGCGGGCGATGTCGCCCAACGCAAAAGCCAGCAAAGCCGGATCATTTGCCTCAAGAACATCGGTCAGATAAGTCGCAATCGCCGCTTCGCTACCAAGATAGGGCGCGGTATCAAATTCAGGCAGGTCAGCCACCTTGATACGTTTCATAGTCATCTCTTATTGGTGCGGACGGCTGCTCGAATCACGCGTCAAAAAAACCGGAAGGTCCGCGTAAGCTTTCCTCAAGCAGGTGGTTAGCGGTCAATATTAGCAAGACAGCCATATTTTAATAAAATCCAGCGATTGCGGTTTTGATTGGCACGCAGATAGAACGTGAAAGTAGAAGAATCCCAAAGCGGAGTACATACCCATTTCCGGATCATGGGTAGGGAGCCATTCGGGGCGTAAGCTTTTTTTCTTATCGCGTGGCCTCACCCAAACGCTGTGGCCAGCGTCGAGTGCAACGAGCGTAGTATCCTCGGCGCGAGTATCATGCAGAAAAGACAAGCACCGTTGCGGAGTGCTCTTCAGCTTGAAGCCAAAGAGAAAGAAAGCTGGGCCTTCGCTGTCTCGCTTTCGAGAGGCACTATTGGCTTGGGCCTCTTTTGCCAGCGCACGAATCGCTCCGAATTTGGTCCGTGCATCTTCTAATGCTGCCGTATCAATGATCGAACGTACTTCAATGATTGCGAACACGCCTTCAATCGGAATTTGCTGGACAGACTTATCTTTTCCGAAGATCGGCGTACGCATGCGGTCGTAAACGACGAGGTCACATTGTGGTGAAATGCCTTCAGTATTGAAGGAGAATACCTCGCCCGTTCCCACGCCGTAAGCCTCAGGAAGATTCTCTTTCAGAAATCGCGCAACTCCAGATTCGCGGCTTCGCCCACGTTCTCCTTTGTGCCTGATCGTCGACGATACGTCGTATGTGGCTTGGAGCTGCTGTTGAAAGCCAGCGAGAATCTTTGCGTGAATCACTTGATGCCTACTTTGAGATCGCAAACTATTAAGTGAGCTGCAACGAGGCTTCTAAGGCTAACGGTCTATTGCTAAGAGCCTCTTAATGCAGGATGAGCCAAAGCTGCTAATACTATCGGCACTTGTGGAAATCGTGTCAAGCGCGACTTGGTGAGAAAATCAGTTTGTGCTCAAAACTCAGCGCGACCTCACGAATGGTTATGGACAAGAACGGCCCGCAGGATGCTCAAAATGGCCGTCCAGCGCGGCCGCAGCGAGGGTGTACCCTCAGGGTACGTTGAGCCTCTGAGCGATGTGAGAACAAAGCTGGCGGTCATTTTCAGCATCCTTGCACCCTCTTGAGGCGTTACTGACCAATAGTCCATACTGCCCCCCATGGATACGTACCCTACATCTCCCTGCGAGACGCTGGCTGAGCGGTACCAAGCTCTGCTGGAGGTTGCGCAGGCGATCTCCACACACCGCGACCTCGACGAACTTTTTCGAGGTCTCGCCCAGCGCCTTCCTCGGGTCGTCCATGTCAACTTTGTCGCCCTGTCCTTACACAATCCTGTCCGAAACACGATGCGGTTGCACGCCATTCAGGCGAATGTGCTGGTCGATCTCGTGGGCGGCCATGAAGGGCCGGTCGAAGAGAGTCCCGCGGGATTGGTCTGGCAGACGCAGGAACCCGTCATCGTGCCGAATCTTGCCGCAGAACGTCGTTGGCCGAAGGTCACTGAACGCATGAGCGAAGACGGCGTGAACTCGTTTTGCTTCGTTCCCCTGACCACGTCGGTGCGGCGGCTGGGTGCCATGGGGTTTTTGAGTTTACAGAAAGAGGCCTATGGTGAAGCGGACATGGAATTTCTCCAGCAAGTAGGTAAACAGGTCGCAGTTGCAGTGGACAATGTTCTTAATTTCGCCGGAACGGAGGTCGCGCAGCAGTCCTTGGCTCGTGAGCGAGATCGACTCAGCTTGGTACTGGAAATCAACAACGCCGTCGTGTCGCACCTCGAATTGAGAGGACTCTTGAAAGCGATCTCTGCCTGCCTCGGTCGTGTCATCCCGCACGATTTCGCGTCGTTTTGTCTCTATGATCCTGAGATACACCAGTTGCGGGCCCATGCGCTCGACTTCCCCGGCAATCAAGTCTTTGTCGAGTCGGGAGATCCCATTCCGTTGGAAGGAACCCCTGAAGGGTTGGCATTTACGACTCAGCAGACCGTTCATGTCAGACGTCTCAACCTCACGGAGTTTCCTGCGGAAATCATGAAACGGGCAGAGGCCGAAGGCCTGAAATCGGGATGCGCGGTTCCCCTGATCTTGCACGGGCGAGCACTAGGCACGCTGAGCGTCGTCAGCATGCAGGAGGACGCGTTTACCGACGACGATGCGAAATTGTTCAGCCGGATTGGCGCCCAGGTCGCGCTCGCCGCTGCGAATTTGATGGCCTATCAGGAAATTTCATCGCTGAGGGACAAGCTCGCAAAGGAAAAGCTGTACCTGCAGGAGGAGATCCAGACGGCGTACAACTTCGAGGAAATCATCGGGGACAGCCGCGCTCTCAAGCTGGTGCTCAAAGAGGTCAAAACCGTGGCGGCGACCGATTCGACGGTCCTGATCTTGGGCGAAACAGGGAGCGGGAAGGAACTCGTTGCCCGGGCGCTCCACAACGGCAACAATAGGCGGGAGCGAACCTTCGTGAAGCTCAATTGCGCCGCGATTCCAACGGGGCTGTTGGAAAGCGAACTCTTCGGACATGAAAAAGGCGCATTCACCGGTGCGATCGCCACCAAGATCGGCCGATTCGAATTGGCTGATCGCGGGACGCTCTTCCTCGACGAAGTGGGAGAAATTCCACTGGAGTTACAAGTGAAGTTGCTCCGTGTCCTCCAGGAGCAGGAGTTCGAACGATTGGGGAGTACCAGGACGATTCGTGTCAATGTTCGCATACTTGCCGCAACCAATCGCGATCTTGATCACATGGTGGAGGAGCAGAAGTTTCGCAGCGACCTCTATTACCGGCTCAAGGTCTTTCCGATCACGGTGCCCCCTCTGCGTGAGCGCCCGGAAGATATTCCCTCGCTCGTCCGGCACTTTGCTCAGAAATTCGCCCTACGGATGAAGAAACGCATCGAGACGATCCCGTCGGAGGCCATGAAAGCGCTCCAAGCCTATCACTGGCCCGGTAACGTGCGAGAGCTGGAGAACTTCATCGAGCGAGCGGTGATCCTGACCCAAGGACCGGATCTGGTTGTGTCGCTCGCAGAATTGAAGCGGACACCGGGTCATTTAACGAACTCCGGGACTACGACGCTTGAACAAGCCGAACGCGAACACATTCTTAAGGCCCTTCGCGAGTCGGAATGGGTCATCGGTGGCGCTGTCGGGGCTGCTGCCAGGCTCGGGATGAAACGTACGACCCTCCAATCCAAAATGCAGAAGCTCAACATTTCACGTCCACAGTAACCGCGCCGATCATCCGGCATCTGCCGGGATATCGGCAGATCGTTCTCGGCACCCCTCTTTTTTCGCGACAGACATTCCCGGACAGAACCGCTCAATCCCCTCTAATGTCAATGACATCGATGATCCAAGTCTGGCGAGAGCCTGCTGGAACGCGAGTTGCCATTAGACCTCGTTAGAAATGGCGTGAGGTAAATCGGTGGTTCGCTGAGGGAGGCAACGATGGGAACGGCGCTGGCGGTGCCACAACAGCTATTAAATGAGGCTACGACTCGAAGTTGGGCAAGAATCCACAGCGAGGATCGTTGTCCGCGCTGCAGCGGACTCATGGTCGCTGAGTGGTACGAGGATCTATCGGACTATACCGCTCAGCGCTGCGTGCAATGTGGCGAGATTGTCGATCCGGTGATTCTGCGCAACCGAGGAGCACAGCAAAGAAACGGAGATCGGTTTCTTCTCCCCGTCGAGGTGGACGCCGCAAATTCTCGCAGCGTCTCCCGCTGAGGCAGATAGGCCCCTCTCTACACCCCGGAAGGGCCTGTCTGCTCGGTGAGCCACAGAGACGGGTGACAAGAATAAGTTGGATTGTCGGCGGTGATGAGGAGGGCGATATGGAGCAGATGATCTTGAGTGCACTGGCAATAGGGGCGCTCTGTTGGGGCTTCCGTGTCATGCCATGGAAAACGGTAAAGGCACGTGTGCGCGTCGCCCAGGGCTTCTCGTTGCGTCGTTTTCGGCCACGGCGATGACTGGATCGTCGAACGGAACAGGCCGATGAGGGGGAAGGCGGCGGCCTCGGACGGGCGATCCGCCAGAGACGACGCACAGGGATCGCTGAGTCGCACGATTCTATACAGGAGGGTTCGGCCATGATGAAATACGTGACAGGAATAGGTGCGACGGGGTTCATGCTTCTTGTCATACTGTCCAACCCCGGCGTCGCCGCGGCCCATGGCACAGCGAGCGGAGAAGACGACCCCTGCCTACGGCGGGTGGGGGAGAAGGTGGTGCATTTCAACGCCTATCAGCCGCAGTACCAGTTGAAAGATCAATACTGCACGGACATTCCCAAAGAAGGCGAGACCTTCCTGGTCGTCGATCTCGTGGACCCGGCGTTGCGCAACGAGCCGATTGGGATGCGGATCATGAAGGGGAACGGGAGTACTGAGGCAGACGATCAGATTGTGGCAGATATTCGTCCGAGCACCCACCCAGACGGAATACTGAGAGGCGAAGTCAGGCTGGACGAGGGCCTGTATACCGTCACCATTGCGTCGGAGAAGCAGAATTTGATGAAGCGCCCACAGTATCTCTTGCGGGTGCATATGACCGATTATCAGAAGCTGGTGCGCACCGTGGCTCTCCCGCTACTGGGCATGCTGCTCATAGCCTGGTTCGGGTACAAGCTCATAGGATCGAAGTGGCTGTGGAGTCGGTGGGCAGGCCTCCGTTCGTAGGAAGCCGGGCGCTCCGGCCCGTGATCATATGGTTTACAAATGAGAGAAGGTGCAGGCTTGTAGTTCTGATAATTATTACCCAGCAAAGGACAAAACCGATGACATCAGCAAATCGTTATCTGACATCCTGGGAAGGTTTTTGGAGCACCTCGACCGGAGCACCAGGCGAAATCTTTTGGGATGCCGATCCTGCTCATGCGGGCCAACAAGATTTGGCGCTGTTCAGAGGCGATGTGGACCGACAGCTCCCGTTGATCGATCTGGGGTGTGGCAACGGAACGCAAACGCGCTTTCTTGCGAATCACTTTCCTAGAGTGCTGGGGACGGAAATTTCGCCCGCCGCAGTCGAAATTGCCCGGACGAAGCATGCGGCCTCTAACGTCTCGTACCGGGTTCTTGATGTGCTTTCTCCTGATGCTGCTCAAGTCCTCCACGAGGAAATCGGTGATGCCAATGTCTACATGCGGGCGGTGTTGCATCAACTGTCGCCCGCAGACCATGCGACGGCAATACAGAGTATCGAGCGGCTGCTTGGGAGAACGGGAGTATTGTATCTTGTCGAACTATCGTCAGCGGCTGAGCCCTTCTTTGCCCAACTGATTACACAGTATGGACCACCTCCCGGCCTTGCACGGGTATTTGAGCATCAGATTACGCCAGGCATGGTGAATGAAAACGACTTAGAGAGACTGTTTCCGCCGGATCGGTTTACGCTCATTCGCACCGGCAAGAGTCATATTCAGACGGTGCATACCCTCCCGACGGGTGAAGTGGTGAAGGTACCGGCGTTTTATGCCCTCCTTCGGCAGCGGCAGAGCTAAGCACAGTTGCGGCCCGCTGAAAAGCTATGTGAATTCAGGCCACATGCTCCGTGCCCAACTTCAAACTGATCTTGAGGAATTGAATGTACGCCGGAAGACATGAACTAACCGACCGGACGGTTGACGCCAGACCGACCGGACGGTATCCTCAACCCATGAAACGAACAACCTCGAAACTGCAAGACATGCTTCTCGATGCGACTGAAGCCGTGGTCGCCCGTCAGGGCATCGCCAACCTGACGCTCGACGCCGTCGCCTCCGAGGCGCGCATGAGCAAAGGCGGCCTGCTGCATTACTTCCCATCGAAGGACCGGCTCGTCGAAGCGCTGGTCATTCGCACCGCCGAAGGCTGGCGATCCTGTTACACCGAAGCCTACGAGCGCTCGCCTGAAGGGCCTGGGCGCATGGCGCGCGCGCTTTTGGACCACTGCCTTTCGGACGCCAAGTGTTGGACGGAGGAACTGCGCCGCAGTTCCTCCGCGGTGTTCGCGGCGCTCGCTCAGAATCCCGCGTTGATCGAACCCATGCGAGCAGTCTACGCCGATCTCCACCGGCGCATCGCGCAGGATGGCTTGCCGCCAGGCGTCGCTGAAGCGGTCGCCGCCGCGATCGATGGGCTCTGGCTCGACTGGGTGCTGGGAATCGTGCCTCTTGAACAAGACCGTGTCGTTCGAGTGCGCCGTGCGTTGGAAGACATGCTTGCCCGCGTGACAGAGGATTGCCGGTTGCCCAAGGCCAAGCGTACGCCAAGGAAGCGTTCAGGAAGGCGTCGCGTATGAACCGTCGGAGTTGGATCGGATCTTTTCTCCTGCTCGTCATGGTTGTGTCGGTCGGCGTAGGCCTGGCGGCTTGGAAGTATACGTCCATTCAGAAAGCCATCGCGGTTTCCATGAACCAGCCTGAGCCGAAGGAGTCGGTGACGATCGCCCTTGCGAGGGAGATCGAACACCGTCAAATGGCCACATCCATCGGGACGGTTCTGGCGCTGCGATCCATTACCTTGCGTAACGAACTCCCCGGCACGGTTCGATATGTCAGTCTCACGCCCGGGCAAATCGTCGACACGGGCATGGTGCTCGTTGCACTCGATGTGTCGGTCGAAGAAGCAGAGCTGAAAGCGCAGGTAGCGCAGGCTGCTCTGGCGCGAACGGTGCTCGACCGCAGAAAGAACTTGAGTCATGACCGTGCCACGACCCAGGAAGAGGTGGATCGCGCGCGCGCGGACCTCGATATCGCGCTGGCTCAGATCGCGCGCACCAAGGCGATCATTGCCCGCAAGACCATTCGGGCGCCGTTCCACGCGCGAGTCGGCATGGCGGACCTGCACCTGGGCCAGTATCTGAACGAAGGCACCGAACTCACGACGCTGCAGGGTATCGACGACGCCGTGCATGTGGACTTCACCGTCGCGCAACAGGTCGCCGCCGGCCTGCGGGAAGGCGACAGCGTCGAGGTATCCACCGCCGGCCAATCGTCTCCAATCTCAGCTCAAATTGTCGCGGTGGACGCGAGGATCGATCCCACGACGCGCAACGCCGCGGTGCGCGCGAGAATTGAGGGCGCGGCCAACGCGCCGTCTCCCGGCGCTTCGGTGCGTGTTCGAGTGCCGGTCGGTTCTCCGCGCCAGGCGGTCGCCATTCCGGCGAGCGCTCTGCGAAAGGGTCCGGGCGGCGATCAGGTATTCGTGATCGAGTTGGACAAGAGCGGCAAGACGCGCGCGCACGTACGGCCGGTCGAGAGCGGCGCGATGCTCGGCGACGAAGTCATGATTCACGCCGGACTGTCTGCCGGCGAACAAGTAGCGGTCTCGGGGTCCTTCAAACTGCGAGAAGCCGCGCTGGTCGTCATCGCCGGCAGCCCCGAGGACGGGAGCGGATCGGGTCACGTGGTCGTCGGCGAGCGCTGAGGGGCCGGAAAGAACAGGAGAAAGACATCTGCATGCGCTCGTTCACCGACATCTTCATCAAACATCCGGTCCTGGCGATTGTCGTGAATCTCGTGATCCTGCTCGCGGGGTGGCGGGCGCTGACGACTCTGCCGTTGCAACAATATCCAAAGATCGAGAGTTCGTCCGTGATCATCACGACGGTGTACTACGGCGCCAGCGCCGAAACCGTCCGCGGCTTTCTCAGCACACCGATCGAACGGGTCGTCTCCGCGATCGGCGGGGTCGATTATGTAGAGTCGACTAGCCGAGCCGGCGTCAGCACCGTCACGGTGCACTTGAAGCTGAACCACAGCAGCACGGCGGCTCTGGCCGAGGTCACGGCGCGATTACAACAAGTACGGTCCGAGCTGCCTGCGGAAGCCGAGCCGCCCGCGGTCGAGGTTCAACGAGCCGATCGGCCATATGCGTCCTTCTATCTCAGCTTTGCCTCCACGGAACGTACGGTGCCGGCCGTCACGGATTGGCTGTTGCGTACACTACAGCCCCAGCTCTCGACGTTGCCCGGTGTCCAGCGGGTTACCTTCGAGGGCGGACGTCAGGTTGCCATGCGAATCTGGATCGACCCTGACCGCCTCGCTGCGCTCAATCTCTCGCCCGGAGATGTGCAGGCCGCTCTCAAGCGTAATAATTTCCTGGCGGCCGTCGGTCGAACGAAAGGCAACCTCGTACAGATCAACTTGCTGGCGAATACCGACCTGCGCTCTGCCGCGGAGTTCGAAAACCTGATCGTCGCCGACCGGGGAGGCGCGATCGTACGGCTGAAAGACGTGGCCCAGGTCGAGCATGGGGCCGAAGAGGCCGACATGATTGCGAAGTACAACGGGAAAGAAGGTGTCTACCTTGGGATCTGGGCGCTGATCGGTTCGAACGAGATCGATGTCGCGCACCGGTTGCGCGATGAAATGGACCGTATCCGGCCAACGCTGCCGAAGGACATCGACATGCAGCTCGTCTGGGACGGCACGATGTTCATGCGGAACGCGCTGACAGAGATCAGCAAGACGCTGGCGGAGACGATTTTGATTGTGGCGCTGGTCGTGTTTCTCTTTATGGGCTCGGTGCGCACCGCGCTGGTACCCCTCGTCGCGATGCCGGTGTCGCTGGTCGGAGCCGCGACGTTCATGTTCGCGTTCGGCTTCAGCCTCAATCTTTTGACATTGCTCGCGATCGTGTTGTCGGTCGGACTGGTCGTGGACGACGCGATCGTCGTCGTGGAGAACGTCGAGCGGCATGTGCGCCTGGGCAAGTCTCGGATCGAGGCGGCGCTGGCCGGCGCGCGCGAGTTGATCGGTCCGATCATTGCCATGACGATCACGCTGGCCGCGGTCTACACGCCGATCGGTTTCCAGGGCGGCTTGACCGGCTCGCTGTTCTTGGAGTTCGCGATGACGCTTGCCGTGGCGGTAGTCCTGTCGGGGATCGTGGCAGTCACGCTGTCGCCGGTCATGAGTTCGCGATTCGTGCATTCGCAGGGCAAGGAAGGCCGCATGACCGCCTTCGTCAACAACAGGTTTGAAGAGGTGCGCCGTGTCTACGCCTGGCTGCTCGACCGAGCGCTGGAGATGCGCTGGGCGGTCGTGGCGGCGTCACTGCTCATCATGATTTCGGTGTGGCCGTTGTACATGTTTTCTCGGCAAGAACTCGCTCCCGTTGAGGATCAAAGCCATATCAGCTTGTTTTTCGAAGCGTCGCCGGACTCCACGGTGGCCGCCACCAATCGCGAGCATTTGCAGGTTGTCAAAACCATCACGTCTTTTCCCGAGACGGAATTCACGTGGTCGCTGACGGCGGCATGGGGTGGATTTGGAGGCCTGGTCGCGAAGGACTGGCACGGACGGGCACGCTCGACCGAGGAGATGTACGGCGAGGTATTCGGCGCCGTGTCGCAGGTCCCAGGCCTTCGCGTGTTCCCGCGCTTGGATCCGCCGCTGCCGACTCCCGGCCAGTATGACGTCGAACTGGTGCTGCAGAATGATGTGCCGCCCGAGCAGATGCTCGAAACGGTCGGTGCCGTGCTCGGCGCCGGTTGGCAAAGCGGCAAGTTCTTGTATGTGGACACCGATCTCAAGATCGACCTCCCTGAGGCGCGTGTCGTGTTGGATCGTGAGCGTCTCGCCGATTTAGGGCTCGACCTGGCGGGGGTCGGCCGCGAACTTGGCACGCTCCTCGGCGGTGCATATGTCAACCGGTTCAACTATTTCGACCGCAGCTACAAAGTCATTCCTCAGATCGGCGACAAGGACCGCGCAACGGTCGATCCGCTCCTCGATCTCAAAATCAAGACCCCGAGTGGCCAGCTTGTGCCGGTCTCGACGTTCACGCACATCGAAACGAGCACGGCGCCGCGCACGCTGAACCGCTTCCAGCAGCGCAACGCGGTGCGAATCTTCGGCGGCGTCAGGCCGGGTATCACCAAAGAAGAAGGGCTGCGCGTCCTCGAAACCGCAGCCGCTGCAGCAAACGGATCCGGTATCGCCATCGACTACGCGGGCGAGTCACGACAGATCCGTCACGAGGGATCTGCGCTTGTCGTGACGCTTGGATTCGCCGTCGTGCTCATCTATCTGGTGCTCGCAGCGCAGTTCCAGAGCTTCCGCGACCCGCTGATCGTCCTGGTCGGCTCGGTCCCGCTCGCGATTTCGGGAGCGCTGATATTCAGCTTCCTGGACCTGACTACGATCAACATCTACTCCCAGGTCGGGCTGATTACATTGGTGGGGCTGATCGCCAAGAACGGCATCCTCATTGTGGAATTTGCCAACACGCTGCAGGCTCGAGGACTTTCGAAGGCCGCCGCGTTGCGCGAGGCGTCGTTGACGCGGCTGCGACCGGTACTGATGACATCGGCGGCCACCGTCTTTGGCCACCTTCCTCTGGTGCTGGCTTCGGGACCGGGGGCCGCTGCCCGCAACAGCATCGGCATGGTGCTGGTCACCGGCATGACCGTGGGCACGGTGTTCACACTGTTCGTTGTGCCGGTGTTCTACTCGCTGATCGCGGCCCAGCACCAGCCGAGCCCGGCGTATGAAGATCATGAGCACAACGAGCTGCTGACGGAAACGAACGGTCGGTCGTTTGACCAGACAGTTTCCGCTGGTTGAACGGTTGCCCTGCGCCGCTTTACGTTTAGAAATTTGTCTTGGCAGCCCATTCTGTAGTCTACTTCTTTATCTCCTGCCGATGGTTCGTCGTGTGCCGGGATATCGGCAGAACGTCCTCGGCAGTTAGATATGTCTACTAGATGGGGCTTAAACCCTTTACCGAAATAACAATGGGTTATAAAAATAGACTCGATCGTGGCTGCTGGAATGCCCCTTGCGCTTCCATACAAGCAAAGTAGAGAATCCATGCTGAAAATAACAACACTGATTCATGCAGAATCGACAACCTTCAAGCTTGAGGGACGTCTCGCGGGACCTTGGGTGCAGGAGCTTGAGCGGTGTTGGGACTCTATCGTCGGCACGATGACGACCCACCCTCTGATTGTAGACCTCTCAGCCGTGACCTATGTTGATTCAGATGGAAAAGATCTGCTGAAGAAAGTCCATCGACAAGGGGCCAAACTTGTCGCGTCCGGTTGTCTGACAAGCTGTATTGTAAATGAGATTGTGCAAGTGACTCGAAGGGCTGAACGGGCGAAGTGACCGGATGATTTCAGAAGAACGATTGATGGCACACATGATGACACAGAATCGAATACACGGACTTACGTTCAGCGTGATCAGTTTTCTGCTCGTTCTCGGCCTTATCGGGCTAGCTGGCTGCAAACAAGAGGCGGGTTCTACGCCGGCGCCTCCCATCCCGGAGGTGCCGGTGGTGACGGTGTCGTCTGGCACGATGCCGGATGAACCGGAGTTCATCGGTCAAACCGAAGCGTCGCGACCGGTCGAAATCCGCTCACAGGTGACCGGCATCCTCAAAGAGCGTTTTTTTGCGGAGGGGCGTGATGTCAAGCAAGGCGACCGGCTCTATCAAATCGATCCGATTCCATTCAAAGCGGCCATGAGCAGCGCCCATGCCAGGGTGGCGCAGGCGGAGGCGCGGCTGGTGCAAGCCAAGCAAAATTTTGCTCGCGTGAAACCGCTGCTGGCGGAACAGGCGGTCAGCCAAAAAGATGTGGACGATGCGGTGGCGGAGGAATTGGCTGCCAGGGCGGCGCTGGAGGGAGCCAAGGGCGATCGGGTGAAGGCCAAGTTCGATCTCGACAACACGCTTATCATGGCGCCTATCAGCGGTCGGATCGAGCGGAGTCGGCTCTACGAAGGGCGCCTCATCTCCGCGCAGACCGATCTACTGACCACGATCCATCAGTTAGACCCCATGTATGTGAATGCGAGCGCCCCGGAAGCGTTTGTCCTCAAACGTTTCCGAGACCGCGCGACTCATCGAATCCAAGGCGCGACACTCTACGAACTGCGCGGTGTCATCACATTTACGGACGGCAGCACCTATGCCCATGAAGGCAAGTTTGATTTGCTCGAAGTCGGCGTGCGCTCGGCCACCGGCACCAGGGATTTTCGCGTGATCTTCCCGAATCCGGATAGCGTCCTGTTCCCAGGACAGTTTGTGAAAGTCCGAATTTTGGGCGCCGTGAGAACCGACGTCATCCTGGTTCCTCAGAGCGCAGTCCAGCAAGGACCCAAGGGACCCATCGTCTTTGTCGTCGGCCCCGACAATAAGGTAGAGATCCGCCCTGTTAGGGCCACGTCCTGGCGCGGCAACCAGTGGTCCATCGAAGACGGGTTACGTGAGGGAGAGCGGGTGATCGTGGCAGGATTCCATATGATCGCGCCGGGCGCGCCGGTGAAAACCGTTCCGTATCCTCAATCCGACCCAGCCGCCTCCGGCCAGCCGGCAGATGCGAAGCCGGAGCAGGCAAAGTGATCTCGCACTTTTTTATCGATCGACCGATCTTTGCTTCCGTCCTGTCCATCGTGATCGTTGTCCTGGGGTTGGTCGCGTTACAAGGCCTGCCTATCGCTCAGTTTCCGGAGATCACGCCGCCTGTCGTCCAGATCGACGCCGACTATCCGGGCGCGAGCGCGGAAGTGATCGCAAATTCAGTTGCGCGCCCGATCGAAGTGCAGCTTCCCGGCATCGACAAACTTCTCTACTACGATTCCACCAGCACCAATGATGGGCACATGACCATCAAGCTCACGTTCGAGATTGGGACGAATGTGGACATCGCGCAAGTGCAGACCCAGAACCGCCAGAAGTTGGCGGAACCCCAGTTGCCGCCCGAAGTCGTCCGCCAAGGCATTTCGGTCAAGAAAGTGTCGCCGGACCTGCTGGCGGTCGTCGCGCTCAGTTCCAGCGATCCCACGAAGGATACGGTCTTTATCTCCAATTACGCGCTTCTGAACGTGATCGATAATCTCAAACGATTGCCTGGCGTCGGAGACGCGGTGGTCTTCGGCGGGCAGAATTACTCGATGCGTCTGATCCTGGACCCGACCAAGATGGCGCAACTCAATCTCACGCCCACCGACATTGCCAATGTAGTTCGTGAACAAAATCGGGACTTTCCAGCCGGGACAATCGGGCGAGAACCGGCGCCGAAAGGCACCGAACTGACGATCCCGGTGATCACACAAGGGCGTCTCACGGACGTGAAAGATTTCGAGGAGATGATCGTCCGGGCGCTTCCCGACGGGTCGATGATCCGTCTAAACGATGTAGCTCGGATCGAGCTGGGAGCTCAATCTTACAGTCTCGAGGGCCGGTGGAACGGCAAACCCAATGTGTTTCTCTTGACCTTTCTGTCGCCAGGCGCCAATGCCCTCGACACGGTGAAGCGAGTCAGGAAGGAGATGGACGCAGTATCGAAAAGTTTCCCACAGGGGATTTCCTACGATATTCCGTACGATACGACCAAATTTATCGAAGTGTCTATCCAAGAAGTGGTGAAGACCTTGGCGGAAGCGATGGTGCTAGTCATCCTCGTCGTGTATCTGTTCCTCCAAAGTTGGCGCGCGACGCTGATCCCAGGCGTGGCTGTGCCGGTCTCCCTCATCGGGACCTTTGCCGGCATGCAGGCGCTCGGTTTTTCGATCAACACCCTTACCCTCTTTGGAATGGTCCTGGCCATCGGGATGGTGGTTGACGACGCCATTGTGGTGGTGGAGAACGTCGAGCGCCATATGGGAGAAGGCCTTTCGCCGAAAGAGGCCGCCAAGAAGGCGATGGATGAGGTGACGGGCCCTGTGATCGCGATCGTGTTGGTGCTCTGCGCCGTGTTCGTGCCGGTGGGTTTCTTGGGTGGCATTACGGGTGAGCTGTACAAGCAATTTGCTATCACCATCGCTATCTCCGTCATCATTTCCGGGGTCACGGCCCTCACGCTGAGTCCAGCCCTCTGTTCCCTGGTGCTGAAGCCGGGCCACAGCCAGCACAGAGGTTTTTTCGCGGTCTTCAATCGATTCTTCGGTTGGACGCAGGCTCGTTATACAAGCGTCGTGGGGACGATCCTCAACCGCTCGGTCTTATCCTTAGTGCTCTTCGGCATCATCGCCCTCTTCGCCGTGGGGTTATTCAGGACGATTCCCTCCAGTTTCCTGCCGGAAGAAGATCAGGGCTACTTCATTACAATTGTCCAGCTGCCGGACGGTGCGTCCAAGCAACGGACCGATGCGGTACTGAGTAAAATTGAAAACTATTTTCTCTCGGTTCCCGCCATCCATTCGACCGATGCATTGGCCGGTCAGAATTTCGTCTTCGGCACCAGAGGACCGAACTCGGCCACGATGTTTTTGCCTTTGCATCACTGGGACGAACGGCAGGGACCGCAGAATCACGTGAAGGCTCTGATCGGCGCCGCGTATGGAGAGTTCGCAAAAATTCCCGAGGCGCTGATTTTGGCCTTTAATGCGCCGTCTATCCGAGGACTCGGCGCCACGGGCGGATTTTCCCTCCAGCTTCAAGACCCCAGCAGCGGGGATTTCAACAAGTTCGCCGGCGTCACCCAAGAGTTTCTCACAAAAGCCAGACAGCACCCGGCGATCGGAGCGGTCGGCTCCAGCTTTCGCGTGAGTGCGCCTCGAATTTTTGCTCATGTGGACCGGGAACGAGCCAAATCGTTGGGCGTGCCGATCTCCGAAGTGTTCGACACGCTGCAGGCCTATTTCGGCAATCTCTACATCAATGACTTCCTCAAATTTGGCCGTGTCTATCGGGTACAGACGGAGGCCGAAGCGCAATTTCGATCTTCGCCTGAAGACGTCGCCAAGATCTATGTGCGTGCGGTCAATGGACAGAAATCCACCATGATCCCTCTCGATACGGTCGTGACGACGGAATTCACCAGTGGACCGGATCCGGTCACCCACTTTAATGGATACAACACGGCCCTGGTCCTAGGAGCTGCGGCTCCCGGATACAGTTCCGGAGAGGTGCTGGATGCACTGGATCAGGTGGCCAAAGAGGTATTGATTCCCCAAGGATATGGGATCGACTGGAGCGGGATCTCCTACCAGGAACGGATGGTCGGGCAGCAATCACTGTTCGTCTTTGGCTTCGGCTTGCTGATGGTATTTCTTGTACTCGCCGCGCAGTATGAGAGTTGGGCTGTGCCCTTTGCCGTCCTCCTCGCCGTGCCCTTCGGTGTGTTCGGAGCCCTGTGCGCTGTGTGGGTGATGGGGATGTCCAATGATATCTACTTCCAGATCGGATTGGTGACGCTGATCGGACTCTCCGCCAAAAATGCCATTCTGATCGTCGAGTTCGCTAACAAACGCTATGAGGCCGGACAATCCCTGGTCGATGCCGCGATGGAAGCAGCCAAGATTCGGTTCCGGCCGATCGTCATGACGTCGATGGCCTTTATTCTGGGCGTCGTACCATTGGTGCTCGCCAGCGGCGCGGGCGCAGCCAGCCGTAATTCCATCGGCACCGGCGTGTTCGGTGGCATGTTGGCTGCCACGTTCCTGGCCATCTTCTTCGTGCCGCTCTTTTTTGTGCTGGTTCGGAAACTGAGCCGGCGTGGCCCCGGTCAAGCGGTTTCCAGTCCTGGGACAAGCTCAAATCCGTTAGGAATAGAAGGAGGAGAGTGACATGCGCAGCCTCGTCCTCGTAGTCTTGTCGTTGCTCACGTTCGCCTGTGCGATGGGGCCCGACTATTCTCGCCCCGACATACCCACGGCTGGCTCCTTTCGCATGGCCGAGGAACCGAAAGACCTGCCTTCGCTGGCTAATATGCCGTGGTGGGAGCTCTACCGGGACGAAGAACTCCAACAGTTGATCCGTATCGCGCTCGAAGAGAACAAAGATCTCAAACGAGCGGTCGCAAGTATCGACGAATTCCAGGCCCGCTTGTTTACGGCTCGAATGGACTTTGCCCCTCAATTCAGCGCGACGGGCAATCTTCCCCTCGCTCGCACGGGAGGGTTTCTGTTCCCCGGTTTTCCCAGTGCTTTTAACAAATATGGTCAAGGATCTCTGTCCTGGGAGCTGGATATCTGGGGTCGTATCCGTAGGGCGAATGAGGCGGGCTTGGCGGATCTCTTGGCTCAGGAGGAGAACCGACGAGCCGTCACCCTGCAAATTGTGGGCGGAGTGGCGCAGGCGTATTTCGATCTTCGGCAATTTGACATGCAGTTGGAGATCGCGAAGCGCACATTGCTGGCATGGGAGGAGTCGGTGAGAATCGGTCAGGCACGGCTTCGGCAAGGAATGATCAACAAGCTGGATGTGGACCAATTCGAGGCGGAGCGGGAAAATGCCTCCGCTCGTATTGCGGAGCTGAAGCGTCAGATGGTTCAAAAAGAAAACGAACTCAGCGTGCTGCTGGGGAGGAATCCCAGTCAAATCGCCAGGGGGCGATCGCTGACCGAACAAATGATGCCGCCTGTGGTACCAGCCGGTCTTCCCTCAGAACTGCTCCAACGCCGTCCAGACGTCGTAGCGGCGGAGCAACAACTGGTTGCAGCCACCGCCAGGATCGGGGTGGCGAAAGCCGAACGGTTTCCCAAACTGTCGCTCACGGGAATTCTCGGTGTGGCGAGCCCGACCCTGACGGATATTGTGTCGCCGGGAACCACTTTCGGAGTCCTCGCCCCGGTACTGACCGGCCCCTTGTTGAATGCCCAAACGTTAGGGTTTCAACAGCAGGCTGCAGAAGCCCAGGCCAAACAGGCTGTGGCCCAGTACGAACAAACGATTCTCGTCGCGTTCAGGGAGGTTGAAGACGCGCTGGTGGGAGTCAGCACAGCCCATGAACAGGCGGATGCTCAGGAAAAGCAGGTGAGCGCCCTGCGGTCGGCCTTGCATCTTGCCACACTGCGATATAAGGGCGGTCTGGCAAACTATTTGGATGTCCTCATTGCGCAGCGGAGTCTTTTTGAAGCGGAATTGGCACTTGCCGCCACCCGTCGCCTCCACCTGGTCTCGGTCGTGCAACTCTACAAAGCCCTTGGCGGTGGCTGGTCTCCTAAGATGGACCGGCCCAAGGGTGACAGCAAAGGATAAAAGAGGCCATGGAAAAACCGGCTGACACGCAGCACCAGATCCATGATTTGTTGCGTCGGCGCTGGAGCCCACGCTCCTTCGACGAACGGCCTATCGAGCCGGAGAAACTGCGGAGTCTTTTTGAAGCGGCACGGTGGGCGCCCTCATCGAATAACGGACAGCCCTGGCGATTCCTGGTCGCCACGAAAGAGAATACGATCGAGTATGAGCGGCTGTTCAGCTGCCTGGTCGAAGGGAATCAACAATGGGCGCGTCGTGCGCCGGTGCTCCTGCTGTCCGTGGCGACGCTGCAGTTTGAGGATGGTTCATCGAATCGTCACGCGCTCCATGATACTGGTATGGCGGCAGAGAACCTTGCCCTCCAAGCCACGGCGCTTGGGCTTATTGTCCATCAGATGGCGGGGTTCCGAATCGATCAGGCGCGAGCAGCCTGTCAAATCCCTGAAGGTTATGATCCGGTAGCTATGATAGCGGTCGGTTATCCAGGGGATTCAACCCTGCTGTCGGACCGTCTGCGCATGCGGGAGGTTCAGCCTCGAGTTCGGAAGCCATTGACAGAATTCGTGTACAGCGCAACTTGGAGGCAACCGTCTTTCCTTTTCGAATAGGGGAATGCAATGTGTCGTCTTGCAGGGATAGATTTGGTCAGGCTTCGGTGAGGGTGCTGAAGATCGACATCAGCCGCCTATAGGAAAGGTACAGGGAAAATTATGGCGCCATTTAGCGGAAAGGTTGCGATCGTCACCGGGGCATCCAGCGGGATCGGGCGGGCGATTGCGGAACGATTGGCCGAAGAGGGGGCGATCGTCGTGGTGAATTACGGAACGAGCGTGGAGAAAGCCAAGAATGTTATCACGGGCATTCAGGCCAAGGGTGGGAAGGCCGTTGCTGTGCAGTCCGATATGAGCCAGGTCGAAGAGGCGCGCCGTCTCGTGATCGAGACGGTGAAGCAATTCGGCCGACTCGACATTCTCGTCAACAATGCCGGGCGGTTTATGCCGAAGCCGCTCATGGAGACTACGGAGGCCGACTTCGATCAGATCGTCGCCTTGAACGCCAAGGGACCCTACTTTGCGATGCAGGAAGCGGCCAAAGTCCTCAAAGAGGGCGGCCGCATCGTGAACATTTCTACCGATGGCACCCATTTGAGTTTTCCCGGTGCGACGGCTTATCTTGGCAGCAAGGGCGCGCTGGAACAGTACACGAAAGGACTGGCGCAAGAACTGGCCCCGCGCGGCATTACAGTCAATACGGTCTCGCCTGGTTTCACCGAGACGGGTATGATGACGGAGCAGTTCCGCCAGATCGGTATCCAGCTGTCGCCATTGAAACGGCTCGGGGCCCCCAAAGATATTGCCGATGTGGTGGCATTCGTCGTCAGTGAGGAGGCCCGCTGGTTAACGGGCCAGAACATTCACGCCGGCGGCGGCATTGTGATGTAGGAGGGGTCAGATGGGGCGGCAGAATATTTCCACCGGTGGTCCCTGGGAAGGCAAGCTTGGGTATTCACGGGCAGTTCGAGTCGGTAATGCCATACAGGTATCCGGCTCGACGGCCATGACGCCCTCCGGTCTGGTGGGCAAGGGCGATCCCTATGCGCAGACGATTCAAACGTTGAAGACGATCGAATCGGCACTCCAGCAGGCGGGGGCCTCGCTGGCCGATGTGGTCCGAACCCGTATGTTTTTGGTGAACATCGATCAATGGCAGGACGTTGGTAGGGCCCATGGTGAAGTGTTCGGTTCGATCAGGCCTGCGACGACGATGGTGGAGGTCAAACGACTCATTGACCCGGACATGTTGGTCGAGATCGAGGCAGATGCGATCCTGACCCATGAAAAATCTTAGACACTAGCGTTCGGATGGATCGACGGACAATAGAGACCAGGCATCTGTCCAAGGCGGATCCGGTCATGAAGCGGTTGATTCGGGACATCGGACCCTATCGCTTGATGCCGAGGGCGCGACGATCACCGTTTGAATCGTTGGCCCGGGCGGTTGCCTATCAACAACTGCACGAGAAAGCGGCAGAGAGTATATTGCGCCGTTTTGTCGCCTTGTGTCCGGCTCGACGTTTCCCTCGACCGGACGATCTGCTTGCCATGGATGAGCAAGCGATTCGAAGTGCAGGCTTCTCACAAGCCAAGGTTGCGGCGCTTCGTGACTTGGCTGCCAAGACGCTCGATGGCACCGTGCCGACAGGAGCCAAGGTACGGACGCTTGATGATGAGGCGATCATCGAGCGGCTCATCACGGTCCGTGGGGTTGGCCGTTGGACGGTCGAAATGCTGTTGATCTTCCAACTGGGGCGACCGGACGTTCTACCGGTCGACGACTTCGGAGTACGTAACGGGTTCCGGATCGCCTATGGGCGCCGTACAATGCCGACGCCAAAAGCGGTGCGACGATACGGGGAACGCTGGAAGCCCTACCGTACCGCCGCCGCCTGGTATCTTTGGCGGGCGGCCAATCGCGCGAAGAAACCGTGAAACGTAAGACGTAAAAGGTGAAATGTGGGACTGCTGAGCACTCTTCCTCCTAAGCCTTTCACGAACGACAGGGTTGACCATGGCCGATGAGCAAAAACGACTGGATTCCAATGTCGCAGGCAATTTTTTCGTCGATGCGAGCTGCATCAATTGCGATACCTGCCGGCAGTTGGCTCCGATGAGCTTTGAGGAAGTCGGCACGTTTTCCGCGGTTACCAGACAACCGATCGAGAGTGGGCCCATTCATCAAGCCTATCAAGCACTCCTTGCCTGCCCGGTCGGTGCGATCGGCACTGAGCAGAGCGACAAGTCGAATATGCAGGAGGCGATGGCGAGCTTCCCGCTCCATCTGGAGGGCGGAGTCTCCTACTGTGGGTTCAATTCGGAGAAGTCCTTCGGCGCCAATAGCTTCTTCATCGAACATCCGGGCGGCAACTGGTTGATCGATTCACCGCGCTATCTCAAACATCTCGTCGAGGCATTCGAACAAAAGGGCGGCATCGCACACATTTTCCTCACGCATAAAGACGATGTGGCAGACGCAGAGAAGTATGCCGCATATTTCGGTGCGAAACGGCTGATTCATCGGGCGGATATCGAAGCGGTCCCGGATGCAGAATGGGTGATTGAGGGGTCGGATAGTAGAGAAATCATGCCGCAGTTTGTGATTATCCCTGTGCCGGGCCATACGGCAGGCAGCATGGCGCTTCTTTACAAGAATAGGTTTCTCTTCACGGGCGATCACCTCTGGTGGGATTCCGTGCAGAAGAGGCTTGGCGCTCCGAGCCGGCTGGTGTGGAGGAAACACGTCCTGGCAGATTCCATCAAGAGACTGCTCGACCACCCATTCGAATGGGTATTGGCGGGGCATGGGGATCGGATCTGTTTGCCGGCTGAGGAGATGCGCGCACAGCTGCAGGCGCTGGCCGGACGTCGCCAGCCCGGTAACGTCGTCTCATAGCGATGTTCACCCGTTTCGTTCAGTGGATCGACGGCAACATCCTTTCCCTTGGCCGCGATATGCGGCTCTCCTACCTGCCACCCCTCATGGTGTACATGGCCTATGGGATTTCAGGCCTCACCGGCATTGTCGGCACTTTCTTTGTCAAAGATTACCTGGGCCTTTCCGCTTCATTTCTCGCGGCATTGGGATTCTGGGCCGGCATTCCCTGGGCACTCAAGATGCCGATCGGACATCTTGTGGATCTCTTGTGGCGCTGGAAAGGCTGGCTCGTGGGTTTCGGAGCCGGGCTACTGGCCGTCAGCCTTGGGATTATGGCGGCACTGATCGGAAGCCGGGAAGCGATGACTTCCATCCTGCCGGCCGAGGTCTGGTACGTGATCAGCACCTTGCTTGGCCCGATCGGTTACGTGGTGCAGGATGCGGTCGCGGATGCGATGACGGTCGATGCCGTGCCACGGGTAGATGAGCGGGGGCAGCCGTTCGACCAGCCGACCCTCAAGCTCATGCACACCACCATGCAGACACTCGGTCGTGTAGCCATCATCGGTGGCGGTATTCTGGTCTCCATGATCAACGTGTACGTCTTCACAGGGGTTGAAGGGCTTCTACAAGCTGAAGTTGTCGGGCTCTACCAAAAAGTATATTTCATAGCACTGACCATCCCATTTGTCTCAGTTCTCGGTGTGGGACTGGCCTGGGTGCTGCATCGGAGGCGGAAGGGCCGACTCCTCCGGCAAGGATTTTCCCCTGAGCAGGCCGAGCAGATGGTGAACGAACGAGGTGAAATCCCGGAACCGACGAAACCCAATTGGTGGATTCTTGGCGGCAGTTTCGCGTTTGTCCTGTTTACGCTGACCGTCGGATTCGGTGGTCTCTCCTATCGTGAAGAAATAGTCTTCGTCGGCTCGATGGCTATCGTCTTGTTCTTGATGGCTCGACTGGTGCGAGAGTTGGAGCCGGATAAGCGATTTACGCTGGTAGGGACAGCGGTCGTAGTCTTTATCTTCCGCGCGATTCCCGGCACCGGGCCGGGGACGACGTGGTGGATGATCGACCATCTGAAGTTCGATCAACAGTTCCTTTCCGTCCTCTCCCTGATCGGCAGCACGCTCACGCTGGTCGGCCTGTTCGTCTTTCGCCGGTTCATGGCTGAGCGGTCGATTGCCTATGTGGTGGGCTTCTTGACGGTGATCGGAACCATACTGACCCTTCCGATCGTGAGCATGTTTTACGGCCTGCACGAATGGACGGCCAGGATCACGGGGGGGATCGTCGATGCGCGATTCATTGCGCTGATCGATACGGCATTGGAATCGCCGCTCGGTCAGATCTCGATGATTCCCATGCTGGCCTGGATTGCAAACAGCGCGCCTGAGAATTTGAAAGCCACCTTCTTTGCGGTGATGGCGTCATTTACGAACTTGGCTTTGTCGTTGAGTCAGCTCGGCACTAAGTACATGAACGAAATCTATGTGGTCAGCCGAGAAGTCCGAGATCAAGCGTCGAGTGTCATCCAAACCCCCGCCGACTACAGCCAGCTCGGTTCGCTGCTCATTGCGCAGTTGTTATTGGGTCTGGCCCTCCCCTT
>JABFSG010000082.1 GCA_013140715.1 Nitrospiraceae bacterium
CCGGCACTTCGTGGCGATGATAGACCCCCCGCGCCACGAAGTGCCGGAAGCCATTGCCCGCTGCCGCCAAGCCGGTGTCCGCACCATCATGATTACCGGCGACCATCCGCTCACAGCCCTGGCCATCGCCCGCCAGATCGGGCTGGCATCGAAAGAATCCCGCACCAAGCCGATGGAGTTCTGCCCCGTGATCGAAGGGCATCAGGTGGAAACGATGAGCGATGAGGCGCTGCGTCGGCTCCTCACGCCCATCAGTCACGGCGAGGCCGAACCAATCTTCGCGCGCATGGCGCCCCGGCACAAGATGCGTGTCGTGTCGGTGTTGAAAGACCTGGGAGAAGTGGTGGCTGTCACAGGCGACGGGGTGAACGACGCCCCGGCCATCAAGAAAGCCGATATCGGCATTGCGATGGGTATTGCCGGAACCGACGTGGCGAAAGAAACAGCGGACATGATTCTGCTCGACGACAACTTCGCGACCATCGTCAACGCCATTGAAGAAGGCCGGGCCGTCTACGCCAATATCAGAAAATTTTCCACCTACGTACTGGCGAGCAACGTGCCGGAAGTGGTTCCCTATCTGGCCTACGGCTTGTTCGGAATTCCACTGGCGCTCACAGTTCCGCAAATTCTCGCCGTGGATCTGGGTACCGACATGGTTCCGGCCCTGGCCCTGGGTGCAGAAAAGCCAGACGCCGGCATTATGGCAATCCCACCGCGCCCACGCACGGAACGGTTGATGAACCTTCCGCTCCTCCTGCGCGCCTATCTCTTTTTGGGCCTGATTGAAGCCGGGATCGCCATGGGCGCATTCTTTTTATTGCTCCTGACAGGGGGATGGACCTGGGGCATGCCGCTCGGCTGGTCTGATCCACTCTACAAACAGGCGACCGGCGCCACCTTCGCCGCTATTGTCGTCGGCCAAGTGGCGAACGTATTTGCCTGCCGCTCAAACCGACTGTCGCTCTCTCAACTCGGCTGGTTCAGCAATCCATTGATCCTCTGGGGAATCGCAACAGAGCTCACCGTCATGGCCTTAATCATCTATACCCCCTGGGGTAACGAAATCTTTGGAACCGGCCCCTTGCCCGTCTGGATCTTCGGACCACTCGCACTGGGCGCCCTTGGACTGTTCTTCGCAGAAGAAAGCCGCAAATTCATCGTGAACCGATTCAATAAGAGTCGTGCAAGCGGAGTTACGCAGTGAGGGTGACCGAACCGATCCTCAACTGTGCGCGTCCACGAATGCCGGTTCGTTTGGTCTATCCCGTCTATCTGGTTTGTCTGGTTGATCGGACTGGAAATCCATCCAGAAGAACCAGACAGACCAGAAAGACCAGCCAACCAGACAGACAAACCCGGGCGCGTTGCGCAAGCACGGAGGATTGGCTCGGCCGCCCTCACCTTCCTGATTCGCCCCTGCTACCCCTTATTCCTCTGCCTGAACCCCAGAATGGTAGGTGCTATACACATAGACTGGGATAGACAGGTGGCCGAGATGCTTTTCCATCAGCGGCTTCACATCTTTCCAGTCCAGCCCACCGACACCAGTGGCCAAACGTGGAAGCGCGACCGTCTTGAATTTCTCGGTCTCAATCGCTTTGCACAGGGCTTTGAGACAGTGGTTCACGTTCTCGATCGTGGCCCGGCCGGGCTTGCCTCCGTGACTGGCGGCAGGCTCCTGGGTATAGAGATTCACAATCCGGACACCGCCGACACCGGCCCAAGTCCACAACTCGCCGGTCTTGGGAGTAAAGGTCTGAGAGTAATGCCGGAAGTCCTTATACATCGCCGGCCACCGTTCTCTGAGTGCCAAGGCCAACCCGTTGGCAAAATTGTCGTTGGGTGCGACACCGTGCGCCAGAGCCTCTGCCTTCGTCAATAAAATATCCCCCGCCACTTCCTTCAACATATGACAACTCCTCCGTTTCATTATTATGAGTGCGCCCCCTCACGAGGATGAGATGAGCCTCACTCGCTCCATTATCGAACGACAAGCACGGAACAATTTGCGTGCTGCGCTACCCGCGTCGACACGCTCCCAAGAAGGAACCGGGCAATGGCGCCCAGCCCTTTGGCTCCCATCACGATCAGATCGGCATGGTGTGTGGAAGCAGCCTTCATGATCTCTTCCGCCGGATTCCCAAACTCGCACAGAGGCTCAGCCGTAAATCCCGCCTTGATCAATTTCCGCACGCTTTGTTCAATCAATTTACGGTTCGCCTCTTCCAACCCCGGATACTTGACGGGCGGCATCACATGGATCACATCTACATGAGTCGGCGCCTGCCCACCCTTGCCGGTCGAACGATTAGGCCGAAACTTAGCCAGCACAAAGGCCAGTGCTTTGGCCGATGAGGACGACCCATCGGTCGCCAAGACCACCCGCCGCAACGGCGACGCCTCACCCTTGACGACGAGCACCGGACAAGTCGAATGATGGATGAGATTCGTCGACACGCTGCCGAGCATGAAGCGATCGAGGGCGTCGAGGCCCTGACTGCCCACCACCAGAAGACCATCCCGCTTCGGTGCGCGCTTCAGGATCGTCGGCGCAACAGCCCCCTGCTCTTTGCGCACAGTACCCTTGAGCTTCTGTGCCGCCAACTGCTGTTTGGCCCCTTTGAGGGTTTTTGCCGCGCGCGCTTCCATACGTCGGATTTCTTCCTGGATATATCGTTCGGTTCCTGCCATCACCGGCTGTTCTAGAAACGGCGCACGGAGCCTGGCGATATCCAGTACGTGCAGCACCGTTACCCTCGGCGGCTTGACGAACGGCAATGTGTCTACCCAATTCAATCCCCACCCCGCATGCTTCGATCCATCCGTCGCCACAAGCACATTCATATCACCCCTCCTTGTTGACTCAACACTATGGCCGCCGTGCCTCCATCAAGAAGCCACTCCGCCGCACATTCGTCCCGTCATCGAACGACGAGCACGGAACAGTTCGCGTGCTGCACCACTCTCGTCGACACGCTTCCGATGAGAAATCGAGAGACAGCGTCCAACCCCTTGGCCCCCATCACGATCAGATCGGCATGGTGTGTGGACGCCACCTCCATGACCTCTTCAGCAGGCCTCCCAAGCTGACACACTGGCTCGGCCGTAAATCCGGCCTTGACCAGCTTCTGCACGTTCTGATCGACCAGATTGCACCCTGCCTCCTTCAGCTCCGGATATTTCAAGAACGGCATCACATGGACCACGCTCACGTGAATCGGAACACGCCCACCTTTGCCGCTCGAACGATAGGGCTGAAACACCGTCAATATGAACTCCAGCGCCTTGGCCGATGCGGGTGACCCATCGATCGCCAACGCGATCCGCCGCAACGGCACTGCCTCACCCTTGACGACGAGCACCGGACAGGCTGCATGGTGGATGAGTTTCGTCGATACGCTGCCGAGCATGAAACGGTCGAGGACGTCGAGGCCCCGACTCCCTACTACTAGGAGTCCGTCCCCTTTCGGCGCCCGTTTCAAAATCGTCGGCGCAATCGCCCCCTGCTCTCTTCGGACCATACCCTTGAGCTTCAGCAACGCCAGCTGCTTCTTGGTGTATGCGATGGTTCTCGCAGAACGCGTTTCTATACGCTGCATCTCCAACTTTGTCCGAAACGGCAAACTGTGCACGGCTCTATCGAGCACGTGCAGCGCCATTACCCTTGGCGGCTCGACGAACGGCAGCTTGGCCGCCCAGTTCAGCCCCCATCTCCCATACTTCGAGCCATCCGTCGCCACGAGCACATTCATGGTGTTCATCCTTTCCCTTGAGTTCCCATCGCATTCAAATCGACTTGCTGAAAACGGCTTCGAAATGCCTCCGGCGACAAGCCCGCGAAGGCCGCGTAGCGGCCCAGTGCCACAGGGTCCTTGAAGTCCTCATCGGAGAGTCGAATCATATACTGGCGCGCAATCTGATACGACTGAGCTGTGACATCCACCATCCGTACTCTTGCCCGACCTGTCACAGGATCCACCATCTGGTTGAAGGGGATTGGCGTAAACCGTCCATCTTGAATCGATACCATAGCTGCAGTGCCGCCATCGAGAAGGAACTGCGCCGCACAGTAACCGAGATCGCGGGTGTACTCCATGTCGAACGGGATCGGATCCGCACAGCGCAATTCATAGCCCACATTTTTGGCGACGATCGTCGCGCCAAGTCCCAAGGCTTTCATGCCCTTCGTCACTTCACGCCTGAGCACGTCGCCGATATCCACCTCGGCTAGTCGCAGGTGGCCATGTTCATCCCGCTCGACATGGTCCAACCCGCCGAGATCCTGCGGGTCAAGTATCTCGATCAATCCTTCCGCCAACACGACCACCCCATCGGAACGCCCTCCACTGAGACGCTTGATCATCGTCCCGATCACGAGATCTACCAGACGCTGAAGTCGCACCGGCCGCTCTTCAAATTCCTCTGGAATCACAGTGAGGGTTGCGCCGGAAGCCTTGCCGATTCCGAGCGCCAAATGGCCGGCTTTCCGCCCCATGGTCACAGCGAAATACCAGCGCGATGTGGTGTGGGCGTCCACCATAAGATTCTTGACGATCTCGACGGCAAAATGCCTGGCCGTCTGAAAGCCGAACGTCGGAATGCCATGAGGGAGATCGAGGTCATTGTCGATGGTCTTCGGCACATGCACGACGTGAACGGAGCCGGCCCCCTGCTCTTCCAGCTTGAGTGCCGAGAAGGCCGTATCGTCTCCTCCGATAGTCACAAGGCGCGTGATGTCCAGCTTCTTCAAGGAGGACAGGACAGTGGCGAGAGATTCGGCCTTCTTCGTCGGATTCGCCCGCGAGGTACCAATGCAGGATCCGCCTCGAAAGTGAATGCGACTGACCTCTTCAATGGAGAGGGGGCTCACATGACTCGTATTCCCTTCCATGAGCCATTTAAACCCGTCGATGATACCGAAGAGATCGCACCCGCCGAGGATACTGCGGATCGTGACCGCACTAATGACACTGTTGATCCCAGGGGCCGGTCCACCCCCGACTAAAATACCGGCAATCGTACGAGAAGCATTCATGATGTGAGGACTCCTGCGACGTTAACAGTTTGTGGGAACACTAGGTTTTTGTGCGACAAGCTGCCTGACTGTACGTAGTGTGATTCTTCTGAAGAGTCAGCAGGATGCTCAAAAAGGCTGTCCAGCGATGCGAGAACGAGGCACGGGAAAAGGCGCGTCTCGGCGCGCCGGGGTTGGGCGGGTGAGAAGAGTGACTTTTTCAGCATCCTGCTATTCCGAATTTCTCAAATATACCGACCAGTAGACCAAGGCAACAAGGACGGTCCCACCAACTACATTTCCGAGCGTGACCAGCGCAAGATTGCTGAACGCGCCGGCGACTGAGAGTGGCGCCGAAGTCCCTGCAGCAAGTGCCACGCCGATTGGAAGAAAATACATATTGGCGACGGAATGTTCAAACCCGCAGACAACGAAGGCAGTGATCGGGAATACGATGGCGAGAATCTTATCGGTCACAGTCCGTGCACCCATGCACAACCAGACAGCCAGACAGACCAGCACGTTGCATAAGATGCCACGGGCCACCGCGGAGACCGGATCGAGCGATATCTTGCCGCGTGCGATCTGGACCATTGTCTCCCCGACCGCACCGTCGCTCATAGTCTGCACACCTGCCAGCCATACCAAGAGTGCCGTTCCAACCGCTCCAACCAGATTGCCGAGATAGACCCATCCCCAGTTCCTCATGACTTGCGGTGTCGTCACCCGGCCGGAAGCCCAGGCCATGGCAATCAAGTTATTGCCGGTAAAGAGTTCCGCTCCACCCACCACTACCAGGATAAGCCCCACACTAAACGTGAGACCGCCAACCACACGCGTAAGTCCAAAAGCCTGTGGCTGGCCGATAGTTCCCGATGTCATGGTGACGGTAAAGAACAATGAACCGAGCGCAATAAAGGCCCCAGCCAAGATGGCAAGGGCGAACATCGTCTGGACCGGCATCGCGGCTTTTGTGACGCCGACTTCACGCACCCGCAAGGCGATCTGGGCGGGAGCGTAGGCATCGAAAGTCGGCTGCGCCTCCGGCTCTAGGTTGGAGGCGTGAGGCGATAGGCGGAAAGGCTTCACGAAAGAGTCGAAAGTATCTCCGCTCATGTCTTTGGTGAAGTTGCCCATGGCCTCTCGCCCCTTCCCCGGCACTACGTAATGAGTTGGCGTCGCATATGCCGGAGTTCTGCTTCATCTTCCGGATCGAGTTCGTCCCGTTCAATCGATTCCACTCGCACGGCAGACACCTTGTACTCCGGGCACTTTGAGCTTTCATCCGCGCTCGACGAGAGCAATGCATTCACGGTTGAAGCAGGGAAGTGAAAGCTGGTGAAGAGATGCCCACGAAGGATTCGTTCACTCCCCACGACGGGAAGCAGAGCCTCACCGCGGACGCTCACAACACGAACAATCTCACCGTCGAGCAGATGCAGCCTCTCCATATCGGCCTGATGCATCTCCAGCACATCTGTATCGACCAGTTCGAGAATGTCCGTCCTTCGTGTTTGGGCCCCGCAGTTATAATGTTGGAGGATGCGGCCCGTGGTCAGCACAAAGGGATACTCCTCGCTTGCAGATTCACCAGGCGGCAGGTACTCAACGGCGACAAAGCGCGCCTTCCCCTTCGGAAAGGCCTCCTGGTGCATCAGCGCCGTGCCTTCGTGCCTGGCAGTCGGCACCGGCCACTGTAACCCGGCATGCGACTCCAACCGATCGTACGACACTCCTGAGAACATCGGCGTGAGCGCCGCAATTTCGTCCATAATCTCCGAGGGATGCAGATACGGCATGGGGTAACCCATCCGAGCTGAAACTTCGCAGACCACCCGCCAATCCGGAAAGATTCCATTCGGCGGTTCCACCACTTTCCTGATCCGTTGGATACGCCGTTCAAGATTGGTAAAGGTACCGTCCTTTTCGAGAAAGGAGGCGCCGGGCAATACCAACTTCGCAAACTTGGCGGTCTCGCTCAGAAACAAATCTTGCACCACCAGAAACTCCACCTGTTTCAATGCCTCGTGCACTTTCTTCAAATTGGGGTCGGTCTGCGCGACGTCATAGCCGATGATCCAGAGTCCCTTGAGCCGTCCGGCAATCGCCGCTTCCCACATGTCGGGGGTTTTCATGCCGCGCCTGGCGGGCAACGGGCGGCCAGTGATGGCTTGATGCAGCGATGCCAGCTTCGGATCGTCCAAACTTTGGTAGCCGGCAAAGTAAGTCGGAAGGCAGCCGACATCCGAAGCCCCTTGCACATTGTTTTGCCCACGCAATGGATTGATGCCGGTGCCTGGCTTTCCGATATTGCCAGTAGCCAGGGCGAGGTTACAGAGGGCGATGACCCCATGACTGCCCCAACGGTGTTCCGTTACCCCGAGACCATGGGCGCAGAGCGACCTGCTGCTGCCATAGAGCCTGGCCGCCCGGCAGATAAGATGGGCAGGCACACCGGTGATAGTCTCTGCCGCTTCCGGCGTACAGTCAGAGACGGTCTTGAGCCAATCCTCGATGCCCTCAGTTCTGGTCGCGATGAAGCCCTGGTCAAGGAGCCCTTCCTTGACCAGTACGTGACCCATCGCATTGAGCAAGGCGACGTTGCTGCCAGGCCACAGTTGCAGATGCAGATCTGCCAGCCGCGCCAGCTCCGTACGTCTGGGATCGATGACGATCAAGCGCACTCCCCGCCGATGCGCCTGCTTGATCCTCGCTCCGATCACAGGATGGGACTCGGTCGGATTCGCCCCCACCACCATTATAAGGTGGGCCAGATCCAGATCCTGAATGGAATTGGTGGCAGCAGAGGCGCCGAGCGTTTCCATCATACCGGTGACGGTCGCACTGTGGCAGACGCGGGCACAGTTGTCGATGTGGTTCGTGCCCATCACGCAACGCATGAATTTTCCGAAAAGATAATTCTCTTCGTTTGTGCCTCGACTGGATGAAATGGTCGCGAGGGCGTCCGGACCAAATGCGTTCTTGATGCGCGTGAATTCCTCGGCAATCCGATCCAATGCCGCATCCCAGGAGATCTCTTCCCAATCGTTGCCGCGCCGAAGCAGAGGGACTCGCAATCGATCCGGCGCATCGTGATAGGTCCAGCCGAACCGTCCCTTCATGCAGGCATGCCCCTGATTCGAAGGCCCGTCGTCTGCCGGGACCATGCTCACGACCCGGCCATCCTTCACACCGGCGTCGAACGCACAACCGACACCACAATAGGCGCAGGTTGTCCGTACGGTTCCGGTCGGTGCGCCGCGCGCCAGCACCGTCTTCTCCGTGAGCGCCCCGGTCGGACATTCCTTCACGCAGGCACCACACGACACACAGTTGGATGTGGCAAACGCCGCTGTCTCGCCTATGAGTAGCCCGCCTCCTGCAACCGGCCTGGCTGCAAACCCACGCCCAAACATGGTCAAGGCATGCGTACCTTGAATTTCATCGCAGGCCCGCACGCAGCGGGCGCAGGAGATGCAGGCTGCGTTATCGAAGGTAAAGAACGGGTTCGAGTCATCGCGCACCGCGGCACGTCTTTGATGTGCTCCGCCGGGATACCGGATTTTATCAACGCCACATGCGAGAGCCAGTTCACGCAATGGCCCCGACGCCTCGCTCCCTTCAGGCAGTTCGGACATATACAGTTCGACAATATTGTGGCGATGCCGCCTGAGCCGTTCACTCTCGGTTCGGACGACCATATCGGATCCGGCCGGAGTCGTGCAGGAGGCGGGAGTCCCCGATTGTCCATCGATTTCACAGATGCAGAGGCGACAGGAACCGAAGGGGGCGAGATGATGCGAGACACAGAGGCTGGGGATCGAGATCCCGACTTTCTTGGCTGCTCGATATATCGTCTCACCGGGTGAGGCGGATACCGGACGCCCATTGATAGTCAGATGTATTGTTTGTGCACTTCCGTCCATCTCTGAATCCTCTACGCAGGGTGCTGAGAAATCCGCCAGCCTATCGGCAGATTAAAGCTAAGGTGGTTTGAGGTTGAAGGTCTGAGGAACGAGACTTGAAGCAAGGATATGGTCCATGACTTCCAACCTTCAACCTTCTGCCTCGCCCAACCTTGACCTGAACCTCAGCCTGCCTCACCGCCTAGTGGCCGGCTCCCGGTGAACCACCATGTGAGCCACCCATCATCTGGTGCATTCCAGACATCCCTTGCATCATACTTCCATGGCCGGCCTTTCCTTTCGCCCGTTGTTCCGGAGTCAAGACCGCGAGCGCATCGTGCCGGGCCTTGAATGCCAACATCCGTAGCCCCACTTCCAGCATTTCGCTCTGTTTGACCTTGGCTTCAATCGCAGACAGGTCTGCTTTTTCATCCTCCGCCAATGCCCGCAATTCCCGTTCGGCCACTTGGATCTCCGCGCCGGATTTGATCCGCCCCCGATCGAAATCGAGTTCAATCGCTTTCAACTTCTTCACCTGTTCTTCCGCCAACCCGATTTCCTTCTGATGTTTCAAGAGATGCTGGAGATGGTCTGCTGACTGGCTGTCATGTCCCATGTGGCCCATCATCATCTCGCAACAGCCATGTTTGCCGGAATGAGCATGCGCACCCGCCTGCTCGGAATCCGCCAAACTCGGCTGCACAGCCAATCCCAGCATGGCTATCAAGCCCATAATGCTTATGAGAACATTGGTTTTCATCGAGTCCTCCCTGGTTAGCGATAGTCTGAACTGAGAACGTCCGATGTCTCTCGTGTCTCTCGTACGTCACGCCCGACTCGCAAATTTAGCCCCTTGCCTGAATTCCTCGCCGAAATGTTCGATCGCGGTCTCGACCGGATAGGGGGCTCGCCCTCCCAAAGCGCAGAGACTGGCAGTCTTCATAGTCTCCCCAAGATCGGACAGGAGGATCAGGTCCTCGGCTGTTCCCTGGCCGCTCTGAATCCGTTCAAGAATTTCACGGCCACGCACCGATCCAATCCTGCAAGGGGTACATTTTCCACACGATTCGTCCGCTGTGAAGGCCATGAAGTGCCGCGCCAGCTCGACCATGTCGGTCTCCTGGTCGTATACGACGATGCCCCCGTGCCCAAGAATGGCCCCGGCATTGGCGAAGGCGTCATAGCAGATGGGTATATCGAGTTGCGATTCGGGAAACAGACTCCCCAGCGGCCCCCCGACCTGAACGGCTTTGAACCGCGAACCAATCGCCATGCCGCCGCCGAATCGATCCAAGACCTCACGGAGCGTCAACCCAAAGGGAACTTCAACCAGACCAGGCTGTTTTACCCTGCCACCGAGTTGGAGCGCCATCGTCCCACACGATCCTTCAGTGCCGAGAGCTGCATGCCACGCGCCACCCTTCGCCAGAATGTTAGGGATCGACGCGAAGGTCAGGACGTTGCTAACGACCGTCGGTTTCCCATACAGTCCCGACTCAGCCGGGTAGGGCGGTTTTGCCAGCACGACACCCCGGCGGCCTTCCAGCGATTCCAGCAAGGCTGTCTCTTCGCCGCACACATAGGAGCCCGCTCCGACCACCACCTCAAGATCGAAAGGATAGTCGTCGAAGTCCAACAGGCCCGCCTCGAGCGCCTTCTGAATCGCAAACTTCATGGTCCGCGCCGCCGCTGGATATTCGTACCGGCAATAGATATAGCCGCGCGTCGCCCCGATCGCCCTGGCGCAGATGAGCATCCCTTCGATCAATCGGAAGGGATCACCCTCCATGACCATCCGATCGCAATAGGTGCCGGCGTCCCCTTCGTCGGCATTTGCCACGACATACTTCTGCTCCGCCTCGATCAGCTGCGCGACCTGCCACTTTTTCCATACAGGAAAGGCCGCACCCCCGCGACCTCGTAATCGTGAGATGTGCAATTCTTCAACGATCGCCTGCGGCGACAGGTTCCACGCTGCTGTCAGTCCCTTCATGCCGCCTTTCATCTGGTACGCATCGAGTGCGAGCGGCTCAGTGATGCCGAAATTAGCGAAGGTACAACGGGTCTGTTGTTGCAGAAACGGCAGCTTCGTAACCGGTGTTCCGCCTATCCCTCCCACAATGCGCGGCAAATCCTCCGGCGTCACATTGAACCAAGCCTCACGTCCGTTGAGCATATCCCTCTCCACCATCGGCTCCAGAAAGAAGGCGCCGCGCGAAGATGTGCGAATCAATTGAACCTCGGGACGTTCATTCCAAGCATCGGCAAGTCGACCGGCCCCGGCTGCGAGGGAAGAGGTATCGTTGGAGAGGTAGAGACGCGTCATCTTCATCTGTAGTGTTCCAGCAATGACGGAATGTCGGAATGAATCACTCTCCCATGGAGATCCTCATCGATCATCACAGTCGGCGAGACAGCACAGTTCCCCACGCAGGACATCTGTTCCAACGTGAATCGCCCTTCCGACGTAGTGCGTCCAGCAGCAACACCCACGTGATCTTGGATCGCACGAAACACACGTCCCCCCTGGTTGGCCATGCAGGACTCCCCCGTGCACACTCGGATGAGATGCCGGCCGGTCGATTGAGTCCGGAGGTCGGAATAATAGGACAAGACTCCGGCGATCTGAGCCTCCGTCGCCCCTAACGCCTGCGCAATCTGAGGAATGGCACTCGGCGGCACATGGCCCAGGGCAGACTGGACAGCCAGTAGCGCCTTGAGGATATTTGGACCGTCCGGCGGCAGAGGGCGACAGGCTTCGAGCGCCTCGGCCAGTCCGGACCTGTCCCGGGTCGTCATCGCGTCACCTCACAGATTGAAAAACTATTCAAGATGCTCAAAAAGTCCGTCCAGCAAGGCCGCAGCGAGCGTAGAGGCGAGGCGTACTCTGTGTCGTACGTCGAGCCTCTGCGCGAAGCGAGAACGCCGCTGGCGGGCTTTTTCAGCATCTTGCTAGTCGAGTCCCACATGGGCTCGCAGCTTGTTGTAGTCGAACGATGCCTTCCCCACACGCCTGATTCCAGGGTCGTGGCATTCCATCTCGGCAATCAAAGCTGCGACCCGTTCGCGCCCGGCTGACGACACTGCGACATGACGAGGCATATGGCCTCCCAGCGACGGACAGGCCCGCTCCGCCCACTCCAAATACAGGGTCTCTAAGAAGCCGTTCAAGAGAGCCCGGTCTTCCTCAGCCGACATCACCAACGTGAGAGGCCCTTCAACTGCCAACTCCGACTCCTTCAACTTCCTGGGAGGTGGTGTAGACGTCTCACTGCGGAAATGAAGAGAGAACCCGAACATCGCAGCCAACTTGTGCTTGACGGCATCCAGCCGATCTCGCGAATCGCATTCCACCCATAACTGGGTCGCGGTAAGGATCACTCTTGCGACGACCGCTGAATCGAGAGCCCCCCATGCCTGCCGCTGTATGAAGAACTGCGCGTTATTCGAAGTTGAGGCTTCAGCGTAGAAAGGGGCCGCGGCTTCATGCTCGAATCCCTCAAGGCCTGCGAGCATTTCAGCCATGTATCCGTACTCACTGTGATCGTACAGGGCCAGGACATACAGATAGGGCTGCCCTCCATCCACCGCATAACGAATACTCGCCACTGCGTCGAGGAGCGCGGCAAGCCGCATTCTTGCAAAAGTCCACAACAGCACATGTCCGTAACGTTTGGCGAATTCCGGCCAATCGCCAAGCTCGAAAGACCCGGCGGAGATTTCCAGCTGCCGGCGATAGTCGAGTGAAGCGTTCAGCAAGTCTTCGGCATCCTCCTTGGACAATACGATGGCGGCGCCTGCGATCATCGCCCGCTCCCACTCCACATCGCCAGGCTCGCGAATCAGCCGCGTGAGAAGGACCTGTCCCCGCTGCAATCCCTTACTGAACGGCCCGTCCGACACACGGTAGGCCCTTCCATCTCCTAGCGAGCGGAAGGCCAGGCGCCGGTCCTGCTCCCCGACCGACAGAAATTCCACCAGATCGAGATAGGAATGTTTCAGCGGATCCAGCCACTCCCGCTCTTCTTGCGGAATATGTTCTGTGATCACGTCGCGCAATTGCTCGATCAACGACAGTTGTCCGTCCTGAGGATAGTAGTCGGCGTAGAGTAAGAGGTTGGCTAGCGCCGTTTCCTCCGGCAGTGGGGAGAAGAGCGCTCCCGCTCCTCCCTCAAGATAGGGCTGGAAGGCGAGACCCAGTGCGACCTGCCGCTCCGCCGCCATCCTCGGCTCCAACGAAAGGGATTCCAACCGGGCGAGCAAGGCTTCGAGCGTAGAGTGAAGCGGTACCCGCAGGCCGGCTGTCGCTTCACTCGCGAGCTTCATGAATTTCTTCCATCACAATGGCTTCGGCATCGAGCCAGTCTTCGAGATCATGTCCGTCTCGATAGCCCCTCTCTTGCCACAGTTCGAAGGCCTTCCTCAAAATTCTGTCCCGCATGCCATCCGGCAACTCGATAGCTTGCGGCGATGCAGCCAAGGGTGATCGCATCGGGGGTTTCCTTTTCATAGTGGGTTTTGCCACCGTCGTCATCATCCACTCCTTGGTTAAGTGTGTATTTCGGGAGATATGTCTGTCGGAATCACGTTGCTATGGCCGGATCCGAATTTCGGGCTACGCACAGCGAGGACTGGGCAGACCGCTTTTCGCAAAACTGCCTCTGCCACGCTGCCGGAAATGGTGTGCGAGATCCCGCGGCGCCCATGCGTACCCATGACGATAAGGTCACAGGGTTGGTTCCTGGCAGTACCCAGGATTGAATCGGCTGGAACACCTCCCAGAAGCCGAGACTCCATCGGTACATGCGAACGTTGGTAGGAGGACGCTAACTCCTCCAGTCGTTTCGTCCAGATCGAGACTTGCGACTGTCTTGCACTACTCTGGCTGAAGGTAAAGTCCAAGCCGTACGATACCGGTTCCAACACATGCAGCATCAAGAGTGATGCCTTGGCCTGCTGCGCTACCACGACCGCATACTCCAAAGCATTGAGGGAACAGTCTGAAAAATCGACCGGCACGAGGATCCGCTCCAGCGTAATCGGCTTCGATAGGCTGTTGTCCTCTGCTGTATCTGCCTGCTCTGTCCTCACAGTCAACACAGGACAGGGAGCCCTGCGAATGACCCGTTCGGCAGTGCTGCCCAGCAACACGTGCACAAGACCGGTCTTCCCTCTGGTTCCGACGACGATAAGGTCCGAATCCTCCGCCCTCGCAGCGGTGATTACCTCCTCGCTTGGAATTCCTGTAGCGACCCTGGTCGTGACCACAATACCCCGCCGCTCCGCCCGGCTCTTGAGATCGGCTATCTGCGAGGATGCCGTCGTGAGGAGCTCGGCCAGGTATTGCCGATTGACCGGATAATCGGGATTGAGCCCCGGCGGAAACTCCGCGACGCTGAGCACAGTCAAAGAAGCCTTCCACGAACAGGCGAGGGAACAGGCATAGTCTTCCGCCCGCCTGGCCCATGGTGAAAAATCCGTGGCAAACAAAATTCGCGAGATCAATTGTAGTTCCTCTTCACGTTCTTTTTATCTCAGAGCCTTAAACCTTCACCCTTTATCCCCTTACCCTTCACCTCTGCCCCTACACCGCTTCCGCGCTGAGCAACAGCAACTCACCGGTCATGTTCGGATGGATTGAACATCGAAACTCATATCGGCCAGGCCGTGACATGTTGAATCGAATGGCCGCATCCCGTTTGGAGTCGAGAAATACTCCGCCCACACCTCTTCCATAGACAATCACCCCGTCTTTCTCGATCTGAGTAGGAAGGCCCTCAAACATGGTCGAGCCAAAGTCATGCCGTTCGATATCCTCGTTCCTGATCTTAATGACAGTAGGAAATCCGAGGCGGAGCACCCCCTGCTTTGTTACGTACTTGAAATCTTTGATCGTGACCTCGACGACTTGCTCAGACTGAGCGAGTACCGGCCCAGCAGTGTCCCACCAGACCAAACATGTGACGGCCAGAACCAGAACCGATCCCCACTGGACCTTCTGACGCTTCATGCAGACCTCCCTTTGAACCTATTCCCGAATTATCGTTTTTGCTTGGGCGGCAAAGGAACCGTCAACACCGGACAACCGGCGGTCCGCACCACCTTTTCCGCCGTACTGCCGAAAAAAATCTTACCCACATCACCTGAGCGCCCGCCATAACTCCCCATCACCACCAGATCGACTTTTTCCATCCGAGCTGTCTTCGCGATCTCCACAAAGGGTCCACCCTCCAATACCATGCGTTTCACAGTCACATCCTTGACCGCCTCTGATTCGAGCAATCGGCGTACATTGAGCCGTGCATGATGGCGCAAGCGACGCTTCTGGCCCGGTGCGTCTGAAGGCACAGCCAATAATCCCAGCTGATTGAAGGTGGCCAGGGCGCTTGTGTCGATCACGTGCAACAGGAGCAGCTGGGCCTGAAATGTCTTGGCAAGGGTCAATGCGACACGAAAAGCCTCTTCCGAACAGGGAGAAAAATCTATCGGCACGAGAATCTTTTTGAAAAGCGAATCAGCCATATCACCTCCCAAAGGATTGACTCCAATCTGGTTATCAGCAAAGCCGGTGCCATCCAGTGCAGGCTGAAGGCTGAAAACGGATCGCTCTATGGAATCAAAGAGTTTCTCTCTCCAGTCAGACCATAAGCCATCGACTATCGGTTCTTTGCCTGGGGAGGGGGGGGTGTCCTGCTACAGTTTTTCTTTTCACTCTGTAGCAGAAGGCAACAGAAGGCGGGAGGAGTGAGACGTAGGACGTAAGGAGAACGGCGAGACCCAGTACCCTTTCCTCTTCACCTCTTACGCTTCACGCTTTACTCCTTACCCGTTCATGCGTCTGTTCACTCAACGGCACCAGACTTGCTGGTCTCGGTGTAGCGCCAAATAGGAAACAAACCCATGACAAGGACACAATGGTTGTTGCTGGGAGCCGTCCTGCTCGGACTCGCAGTGGGTGTGTATATCCTATTTTTCTGCCCAACGGATTGCCAGTGAGCTCCAAGAGCCCGCTGCAGCGACAAGGAGTACCCCTGATGAAAACATTACTCGCAGTCGATGGATCGGATAATTCCTATGAGGCCGTTCGCGCCCTGCAATACTTTGCCCGGTCGCAACAGCTCACCCTGCTTCATGCGTTGAATGTCCCGAAGCCGGCCTATCCAATGATGATGCCCGAAGCGGCGGAAGAGATCTATAAGACGCTTGAGCAGAGCATGAGGGAAGACGGGGAACGACTGCTTGACCGGGTTCAGGCCCTCCTCCCGATGCATGCAGGTTCTACGACAAAGCAGCTTCGAATCGGGTCTCCGACAGGCGTGATTCTGTCGATGGCCGAGGAGCAGAAAACCGATCTTATCGTAATGGGAGCGCGGGGCCTTGGTCCAATCAAAGAGCGGCTGCTCGGCAGCGTGTCCCACCGCATCCTCACCCTGGCTCCCTGCGCCACATTGATCGTGAACGGCCCGGTCAAGGCCATGAAACAGATCTTACTGCCGCTCCAAGATCACTTCGACGCGGAATCAGCGATTCGTTTTCTGCAACTCAAGCCGTTTCACGACACAATGAAGATCGCATTGCTGACCGTACTGCCTGAAACGGCGCCACCATGGCCGAACGATGCCGCCGCAGCCGCTGCCTCCGCCGAGATGCTTGAGAATCAAGCCGACTACATCAACGATGTGGCGGAACGCCTCCGCGCCATAGGTTATGAGGCGCACGGAGTCGCCGTGCTTGGGACACCCGCTACTATGATCCTGCAACAAGCAACCCTGTTGCGATCGGATCTGATTCTGATGGGCACAAGGGGCCGGCAGGGAATCACCCGCTTCGTGCTCGGTAGCGTCTCTCATGCCGTGTTACACAAGACGCCATGCCCGGTACTGACGTTTCACTCTGGAGACCGATAGAGGGAGTTGATCTGGTCTATCTGGTTTGTCTGGTTTCTTTCGTTCTTCCTACTAATCCAACTAAACAAACAAAACAAACCAAATGAACCAGAGAGACCAAACAGACCTTCTGACGGCTATTTCAGCTTCGCGCAAGTGTGACTGCCGTGAGTAGAACGGCCAGCGCGAGAATGAGTGAGAAGCGAGCAAGCCAGGGTGACCAGAGGACCAGAGCCTGATCGAATCTGGTTCGACTCTCCCTGGGCAATTGTACGATTCGACCGACGAGCGGCCCGATAATGAAATCGTGGGTCAGGGTCACGAGTAATAGAAGGGCTACAAGCCCCAGCTTGGTCGCCAGGATCTTCGGCCATTCAGATGGAGCCGTGATCGGAATCCCCCGCTGATTCAGCAACAAAGGGCCGGTGAACAAGAGGACAGCGATCGAGCCCCAGGCCACTGCACGGAACCGCCGGGCGGTGGTCCGAAAGAGTAGCGCCTTCTGTGATGCAAATGGCTCGCTCTTGAGCACCGGCACCAGCACAATCGACAGAAACAGCATGCCGCCGATCCAAGCGACTGCCGCCATAAGATGGAACCACATCAAGAACAGCGTCATAGGCTCATGAAGAAAACGGGCGTGCTCGCTTCTGACCGGAACGGATGAGGTTCCAACCCAGCCCTAGCTTCGCCAGACTGTAGATGACCCACTTGGATGGGTCAATGTTGTACCACTTGGGTCCGTTGCGATAATCCCGAGGAAAGGTGTGATGGTAGTTGTGGTACCCCTCACCAAATGTCAGCAACGACACCCACCAATTATCGCGGCTGCTGTTCACGGTGCTGTACGGCTGAGTCCCCCACAAGTGGCAAATGGAATTGATACAAAACGTGGAATTAAGCACCAGAAAGACCCGTCCGACACCGGCGAGCAAGAAGCAACCCACGCTGCCCATCCAGCCGCCATAGGCGTATCCCACAAGACAGGGCAGCGCCAGCCCGGACAGAAGAAGGGAAATATACCAACGGTGCTGCCACATCACCACACGGTCCTTTCGCAGCCACGGCGCGTATCGTTCGGTCCTGTACGGGTTTTTCGTGAAGAGCCAGCCACAGTGGCTGTACCAGAATCCTCTCGTTGCGTTGTAGGGATCTTCCTCCTGGTCGACACGAGCATGGTGTCGAGCATGGTTGGTGCCCCATTTCAGTGCCGAATTCTCCAGCGCCCAGCTGCCGGCCACCAGCAACAGGGTCTTGACCCAGTCTGGACACTGGAAACTGCCATGCGCGATCAACCGGTGGTAGCCGACCGTGATACCCAGGCCGCTGACCAGGTACAGGATTCCGAACAGGGTCCAATCCAGCCATGTGTACCCGTACAAGTACCCGAACAGAGGCACGGCGATGAGCGCTGTCAGGCTCACGAGGACAAACAGCGTCGCAGTGGGCACATCGACAGTGCGAGGCTGGTGCCCTTTACCCCATACCGACGGGGCCATGGCATTGTCGCCATTCGCCATGGCTGGCCGAACCGAGCCTGCGTTCATGATCCAGAGCGCCGATTCGTTTTGCTGTTTCACTGTGTCCTCTCCCATTAGAAGCGCGCCTGACGGATACGGCAACCAGTCAGATCCGAGCGAGGCGGATCAGGCGATTCCGGCTGAGCAGCGTGATGGATCGCCGGTCGGGACTGATAAGGCCCTCTTTGGAGAAAGCGCTGAGCAGGCGGATGGCGGTTTCCACTGCAGTTCCCGCCATCTCGGCCAGTTCTTCGCGCTTCAGGTTGACCCCGATAAGCGCCCCCTTGCCCGTCTTCCGGCCAAAACGATCCCCCAATTCCAACAGCAGCATCGCGAGCCGCTCTCGCCCGCTCCGGAATGCGAAGAGATCGCGCTGATCCATCCGGATGCCCAGTTCACTGCTGCTAAGCAATTGGATCAGTCTGATGGCCAATTCGCTGTTCCGGCGGATGAGTTCCAGGTACGCCTGCCTGTCGATGAAACAGATATGGCAAGGCTCCAGCGTCTCACAGGTCACCTCATGGAGCGCCTCGTCGTGGAACATGTGTTTCTCGAGGAGCTCGCCGCCCTCCGCGATGCCCACGATCTGCCGCTGTCCACGCGCCGAGGAGCGGGTGAGCTTGACCTTGCCTGAACAGAGAAGATACAACCCCAGACAGAGATGCCCCTCGTAGAACACGACCTGTCTTGCGTCGTACTGCAGGGAGTGCCGGAGCTTCTGAAACGCCGTCACCTCCGCATCCGCCAGGTCGCATACGATCGTTTTCGCGCGCAGGCTGCAGGTCGCACAATTTTTGAACAGGGCCGGAGACCGTCTCATAGGGCTATCCACTTTACGCCGCCGATGCGTCGCTCGACCGGAAAACTGGCGCACAACTACCTCTGTCATCCGCTAGAACCCGACCGCAACGTAGGGACCGATGGTCCCAAAATTATTGACCGTGTTGGTTTGATTGGCGGCCAAGTGGTATCGGCCATCCACGCCAAGCCAGATCTGTTTCCAAATCCGATATTCCGCCCCGGCGCCGAACTGAACCCCAATGTCCAAGTAATTGGTCTGACTTGAGGTTGGGCTGATGACGTGAAAATCGAGTCCAAAGGGAATGACCCATGGCTGGAAGTCGGTCCCCTGCATGAATTTCACCTTGGGCGCCACGTTCACAGTCAACATAGTCATCTGCACCTCACTCAGACTGCCACTACTCACCCCCGTGACACCGGAAGTATCCGAGTTCGCGACGGTTTTTGAATTCCACCGTTTGAATTCCACCCCGATCTCACCGACGATTCCTACTTCTTTGAACATGCCCCACATGTCGTGGGTCAGCATGAGATCCGTTCCGGCACCGACATAGTAGCCGGTAGTCCCGTCGTTACGGATCCCGGCAGCGTTGTGCCCATCAGTAAACAACTCGCCTCCGCGATTACTGTTCAATGCCGCGAAGCCCCCACGAAAAAACACTCGGTTCCCTGTCGTGATGTCATCAGCCGAAGCCGGCGACACGCCACACACAGCGAGCACCCCTGCGATCAGTAGTGGCACGACGCCCAACCATCCTGCCCGTCTAAACGGTTGACTGCCCCCCTGTCTCATGACATCCCCCTTTTGTAAATGTTGCACGCCGGGGACATGCTAGGCTTGGCAGGCAGTTTCGACCCTGACCTTCGTCAGCAGAAAATATGATCTTCGTCATAGATGTCATCGCGCGCGCAAACGCCTCAACAGGGGCATCCGGCTCATTATGTTAGAAGAGCCGGTGCGAGCTTGAAGCGTTGTCGAGGTGTAACTACTAGTAGGGCATTTAGGCTGAAGGCCGAAACACAAGGCACAGAGTAAACAGCTTGTTCCGACTTTGTGCCTCTGACCCTTTGATCCTATTCCATTAACCTTCGGCCTTCAGTCTATCCACCTGACCGACCGGAAGGGTAGCAGTCCCCTCTCGCTCCGACGTGGTGTCAACCGCCGAGCGTGTCGAGCATTTCCTTCAGGCTCTTGCGAACGCAGGTGAAAATCGGGGTGTCGCGCAACGTGTAGCGTGAGCCTTCGGTTTCGCGAAGCGCCATCACGAGGTCCAGAAAGTCTTCCGGCTTATCGCTCTCGAACGCCACAACCCATTCCTGATCGTCCAACCCGAATGAATAGGACG
>JABFSG010000041.1 GCA_013140715.1 Nitrospiraceae bacterium
GCTACTCACAGGCAGATTTGGACAGGATCGCGATGCGGTTGAATCAACGCCCGCGAAAGACATTGGGATTTCAGACACCAGCGGCTATATTGGAGGCGGGTGTTGCTCTCACCGCTTGAACCTGCCATTCCCTTCTTTCAAGCCCATGCGTACCAAGCAGCGAAAGCAGGCGTGAATATGCTGACCAAGTCAGCCGCGGTCGAATATGCGAAGCAGGGCGTCCGGTGCAACTGCATCTGTCCGGCAGGCGTACTGACCCCGCCGGTGCAAGAGATGCTGAAGGACCCGAAGGCCAAGGCGTTATTCGAAAACATCCATCCAATGGGCCGCTTGGGACAGCCGGAGGAAATCGCGGAGGCCGCGATCTATTTTGCCTCCGATGAGTCGCGCTGGACCACCGGCAGTATTCTGCCTATCGACGGCGGAGTGATGGCAGTATGAGCCCATCAAAACAATGTTCTACGGCCTGTTGAGCCCCCCCGTGATTACGCCATCGACATCGCAAGACAAGGAGGAGATATCATGACGACAATGGAAATCGGCAAAGAATTGGTCGCCTTGTGCAAACAGGGCAAGAATCAGGAAGCGATCGATCGGTTGTACTCAACGAATATCGAGAGCGTCGAACCAGTGGCCCATCCAGGCATGGAGCAGACTCAACGGGGGATCGCGAAGGTGAAGGCAAAGAATCAATGGTGGGTGGATAACCATCAAATCCACGAAGCTGTGGCCGAGGGTCCCTTCCCCCATGGCGACCGCTTCATTGTGCGATTCAAGTATGACGTCACACCCAAGCACAGGGGGAACCGCATGACCATGGACGAAACAGGTCTCTATACGGTGCAGAATGGAAAGATCGTCAAGGAAGAGTTCTTCTATGCGATATAAGCGCCTGATGCTGAGACACATTCGTCCGAACTGGACAAGGTGCTGCCGATAGGTTCAAATGTGCCCGTGTAAAATGACGCAGGTATCATCCACCCCAACCAAACAGGAGGAGAAGATCATGTCGGACAAACAATATAAACAACTCGGTTGCCTGGATGTCGATGCGACAGCCGGCTGCGCATTCCAGGTCCGGGCTGAGACAGAAGGAGAGTTGTTCCAGTTAGTGGCCATGCACGCGAAACACTCTCATAAGATTGACTCACTGCCTCCGGAGATGGTTGCCAAGGCGAAGGCGGCGGTCAAGACCGTAACGGTCACAGTGTAATCCCTAGATTGATCGACGAGCGGTACCAGACTGTGCTGGTACCGCTCGTCGACCGGACAAGTGTATAGAGCGGCGGAATCCTGAAAAAAAGGACCTCTCCCCTTGCTGAATTGCCTTTTAGCGATCTCTTGAACCCGATCATATCCCCATAATTGTTGCCCAGCACGATGTGGACAAAATACCGGCCACTCATCCGCACACTACGCGTAACACCAGCTTGAACGCTTCCGGGAAAGCCCGACGAGCGTTGACGATGGAGGGCGATGCATTCTTAAGCATCCTCACACACAGGAAACAGCTCATCCCGACCTATCCACTTGAAAACTCCATGTCGATTTTGCTCTCCTCGAACGACTATAGATGAAGAGCCTGAGCAACCTAATCTAAGGAGGATGCCATGACAACGAATGCGCGGAAGCCCAAAGTAAAGACGAGCAAGGCAGCGGCAAGCATTGTCTGGTTTGAGATTCCGGCAGATAATATCGATCATGCAAAGGACTTTTATCGCTCATTGTTTGGTTGGAAGTTCACAAAGCTTCCGGCAGCGATAGCAGATTACTGGCACATCGATACCGGCGGTGGGAACGATACTCCCGATGGCGGTCTGATGCCGCGTATGTACCCTCAACAGCCCATCACCAACTATGTCAGCGTCCCCTCCGTGACCAAAACGACAGCGAAGGTCGAAAAACTCGGAGGGACAATTTGTAAGCCCAAGACGGCGGTGCCGCAGATGGGTTACTTCGCGATCTGCGAGGACACGGAAGGAAATACCTTTGCCCTCTGGGAAATGAACAACCGGGCGAAGTGAGACTCTGATGATTGGGAAGCAGATTAGCAACACATTCAACTTAATGCGGAGCATGCCATGAAATATCTCTGTCTGGTCTATGTTGAAGAGAAAACCCTCAATAGCCTACCGAGGAACGAACGAGTCGCTCTTTCAGATGAGTCGATGGCCTACTGTGAGAAGTTGCAGAAGGTCGGCCAGTTGCTTGCCGCTTCCCCGCTTCATCCGGTGGAAACAGCCACGACGGTGCGGATGCGCGACGGCAAAACCTCCACAACCGACGGTCCCTTTGCCGAGACGAAGGAGCAACTGGGCGGTTTTCTGATGCTCGACGTGCCGGACCTGAACGATGCGATCCGTATTGCCGCGCACTTCCCAGCCGCTCGATTTGGCAGTATCGAAGTCCGTCCAATGAAGGAACTCGGCTGCGCGGACTGATCGCACCATGAACGACTCTGTACCCACCGACACCAGAGCGAAGGTCGACGAGATTTACCGATCGGAGTCGCGCCAGGTGCTCGCGACATTAATCCGCCTGCTCGGTGATTTCGATTTGGCCGAGGAAGCCTTGCATGAGGCCTTCGCGGCGGCGGTGGAACAGTGGCCGCGAGACGGCCTGCCTACCAATCCCAGAACCTGGCTGGTATCCGCCGGCCGCTTCAAGGCGATCGACGCCATCCGGCGTCGCACCAGACATGATGCGTCGCTCAATGAACTCGCCAAAGACATGGAAACCGCCGTCAGCGAGATCCCCGATCAGGACGACGAGCACGTCGAAGACGATCGCTTGCGGCTGATTTTTACCTGCTGCCATCCGGCCCTCTCCGCGGACACGCAAGTGCCCATGACGCTGCGAGAAGTCTGCAACCTCACGACAGAAGAAATCGCGCGAGCCTTCCTCGCCAAGCCCGCCACCATCGCGCAACGGATCGTGCGCGCGAAGGCGAAGATCCGCGACGCAAAGATCCCCTATGAAGTGCCGCCGCCGTCTGAATTGCCGGAACGTCTGGATACCGTGCTGCGCGTCATCTACCTCGTGTTCAACGAGGGCTACTCGGCTTCGTTCGGAACATCGCTCATCAGAGCCGATCTCTCCGGCGAAGCGATCCGTCTCGGCCGGTTGCTGCTGGAACTGCTGCCGGAGCCGGAAGTGATGGGTCTGCTTGCGCTCATGCTGCTGCATGAGTCGAGACGAGCGGCCCGCACGACGCCGTCCGGCGACCTCATTCTGCTGGATAACCAAGATCGTTCGCTCTGGAACCGTGCACAGATCACGGAAGGTATTGCACTGATTGAACGGGCGCTGTCCTCTCGGCGATTCGGACCTTACACCATCCAAGCGGCGATTGCGGCAGTTCACGCAGAAGCGACCGACGCTGCCAAAACCGATTGGGCGCAAATCGTCGGACTCTACGACCTGCTCCTGCGAGCCGAGCCATCCTCCATCATCGAGTTGAATCGGGCCGTGGCGGTCGCCATGCGTGACGGCCCTGCCGACGGGCTGAAGATTGTTGATGCCATCCTCGCGCGCGGGGATCTGGCCGATTATCATCTGGCGCACTCAGCACGGGCCGATCTGTGCCGCAGACTCGGAGAGAAAGACGACGCGCGGGCCTCCTACGAACGAGCCCTCGCACTTGCGAAGCAAGAACCGGAACGACGGTTTCTGGAAAGGCGGCTGGCCGAATTGAAGTAAGGTCGGATCTGTTGTCGATTTGCAACGACACGGACGACTATCTGACGTGACGGAGGCATATAGATGAAATACTTGTTGCTGGTCCACCACAACGAAGAAGCGTTCAATAAGATTCCTGAAGGCAAGCGGAAAGAGATGCTGGCGGAATCGATCCAACTGTGCCATCGACTCGACGCGAAGGGTCAGTACGTCCATGCCTCGCCGCTCCAGCCGGAGGCAACAGGGACAGTCGTGCGCGTGCGCGACGACAAGGAGATGGTGACCGATGGGCCGTTCATGGAGACGAAAGAGCAGCTCGCCGGCTATTTTCTGATCGACGCCAAGAACAGGGAGGACGCAATCAGAATTGCCGGCTTGATCCCGGGGGCGCGCATCGGAACGGTTGAAGTCAGACCAGTCAGAGAAATCGAGGGGTTACCAGCCGAATAACGGAGGAACCCTCTGCCTGTCGATTTCGAAGGTCCTCGTTCGACTACTCGGCAGAAGAATTATTAGGCCGGCGCTAATCGTAAACGAGAAGGAGCTGTTACCATGCGATTCATGGTCATCGTCAAACCGGCTCAAGCCACGTTCTGGGGAAGTTAGAGAATAAAGAAGGAGGCCGATATGATCAGCAAAATCTTCGTCAATCTTCCCGTCAAGGATCTCGACAAGTCGATGGCGTTCTTCAAGGCGATCGGATTCTCATTCAACCAGCAGTTCACGGACAAGACGGCGGCCTGCATGATCATGAGCGACGACATCTACGCCATGCTGCTGACCCATAACAAGGTGAAGGAGTTTACGAACAAGCCGATTGCCGACGCGCACAAGACGGTTGAACTGTTGACTGCCCTTGCCGTTGAGAACAAAGCGAAGGTGAACGAACTCGCGGACAAGGCCATCAAGGCCGGCGGGAAAGAGGTGAACGCTCCAAAGGACTACGGATTCATGTTCCTGCGAAGTTTTGAAGACCCGGACGGCCACATCTGGGAAATCTTCTGGATGGACCAGACCCAAGTACAGAAGGGGTCGTAGTGCTTTCCGTGCAAGGAACACGATCTCCGGGGATATCTCAGTGGCGAAGTGACTGCAAAGTTTCCACTGAATAAACCCATCCCCTACGACTTGATCGGAAGGACCTTGAAGTTTAAGGTGAAAGAGAACTTGGCAAAAGCGGACAGAATGAAAATTCGCGATTGCGCACAAGAAAGGAAGACGACATGGGCCAGCATACAATTGCGAAAAATACGATCTGTCTGTGGTATGACAACGATGCCCAAGATGCCGCGCGTTTCTACGCGGCGACCTTTCCCAACAGCACGGTGGGCGCGATCTACCGCGCTCCGAGCGATAACCCGTCCACTAAAGCAGGCGAGGTCATCATGGTGGACTTCACCGTCGCCGGTATCCCCTGCATCGGTCTCAATGGCGGTCCCGCCTTCAAGCCTAATGAAGCCTTCTCGTTCCAGATCGCGACCGACGACCAGGAAGAGACCGACCGCTACTGGAACGCCATTGTCGGCAATGGCGGCCAGGAGAGTGAGTGTGGCTGGTGCAAGGACAAGTGGGGCGTCTCCTGGCAGATCACGCCGCGCGTCCTAATGGAGGCGATGGCGGCAAGCGGCGATGAGGCCAAGCGTGCGTTCGATGCGATGATGACCATGCAGAAGATCGACGTCGCCACCATCGAGGCAGCGCGGCGAGGCTGACGGGAAATCCCGTCGTACTGACTGCGCGATCTTCCGCAACACCTTGTCGAGGGAAGGGGAAAAGCTCCGCTGCTCCTGCTTCTTAATGAAGCCATTGACTGAACATGACACCTGATGTCAGATCTAGTCACAGTTTACATACGTTAGCCAACCACAAAGAGGTCACCATGCGTTTCAAATCTCTCGTGTTGTGCATATTAGGCATCGTATTGACGGTCTCGCCAGTTCTGGCGAAAGAGAAAAAGCATGAGAAGCAAATGGATCAGCAGGCGATGATGGAACTCTGGCAGAAGCTGGCCCAGCCAGGCGAGCCGCATAAGTTGTTTGCCAGTCTGGCCGGCAGTTGGACAACCACCACCAAGGAGTGGATGGAGCCAAGCAAGCCTCCGACGGAATCGACCGGCACCGCGGAGATGAAGATGCTGTTGGATGGACGTTTTCTCTATCAAGAATACAATGCCCAGATGATGGGCCAGCCCTTCTCCGGAGTCGGGATCGATGCCTACGACAACATGACCAAGAAATATGTGACGGCCTGGATCGATACAATGGGCACGGGGATTTTCATGATGGAAGGCACGGCGAGCGCCGATGGCAAGACCATCACGCTGCGAGGCTCTCATCCTGAGCCTGGCGGAGGCAAGATGACGCACCGTGCGGTCTGGAAGATCGTTGACAACGACAACCAGCAGTTCGATATGTACGGGGCTCACGGCAAGGAAAAGGAAATGAAGTTCCTGGAGATCACGTACACGCGCAAGCCATGATCATGCCGGATTGACCTGAATCAGCCAACGTGCTTGATTACCGACACACTGTTGCGAAGGAGGTTCACTATGAAACGGACGATGCCGATGCTGATGATAGGGTTGCTGTTGGTCAACCTGAGCGGTTGCAGCTACTTGTTCTATCCACGCGCAAGCGACTATGCGGCGCAAGCCAAAGGCGCCAGCGGGGTGGAAACCACCATCAACCTCGCCAATATGATGGAAGCCACCGCCGCCAAGGCCAAGGGTGGCAAAGGAATCGACAGCGCCTTCGACGATCTGCACAACCAGTTTCATGCGCTCAGAGATTCCTTCTGCGGCGTGACGGGCGCACAGGGAAAGACGCCGGCCTACGCCTTGGCTGTCACACATAAGAAGGAACTCGACGCGATCTTCGGGCGGCTCTGGAAGTTCAAAGACGATCAACCCCAGCGGGACCAGCACCTCGATCTCTTGATTACTGAGGTAAAAGAACTTCGTGAAACCTTTCAAACGATCAGATAATTGCATCCACACGGAGGCGCTATGAAGTCACCAGCCATTAGCCTCAATCCAACTGCCGGTCCTATTGCATTATTGATCGGCACTAGGAAGGGCGCATTTACGCTCAAAAGCGATCGAGCGAGGCGGACATGGAAACTCTCCGCACCGCTATTCCTCGGTCACATTATCCATCACATCGTCTGTGACCCACGGGATCGCCGCACGATGTTGATGGCAGCCAGCACCGGCCATCTGGGGCCGACGATCTTTCGTTCGACCGACGCCGGGAAGACCTGGAAGGAGTCTGCGACTCCTCCCGCATTCCCTAAAGTTCCTGAAGGCGAGAAGGGCCGGTCGGTCGGACATGTCTTCTGGCTCACACCATGTCATGCGAACGAGCCGAACGTCTGGTACGCCGGCACTTCACCCCAGGGCCTTTTCCGCTCCGAGGACGGAGGGGCGACGTGGAAGCCCTTTTCCTACATCAACGACGATCCGCAATATCGAGAATGGATGGGCAGCATACAAGACGGCACGCCGGACGGCCCGAAGCTCCATTCGATCCTTGTCGATCCGCGCAATCCCAAGCATCTCTATTTCGCCATGTCCGGAGGCGGGGTACATGAATCAACCGATGGCGGGAAGACATTCGTGCCACTCCTTGAGGGACTCGACGTGGTTGAGGGATTCGCCCCGACCACTGCGACCTTCCACGATCCCCATTGTGTCAGGCTCTGCCCCAGCAATCCCGATCGACTGTACCAACAGAATCACTGCGGCATTTACCGGCTCGATCGACCCTCCGATACCTGGCTGCGGATCGGAAAAAACATGCCAAAAAAGATCGGCGACATCGGTTTTCCGATGGTGGTCCATCCTCATAACGCAGACATCGCCTGGGTGTTCCCGATGGACGGCCAGACCGTCTGGCCACGCGTAAGTCCGGACGGAAAGCCAGCTGCCTATGTGACACGCAATGCCGGAAAGCGCTGGACGAGACAGGACAAAGGCTTTCCCCGGTCAAACGCCTGGTGGACCGTGAAACGTCAGGCAATGTCAAACGATGCGCACGAAACTGTCGGGCTATATGTGGGCACGACGCAGGGCGAGATCTGGGCGAGCCGGAATGAAGGGGCAACCTGGACCTGCATCGCCAGGCATCTCCCGGAAATCTATTCGGTGGAGGCCTCGGAACTCGGGCGATGACTGTGCATATCCCTGGCGCATTGCGATCCTACACGGCACACAAGGGTGAGGTGCAGATAGATGGTGCGACGTTGGCAGAGGTCCTGACGGCTCTGGATCGTCGCTTCCCCGGCATCCGGTTTCGGATCATTACGGAGCAGGATACTATCAGACCACATATCAGAATTTTTGTGAACGAGGAGCAGCGACACGATGTGGCTGCTCCGCTTCAGGACACCGATAGGGTCTACATCGTCTGCGCGCTGAGCGGCGGATGAACTGGCCGATCATTCGTCAACAGTCCATCGTCATACGTCAAGAGGTGATCCATGGCTCCACAACCGTCTGCGCAACAAGTCATCGAAGGCCAACGTCAAGACTGGAACCGGGTGGCAGGCGGCTGGGAAAAGTGGGATCGATTTTTCGACGAGCAGATGGCGTTTTTGAATCACCGGCTCGTGGCCGATGCGCGATTGCGAGCGGGCATGAAGGTCCTCGATCTTGGATCCGGCACCGGCTACCCGGCCCTGCTCGGCGCACAGACGGTCGGCCCATCCGGCACTGTCCTGGGGGTGGATCTGGCCGAGCACATGCTCGCTGTCGCCGGGCGAAAGGCCACGAGGCTGGGCCTGCACAACGTCTCCTTCAAGACCGGCGATGTGACGGCCCTGCCCCTTGAAGCCAATTCCTTCGATGCCATCACCAGCCGCTTCTGCCTGATGTTTCTTCCCGAGATTCCGAAAGCCGCAGTCGAAATCGCCCGCCTGTTGAAGCCCGGAGGCTGGGTCGCAGCAGCCGTCTGGTCTGCGCCGGAGAAGAACCCTTCGATCGGCCTCTCAATGGAGGTGATAAAACAGGTCGTCGAATTGCCCACACCGGACCCGACCGCGCCCGGTATCTTCCGCCTGGCCAAGCCAGGTGATCTCGAGGGATTGATGCAACAAGCCGGACTAGCCGATGTCACAGATCAGGAATTTCTCGCTGAGTGGTCCTATGCGTCGGCGGAGGAGTACTTCACCAGCCTGATGGAGATCGCCGCGCCAGTCCAAAATCTTATGGTGAGACTTTCAGATACCCAGAAGCAGGACGTCAAACAGCGTATTACCCAGGCTGCGTCCAACTTTCGAAGGGGCGACCGCATCACCTTCCCGATAGCAGTTCGAATAGTTGCGGCACGCAAACCGCGCTGACAGCATCCCATGGCGCCGAAACACGATGGGTTCAGAGACTTCGTTCTGGATCAACTCGACGATCTACCGGGCCTGACGTACCGCGCCATGTTCGGCGGATACGGCCTGTACCAACGGGACACGTTCTTCGGGATCATTCACAAGGGCCGACTCTACTTCAAGACCGATCGGATCACCGCACCTCGCTACCGCGACCGAGGCGTGAAGCCCTTCACTCCGACATCCACTCAGACGCTCAAAAATTACTACGAGGTTCCGATCGACGTTTTGGAAGCTCCTGACGATCTCATCCGTTGGGCTTCTGAGGCGGCAGAAAGGTGAACGTCCACATCAGGGTTCAAACCGATCAGATCATCTGGACTGCGCCTGAGTAGGCGACAGCCTCCACTTTTACTCCCTGCTGCAGAGATTTCTGCCACCCACCTGTGGGCCGTTTTTCGTCAGCCTCAGAATTGCTTGATATTGTAGAAAGGCCGGCCCGCTGACCCAGCGGGAACATCCCATGAAACGGCATCACCCTTGCTCTCTGGTTGCCATAGAGCATCAGGCAAAGGGAGGGATGTATGGAACCGACTGCACCGATATCACCGTCGCCGGCAGCTGTCGCAAAACACCGCCTTCCAAACCTTCGCTCGCGCATGCTGGTCCTCTGTCTTTGCCTCGCAGCATGTGAAGCGCCCTCTGCCGTGCTGGGAGCATCAACATCATCATCGATACCGCTCTTCGAAGACACCCCTAGCGCAGCGCCTCCTGCCATCGTGCAGGCACTGCCTGCGCCTGCTGCGATACCCAAACGATGGATGCGGCGGCATCGAACGATGACGCTCAATCTCGCCGCATTGGATGCCATGCATCGCTCTCCTGCCGACGCTCGCCCGGATGTGACGCTCAACCTCTTCGATGCCGGGACTCGAACGCTGGACCTCGATCGGCCACGGGAGCATCCCAAACAGATGAAGGTGTGGCGCGGGCGACTCCGGGGAGAGGCAAGAAGCGAGGTCACCTTGGTGACTCACGGAACAGCGATAGCCGGGACGATCCTCTCAAATGAGCGGCTCTACAAAATCGAATCGACCGTCGGAAACCTTCACCGCCTCGTGGAGATCAACGAAGCGGCCTTACCTCCGGATCACCATCCGCTCGTCGTAGCCGACGATGCTGCCGAGGCCCCTCCCACAGATACCTCCTCGCAGGAGACCGATCCCACCGCCGCGGCAGCGGCCGATACCACCGTCGACTTACTGGTCGTCTACACAGCTGCGGCAAAGGCTCAGGAAGGGGGCCAAGCCGCCATAGAAGCATTGATCGCATTGGGCGTCGATTCGGCGAATCAGGCCTACAGTAACAGCCAGATCGCGATGCAGCTTCGGCTCGTCCACACTGCCGAAGTCGCCTATACGGAATCGGGCGTCATCGACACCGATCTCACCCGTCTGCGCAGTACGACCGACGGGATCATGGATCAGGTTCACCAATTGCGAGATCAGCATAAGGCCGATCTCGTTGCGTTGGTCGTGGACAACGGCGGCAGCTTTTGCGGCATCGCCTATGTCATGACCAACGGCCCGCGCGCCAGCTTCGCCAGTTCCGCCTTCAGCGTGACGGCGCGCGATTGCATTGTGAACGACACTCTCGCCCATGAAATGGGACATAACATGGGCAACGCGCACGACCGCGCGACCGGTGGCACCGGCGCCTTTGCCTACTCCTATGGGTATCGAGATCCAGTCGGAAGGTTCCGGACGATCATGGCCTACGCCTGCCCGACCGTCTCCTGCCCGCGTGTGAAGTATTTTTCGAACCCGAACATTCTCATCAACGGCCGGCCGGCCGGTATCGATCATGCCATCGATCCGGCAAACTCCGCAGACAACGCACGTTCCATGAACGAAGTCCGTCAGGTCGTCGCAGCTTGGCGCGCAGAGGCATCGGATGCGACCCCTCCTGCTGCGCCGGCAAATCTTCGAACGATCGTCCCTTGACCGGAAAGGCTCAAGGATGATTGCCCTCGCTCCTCTCTTTCAAGATTTCATGATCGCACCAGACTCCCCCCCCCTATATAATGGAACGCAACCACCTTGCCGCCTTTGATAAGGAGACAACCCAGTGATCAGCCGGTTCATCATTGTTGTTCTCGTCTCGGTGCTGAGCAGTACCTTCTGGCAGATGGCATGGGCGGATGAGCGCCAGGCACCGATGAGCTTGTGGCAGACAGTTCTTCCTCCTCCCGCTGCCGATCAGCCACCGGCGCCGCGAAGACCGTGGGTGATTCGCGATCGGGAAATCGCTCTCGACATGCCATTGTTTCAGATATTGAAGGATGCCGGGGCCAGACCCCACCCCAGGATTACCGTTGAGCTCTTTAATGGAACCACCCCTGAACTGGACATCACCTCGACGGTCTCCCGCAGCAACGATACCGCCGTCATCCGCGGCATCTTCAAATCGCCTTCACGGGGCGACTTCACCTTTGTGGCCAGCGGCAATCTCCTCGTGGGAACCATGCAACTGGGCGATCGACTCTACAAGACCGAGCATATCGCCAACGGCCGATTGCGCCTGCTCGAAATCGATCCGGGGAAAATGCCGCCGGATTGATTCGGCCCGTGACGATTCCCAGCGCTCTGTGCCACACTGCTCCATGCTTAGCCTCCATGATTCATGAACACTTCTGCTGCAATCGCTGATAGAGAAGCGAAGATTCACTTTGGAAGTTTTTCTTCGCACCAAGATCATGTTAATGGTCGCTCGACCTCGCAAGCGCGGTGACGACGTGCTTCTCGGCGGGCAGGTTCACCGCTCACTCCCTCGACGTACTATTCCGGGACTGGTTCCGTGTCCTCGACGGTGCCTGTCCCGGTTCGGAGGGGGCAGACACCACGCGCAGACGCGGGGAAGGGAGTCAGCCCCCGGGCTCCGCGTGCCCGTCTCGCAACGCGACTGCGCGATTTCGCAACGAACCGTCACGAAACATGCAGGCTAGGCAATCGACAATCTGGACCATCGGCCACTCGACCAGACCGATCGATGAATTGATCGGCATGTTGCGCGCCTATCAGATCGACCTTCTCGTCGATGTCCGCACCGTTCCTCGATCCCGCTACAATCCGCAGTTCAATACCAATACCTTAGCCCAGTCGTTGCGCGATGCCACAATCCGGTATCTCCACCTGCCGGAATTGGGAGGATTACGAAAGCCAAAGAAGGATTCCATCAACGACGGATGGCGCAACACCAGTTTTCGTGGCTATGCCGATTACATGCAGACGGAAGAGTTTCAAAAATCCCTTGAAGCGCTTATGGCCTATAGTACGGACAAGAACACTGCCATCATGTGCGCGGAAGCGGTGCCGTGGCACTGCCATCGGTCATTGATTGCCGATGCGCTCGTCATCCGTAGTTGGGCAGTCCGGCACATCGTGACTGAGACAAAGGCCGACCGGCACAACCTGACGCCATTTGCCAAATTCGAGAAGGGAACACTGACCTATCTGAAACCAACCGATCCTTCGTTATTCTAGATCTACCCCCTTCTCGCCGATCTGGTTCTGATTGTTCACCTGGCATTCGTGATCTTCGTCCTGTGCGGCGGGCTGCTTCTATTGAGATGGCGGCGGATTGCGTGGCTGCACCTGCCGGCTACCCTCTGGGGCGCGGTCGTCGAATTCACCGGCTGGATCTGTCCGCTTACCCCGATCGAGAATTGGTTACGCGAACAGGGTGACGGGATCGGCGATGGACAGGATTTCATCGCACGCTACCTGCTGCCGATCCTCTACCCAGGGGAGCTGACACGAGACATTCAGTGGCTGTTAGGTACAGTGGTGATCGTTCTCAATGCCGCCGTCTATTGGTGGCTCTGGCACAGGCAGGCACATGGCGCAGCCCGGAATCGATAGGATTCAGTCACACGGACAAATATCATCGGGCTCCTACCAAGGTATGGCGCTGGTTCACGCGTAGACTGTAATGGGGTATGCCATCACAAACGGTCCTATCCCCTCGCCTGCGCATGACGGAGAAATCAGGAGAATACGGAGTTGACGAATCGCCACATAAGTTGATACATGGAGAGGGCTGCATATTTTAATTCGCCTGTGAGGACGCGATGCCGATAGATGAGATTACCCAAAAGGTCAACGATCGCTATGCGCGGGCTGCATCGACAGGCGAACAGATGTGCTGTCCGACCAGTTATGACATGGCCAATCTCAAGTCCTTCATCCCGGAAGAGGTTCTCAAGATTTCGTATGGTTGCGGGACACCGGCCGGGCTACAGACCGTCTCTCCGGGGGAAGCCGTGCTGGATATCGGTTCAGGTGGCGGAATCGATTGCTTTGAAGCTTCGCGACTCGTCGGTCCGACAGGTCACGTGATCGGGATCGACATGACTGACACGATGCTGGCCATCGCCCGAAAGAATGCCCCCATCGTCGCAGCTAATCTTGGTTATCCGACTTCCAACATTGAGTTCCGCAAAGGGATGGCGGACGCGATGCCGGTCGCCGACAACACCATCGATCTGATCATTTCCAACTGCGTGATCAACCTGGCGCCGGATAAACGGAAGGTCTTCGGAGAAATGTTTCGGGTCGCCAAACCTGGCGGACGATTTACCATTTCTGACATCGTAGCCGATCAGCCTGTTCCGCAGTACCTCGTGCATGACTCTGACAAATGGGGCGACTGCCTCTCGGGAGCCCTGACACTCACCGACTATATCGCTGGGATGGTAGGAGCCGGCTTCCTGGGCATTCATCTCATCAAGTCTTCGCCCTGGCAGGCGATCGACGGCATTCACTTCTTCTCCGTCACATTGACGGGATACAAACTGCCCACCGAGGCGCCTCAGTCGACCGTGCATTTCGCCACGCTCCGTGGGCCGTTCAGCCGAGTGGTCGATGAACTGGGCACGACCTATCTCCGAGGCATTGCCCAGCCAGTCACGCCAAACACCCTACGCCTCTTGAGCCAGGCTCCATTGATTTCTCACTTTCTTCTGTCTTCAGACCCGCTGTCGCTGGATCGAACCGATGATCGATGGACCGCAGTGTATCCGGCAGATGCCCCTTGCCACTGGCGAGGACATTTCGCTCTGCTCGCAGGACCCTTCATCGAGGCTGCCGATGACGATCATCATGTGTATCGCCGGGGTGAACCGTTGGAGATCTGTTCGAAGACGCTCACCGTATTGGAAGCCGACGGCTATGCCCCTCATTTCGCAATCATCAATCGCGCAGGCAAGCAGGTCGGCGGAGATGCCGTCACCTGCTCTCCCGCTGAGGGCTGCTGCTGATGAAGACGCTCTTGAGCACCAACATGCTGACTCAACGACAATGTGCCACGGTGCTCAAGGCCTTGGGCGACGAAACGCGGCTACGCATCTTAGAATCTTTACTCACCGGTGAAAAATGCGTGACAGATCTTGTGCAGGAATTGAAATGCTCTCAACCCCATGCCTCCCATCATCTCCGTATTCTTCGGGACTCGGGGTTGGTCGAGGGACACAGGGACGGCAAGCAGGTCTGTTACAGAATCACCCCTGCTATACAACGGGCCCTGGCCAACCGGCAGGGACAGGCCCTGGATTTCGGCTGCTGTGAATTGCGGTTTCCAGAAACGGCTTTGTTATCCATCCGCCGTGCAGGTTAATCCATTGACCAGGCACAGATTGCTCTCACCATTCCGGTAGCATGATCCCATGGCCCTAACCCTGCTTGGACAACAGAACCCCCTCGCCTCCTCAACTGAGCAATTGAAGTTGCTCGGAGAGACAACGAGCTGCGCCCCATTCGAAACACAGCTCGATCGCATCGGCCTCCTTCCGCTTCGCGCCACGGGGATCACAATCTTTCAGATCAATGTCGGCAAACTCTGCAATCAAGCCTGCCGCCACTGTCATGTCGATGCGGGACCGGATCGCACCGAAAGCATGTCCAGAGAAACGGCAGAGCAGTGCATTCGGGCTCTCGCTCAGACTGATATTCCGACAGTCGATATCACGGGGGGAGCGCCGGAACTCAACCAAAACTTTCGCTGGCTGGTCGAACAGAGCCGCGCCCTTGGTCGCCACGTGATGGACCGATGTAACTTGTCTGTGTTGCTCCTCCCATCACAAACAGACCTGGCCGGGTTCCTCGCCGAGCACCGTGTGGAAATCGTCGCATCCCTCCCCTATTACCGCGCCAGCCAGACCGACGCGCAACGAGGTGAAGGAGTCTTTGAGAAATCCGTCGAGGCCCTGCAACTCTTGAATAGACTTGGCTATGGCCATCCCGGTAGCGGCCTCGCTTTGAATTTGGTGTGCAATCCGGTCGGAGCCTTCCTCCCACCTAAGCAAGATGCGATCGAAGCACAGTTTAGGAAAGAACTCCAGGCGCGCCATGGCATAGAGTTCAACCGCCTCTATACGATCACCAACATGCCGATCAGTCGATTTCTGGAGTTTCTCGTGGAGAGCGGCAACTACGAGCAGTATATGGAACGGTTGGCCAACGCCTTCAATCCCGCTGCTGCGTCCGGCGTCATGTGCCGCTACACGATCTCAGTCAGTTGGGATGGCACCCTCTACGACTGCGACTTCAATCAGATGCTCGATCTACCGGTAGACCACGGGGCCCCGGCCCACATCCGAGACTTCAATCTGGTTCAACTCAATCAACGCCAAATCACGACACGCAACCATTGTTACGGCTGTACCGCAGGCTCTGGGTCTTCGTGCGGCGGTACGGTCACCTGAATCATTTTCCATGGCCAATATATCGAGGTATCTAGATGAAACGATGCTACGACCGGTTCAGGCTGAAGAAATTCACGGCGCTGGTGGCTCTATCAGTAGCAGTTTTCACTGGCTCCCCGGCATCTTCGGAGGCCCAGGGGAACACAGCGGATCAACTGGCAGGAAAGCTCGTGATTACCGGTGCGAGCACCCTGGCTCCGCTTATCGCCGAGATCGGTAAGCGCTTTGAGAGTCTCCATCCGACCGTACGTGTCAATGTGCAGAGCGGAGGCTCGTCACGAGGCGTCGCCGACGCCCGGCAAGGTCTCGCCGACATCGGCATGGTTTCCCGAGCGATGAAGGAGGACGAACGGGACCTCTCCGCATTCCCCGTCGCCCGCGACGGCGTCTGCCCCATTCTTCATCAAGAGAATCCGGTTCAGGCCCTTACTGACGAGCAGATTGTCGCGATCTATACAGGAAAAATCACCAATTGGAAGGGGGTCGGTGGGACGGACGCGCCGATCACCGTCGTCAACAAGGCTGAAGGACGGTCTACTCTGGAAGTATTTCTGCAGTACTTCAAGCTGAAGAATGCGGAGATCAAAGCCCAGGTCGTGATCGGTGACAACGAACAAGGCGTCAAGACCGTAGCAGGCAATCGCAACGCGATTGGGTATGTGTCCATTGGAACGGCTGAATACGATGCCACCCACGGGGTGTTCATTAAGCTGCTTCCAGTCGGAGGTGTGGCGGCCTCGACTGAGAGTGTGCGTAAAGGCGCATTTCCGCTCTCGCGGCCTTTGCATATCGTCACCCGCACTGCACCCTCAGGCCTGACCAAAGCCTTCATCGAATATGCCCAATCAAAAGCGGTACATGATCTCATCAGGGAGCAATACTTTGTCCCGCTGGCCAATTGACCGGTTTCTGCTCTGGTTGCTGCGCGGAACTGCCACGATTGCGGGAGCGATCGTGCTTCTGATCGTCACATTCCTCGTCATGGAATCACTTCCGGTCCTCCAGCATGTCGGCATCTCCCGGTTCTTTACCGATCCCTCCTGGCATCCGACAGAACGTCTGTACAATCTCACGCCGATGCTCTGGGGAACGCTGTTCGCGATGGTCGGCTCTGTTCTCATTGCGACACCACTGGGTATCCTCTCTGCGGTCTTCTGCCGCTACTATGCGCCCCCGGCTGTGGCGCGGCCCTATCGAAAACTGATCGAGCTGCTCGCGGGCATTCCCTCGGTCGTCTACGGATTCTGGGGCCTCGTGGTTCTGGTTCCGCTGATCGGCTCGATCCATCCACCTGGGCCGAGCCTGCTGGCTGGAATCATCATCCTCACGATTATGATTCTGCCCACGATCGCCTTAGTCGCTGACGCCAGTCTCGCCAACGTACCCCAACAGTATGTGCGTGGCGCAGCCGCATTGGGGCTGTCGCGCTGGGGGATCATTCAAGGGGTCGTGTTCCCGGCAGCCAAATCGGGCCTGCTCACCGGCGTTATCCTTGAGACCGGTCGGGCTATTGGAGAGACCATGGCTATTTTGATGGTCTGCGGGAACGTGGTGCAAACGCCTCACAGTCTGTTTGACCCAATACGTACACTCACCGCCAACATTGCACTAGAGATGGCCTACGCTCTCGGGGACCATCGCGCCGCCTTGTTCGTCAGCGGCCTGGTCTTGATGGCAATGATCGCAGCACTTGTCGCTGCCGCAGAGTGGATCAGTCATGGAAGGATTTATGGTTAACTCGCTGGGGCGAAGCCTTGATGGTCGGGAATTACTCGCTTCGATTTTAGTGTGGAGCGCAGCGGCTCTCGTCACCGCCACCTTCTGTTGGCTGTTATGGGACATTCTCTGGCATGGCCTGAGTCAGATCTCATGGACGTTTCTGACGGCTCCTCCCCGGAACGCCGGGCGCGAAGGCGGGATCGGCTCTATTATAGTCTCCACCGCATTGATCTTAGGCGTCTGTCTGGGGGTGTCCCTTCCCATCGGCATCGGGACCGCCGTGTTACTGGCCGAGTTTACAACAGAAGCCAGTCTGTTCGGACGGTTCACCCGCCGTAGCCTCGACGTGCTGTCTGGTGTGCCGTCGATCGTGTTCGGGCTCTTCGGTAACGCTTTCTTTTGCAAAACGCTGGGGTTGGGGTTCTCGATTCTGTCCGGTGGATTGACCCTCGCCTGCATGGTATTGCCGATCCTTATCCGCTCGACAGAGGAAGGATTTCGTACCGTGCCGGCCGAGTACCGGCTCTCCACTGCAGCGCTGGGACTCTCACGATCCACAACGCTCTTCCATCTCTTACTGCCGGCGGCTGTGCCGGGACTCCTGGTCGGTCTGGTGCTCGGGGTGGGTCGGGCCATTGCGGAAACTGCTGCGCTCATCTTTACGAGCGGCTATGTAGACCGCATGCCGGAGTCGCTTCTCGATTCAGGCCGGGCTCTGTCCGTCCACATCTTCGATCTCTCGATGAACGTTCCAGGAGGAGACGCCCACGCCTATGCCTCGGCCCTAGTGTTGGTCGTCTTGCTGCTTGCAATCAATGGAATTGCCTCGTGGCTAGCCGAATACTGTCTGCATCGGAGGATCGTCACGGTATGAAGCCATCTGTTCCCGCATCGGGGATACAACCTTGGTGTCCTCTGGAGGAACGACCAGCCTGTTGCGAGCCCACGCCATTCATCGAAGTCGAACGGCTCAGCTTGCACTATGGTCAGAAGCCTGCATTCCATGATGTGACCATCTCGATTAATAAAGGATGCATCACAGCTCTCGTGGGTCCATCAGGTTGCGGCAAGACAAGTTTCCTCACATCGCTCAATCGCCTGACCGATCTCATCCCTGGATGCCGGGTGTCGGGGAGCATCCGCCTAGACGGCCTCGACCTGTTGGATCCGAACACCGATGTGATTCGCCTGCGCCGCCGCGTCGGCATGATTTTCCAAAAACCGAATCCCTTCCCCCTCTCGATCCGGAAAAATCTAGAGTTCCCCTTGCGCGAACATGGGCTCAGGGATCGGGAACAGATCGCCGCCACCGTCGAGACGGTACTCCGCGACGTAGGTCTGTGGGACGAGGTGAAGGACCGCTTGAATTCTCCGGCCTTGGCATTGTCCGGTGGACAACAACAACGATTGTGCATGGCTAGAGCGCTGGCTCTCTCGCCCGAAGCGCTCCTGATGGATGAGCCCTGTAGTGCCCTCGACCCGCTCTCCAGCGGCGTCGTCGAAGACCTGATCGTCGGCTTGCGGAATCGTTATACGGTGCTAATCGTAACCCACAATCTTGCGCAGGCCCGTCGCATCGCGGATTACGCCGCCTTGTTCTGGGTCCAAAACGGAGCGGGACAGCTAATTGAAGCAGGGACGGCTAAGCAGGTCTTTACGGAGCCCCGTGATCCGCTGACCGCGGCCTACGTGAGCGGGATGAGAGGATAGCCAATGTCACCGACGGAAACAGGAGGACTGCTGATCGTCGACATCTCTCACTCGATGGGATGGACGAGGCTGACTTCCACTGCGCGCGTCGAACGAGGGCCTTCTGAGGCCGCGCGTTCCGCGAGCAAAGAGGGCTCTCCTCACTGCCAGCCGCTCACCTCATATCCCTTATCGAATAAACACCGCACCACCGCATCGCCATAGGGTGGGTCAGGTTCAAGGGGTCTGTAGGCCCCGCCGACCGACCCGATGATGGCTCCCAGCGTGGCTCCGGCTGCTGCCCCAATCGTCACACCCGCCAACCCACCGATGAGTCCAGCCGATGCCCCGACAGCGGCTCCACTAATCAGACCTAGCCCTGCTCCAGCCGCGACGTTGCCACTTCGATTCTCGGTGCCAGGCTTCAACCCGGACGCCTCGACCTTCTTTTGACACATAGCAACATCTAATTTCGCCGCCTGCCGTCCCTGCAGCTGGAACTTCGCATTCGACCGCAACATCGGCTCCGGCGTCCCCGCACAAGAAACAAGACATAGAATTAAGCCAAGAACAACGATGCTCTGAACCTTCCTCAATCCCTCGCCCTCCTCATCTCTTGCCGATATGGCACTCTCTTCAATGCGAGATGGTGGGGTTGGTCTCTACTGCGCACCCCATTCTCACTCGTCCACTCCTTCTCATACCTCGTGACGGGGGTGGCGGGATGGGCGGATCAGCTTCTACTGCGCGCATCGACCGAGCACATTCTCATCGTGCGCGGTCTGCGAGCAAGGAAGCTGGCTGCCCGTCTCGCCTTCACTGCCATCCTGTGACCTCATACCCTTTCTCTTGCAGACATCGATTGACAAAATTGGAATAGGCTTGGTTCGGTTGAGAGGGACCGGCGGCAACGTGAAACAGGCTGGTGAGTAAGCCCCAGACAGCACCGCTCGCAGCTCCGATCAGGGAGCCGCGGCCGGCGGCGCCATAGATCGCACCTCCAACCGCACCGCTCGCCGCCCCGACTCCAGCCCCGACTGCCGTGCCGGTCGCCACACGACCGGTCTTCCCACCACTCTCCTCAGCCCCTGCCGACTCTGCCATTTTTCGACAGGCTTCAATATCCTGGGCTGCGACCTCTTTCCCCATCGATTGCATATGCGCATTGGGATACAACACTGGGTGCGCGGTCGAACAGGCTGCGAGCAACAACAACCCTCCGATGATCGGCAGCACATTACGCATCATGATTTCGCCGATTCTCTTTTATGG
>JABFSG010000092.1 GCA_013140715.1 Nitrospiraceae bacterium
ACCGCGACCGATACCGGGACCCTCACGGCGTCGGATGTCTTTGCTCTGACGGTGACCAGTAACGATCAAGTTTTGACGGGAACCGCCGGCAACGACGTCCTCACGGGCGGTGTCGGCAACGATCAATTGTTCGGACTAGCGGGCAACGACACCCTCACGGGCGGCGCCGGCAACGACCTGCTCGCCGGGGGCACCGGGACCGATACGATGCAGGGCGGGATCGGCAACGACACCTATATTGTGGATGCAGCTGGGGATGTGGTCACCGAGCTCCCGAACGAAGGCTCGGACAGGGTCCAGAGCGCGTTGTTGGCCTACACCCTCGCCGCCAATCTCGAAAACCTAACTCTGACTGGGACCGAGCCGAGCGCGGGCATCGGCAATGCCCTGAACAATGTGCTCATCGGCAACAGCGGCGCAAACCTCCTCGATGGGAAGGCCGGGGCTGATACCATGGCCGGTGGTGCGGGGGACGATCTCTATATGGTGGACGAGACCGGTGATGTGGTGGTCGAGCAAGCCGGTGAAGGCACGCTGGATACGGTGTCCAGCTCAGTGACGTATACGTTGAGCGCAAGCGTCGAACATCTCATTCTGACCGGAACTACCGCGATCAACGGCATCGGCAACGCGTTGGACAACGTGCTGACCGGCAACAGCGCGGCAAATGTGCTGACCGGTCGAGCCGGCAACGACACGTATCTTATTGGGATGGGTGATACCGTCGTGGAAGCGGCCAATGAAGGCGCCGATACCGTGATCAGCATTCTCACGCATACGCTGGCCGCCAATGTGGAGAATCTGACACTGGTGGGGTTCAGCAGCGTGAGCGGCACCGGCAACGCGCTGGACAACGTGTTGAACGGTCTTCTGAATCCTGGCGGCAACACCCTCACCGGCGGAGGCGGCAACGACACCTACATTCTCGGAAGCGGTGATACGGTGGTCGAAGCGGCCAACGGCGGCACGGACACGGTGCAAAGCAGCGGCACCCATACTCTCGCAGCGAACGTGGACAATCTCACGCTGACGGGGGCTGGGGCGATCAATGGGACCGGCAACAGCCTGAACAATACGATGACCGGCAACAGCGCCGCCAATATGTTGAGTAGCGCCGGCGGCAACGATACCCTCCGTGGCAACGGCGGCAACGATACGGTCAGCGGTGGCGGCGGGAACGACACGTTCCTCTTCGGTCGAGGCGAAGGACAGGATCTGGTGCAGGACAATAGTGGCACGGCGGACAAGCTACTCTATGATAGCGGCATCAATCCGCTGGATCTCGTCATCAGCCGGCAGGCGAACGACCTGCGGCTTTCGATCCATGGTTCGACCGATGCCGTCACTGTTCAAAATTGGTACGTCGGCACGACGAACCGGACAGAGACCATTCAAGCCGGCAACGGGCAAACGTTACTCAGTGCACAGGTCGATCAGCTCATCCAGGCGATGGCCTCATTCAGTCAGCAATCCGGGCTGACGTGGGATCAAGCCATCGATCAACAGCCGCAGAATGTACAGACGGTGCTGGCGGGGAGCTGGCAATAAGAAGAGGTGAGGGGTAAGGCGTGAGGGCGTGAAAAGGGGTAAGGGATAAGAAAGAGAAGATGGGAAGATGGAAAATGTGAGGGGAAAGGTGTGAAGCGATAGAAGGATAAACGATATGTGAAGAAGGCGACGAGGCTGGCCAAAGCCTAGAAGAAGATTCGTAAGAAATGCCTGCGGATTAGTCGTGAATTTGCTGCTATCGAGTATGCGCCCAACCGTTGATTGTTCGTCTAGGATCGGACGGAACCGGAAGGCGCATGGTTGTGCGAACTGCCGAAACGTTTGTTGGCACGCGCAGAATCCTCTAAAGATGACACCATGCCAGCCGACCTAGGGAGGATTTCTCCTCCTTCTGATTCAGTACAGCCAAATACTGCCGTTGGAGTTACGGATACGGGCCTGATCTGTCTGTTGATCTTGGCCCGATTCTACGATCTGCCGGCGGATAAATCGCAGCTGCGCCATCAGTTTGCCCAGTCGGGCCAACTCCTCTCCGAGACCGATCTCCTCCAGGCTGCCAAACATCTTGGACTCAAGGCCGGTGTCGTGACCGCCGACTGGAACACACTCGTTGGGACTCCTCTTCCTGCTCTGGCAAAGCGCTCAGACGGCCGCTATGTCGTGCTCGCCAAGATCGAGGGTGACAAGGCGCTCATTCAGGATCCTGTTGAGGCGCGTCCGCTAATTCTTTCTCGTGAGCAATTCGAGTCGGCCTGGACGGGAGAGTTGCTGCTCTTTACCAAGCGCGCGAATCTGCGTCTGCAAGACCTGAAGTTCGATTTCACCTGGTTCATTCCCGCCCTGGTGAAGTATCGGACGCTGCTGGGCGAGGTGCTGATCGCGTCGTTCTTCTTGCAGCTCTTCGCCCTGCTGACACCATTGTTCACCCAAGTCGTCATCGACAAGGTGCTTGTCCATAAGGGGTTCACCACGCTCTATGTCTTGGCGGTCGGCATGATTGCCCTGGCCATCTTCGATGCGGTTTTGGGTGGGCTGCGGACCTATCTCTTTTCTCATACGACGAACCGGATCGACGTCGGGCTTGGCGCCCAGTTGTTCCGCCACGTTCTGGCGCTCCCGCTGGCCTACTTCGAGGCGCGTCGGGTGGGAGACACGGTTGCGCGGGTGCGCGAGCTGGAGCATATCCGCCAATTCTTGACGAGCCATTCAGTGACGGTCGTGCTGGATCTGTTCTTCACGGTCGTCTTTCTCGCCGTCATGTGGTTCTACAGTCCGATCCTCACGCTCGTCGTGATGGGTTCATTACCGCTCTATGCCGTCTTGTCTCTTGTCATCACGCCGGCGATCCGAGCCAGGCTGCATGAGAAATTCAACCGTGGCGCGGAGAACCAGTCGTTCCTGGTGGAAGCGATCAGCGGGATTCAGACGGTGAAGGCTCTGGCGGTAGAGCCGCCCTTGCTCCGGAAATGGGAGGAGCAGTTGGCTGGTTACGTGAAGGCGAGTTTTCGCGCCGCGAATTTGATGAACGTGGCCGGCCAGACCGCGACATTCATTCAGAAGGTGACCACCGTCTCCGTACTCTGGCTGGGGGCCTATCGAGTGATCGATGGGGATCTGACCATCGGGCAACTGATTGCCTTCACGATGCTTTCGGCTCAAGTGACGGGACCGCTGCTGCGTCTCGTCAACCTGTGGCAGGAGTTCCAGCAAGTCGGCATCTCGGTGCAGCGGTTGGGGGACATCCTGAATACGCAGCCGGAGCCTTCCTACAATCCGAATCGGACTACGCTGCCTCAAGTCCATGGACATATCGTCTTCGAGGACGTGACCTTTCGCTATCGCCCCGATAGCTCGGAAGTGCTCCGCAAGGTGTCGGTCACTGTGGCGCCAGGCCAGGTGATTGGGCTTGTCGGGCGATCCGGCTCCGGCAAGAGTACCATCGCCAAGTTGCTTCAACGGCTGTATGTGCCGGAGCGCGGACGTATTCTGGTCGACGGTGTCGATCTGGCACAGGTAGATCCGGCTTGGCTCCGCCGGCAAGTGGGGGTGGTGCTCCAAGAGAACTTTCTCTTCAATTGTTCCGTGCGCGCCAACATCGCACTGACCGATCCGGGGCTGGCGATGGAGCAGGTGATGCAGGCGGCCAAGCTGGTCGGCGCACACGAATTCATTCTGGAATTGCCGGAAGGTTACGACACGATGGTGGGAGAGCATGGTTGCTCGCTGTCCGGTGGGCAACGGCAGCGGGTCGCGATTGCGAGAGCATTGGTTGCGAATCCGCGCATCCTGATTTTTGACGAAGCGACGAGCGCGTTGGACTATGAATCCGAGGCTATCATTCAGCAGAACATGGCGCAAATCAGTCAGGGGCGCACGGTTTTCATCATCGCCCATCGGTTGAGTACGGTGCGGCCGGCTCATCGGATTTATGTGGTGGAAAGGGGCGAAATCGTCGAGCAGGGTTCACATGAGGAGTTACTGCGGATGAAGGGGTTTTATGCACGGCTCTATCAGCATCAAGACGGCTCTACGGACGTAAGGGGTGAGGCGTGAGGGGTAAGGGGTAGAAGATGTGAGGCGTGAGGGGGTAGTAGGGATAAGGGGATAGCGGGATAAAGGGAGAGAGGAAGAGGGATGGCATTCGGAGTGTTTTCACGACATTGGTCGGTTTGGAAGGCGGCTTGGCAGGCTGAATCCAGCAGGCAACTTGAGGGGGCAGGCATCATTTGTCGGGACGACCTACAAGGCGCTCAGCGCAAATGGTGCCTGACTTCCTCGTCCGCCCTGACGGAGTTCCTTCCCGCTGTGCTGGAGATTCAGCAAGCGCCACCCTCGCCTATCGGGCGCGCGATCCTCTGGACCATCCTGGCGGTCTTCACTGCCGGAGTGCTGTGGGCGACATTCGGGTGGATCGATATTGTCGCGACGGCGCAGGGCAAGATCATTCCGAGCGGCTACTCGAAGGTGATTCAGCCCTATGAGGCGGGAGTTATTGCTGCCATCCATGTGCAAAATGGCCAATCGGTAAAGCGTGGTGATGTGCTCATCGAGCTGGATCCAACGTTAAATCGCGCCGATCGCGACCGGGCTTCCAACGAACACCGGGCGGCGAAAGTTGACGCGGCGCGGCTTCGCGCCCTCATTGCTGGCAACCCGACCTTCGAGGCCCCTCCGGATGGTGATGCCCAGTATGTGCGGTTGCAGCGACAACTCCTCCGGGAGCAGCTGGCTGAATATCAGGCGCGAGCTGCCTCAGCACAACATCTGATCGACCAGCGCAGGGCGGGGCTCGATCAGACGAGAGAGAATATCCGCCGACTGGAAACTATAGTCCCGATGGACACTGAATGGGCGGAAGCCATCAAGCAGCTTTTCGACCATCAGGCGGCTTCGAGGCTGGATTTTCTACAAGCCGAAGAGCAGCGGATCGACAAAACGCAGGAATTGGCCGGCCAGCGCAAGAAGCTCAAGCAGGATCAGTCTGCGCTCGCGGAAGCGGAGAAGAACTATCAAGTCGTCGTGGCGGAGTTTCAGCAATCGAAACAGGTGGAACTCTCGACGACTGAGACCAAGGTGGCGTCGCTGGTGCAGGATGTGACCAAGGCGGGACAGAGAGTGGACTTTCAGCGGCTGATGGCTCCGATTGACGGAGTGGTGCAGCAATTGGCCATCCATACGGTGGGCGGCGTCGTGACGCCGGCGCAGGAGCTACTCATTGTAGTACCGCAGAATCATCCGGTGGAGGTCGAGGCACGGGTCGAAAATAAAGATGTGGGGTTTGTGAAGGCTGGTCAGGCGGTGGAGGTCAAGGTTGAGACCTTTACCTTTACTCTCTATGGAACCATTCCCGGAAAAGTTGTGAGCATCTCCGACGATGCGGCTCCGATTGAAAAAGTCGGCTTGGTCTATCCGACCCGAGTGAGTATGGATCGAGCAACGATTCAGGTGGAGGGGAAGCAGGTGTATCTCTCCCCTGGAATGGCAGTGACGGTGGAAATCAAGACTGGCCAACGGCGCGTCGTCGAGTATCTTCTCAGCCCACTATTGAAGTCGGTGCAGGAAAGCTTGAGAGAGCGATAGCGGTCTGTCTGGTTTATTTGGTTTGTCTTGTTTGTTTAGTTGAACCAGACTGACCAGATAAACCAGACAAACCAGATAGACCGGCCTTGCCTCAGATGTCAGGACGTCAAGTACTGCTCTGCTAATAGGCGTCTTTGGCACAACGGAAGCCTGTCCCGCTGGGGCGACTATCCATTGGGCCCCAGTCGCGATCGCTGGTGCGGAGGCTGATGGCAGGCTTGAGCCAGGACCCGCCGCGCATGGCTTTGATTGCACCGCGAGCCGGTCCCAGTGGGTCTGAGAGAGGGGCCTCTTTGTAGTAGTTCGGGTTATACCAATCCTGCACCCATTCAGCGACGTTGCCCGCCATATCGTAGAGACCATAGGGACTGACCGACTCAGGAAAGCTTCCAACCGGCATCGTGAGCACTTCTCCTTTGATGCCCTTCTCTCTGGAAATTTTCGCTCCCTCGCCCTTGACCCAAAAACCGTCCCAATCGGTTCCGCTTTGGAAGTCGATGGTTCTGCCGGCCCAATAGCTGGCGCTGTTGGCCTTCGTGAAGTCCCACTCGTTTCCCCAGGGGTAGCGACGGCCGTTGGCACCGCGGGCAGCCTTTTCCCATTCCGCCTCGGTCGGCAGACGTTTGCCCAGCCAGGCGCAGAAAACCACGGCATCATCCCAGCTGACATTGACCACAGGGTGGTTACCGATGCCGGCGATCGGCGCGTTGTTTTTCCACAATGTGGACGTAGGGTTCGAGTTTGCCGGCACGCGATGTCCGGTCGCCTGGACAAATCGCGCATAGGCATCGTTGGTGATTTCGTAGCGGTCGATCCAGAACGTGGCGATGGAGATGAGCCGTTGTGGCTGTTCGTCGGGAAGGCTGTCGCTGCTGGCCGGGTTTCCCATCAGGAATTCTCCCGCAGGAACCAAGGCCATGTCATTGGGACCAGGGGAGCTCATGGCCAATGGCGGATGGCTGATGGTCAACACAAGAAACAGGAGTGAAAGGTAGGCTGCCACGGTATGATTAGCAGGCTGTGGAAAAACTCTTGACGTATGCCCTTCTGAAGTAGGTTGAGACTGAGGTTGAGCGAGGAGCAGATTCTTACTTCTCAACCTTGACCTTATTCTTAACCTTCCGAATCTAGCTGGCGGGATTTCTCAGCATCCAACCTAGGGTTTTTTCAATCCACAGGCTTTGGCAACCCCATCGCGATAGGTCTGCCAGAGGGTCAGACATTTCTTTACGCAGCTCAGGACTGCCTGTTGTTGGCGGTGGGTTGTCGCATAGGTCACTACCATGGCGTAGGCATCATGGCGGTGCCCTGCTTCAACCATCTGGTGCGCACGGATCAGGTCCATGGAATCAGGAGACAGGCCGTGATATTTCACCAGTGGATGTCGTTGGACGATCGCTTCGATGTCTTCGGCAGTCTTGGGCTTGGAAGGATCGACGATTTCTGCTCGATCTTTCACGCTGCCCTCTACGAAGATGGTCAAGGCCGCTGCTCCGACGACCCAATCTCGATTATTCGAAGCACGGTCCAGCCAAGCACGATAGCGCCGGCTGGCTGGTAAGAGTCGCACTCTGTCGAAATCACGAGTGGGCAAACCGAGTCCTGCCATCATGGTCAGGAACAATTCCGGGTGCGACTTTCCAAGCGAGAGTCCACCGGTGTCTTCTTCATAAATATTCTCGGCAAGCATCCGGCGGACCGAGGCCGGGGGATTCTGTCCATAAATGCGGGCCAGGAGCACAGGAAAGTCACGCACGTAGACGCCATATTCTTGTTGAAAGTGGCGTGCGAGTTGATCGAAAGTGACTGTTCCATCGGCGAAGGCCGGCCAGGCCCAATGGTGTTTGCGGTCCATGATGCACAAGAGTTCTTCCTGGAATCGACTTTTCGTCATGGCGCGGGTCATATCTGTTGCCTTCCCGGTGAGAGGCTCGTTACAATTCAACAGAGAGGAGATCGGTCAATGAATCCTATGACGGTTCAAAATCCAGAAGATATTTTGTCAATGCTGGCCGAGGTGTCCCTGCGTGGGTCTGGTTTTGTGACGGACTGTCTCCTCGACTATGTGTTGGAAGAAGGTTTTACCGAGCCGATCTTTCTCAATGCCAGCGGGGAAGACCCAGATGCCTATTTTAAGGGCCAATCTCCTGCCTGGGCGGTGTATCAGATCCGAGAATGGAAACGGGTCTTGACCGTTTCGGGCGGTCCCGGCAAAGAGCGCCGTGTGCAAATTACAGAAACGCCGTAGCCTATGGCCGAGTGTAAAAGGGATGCAGAGAAAAAGCAACGATGTGAGGAGGAGCGACCGTCTGTGGCTGGTTTGAGCGTAGAGGGTGCCACATGCCGATGATCCGTCTCACAGAGCCTCAGAGCATGGGCGAGTTGGCGATGATCACGAGTCTCCTGGAAGGGAGCGGCATCGCCTATATCGTTCAGAACGAACATATGAGCAGCTTGTATCCGGGCCTCCCCATTCTCAACTCACGCGTCATGGTGGACGAGCGCGACCAGGTCAATGCGGAAATGTTGCTGAGTCGATTGCGTTTGGAAGTGCGAGATGTCTCGTCACAGCCGTAAGCGGGCACTAGCTTCGAGGCTTCGGGCTGTGGGGGTTCGACGGAGACTGAATGGGAAGCCGTTCGCCGGAGCCCTGAAACCATCCGCCGATAAGGTTGCCTTCCTCAAAGTACAGATAGCGGTGTTTCACTACTGAAGGGTTTTCCCAATCTTCAAAAATCCATTCCTCGCGACGGATGCCTTCTTTGGTGAAGGACGTATTGATCGTTTGTGGCCCCCCCCACGATTCTAATACCTGTTCTTTCGACATCCCCACCATCACGCGGTGTTCCGCGATATGTTTCTGAAAACTCGGATCGTTGAACTGTTCGATCAGCGGCCAGATCACCATGATGAGCACAAACAGGCTGAGCCCGGCATAGATGATTAGCCGAACCGGTCGGCGGCGGATAAAGGAGATCGGCTCTTCCAGATTGGTTGGAGAAGCGTTCATCGATTCATGAGTTGCCAGGGTGGTGTGATGCATGACGCAGTGCATCGTAGCAACGTGGATTGAAGAGAGTCAAGCAGAGATGCCCGTTTCCCCTTATTAATCAGCGTGATAAATGAAACGCGCTATACTGGATATGGACAGGGACATGGTATTGAAGGGAGGTAGCGATGGTGACTGGAGGGCTGAAGCAGGGAGAGCGCCGGAGGCCATGGATTCTTACGATATGGCTCTTGGCCCTAGGGGGCTTTGTCATGCCGATGGTTTTTTCAGTAGATGCATCGGCGACCACCATGTATTCCTATATAGACGAGCAGGGGACACCGGTCATCACAGACAATGTGAACACGATTCCTGAACGGTACCGCGCAAGGGTTAAAACCACTGAAATGACGCAGGCCATTCCCCCGAGCACCTCAGCCGCCGCCACCCTTCATGAGAAAATAACGAATTGGGGAAGAGAGCTGAGAGGTATGGTTTCCGGAGCTGTGCCCAGCATCTCCGGGCTCTCTTCTTCGCAATCGCAGATCCTGACCTATGCGGGGCTTGGAGCAATCGTCCTGCTTGTCGCCATGAATTTGAGTAAAGGCCAAATGATCCGTCTTCTGTCGATGTGGTGTTTGATCATGCTCGCGATCGCGACGCCTGTGTTGTTGTACATCTCGGATGACGGGCCAGCGGATGCGATGAAAAGCAAAGCCGCTGCGATTCAAAGTAAACAGGACGAACGGTTGAAACAGACCCAGTAATCTCCGTCGCTCTCTTTCCTCAAAAACTTCCATGACTATTCCGCGTATTTGGGAACCGGTATCTTCTTGGCTGTAGACGGCTGAGGAACCAGCCTGTGCTGAGCGAATTCTCGTGAGTAGGGGTTTAGAATCGGGTCATGGGTATGGCGCTGCCGTTGCTTCACCAGGTCGATACTTTGAGCGCTGATTTCCACTCGATCGACCAGTGCATTGACGGTGAGTGGGTCTGGAAGTCCTTGCAAAGAGAATAGCTGGTAGGCCAGGGTCCAATCCAGTTTATCTCTGGTCGCCTCTTTCACAATAAAGCGAGCCTTCGGTGACGGAGCGCCTTTAAACAACAGCACCCAAATATTCGACCGGAATGAGGGGGAGGCGGAATCCTCCGACGGGTGGAATTCCGGAACGAGTGTGGGGATTTGGGCGAGTGAGACGGTGGGAGAGAATTCAATATCGACGAGCTGAACGTAGAGCGTTCGATTTTCGCGTTCATCGTTGGGATCGACGGCATAGCTGAACGAGTATCGGACCTCGATGCCATTTCGTATAAAAATATAGACATCTTCTCCATTTTCCGGCGAGACGAGCTTTCTGAAATACTGTTCCCAATCGGTGATGGCGTGATAGGTGAAGATCCGCAACGCGGACTTGCGATCCCGTACCGCCTGCGGCATCCCGAGTTTTTGATGAAGTTCCGCTTGCGTCAGCCCGAGATAGCCGTCCTCAAAATAGGGTTCAGCATGGACTGCAGAAGGTTTCGCCCAGATTCCGATGATCGATAAGAGCAGCAGAGACGAGATGAGAGTGTGGATGGAAAGACGCTGGAGCACAGTTCCTCTTCGGCCTGGCGTGACATCGTATCGGCGGTATTCCCTCCTGTCAAGGCGCGGCGATCGGATTGCTTGCCGGTGTAAGAACCTGTCGGTTATGATGGCCCAACTTCTTTCACCATCACGGCGGATTGGATCGCGGAGACTGGTCCTATGAGCGCATCGTTACAAGCCTTATTGCAACAACGTATTCTGGTCCTTGACGGAGCCATGGGGACCATGATCCAGCAACGCAAACTGGATGAGGCATCGTTCCGAGGTGAACGGTTCAAAGATTGGAAGAAAGACCTGAAAGGCCACAACGATCTGTTGAATCTCACTCAGCCGGCCATTATTGAAGACATCCATCGCCAGTATCTGGAGGCCGGGGCCGATATCGTGGAGACCAATACGTTTAACTCTCAGGCGATTTCCCTGGCGGATTATCAAATGGACAGGCTGGGCTACGAGTTGTCTAAAGCCGGAGCAGCATGTGCCAAACATGCTGTGCTCAAGGTGCAAGCGGCTCAGCTGGGACGGCAATGTTTTGTCGCAGGCGCAATCGGGCCGACAACGAAGACATCGTCCATTTCAACAGACGTCAACAACTCAGCAGCGCGGGGAACGACTTATGAAGAGCTGGTTGCCGCTTACAGCGATCAAGTTCGAGGCCTTCTCGACGGCGGTGCAGACATGCTATTGGTCGAAACAATTTTTGACACTCTCAACGCCAAAGCCGCGTTTTTTGCCATTCAGCAGGTATTCGATAACGGGGGACGCCACGTGCCCATCATGGCCTCGGTCACCTTCATTCAGGCCGGCAGCAATCGAGGTGTGACGGGCCAGACTGTCGAAGCGTTCTGGAATTCCATTTCCCATGTGCCGTTGCTGAGTGTGGGGATGAACTGTGCCTTGGGGCCGAAGGAAATGCGGCCGCTGATCGAAGAGCTCTCGCACCTTGCGCCGATCTATATCAGTTCGCATCCGAATGCCGGACTGCCCAATCCGCTGCTGCCGACAGGATTTCCAGAGACACCCGATAGCCTGGCGCCTCAATTGAAGGAATGGGCGCAGAACGGCTGGCTGAATATCGTTGGCGGCTGTTGTGGGACAACTCCTGGACATATCAAGCTAATTGCTGAAGCTATGCGAGGTCTTCCTCCGCGCGTCCCGCCGTCAATCGAGCGCTGTACCAGACTGAGTGGACTGGAAGCGGTCACCCTTCGCCCCGATTCGAATTTTATTAATATCGGTGAACGGACCAATGTGACGGGATCACCGGCTTTTTCTAAGCTGATCCTGGCAGGGGATTACGAGACGGCCCTTTCGGTGGCACGACAGCAGGTCGAGGGGGGTGCCCAGATCATCGACATCAATATGGACGAAGGCATGCTCGACTCCCAGGCTGCCATGGAGAAGTTCCTGCGATTGGTCGCATCGGAGCCCGACATTTCCCGCGTACCCATCATGGTAGATAGTTCGAAGTGGGATATTCTGGAAACGGGCCTGAAGCAAATCCAGGGGAAGGCCGTCGTCAATAGCATCAGCCTGAAGGAAGGCGAAGCCAAATTTCTCCAGCAGGCCAAACTCATTCATCGCTATGGAGCGGCTGTCGTGGTGATGGCTTTCGATGAGCGAGGTCAGGCCGATACGTATGAACGTAAGATCGAGGTCTGTGAGCGGGCCTATCGGCTCCTCACGGAGCGCATCGGTTTTCCAGCTCAGGACATCATCTTCGATCCGAACATCCTCACCGTGGCGACCGGCATCGAGGAACACAACAACTATGCGGTGAATTTCCTGGAAGCGACTCGCTGGATCAAGCAGCATCTTCCGCTGGCGAAAGTCAGCGGCGGCGTCAGCAATATTTCTTTCTCATTTCGCGGCAACAACCGTGTGCGCGAGGCGATGCATGCCGCGTTTCTCTATCATGCCGTCAAGGCCGGACTCGATATGGGAATCGTCAATGCCGGTCAGTTGGCGGTGTATGAAGAGATTCCCAAGGATCTCCTGCAACTGGTCGAAGATGTGCTGTTGAATCGCCGGCCGGATGCGACGGAACGATTGGTAACCTTTGCCGAGACTGTCAAGCAACAGGGCAAAGTGGCGGTGAAAGACGACGAGTGGCGGTCTGGCACGGTTGAAGAGCGCCTGTCCCATGCACTGGTAAAAGGCCTGACTGACCATATCGAACAAGACATTGAGGAGGCTCGACAGCAGTATGCCAAACCGCTGCATGTGATCGAGGGGCCGTTGATGGCAGGGATGAATATCGTGGGAGACCTGTTCGGGTCCGGCAAGATGTTTCTGCCGCAAGTAGTCAAGAGCGCCAGGGTGATGAAAAAAGCGGTGGCCTACCTCATGCCGTTTATGGAGGCTGAGAAGCAAAAATCCGGGGCGTCGAGTTCGAATGGAAAGATCCTTCTCGCTACGGTCAAGGGTGACGTGCATGACATCGGGAAGAACATCGTTGGCGTGGTGCTCGGGTGCAATAATTACGAAGTCATCGATCTTGGCGTGATGGTGCCCTGTGAACAGATTCTGGCGGCTGCGCGTGAGCATGGAGTCACGGTCATCGGGTTAAGCGGGCTCATCACCCCCTCGCTCGATGAAATGGCGCATGTGGCGCGCGAGTTGACGCGTGAAGGTTTCGATCTGCCATTGCTCATCGGTGGTGCCACCACGAGTAAAGCCCATACGGCAGTCAAGATCGCTCCGAGCTATACCCACTCAGTGGTGCATGTGCTGGACGCATCCAGAGCAGTGGGTGTGGTCGGGAGCCTGGTGAATGCCGACTTGCGGGATGACTTCGCCAAGAAGGTCCGTGCCGACTATGACCAGATACGCCAAACCCATCAGGATAAGGGAGCCAAGTCTCTCTGGCCATTGGCCCGGGCGCGAGCCAATCGATTCCCTTCCGATTGGGCCACGGTCGACATTCCCATACCGGCTTTCACCGGGGTCAAGGTGCTGTCGCAGCAGCCGTTGGATCAGCTGATTCCTTTCATCGATTGGTCGCCGTTCTTTCACACATGGGAATTGCGCGGACGTTACCCGACCATTTTTGAAGATCCTATCGTCGGCTCGAAGGCTAAGGAGCTGCACGAGGATGCGTTGGCGTTACTCCAGAAAATTGTGGACCAACGGTTATTCACGGCCAATGGAGTCTATGGGTTTTTCCCTGCTAACAGTCAGGGCGACGACATTGAAATCTACCGGGACGAGCGTCGCACGGAGATCTTGACGACCTTCCATACCTTGCGTCAGCAATCGGAGAAACCGCAAGGACAGTGGAGTTTTGCGCTGGCGGATTTTGTGGCGCCGAAAGAGTCCGGTCGCGCTGACTTTGTAGGAGCCTTTGCCGTCACGACGGGAATTGGAGTGGATCTTCTATGCAAAGAGTTCGAGCGTGACCACGACGATTACAATTCCATTATGACCAAAGCCCTGGCCGATCGTCTCGCCGAAGCCTTTGCGGAATCGCTGCATCGGCAAGTGCGGGATGCTTGGGGATATGGCAAGAGTGAGGAACTGACGAGCGAAGACCTGATCCGCGAAAAATATCGAGGCATTCGACCCGCCCCTGGCTATCCGGCTTGCCCGGACCATACGGAGAAACGGCTGCTATTTGATTTGTTACAGGTTGAAAAACACACCGGCATTACCCTCACGGAAAGCTTTGCGATGTGGCCTGCTGCGGCCGTGAGCGGCCTCTATTTTGCCCATTCGGAGTCCAAGTACTTTGCCGTGGGCAAGGTTGGAAAGGATCAAGTCGAAGACTATGCCAGCCGGAAGAGGATGGACCAGCGCACGATTGAGCGGTGGCTGTCGCCCAATCTAAACTACGAGCCGACTTAGGAAACTTCTGCCAAGACGGTCCGTCGGGCAGCTTTTCCAATCGCCGAGGTCAGTGCCGACTTTACCCAACGATAGCGTTCCTCCACCCAACGATTTATATCTTCCGAGTCGGTAAATACCAGCTCCCAGGCTTTGACAGTGTCCAGCATTAGCAACTGGTGTGGCTGCGTATCGCCGGACATATAGACGACGAGCACAGCGGATTTTCCCGTGAGGCTGATATCTGTGAATACGTGCAATAGGGCGCCATTGGGCAAGATGATATCGCGTGATGCTGCCTCAACGAGGGGACCGTACAGGCGCTGAAGAAACTGGGACGTCATTTCATAGGCATTGATCGTACCTAAGAGACGAGGATTGGGTTTTTCTCCAAACAGGTTTTCCGTGAGATAGGTCGCAGCCTCCCAGGTCGGCATCACTCCCGACGTGACCAAGGATTCGCATAGATAGGCAATCCAATTGCGTGTCGCCCCCTCTTTGCGGGCCACAGTCGTTTTCTTTGCCATAATCGGCAACCCTTTCGTGATGGTGCTAATGTGTGGGTACAGAGCCTGAGAAAGTATGTGGGAGGCTGTACCTGACGAGATGAGGAAAGTATATCGGCAGGTGAAAAGGCGGTCAACGAAATCACGAAAAGGAGGAGAGGAGTCTATCCGCGTTATCCTTCGTCATAGCAGAATGGCGGGAATCAGACAGAGTCTTAGGCCTTGGGAGTCGTTCTGAGCGGCAATTGGTCGGCATACTGGTCATGGATGTGTTTGATGTCATTTAGCGAAGCGAAGAAGACATCAAGGAGCTCGGGGTCGAAGTGTTCCCCCCGATGTTTGGTCATGAGTTCGACTGCATGGTCGAGGCTGAAGGCGGGCTTGTAGACCCGCTGTGTGGTGAGGGCATCGAAGGCATCGGCGATGGCAGCGATCCGTCCTTCCACGGGAATTGCTTCGCCTTTCAGCTTGCGTGGATACCCGTTGCCATCCCAACGTTCATGGTGAGTCCAGGCGATCGATGCCGCCACTTTCAAGATTTCAGCATCCGATCCGCTCAGGATACGATAGCCGATTTCCGCATGTTGAGAAATGACGTTGAATTCTTCCTGTGTGAACTTGCCCGGCTTCAGGAGCACATGATCCGGTGTACCGATTTTTCCGATGTCGTGCATCGGACTGGCAGTGCGGATCAAGTCGCACCGTTCGGAGGACAGCCCATATTTTCTGGCGAGCAATTCGCAGTAGTGACTCATGCGCTGAATATGCTGCGCCGTGGCGCTGTCCCGGTATTCGGCTGCGATGGCGAGTCGTTGAATCGTTTCCTCTCGTGAGAGCCGCAGTTCCTTTTCGCTTCGCTCGAGCCACTCGAGCGCTTGCTGAAGCGCCATCGTTCTGGTTCTGACGACGTCTTCCAGATTCTCCCGGTGCAGGTGATTTTCAAGTTCAAGCCGGCGGCGGCGGAGGGCATTGGCGACGTCGATCATCACTTCATTCGTCTCGAAGGGTTTCACGATGTATCCAAAGGCACCCATGTCCAGCGCAGCATTGGCCAGCACCGAACTGTCGAGACCGGTCACCATAATGACGGCGGTGTGGGGATGTTGGCTCAGGACACTGCGTATGAGGTCCATGCCGGACTCGCCTGGCATATTCACATCGCACAGTATCAATGCGAATGGTTGTTCCTCTAACCGCGCCCGTGCCTCACGGGCATCGGATGCCAGGGCCGTCTCATATCCATGGGTTTGCAACATGTATCCCAGCAGCCGGCGGATCGGCTCTTCGTCGTCGACGATCAGCACGCGCTTGAGTTCAAGGAGAGCTTGTTGGGCAGATTGGTCAAGGAGCAATGGCATGATTCGCAGGGTCTGTGTACCTAATTAAATATTATGAAGAAGAGAACTGTATGCTAGCCAACATGATCCATGGCAATTTGGCGTGGAGTCGCGCAGTCCTGTTGCGAGTTCGCTGGCCAATGGACTGTCGTAGCAGCTGGTCAGCGATGCAGGAAAATTGTTCATGCGTAATGCTGGCTCAACCTGGTGAATGCTCGATCGTGTCTCGTTGGTAATGTCTCAGGAGAACTGTAAAGCCATCTGCACCTTTTGTGCCAATATATTGTGAAAAGTTGCATCGCGCGATGTTTCTCATCGTTGACGTTGTTGTGGTCGAGAAGCGGTGGGATGCTGCTCTGTGACAGTATTTCTATGAACGGCAGCTGTCGTATCAATGTAAGATCCGCGGAGGCAATGCGGAGGGAGTAGTGCCTACCCTGTACAGAATTAGTCGGTTGCGTCGCATATTTTTGTACAAATGAATTGGCAGATAATGATCTGAACGCGTGATTTTTCTTCGCTATTCACTGAGCAGGATGCCAGGTTGGTTTCATTGCGCTTTCACAGAGCCTTCACTATAATGCGGCGCATCATTTACCAGGAGTTATCAATGAGTAGTGCAGCAGGACTATTGCGTGTCGATGGGCGACGAAAAGATCAGCTTCGTCCGGTGAAGGTGACGCGGAATTTTATCAAACATGCCGAGGGATCTGTCCTGATCGAAATGGGTGACACCAAAGTCATCTGTACCGCTTCGATCGAGGAGAAGGTGCCGCCTTTTCTAAAGGGGAAAGGGCAAGGGTGGGTTACGGCAGAGTATTCAATGCTCCCCCGTTCGACCCATGAGCGATCTCCTCGTGAAGCGGTTAAGGGAAAGCAGGGTGGCAGGACGTTGGAGATTCAACGCCTTGTCGGGCGAGCCCTCCGTGCTGTAACAGATATGGGCCAGATGGGTGAACGGTCGATTTGGCTCGACTGCGATGTCATTCAGGCAGACGGAGGGACCAGAACCGCATCTATTACCGGAGCATTTATTGCTCTGGCCGACGCATTTACCGCCCTCAAGAAGAAGGGCCTGATTAAAAAACGTCCATTGACGGATTATCTTGCCGCTATTAGCGTAGGGAAAGTGGGGGGAGAGATCCTTGTCGACCTCGCCTATACAGAAGACTCGATGGCCGAAGTCGATATGAATGTTGTGATGACCGGACAAGGGCGCTACGTCGAAGTCCAAGGAACAGCGGAACGGACTCCCTTTGCGAAACAAGAAATGGATGAGTTCATGGCCATGGGCTGGAGTGGGATTCAGACTCTTACCGCGCTCCAAAAGGATCTGATCGGGGAATTGGAGTAGGGTCGAAACAATGATCTCTGAATTGGTGCTCGCGACGCGCAATCGGCATAAGGTCGAAGAACTCATTGCGCTGTTGGGCGGATTGGGGATGACGATCCATACGCTCAATGAATTTCCCGATGCTCCGGATGTAGTTGAAGACGGGGATACCTGCGAGGTCAACGCAGTCAAGAAAGCGCGCGCCATTGCCGAGTTTACGGGTCTGCCGGCCGTCGCCGACGATACAGGCTTGGAAGTAGATGCGCTTGATGGGCGCCCCGGTGTCTATGCGGCCCGTTATGCCGGGGAAGGGGCAACTTATGAAGACAATTGTCTGAAGTTGCTGCGGGAGCTGTCAGGTATACCTCGTGAACGTCGCACCGCCAGATTTTTGACCGTCGCTGCGATCGCATTGCCTTCAGATGGAGTACAGGTGGCGTGGGGCACGCTGGAGGGAGTGATTGCAGAAGAAGCGAGCGGGATGCAAGGATTCGGGTATGACCCGGTGTTCCTTATTCCAGAATTAGGAAAGACCTTGGCGCAGCTGTCGGCTGATCACAAGAATGCAATCAGCCATCGCGCACAAGCGTTCACAAAGATGAGAGATATTGTGAAGAGCCATGATCAACGGTCATTGGTCAATGGGTGACAGGGTGGGGGATTCGTTCTGACTGATGACCAATGATGTTTGACCATTCCTGCCCTAGTATTGTTAGGAGGTAGCGCGTCTGCTTTGGAAGTGACAGCAGGGGGATTGCCTAAGCCTCAAGTAGGACCGGTAATCCCATTTCTTTGTCGTTCTCATCGGGCATTCAAGTTCTCGACTTTTTTCTCCTCGTTTTTCTCCGTCTCAATCTAGACGGGGTTGTTCACTCCACTAACATAGTAAGCCCGACATTTTAGTATGAGCTGATGTGGGCTTAATTGGCAGGCGCTGGGCCAGGCTCGGATCTCGACGTGGGGCCTATCGGGGTTAACACGTATTTTTTGGTCAGCCTATCCGGACGAATTTCGGTACGGCATATACCGAATTCTGTAACGTCTGTCTCACAGGCTGGGGCCATCACTCGGCTGGTTCCGGCATCGAATCGCTCTAAGTTGGTGGATTCCGTTTGATTTTCACAACAACGGATTTGAGTCCTTGAGTGGTGGCATGACGATTGCGGTATCCGCACCGTAGAAGGAATGGCTCCGCTATGTTTACAGAGAAACGTACATGGATTGGAATACTTTGTAATATGTCATTGGGAATGGCTGTAACGGCGATTAACTGTATGTTCGCTGTCCCTTCGGGTATGCGGGCATCAGTGCCCTGCCAGAAGTTGCTGTCGGCACATCAGGCTTGGTTCCTGTGCCTGGGACTACTGGCCGTATTGTCCGGTTGTGGGCCGGCTGTATCCGATCACGAGAGGAATTCGCCATCTCGCGCTAGTTTGGGTGTGCAATCTGAGTCTAGATCTGCCTTGCAGAACAGCTCGGTAGCGAGCCCTATGCCTTTCACCGCAGGTTTTGCGTCGAATATCGCATCTCTACCAGCCCAAGAGGAACAGGTGGCGCCCGTACCTGAGTATTTGGCTCTTCCCACCTGGATTGCGCAAGCATTGGACGCTCCGGAAGTCTCCGTGAGGCTTGGAGCCTTGGATCGGTGGGCTCAGCAGGGAGCTCAGGCGCCGTTAGACCCCCTGATTGTGGCACTTGATGATGAGAACGATGAGGTGCGGGGAAAGGCGATGGCGATTATCGAACAGCACTGGGCCATTGAGCAGGGTGAGGAGACTGCGGTGAGGAAGTAATAAGAAGGGAAGCTCAATCCCAGATCCAAAACTCTTTACAATAAACGCGCTCTGCGCTACGGCGTGTCAACCTAGATAGGGTCAGTCGGTGCAGCCAGCATATCACCAAAGGAGGAGCGACATGATACGAGACAAACGGAGTAAATGGTTGAGCGGGGTCGGGGTGGTAGTCCTTGCCGGAGGTCTTGTCTTGGCAAATTTTGGAGGGGGAGTCACGTTTGCGCAAGCGCACGACCATGACTATAAGAATCCCTTTAAGCAGATCATGACCAAGCTCAACGACATCCTTACGAAGCTTAACCAAGGCGGTACTGGCGGTGGCGGTGAGGTGGGTAATTACATGATGAGGTGGGACACTAATCATCCGTCGGACTCGCGATTTACAACTGCCTTCCTCGGCGCGGCGCTGGACAAGAACACGGGGCTGGTGTGGGAACAAGCTCCTGCAGCCACTGCTGGGCTTGCATGGGCCAGTGCCCGCGAGCTCTGTCTTAACAAGATTGTCGGGGGGACACGAGGATGGCGGCTGCCATCGGTGGGAGAATTGACGAGTTTGATCGATCCGTCATTGCCAGCTCCCTACGTGCCAGGAACTGTGCTTACTGGTGTTCAGTCGGCAGCCTACTGGTCGGCGACAGCGAGCGCCGTGGGTACTAGCAACGCGTTTAGCGTGAGCTTCCAAGATGGCCTTGTGGGCACGAGCAGTAAGGGCAGCGCCAATAATGTCTGGTGCGTGCGCGGTCTGATGCAAGAGTCTGTCTATTAAATAAGTGTTCTATGAACGGAGTGCTGCGATAATTGGGGGGCAGGGGGCTAGGCTCCCTGT
>JABFSG010000091.1 GCA_013140715.1 Nitrospiraceae bacterium
CCACTAACCACTGACTACTGCCCACTTACAACTTACCCCCTCACCCTCTTTACTCAACCTTCCCCAACCCGCCTCCCTCTCCCCCAATCGCTTCTTGCTGCCACTGAGAGAGACCGGCTAATCCATTCCAAATAGGTCCAGATCCAACGGAGCGACGGTAGCGATGCGTTTGAAGTCGCTATCCACGCTCCACAGTGGAAGGCTATATTGCAGTGCCGTAGCGGCAATCAGCAGATCGGGCAATGGAACGCTTTGGCCTGTTCGTGCAAGTCGATGGCCTAAGTCGGCCGCTCGTTCCCATGCTTCATCCAATAGAGGTGCCTGCTCGAGTGCCCCCAGTTGTTCATTGAGGGCAACCCACCGTTCAAGCGTTTTCACACCGATGAGGAGTTCCGCTCGAATCGGCCAACAAATGTGCACGAATCCCGCAACAAGTAGTTCCTTGAGTCGATGCTTCACCGCATCATGTGTTTTGCGATCTGCCCTGATCCAGACGCTGGTGTCGATGAGGCAAGGTCGGAGCTCAACGGTGGGCATGCATGCGACGACGGCGAGAGCGGAACTCGGCTTCAGTAGTTTCAAACAGGCCTGTGCCCACAGCGTGCGCTAAGGCTTTGCGATGCTCCAACTTCACAAGTTCCTCAAGAGCCTTGGCAATCGTTTCTCGCTTGGTTCGTGAGCGCGTCAAGCGCCTCGCTTCGGCCAGAAGGGCGTGATCGAGCGCTATGGAGAGTCGTTTGGTTGTGCCGGCCATGAGCACCACAATATTCCCTTTGTGGTGTCCTGTCAACGAAGAGTACTGCGTGGCTCTGAGTTCTGAGTTTTCGCTCCCCAACTTGAATCGTGTAACTCACCACTGACTACTGCCCACTTACAACCTACCCCATACCCCTCTTTGCTCAACCTTCCTTCCCGCCTGTAATCCATAATTCCTCATTCCAACTCAAAACCCAGAGCTCAAAACTCACAACTTCCCAGCCTCTTGCCCAATCGCCTCCAACATTCTTCCCCCTCCCGCCACTCGCCACTGACCACTTACTACTCACCAATTTTGAGCCCTTCAGCTTTCAGCCTTTCTTTGGGTCTCAGCCTCTCTTGGTTCCGCCTTCCCCCTCCAACTTCTACCCTCCAACGTTCCCCAACATATGCCGCTTGAAAACCAGCCAGACGAACTTCGGAGCAGACACTATGTTCCGTTGCCACATCCGTCGAGGCTCCAACATGAAGCGATAAGCCCATTCAAAGCCCATTCGGCAAACCCATCGCGGCGCTCTGGCATGAGTGCCTGCATAAAAATTAAACACTGCTCCGATCGAACCAACTACTCGGGCATTCAGTTGCTGACGATTTGCTTCTACCCATTTTTCTTGTTTGGGAGCGGTCATGCCGACCCAGAGCACATCAGGTTTCGTCTCATTGATAACTTGCACCATACGACGATTCTCTTCATCACTCCACGAGCCAAATGGTGGAGAAAGCATTCCGCAGAGAGTGAGGGCCGGATAGTCGATAGCAAACCGCTTGGCAATGAGATCGAGGACTAACTGCGATGAGCCAAAGAAAAAGATACGCCCCCCGTCTCGTTGCTGAAGGGCTTTCAGCACTGCTTGGAAGTAGTCCGTTCCCGTAATCCGAGGGCCTACTTGTGCGCCGACCAATTGCGCCATGAATGTCACTCCCACCCCATCCGCAACAACGAGGTTAGCCTGCATCAAGGCGGATTGAAAAATGGGATCGCTCTGTGCGACCACCAACGAATGAGGATTCGCGCAGGCAAAAATGACCGGTGGACGTGTGCCTTCAATTGCAATTATTGTATCTTCTATTGCTACAGCTAGCGATTTATTGCCAATTGGAATACCTAGTAAGTGCCCTGCCTGACGCGTGGTCATCTATCCTCTCACGGCTTAAAGTTGGGGTCTTGGTAGCCGTCTCGCAAATGGCAAGCCGTGATTCGAACTTCTTTTCATCGAGAATACTTATCAAAATGAAACCGAGGGTGCAAAATACTAACGAGGGCAATAGTTTCAAGAACCTTAGCGGTGTTTTTTTTGCGATGACAAAGAATGGAACAGAGCCATTACAACTTTGTCATTTCAAAAATTCCACATCCGTATAGGCAGCCAAAATTACTCTTGATTCCAGAAGTGGTGATGGGCGTATTTTCGTGCAAATCACCTTGATCATCAACGAACGAGAATGAGTCTATTTGATATTTTCCATCAAAATACTGCAACAGATAATTGACTGAAAAAATCCTATGTGCATTGAACTCTATTCTTTGCGGCCCAATAGGGACAGAAAAGTAGAGCTTTCCACTTCTCTTCAATATGCGTTGTAAATTGCTTAGGCCAAGAAGGTACCCATCATAGTTCACAGGGTCCCCATATCTTCCTAAGCCAAAATGCTCGATCGCGTGGAGGCATGATAATGAATCGCAATAGTCGATTAGATCGACTGCCACATCAGTTTCCATCAAATCGGCTTGCATAAACCTAACATTTGGGATGGCAGTTGGAAGCGGGCGAATATCTATTACATGAATTTGACGAAATGATGCTATATGGGCAACGAATCCATCGACTCTTGAACCAACATCAACATGGGTGCGAGGATTATTTGCATAGATTCTTCTCGCAACAAGCAAATCCTGGTGAAAGTAATGTCCCTTTGCTGCACCACTTTCCGCATATCGTTCTCCGAGGCACGGGTACAGTCGTCCAAAATGAAAGACTCTTTCTGTAGATGATTTCTGGGATTTTAACTGCCAAAAGTCCCAGAAATACCCTGGTAGCCCCTTAACAGAATACAAGGTTTTACGGGGATCAATTCCAAACGTCACTAGGAGGCTGTATATACCTTGCAGCCACCGTTTCATGCTGTGTCTTTTCTTTGCACTGCCTATTGCAGATTGAGGATTAGCTTAACTCTATATAGCTCGTAAAGATCAAAGACCTGCATGAAAAGCAACAATCAGATATCCCGTGAATTAGCGGGCTATATTTCTAGCTAATCAGATCAGAAACGCGGCTGCCAAAACTTCAATATCGGATCTCGTAAACCTTTGCGGATTTACCATCCTCACTTTGAGAAAACACTAAGAACAGGTTTTGTTTACGGACATACAGCACCTTAAAAAAACCAAAACGGGATAGCTCAGTATCTTCATACATCTTACTCCACGGTTCTGTTGCCACGTTTCGCTTGTAAAGTGTTAAGCCAGCTGCGAACGCCCAGTGGTGGCCAGCATCGTCGATTTCCATCAGTTGAGCGCCTTCTGGCATAGGTTCAGCTTTGCTCCACCGCTTTGCTTTATTGTCGTAAAAACGGACAACACTGGACGTCCCCTTCTCCAAGGTCACTACATACGGGGTGCCATTGGGGTCAACGGTGAGATATGCCAATGGTGAAATCAGTTCAGTGCTGGGGTTGTTCGTTACCAAAAGTCCAGCTTGCACAGCTCTCATGGGCAATGCAAATTGAGTCCCATCTGCCTGATAAAATCTCTCACCTATAGCTGGGCTATATGCATAACTTGATTTGAGGAAGGGAGCGTTTTCATAGAATTCACGCCATGTCCAGGAAAAATGCATTCGATTCGTTTTATCAAAGAATATGCGCAGTAATTGTGGTATCCAGTCCTCTGAAAAGACAAAGACTTTCAAAATTCCTTCCTGAAGTCCGGCGGGTAAATCAGCGTCGTTTATAGTTACTTTGACCTGTGCGCCCAACTGGCTCCATTGCCTGTTTACCACATCATATCGAGCAATAGCGTAGGCGTAACCTCGATCACTGAAAGAAGATCTATTCGGACGAGTGGCGAACCGATAGGTGATATATAGATCTCCTGACCGGTCGTAGAAGAATGCTGGATAAGTAATCTGATTTCCAGGAATGGCTGCTGTCCCAATTGAGGGGAATGGTGTCTTGTTGAGATTCTTTACTATGCCCTTTTCTGCAAGTGATATTGCGTCACCTCTAAAATCAAAAGATGAGATATCGCCAGGTTTGTTGGATACCGCATACTGCCAGGGCATGTGGTGCATATTGTAGGCAATGTGTACATATCCTGCCTTGTCGATGGCGATGGATGCTTGGGTGTGATAGACGTCGTCTAGTGTACTGTCGTCTACAACTGTGGTTTCCCATATCCATTCGCCTTTGTCTTCGTAACCTTTTCGAACCACTGTGCGGAGATTCATTCCGTTACTAGCCCCCACAGGTGGCTCAACACTCACCACATAAATATTGCCTTGGTAATAGGCTAATGGCGTAGCAAAAGAATTAAAGTTAGAAGGAGAAACTGAAAATGCTGGCCTCTCGGTAACCTTGAGTGGCACTACCTGTCCTCCAGCACCCTGGACCCCTAGACCAGAGGGAGCTGCTGGTCGCTCCACAACCTGGAGTGCCTCTGATGGTGTAGCCATGAGTACTATGAAAAGTAATATTAAGATCTGGATGAAAATATTCATGAAATACCCGTTCTTCGCATCTAATGGTATTGAATTACTTTGCCTCCAATATACCATCTTTTACCTTGTATTGAGCCGTTTCTTGATATTTGGTAGATCAAGCCTCCCCCAGGCTCAATAACTTTGTCCTAAACATTAGCAGATGCCAGATGGGGTATTTCACACACTCGTATAATTATTCAAGGTATGGAGATAGATGTTCATCAGAAGTTGAAAGTTTCGCTCTGGGGTGTAGTTAGTTAAAAACGCAGCCCTAGCCTTCTTACGCATGACGGACAAACGGGTGGGATCTCCGAGGAGTTGTTTCACGGTCCAAGCCAAATTGGTCGCATCGCCGGCAGTAAATTTGTCGCCAGTCTCACCTTCCAGGACAATTTCGTCCAAACTGCCAATCCGTGAGACCACCACTGGCGTGCCACATGCAAGGGCTTCTATTACCACAAGGCCAAAGGTTTCATACCATTCGGAGGGAACAATTTGGAATGTTGCTCGGCCCATCACATTGGCAGTTGTAGTGCGATCACAAAAGCCGAGAAATTCGATGGGAAGTTTCGCCATAGTTGCTGATCGTTCTAATTCCTGCCGTAAAGGACCCTCCCCCAGAATTTTCAAAGGCAACTCCGGTAAATGTTTCCAGGCAGATACCAGGGTGCGAACCCCTTTTTCAGCGCTCAAACGTCCGACATAGAGTGCATAGCCACCGTCTCCTGAACCTGGTGCGAATACTCCTGACACAAAGTTCGGCTTGATACTGATGCGGTCTTTGGGTAACCCGCCGTTTATCAAGCGGCTAGCAGCAAACTCGGTCAACGCGATATACCGATTCACTAGGTTCTGGTAGGTACCATACCAACGATTACGCATGAGCATCCAAACCAATGCTCCCGTCGCAGGTAATGATTCTCTGTAACATCGGTATCGTAATGCAGGGAATAGGTTCGTTCCGACACAGTCCTCGCAAGGATGTCCATTTCGAAGCAGGAGACCACCAGGGCAGATGAAGCGGAAATTATGGAGAGTTTGGACGACTGGCACGCCGTTATCACGACATGCCGCATAGGCACTCGGAGAAATCTGTGGAAAAGTGTTATGAAAGTGTGCGATGTCAGGTCTGGTCTGTATGATCAGGCGACTTAGAGTTTCGTATGTTTCATTTGACCATGCTGTGTTTAGGCCAAGTCTCGCCCGATTTGCAAACGACGATGTATCAATCTCGTCATTAAACATTTCGTAGGTTACGACATCGACTCCATTATTCGAAAGGAGTGCTTTTTCGTTTAAAAAAACAGAATCTTCTCCGCTGGGAGCGCTTGATCGGTAGAAATTATGTGCAATTAGAACTTTCACCTGGCGTCCTCTCTTGAAGCCAAACAGCGCACAATGCCGGCGGCAAACTGATCTACAAAATGCTCAAAGGTATAAATACTTGCAGAACGTCGACACCCATCTCGCAACCGATTTTGCAAGTCATCCGATTCAAAGAATTCGACCACTGCATCCGCATATGAATTTACAGCGAACGATGTCATCACGCCATTTACTCCGTGTTGAAGATACGAAATCTCCGGACTATGCACCGGAATATCAGTAGTAAATAAAGGCGTCTCCGCGATAAAACTATCTACGATGGCCAGTCCAACCAAGCCTGGCATTAAAAGCACCTGGCTGACCTTAAAATACAATGCCCGCTCCTGTTTGAATTTCGGACCAACGTAATGAATCCAGTCATGCTTTCCTGCCGCCCGTTCGGCTTTCCACTGGTCAGGACCGCTGCCGATCAGAATCATTTGGAAATCTCTTATTCTTTGGCGGATCAGCTGGCAAGCCGTAATTAGAAAATCCAGTTGCTTGTCAGAGTACATTCCGCCGCAATACAAACCTACATGCGTGCTTGGTAAATTCAGATAAGCTCGCAGAGCTCTCAGATCAGCTTGTGTCACCTCAGTGATGGCAGATCGTAGTTCGTTTGTATCAATCGTATTCTGGACGATAGTAATCCTATCCCGTGGGAATCCGGCTTTCCGGACCAACTCAGCGCTGAGTTCTGTATACGCAAACCACCAATCGACTCGAGTGCTAAACCATTTTTTCATGCGCTCTCTCCAAGAATGCCTGTGGCCTACTTGAAAGTTTCGTCCATGCCCCCAGAAAGCCAATTTAAATTTGCCCGACTTTTGGTTTGCCATAAGCCAATAGTTCAATAGTAAGGAATTTGCTTGTTCGAGCACAATAAGTTCTGAATCCTGAAGTTCAACCAAACAGGGTTGCCAAACCAGCTGACCGAACGGTGAATTTAAATAACGGTTATCGATTCGGACAGCCCAAGGATATCCCATCATCACGGAGCGTGGAACGGTTCCAGGAAACTCCTGCCCATAAATTAACCGGACCTCTATGCCAGACCTAACAAGCTCGTGGTGCAACGCCTCAAAGAATGGCACACGGTAATGGGGAACTATTCGCTGAATGATCGTAATTTTATGCAAAAGCAAACTCATCCATTCGGGTCGCTCCTCCAGCGGATCTACTCTATTTAGTCAAACACCGGTTTATCACATCGTTAAACGCTGCAATGGTGACATTAAAATGCAGCCTTTCTACTAAAGCATGGGCATGCTTCGGATCAACCCTGATGTCGTTTTGGCACCATTTTGACAGTAAAGACGTAAAACCCACGATATCAAGAGGGTCGAAAACCTCAAGGACCCCCACAGCTCGTTCTACTTGCCCCAATTCCTGTGAGACGCCAGCGTATCGACTAGCCAACACCGGCAATCCACAGGCCAGAGCTTCGTTAACAACTAGCCCCCAGACATCAACCAATGATGGAAAAACGAATACGTCAGCGGCTGCATATAATTTTCCTAGTTCTTCGCCATGTTTAGCACCAACGAAGCGGACTTCCGACAATCGTAATGTTTCTGCTAAGGCTCTCAATCGGAGAGATTCATCTCCATCCCCAACCATTAGCACAGAATTGTTCGCCCTAAGGTGATTTGGGACCTCAGCCCATGCTCTTAAAAAGTAGTCGAACCCTTTCCGTTTTACATGACGGCCAACCAATAAAAAGACCTTTCCTGTCAGACCCATATCAGCGACTAAATGGGCTTTATCATAACTCTCTACGCGGCCTCGCCAAATGGCATTGTCCACCGCTTGTGCACAGCAGATTACTGTATTCTCATGTGCGCCGAAGGTACGCAAGTAACTCGCTGCCGGATGACCCCATGCAAGAAAGAATGACGCCTTCGGAATGAGGAAGTTACGAAGCGATCGTTGGATAATTGTGATGCCCATGGCAGACTGTTCAATTTCTTCTGACCACAGTGCTAGTGGGACGCACATTATTCGAGACGCCACATAGGCCACGAGTGACCGTAATCCAAATTCTCCTGAAATAATGACCTGAGGTTTAAAGTCCAACAGATCCCATATTAAAGAAATCGGCACTGCCAGTTTTTCAACTTGTTCGCTATCGACATGTTTGTGAAAAGTTCTAAATCTGAGGTTAAAAGCTTTCGAATAGAACATAGGCAAGTTTATCTGGGCCAGTCTATCAGACTCCGAGAGTGGCGAAGAAAGAAATATACGTAGGTATAAAGACTTATTGCCTTGCAATGCCTCAAAAATAGGCCTGCGATAATCCAGAATTACGTTTGTCAACACTGCAATTCTAGCTTGTTGCATCGAAAGGACTAGAGCCTGTTCACACTATTCACAACCCATCCGCGATGAGCGCGAAGCCGATAAAGTTAACACCCATGACGTCGAGCTTATCGAATCGCTAGAAGATGCGTCGAAAACCCTTGAGCATGTGGAACAACCATTCGATTTCATTGCGGCACTTCTACAGGGCGCAGTTGTATTCCCACGCCTCGACTCGGTTCTGCTTGAGTGACACCACGGAGTGAAAGCCCGAGGCGAGTGCCAGTTACCGAGTCTCATCGCCTTCGTACGCCAGGACTATCAAGGTGCAATGGCCTGGCGTTTTACCCAGCAGACGCAGAAGCTTACGCCCTCGGGCGCATCGTGAGACTGGACGAGGGATAGCGCAAATGCTATGACCGTGCGAGCATCCTCGGCAACCAGATAGACATTAGTGGCCATCCGGCGCAGGACTTGCCATGGCTTGCGGGCCGTTTTTTTGAACCCCTGTTCCATCCTGATCCACGTCGACCGTCGTGCTGTCCAACGTCACGGTTTCGATCTTGAGGCGGGCGATCTGCGCATGCTGAAACTGTGCAAAGACTCGATCCAGGACGCGACCTTTTGAGCAACGATTCACGCGGGTGTAGACCCTGTCCCAGTTGCCAAATCGCGTGGGAAGACCACGCCTTTGCAGCCTTACTCCATCACGTGCAAGATCGCATTCAATACTCGCAGATTGGACAGCTCATGTTGCCACACTGGGTTGGCAGACAGTGCTCAATGAGGCGATACTGTGCGTCGGTGATTTCCATACATACAGTATCGCATAACTCGCGTGATTAGCATTGACAGCCATACTTTGAAGTGTTGATCTAAGACTTCAAAATAGCACTTACGACACAAAGACGATGAGGTGAGAATACCCTCGAAACCTGTCACGTAACGCACGCGCATATTGCTTAATATAGGCAGTTAAAAATGCAATACTGCCTCGTTCTCTTGGGTAGATTTCTGGGACCCTCAGAAAATCAAGATTCTTAAAGCCGGCCTCTTCTATAGCCAACGTCAATGAGCGCTCTGTAAAGAAGTGTACATGTTCAGGTGTATCAAATGCATTTGTCGCACGACTTCCAGATCGAGTTTCACCACACGGCGTTGAAAGAAAAATTCTGCCGCCAGGTCGCATATGGGCTTTTATTGTTCGTAACAGGGCTACTGGTGAATCAATATGCTCAATAACCTCAACCATTAAAACCGCATCAAAATCACTACCGCACTCTTCTAATCGTTCAACAACATGGAATCCGTCTTTCTTAAGTGCAGTCTGAGATTCAAGATCCGCCTCAATACAGGTTATCGCTTTGGTGCCAGCAATCTCTCTAATAGCTTTTGCTATATGGCCAACACCGGCACCAAAATCAAGGACAATACTATCGCTCTTTAGAAATCTGTGCTGTTGTAAAAAGCGTACTAGCCTCCTGTTCCTATCCTGATACTTCATATGTTCAGAGGATGGGTCAAGATGTTTTTGCACGCCATGATGATCTGACTGAGCGGACGCATAAAGATGGCCACATTTCGAATTCCCACACTTGAAAGCTTGCAACCACTTGGCCTTGAAACTCTCGACAGGATCACTTCCGCAAATTGGGCACAATTTAGAATGATTAGAGTCCTTATTAATGAGCATTTATTTGGCCGGTCATTTCCTTAACAGGTTTACCAACAGAGTTTAGCACTTAGCCGGTTTGGCACGGACATAATTAGGGGAATAGAGTGATAGCCCCATTTGATTAGACAGAATATCCTCTTCCTTACGTGGCGCCTCGCGGTATTCTGCCTATGCGGCGGTGCGCCGTGTGGGTGGGATGCCGCCCACTGGTGTGGGGTTTGCCATACACCGCTTCAATGCCCATGCGCCTCATCAGGGTGACCACATGTCGCCGCCCGCTCGCATGGTCTTCCCGCCTGAGCAGGTCACGCAGCATTCGGGTTCCGGCAAACGGATGGTCCAGATGGAGTGCGTCGATCCGACGCATCAGAGCCCGCTCTGTTGCCGACACCGGTGTCGCCTGGTAGTGCGCGGTGGCCTGGGAGAGGGCCAGGAGCTGGCATTGCCGCACGACTGGCAGTTTGTGAGTTCGGTCGATCACCGCTTGCGCTCAACAATCCCGCCTTGCTGAGCACGTGTGCTAAAAAATCATTCTCCAGCGCCCATTGGCCAATCTTCGCGTGGAGGGTCTTGAAATCCGGAGTGTCCGCCATCGATGTCGTCCCGACAAACACGTCCGCGGCCCGCGCCAGCAAGTGCTGCTTCCATTCGGTGATCTGGGTGGTAGGGACGCAAAAGTGTTCGGTCAATTCGGCCAGCGGCTTGTGCCTGTGACCGCCGCCACAGCCACCGGCGCCTTGAAGGTGGCCCCGTGATTGCGTCGCGTTCTCTTCATCGCCTCGCTCCTTTGATTCGCCACCACCCGGTGGCGTCGGTGAAGCAGGCGACCACTTATCACACTGTCAGAATTTCCGGAGCCCCCTCTCACAATGGAGTTAATATTTTCCAATTAATCTGAGAAAGACTTTAGTTTCCTGCCACCAAGGCCAGTCCTCATTCCAGAGATTCTGATTGCCATCCCAAATTACAATCCCATCGGCATTTTCATAAAGGTATTCCAATTGCTGGCGCCAGAGTTTACTGGGTATTGGTTTTCCTCCCAGAACCTTATTCATTTCGTGGTAGCGTGGCCAAATGAAAGCAAATATCGGCTTTCCCTGTGAGATTCGTCGGGCCTCTGCTAAGGTGCCCGCGGCTATGTTCAACCAATCGTTAGGGTCTGGGTCCCTGGTATAAAGGGAGGGGAACAGCACGTCTACGGTATCCACTAAAGGTTTGAGAATGTCATTATCCGCTCTCAATGATGATGTAGGTTTACCATAAACAACTCGCCCCAGGTCGGCAATGGGCGGTACTCCGTAGTAGCCAACCATACTTCCTTTTTGTCGCTTGCCAGCCTTGAACTGCTGGACAATCCATACATACTCCTCAATATCATTTCGGTATTTGTCTTTCGCCACATCGTAAGCCTTAAGCCCCTCGTAGTCCAAGACAACTAAAGGTTCTGTTTGATATATATTCCCAAGCTTTGATAGCCAGTTGGCAGACGGTAAAGTATCGGGCTTTTGGCCAATGCCGAAGCGCTTAAAATATGTCTCTAGGGGGATCCCGAACATTTCGTCCCCATAAATAATTCGAATGGTTTCAACTCCGAATCTAGTGAGGTCCGGTTTATGAGGATAAGTTGTGCAGTCAAACACCCTGAAGTTTTTCTCCTGCGCCGCATTTGCAGTACTTGTTATTGCTAGCAACAAAACTAGCACGAAAGATAAAGCGACGCAGAAAAAGCGCTTAGCTATTAAGCTGATTAGACATGTCATTTCTCGTCTCCATCTTTAGTGTTTTCTGTCTGAATACACCAATCGAGAAATAACTAACCACGAGCAACATCCAAAGAAGGTTTGTTTCGCGAACCAGTGATGCCTCGGTAATATTATGGAAGAGGATGGCCAAAACAATTACTAGTATACATATAGAGGTTTTAGATTCGATTTTGCTCACGGATACCAATCCCTTGAAAATGGCCAATACAAGCCACAGAGCCAACGTCAGACCAATCCAGCCACCTCTTACCAACAAATCCAAATACCCATTGTGGAACTGTCCACTTTGACCTATCAGATTACCCAATACGGAGAGATTCGAATCAAAGCTCCACCCAAGCCAAGGTCTTAGATGGATAAGTTCTAAAGCCCCTGCCCAGACTGTGGTTCGTCCTGTCAGAGTAGTTGAACGACCAAACAACGCAAAGATTTCTTGCCACTCCAGTCGCTCAGGGGTAAATACAATCACGGATGCAAACAAAATCAATCCCACCAAAAGCGCCATCAAAATCTTAATAATTTGAACCGGACGGGGATTTTTTCGCAGAGCTAACAGGGCGGGTATACCAAGCATAACAAACAGAGACAAGGTGATAGACGTAACACTTCGTGAACCAAATACCGCAACTAGGCCAAGCGTTAGGAAAGTCCAACTCCAACGCCGAATGGATCTCTGGCTATTCACGGTCAACGATGCGGCACTCGCCCAGACGGATATTAGACAGAGTAATCCCAAAGAATTTGAATTAAGGAATACTCCCTGCCAGCGACCATCATAGGCAATGCCATACGCGGGGAATAGCAGACAAAGTAACAGACTTGCCAATATGATCGGTGAAAGTATTCGCGCTAGAAAAAAATAAATCTCGGCATATCGCTTTTCATAATAAAACAATAAGCTAAGCGCCACCAAACCCATCCCAACGGAATGCCCAAAATTGATGAAGACCTTTTGGGGAAAGGCCGACCACAGCATGGACAGGAGAATATAGATAACCAAGAGCACATAGATCGGCTGCTTAGCAAGTAAGCGCAAGCTGGCCTGAAATCTCCCGATAAACAGCACTAGCGCCAGTCCATACGCTAGACCCCGAACCATCATTTGGGTTGGATCACTCTCAAAACCGAGAACCGACGCCGAGATGTTTCCAAATTGAGGATCAACCACTTTAACCGACACTGTTGGTCGATAACTGGCCCATGGCGAAAAAAAATTGATAACAAATGGCCACAGATATATTTGCCCTGGCAAGCGTAGATTTTTGTCTGGCTCCATCTGCCTAATTGCTGAGAGTAACTCATGTTCCCTCTCGCCGGCTTCAACTAGGCTGTATGCATTGCCCGTCGTCATCTCTAGGCCTCTGTGGCATTCGACACATACACCCCTGTTGTCTGCAAATAAACTTGAGCCAAGACCTTCACCTTGTTTTCCCAGCTCAGAATCTTAGCCTTCTTGAGTGCACCCTTAGAAAGAGCTGCATAACGCTCCGGGTTAGTAGCAAGCGTTATTAATGCGTCGGCGAAGCCTCGGCTGCTGATTTTTGGTGAAAGGACAGGCACCTTGATACCGCATGTTTCATCAATGATCGCCCCGAAACCGCAAGAGTCGTGACAAATAACCGGCAGCCCGGCCTGAATGGCTTCTATGACCACAGCAGGAGTTCCCTCTTGAATGCTTGTGAACAAAAGCACATCGCAAGAGGCCATAATTTCCTGAGCTTTGGCATGGGACACCATGCCATACCATCGACACATGCCAGAAACAAGCAAGTCATCGGCCAAGGCCCTCCACTCTACCTCGCACTCGCCGGAACCTATAATATCCAATTCGACTAATTGGTTTTCGTTGGCCATATACCGTAGGGCCTTCAACCCTAATGGAAGGCCTTTGCGTCCTAGAAACAAACCACACCATGCCACTCTCAACGGTGCTTTTTTATCCCGTATTTTGGGTGAAACTTTTAAATCACCTTTCGCCCCTTGCTCGTTCATCAGCAATGGTGCGCGTTTGTGGATACGCACTATTGCCGTTCTATCCTCCTCAGTGGCGGCTATCAGCACGGCGGCTTTGCTTGCCGCCTTCCGTACCCGCCAACTGGCATACATTTGTACCCAGTTGAGGATATTTCTGATCGTGTACTTGGATGCCGAGCGCCATCCCAAACTGCTCATAAAACGCCAGGGCATTTGCGCATGTCCACCGATTGGCCCCCAGATAAATGGAATGGGTAATTTCCAAAGATATCCAGGCTCACGAAAACCAATCATATTCAACTGATGAGCTAGATCAAATCCAACCTTCTGATGAAGCTCTACAGCCGTGATATATGCGTCCGCTTGCCAACGCCGATAAGTCCAATAATAGAAAAACGAGGACCAAATCTCTTCGCCAAAACGTTCCCTAGGTATGCCAATGACAGTGATGTGTTTCCCTTGTTTCGGATGTTCCTCAAAGTAGGCCTTTATGGCCGACTCGCATTCATTGGCTTCGGTCAACACCCAAAGATCATGGTCTTTCGCCAGATGAATAACCCAATTCCATCCCATGCCAGGCTCAGAGCCCCTTCCAGGAATACAAGCATACGCGGAAACCAGTACCTTAAACCGCTTCCGAGAGCTTCCTTGATTCATTTGGTCCATTATTCGTTTCACTATAGTATTCGATGCCTTGAAAACCACCATTTAATCCACATATACAATCGGCGAGCCCACGCACGAAGCCCGATAATGATCTTGCGTTTTCGATCGAACTGATAAAAACCACGGCGCTGATAATCAACCACAATTCCGTGTTGTTTAAATAGGTCAACCACTGCATCAGCGTACCACTTTCCTTTGATAATTCCGGTGGGTTTATAGGGTATCGGGTATCTTCCCTTGGCGTTGAATTCATCAAGACTTTGACAGAGAAAGAGGTCGGCCCTTTTGTATGCCCGTTGGGAGCCGAGACGTTCAAATTGCCACCCGCTTTCACCGGATCGCAGATAAGACTTGAGCGAATCCAACCGCCAAAGGGCAGCTTGCATACTGATGCGGTAATTAGCACTATGGCTTATTTCCCAAAGAAGCGGATGTAAAGGCGATGGTCGATGAACTGCTTTTTTATCCGTTTCCATCAGTCGTATGTGCGAGACATCATACTTGGTCATTATTGCCAGAAACTCATCGATCAATATCTGATCTACATACCCGTGAATGAAATAATCGTCTTGTAAGTAAAGAATGGTTTCGGTCTCGATCTGCTCAAGACACCGTAACAAGCAATCGCTCCAAGGAATCAGACCAACAGCATCATCTATCCCCTGTTTCCCAACTCGGCTTATCCTTAAATCGAGTCCTGGGAAAGCGTACATTTTTGTTTCCACATTCAACACGATCGGATAGGGACAAGCTGCCCAGTAAGTCGAAAATAGCTTAAAAAAAGGGTCCCAACAATCTTCGAAACTGTCCGTGCTGTTTACTAAAATAGTAAGATTTTGTTTCACGTCGTTATATCAGCCCAAGACATGTGCACGTTGAGCCAGCGTCCTCTTGACCTGTCTTAATGCGTACCAAAGCGAAGTTGTTAATGTTAGTTCCCCACATCCCAAAGCTAGTATGCTTCCCACAGGGCCTAAATAGAGAATAAAGATATATGTGAAAACCAAAACCACTAATGCGCTCCACGCATTGGCGATCATAAGCGGACGAAACTCTCGAAAAACTTGAAGCAAAACAGAAGTATTTGTCCGCGCGGTTTGTGCGATCAATACCAAGGACCAAGCCAATAGATACATACCCGAGTCGCGATAGTCTCCTGTAAGAACAAGCTGAATAAATATATCCTTGGATAAATAGACAAGCGCAACGTACGCGATAAGAAGGCCCATTATCAGCTTCATCATCTGATTCGCATGCAAAAATAAGCCTTGCATATTGCCCTGAGCCTTATGACGAGCTAAGCGTGGCGTCATAACATTCATCACTCCGGTACTTAGCGGTGAAATCGGAGAAAGTAACAAGCGTGCCGCATTTGCCTCAGCTAGAGCGGTAGCAGCGCCTAAAATTACCAAAAAATATGCATAGCACTGGCTTTGTATCCAAGTTATGGTTACTCCGCCTAAAGACCAACATCCATTTTGCCAAGCACTTCTTAGTGCATTCCGAATGTCGTTCCGTTGCAACCGTTGGATCAGTCCTGACCTTGCAAGACCGACCCCTCCCGCTATAAATGCGGCAGCTGCATAGGCCAAAACAGCGTGGAGAAACATTTCCTGATACTCTTGATACCAAAGTAAAAATAAAATGCTTATTACGCATATGGCGAATACGAGATCTATGCCAAAAACCACTGCCGGCTTTGCTGCCATAAAGTTGTAGCGCCGTAAGAATTCTTGGAATAAAGCTGCAAAACTCGCTACCGCAATAGCCAATGAAAAAATCGCCATCTCAGAATTTTCAGCCACAAAACTATAGAGAAAAGCCATGGTCGAACCAATTATGCTTACCACTGAACCAAAGATGATCAACTGAGCGATTAACATCGCCTTACAATGTCGCTCGCGTAGAGTCCCGTCCTCTGCTATTGCAGTGACAAGCATGGGCGTATAAATTAAAGCATTTCCAATACCGATGCCCAAACTAATCAATCCGAAAGCAATTGAATAAAGGGCATAATCGTGTTTCGTTGCGTAGTGGACAAAAAATAAACCAATGGCTAGATTAGTAACGCTGACTGTTACTTGGTCAGCTAAACTGTAAACTACTTCAATACGTAAATGCATAATTTATATCTGAAAGTGGTGCACCACCTTGGAAGAACTAACATCGAACAATAAACATCAAGCGGAATATTCCCTGAAGTGGAACCTTGTCAACCCGGTCAACTGACCGAGATTACTTGAAGCCTTCATCGCCACATGAACCCAATGATGTTTCCCGAATATCCAGGCCCAAGGCAATAAAAGAAAATAACCGAGCCCGACCATACGCTTGCTGGCCCATATTAGCTTCTCAGCCACTGTCATCTCTCTGAAGAATATGCGAGATACAGTTTGTCCTCCTCGAAAACTTCGGCGCACCAACCAACCTACTGTCATTCGATTCTGTGGCACTTGTTCATAACAGATGGCCTCATCACACCATACTAATTTCGCGCCTTGTTTCTGGAGACGCGTGAACAGTTCCGTATCCGCCCCCCCGGTTAACCCAAATGCTGGGTCCAATATCATGTTGGACCTACGTAGCACCTCTGTTTTCACAAGAGTGTTGCCGGTTCCACCATGGGGGCGAGGCGTGCCTGTCGGTATTCTCTCTCTATCGAAAAAGTGACCTTTCCTGATCCAGTCCTGTGTATTATCCGGCAATACAGGCTTTACAGGACCGAAGACTACATCTGCATTAAAAGCATCAGCCGTTGCTAGTATTCGATCCAGCCAGTTTGCTTCGGCGGTTTCGTCATCATCGATGAAGGCCACGTAGTCGCCGACTGCTAACGCCACAGCGCGATTTCTCGTCCTGGCGATGTTCTGTACAGGTTCAATGTCATACACAACCAGCACGTCAGAACCCGCTGAAAACTGTTCCACAATCGGTCTAGCTGAACCATTCTTGTCATTGTCAACGACGATGATTCTCATTGCGATTCCTGTCGGCAGCTCCTGAAGGGAAAGGCTCTCAAGAAGCTTGGACAGTAATAGTGGACGTTTGAAGGTAGCAACACAGACATCAACTTGAGTAGGCATGACGTTAGTTTTGTATCGCGTGAGCGTAAACTTTCTTCATCCAGGCACGCGCGCCTCGTTCGCCTGCTCGTTTCGAAGAGTCACCAGCCATTAACCAGGAATGGATTGGGACGGTAAATCCAGTCTTGGGTCGATCCAACAGCTCTGGTGGAAGTTCATGGGACAGTGAGCGGGCCATGTGTTGCTTTGTGGGCGGATTAGCAGCCACGAGAAATGGCGCAATTGCGCGAAAGAGCTCTACATCAACAAACGGCACTCTCACCTCGACGGAATGGGCCATGCTCGCCCAATCTGAATCGCGAAGTAGTTGGTTCTGCATATACCAGACCGTTTCAAGAGCTGAGATTATGCAATGCTCACTCTTAAGGCCACGGATGGTATCCTCAAGTCGAGCTAGGAATTGAAGTTCGTCCAACCCTTTTTTTGCCATATCACGATCCATAACCATATGAAGATCCCAAGGCATAAAAACACCCTTGGCTAGAAAATACGCGCCAGGATAATTCCATCCATGCTCAGGCAAACCAGCATGGCGCGAGGCGGTAAAACGTCTGGCAAATGGGGCCAAAAGTCGACAACACCACCTCCCAAACCAGGGGAAATTAGCCGCCATGTGCCATTGACGAATCATGCGTGGCAATTGTGAAAATGTGGAATAACCACCAAGAAACTCGTCCCCTCCTAACCCTGATATTGCCACCTTCATGCCGCAACGTGCGGCCATCTTGCTAACGAAATAGGTGTTTACGCCATCACGACTTGGCTGATCCATTGCAGACAACAGGTTATCCACATCAGAAAGGAAATCGTCTTGCGAGACCCACGCCGTGGAGTGTCTGGCTCCATAATGCTTCGCGACACTTTCAGCAAATGGGACTTCATTGTTCGCCGTATTGATGTACTCTTTGAAGCCAAGCGTAAAGGAATGAATGCTTTGAGAGTGGGATTCCGAGGAAAGCCCAAGCAGACAGGAGGAGTCAAGGCCTGCTGAGAGAAAGACACCAACCTCTACATCGGCCACTAAATGGAACTGCACAGTCTCCCTGAGCGCGGCATGAAACCGATCCTCCATATCCAATAAGTTGATTTTTGATTGCTCCTGGGCATTAACTAATTCTTGCCGAAAGTCAAAGAATTTCTGGATGCTGTTCCGCCCATTTTCATCTATCCACAACGTTGTTCCTGCAGGGAGAGCCCGAACTTGTTTAAACAATGTATATGGCTCTGGCACATAGCCAAAAATAAAAAAACCAACATGACCCGCAGGCTCAAAAGTCTTATCTACATGTTCTGATTTAAGTAATGCCTTTACCTGTGAGGCGAAACGGAATGTGTTCCCATCATCTGAATAGTACAACGGCTTGATCCCAAACGGGTCACGCGCTATTAATAACCTTCTTCTCTTTTCGTCCCAAATCGCGAATGCATACATACCACGTAAGTCATCTACCATTCTTTCGCCTTTTTCCCTGTACAAATGAAGTAACACTTCCGTATCGGAATTGGAACGAAACCTATGCCCTCGTTTTTCCAAATCAGCGCGCAACTTTAGATAGTTGTATATCTCTCCATTGAATATAATGTGATGATCGCCCTCTGCATTGGTCATTGGCTGGGCGCCGGTCTCGGTTAGATCAATGATAGACAAACGACGGTGAGCAAGCCCAACTGTTCGTTGATCATTTATCCAAAGACCAGCCCCATCCGGTCCTCGCAGAAGCATAGCTTCTCTCATTTTGAGAAGCTCTGCTTCTTGGACTTTCAATCCGTTATTGCCATAAACAAAAATACCTGCTACGCCACACATATTATAGCCTCTGTATAGTTAAGGGTCCTGGTCTACCCCGTTATCACGGAGGGTTGCGTTAAGAGCCCGCCAACCTGCTGCTGTATTTCAAGCCGTTGTTGTGGACTGTGACACCGCTTGCAGAATAGAAAAGTGGTCGGGAATCCTTTATCCCATACACATAGAAATTACCCCACTTATCTACTACCCACTACTTGCTCCAGATATTTTCCGATCAAAGCTGCAGGCTTGGAATCTCATTTGGGAGGGATCACACTCTCATTAATTATCACGCCATGACTTGTGGAGCGCCGCAGACACGTTGATCTGGTTTGTTTGGTTTGTCTGGTGTCGTTTGTCTAGTTTATTTGGTTTGTCTTGTTTATTAGGTTGAACAAGACCACCAAGACAAACGAAACAAGCCACGTGACCAAGATAATGAAAAACCTACCTGATTCAGCCATTTAACACAACTAAGTTAGGGATATGGGCGGGGGTGGTTAGTTGTAAGTGGGCAGTAGTGAGTGTGGGGAAGGGAATGTTGGAGGGGGGAGGT
>JABFSG010000070.1 GCA_013140715.1 Nitrospiraceae bacterium
GGATTTACCGCAGTCGGCAGCGAAATTTTTGAATTCGTGCAGGCGAACGATTCTTTCAGGTTGCGGTTGACGACGATGGGCCGTGTTCTGTCCGGCAATCCGTCCGACATGAGCGAGATGGGGAAGCTCGCCAGGCCATTTCAATTGAGTGTCTGGGCCATGGCCGGCGTGCTGGGCACTGACACAATTGCGAAAGACGAGGCGGTCGTTCTCGTGGAAGAGGGGGACCGCTACCGTTTAGAGGTCTTCGGTCCATCTCCCGATGGGAAGCAGCTTTTGCGCCGCCTGTTGTGGTTTGAACGGGACACACTCCTTGTCGTTCGTGAAGATCGACTGACGGAGTCCGGATCGGTGGAAGCGACCATTCAGTACGAGGACTTTCGCCCGATCGGCCAGGTGGAGGGAACCTCCAGTGCCGGCGATGGCCGGCTGTTGAGACCCTTTAAGATTATATTGGAAGATGGAAAGGGACAGGGAAGCGTGCAGGTTACGTTCCACGAAATGGTTCCCAACCAACCGCTCGCCGCCACCGATCTTCCACAGGTCTCGCTTCGATGAAAGTATTGGCAGTCGAGACGGCCACCTCATGGCAGAGTGTTGCAATTCTCGATGAATCGTTTGTCCTTGCTCGTCAGGATCAGGATGCCGCTGGGTCGCATGCCAAGCTGCTCTTGCCGACGATCGATCGATTATTGCGTGAGACGGGTTTGACGCTCGGGGAGTTGGATGGCCTGGTTGTGTCCATCGGTCCAGGATCTTTCACGGGACTTCGTGTCGGCCTGGCCACGCTCCTCGGGTTTCGGATGGTCAGTGGACTCCCTTTGGCGGTGGTCCCGACATTGGAGGGCATGGCCTGGAATCTGAGAGGCACCGCAACATCTCTTTGCCCCATTCTCAACAGCCGGCGCGGGGAACTGTACTGGGCGCTGTTTCGTTGGGCCAGCGATGACAGATTGGAGCGAGTGCTCTCGGAGCAGGTGGGGACCGCGATGATGTTGGGAGGGAGTCTGAGCGGTTCAGTTCTCGTTTTAGGAGAAGGATGGACGACTGAAGAGGAGGCCATCCGCGCGTCGATACCTTCCTCTGCCACAGTCGTTGAGGCGCCGGATTCAGCGATGAAACCATCGGCCGTTTCGATCGGGTTGGCAGGGATTGAGCGGCTCCGACGAGGTGAGTATGCAGGAGCCGGCATCGGTCCGCTGTACATACAACGGACTGCAGCAGAGCTGAAGTATGAGGAGTCAGGTGGTCTGTCGCCGGCGGCTCTACGGCAGAAACGGGTGGCGAGAAAGGCCATCCCCCGGTCCGTGAAACGTGAATCGTGAAACGTTTCAGGAAAAAGACCGCGCGGCAAACACGGTCTGTCTGATCTATCAGGTCTATCTGGTTCGTTTAGTTTCTCTCATTCTCTGAACCGTACCGACTAATCGAATAAGACAAACGAGATAGACCAGACAGACCGAACAGACCAAATGAACAATATGAAGAGAGTCGTGATGGGCGAATGGAGCATCGAGCCGGCGACTGTCGAGTCTCTGCCCGATATTCTGGAGATCGAAGAAGCTTGCTTCTCGGCCCCCTGGACGCGCAAAATGTTGCAGGCAGAACTGAGCGGGAATCCTTTCGCGCATTTTCTGTTGGCTAAGCAGCTGCCGCAAGGCGAATCTGGTTCCGTCTCTCTTGTCGGGTATCTGTGTTTCTGGGTCGTCTTCGAGGAAGTACGCCTGATGAATCTGGCGGTCGTGGAGTCGATGAGGCACAAGGGTATCGCCAGAGCTCTGGTCATGCAGGCTCTGGAGACTGGGCTGGCGCAAGGGGCGGTGAAGGCCCTGCTCGAAGTACGGGCCTCGAACCAGGCCGCGCATGGTCTCTACAGAAGTCTTGGGTTTTGCAACGTGACGACCAGACCAAACTACTATACCAATCCAATAGAAGATGCCTTGTTGATGGAGCTGAACCCGATTGTGCCGAAGACGGGTCGGTTCACTCACGAATTCGGTCGTGGAGGAGAAGGTATTAGGTCACTGCAGTAATCTCATAACCGGGAGGTGCGACATGCTGACAGACAGTATGATTGCGGAACGGTTGCGCGGATCCAGTCACGAATTTCGTGTACTGGAAGAGGCTCACCACCGTCTGGACCTGGAATTGATCCAATTACAGAAGCGCCACGTACTGACTCCTGCCGAAGAATTGTCCCTGAAGAGTTTGCATAAAGAGAAGTTGGCGAAAAAAGACAGAATGGCGGAGTTGATTCGTGTCTCTCGAGACCAGGAGCTGCAGGTCGCTTCGCAGTGAGATGCCCGATCGTGAAGGCGGTCTCAATCAGCAACCGGGACCGAAGGTATGGCACAGATTCTCAATCCTCTTGCCGCGCATATTCAGACCGTCAAGAAGCGTCTGATCATCATCGGGGCCACGATTGTCGTGGCCCTGCTGGTGTCCTTTACCTTTTCAGGTGAGATGGTCGCATGGTTGAATCGCCCGTTCCCGAATCCGCTCGTCTTCTACGGACCTACGGAGGCCCTATTCGCCTCGATCAAGGTTTCGCTTTTGGCGGCCATTATCGCCAGTCTACCGGTCATCTTTTATCAATGTTGGAAATTTATTGAGCCGGCATTGCTGCCCAAAGAGCAACGCTGGGGTATTCCGCTCTTTGCATTGGCGGGGGCGCTCTTTGCGTTCGGGCTGATTTTTTGCAATCTGGTGATTCTTCCCCTGGTCATCGAGTTCTTCGTCAGCTTCGGTATGGATCACGATGTCACTCCGCTCTTGAGCGTCGGGACCTACATCGATTTTAACGTCAAATTTCTGCTGATATTCGGCTGTGCATTCGAATTGCCCTTGGTGCTGACCATTCTCGCGAGGGTGGGTGTGGTGTCGGGACAGGTGCTGGCAAAGTATCGAAAATATGCGATCCTGGGTTCGTTGATCCTATCGGCCGTCGTCACACCGGATGCAACTCTGGTGACCATGCTTTTGATGGCGGTGCCTTTGATGGTGTTGTATGAGATCGGCATTATTGGCGCACGCATTTTTGGACGGGCAAATCCAACGGACGTTGGTTTACCCCTCGATCCTGACTTGCCGATTGGGCCGGCCGGACAGAGGGTCCGCTAGAAGGCTGTAAGGGGTAGAGCAAGGGGTAAGGGTACAGGGGATGATGCGAGCTCGAGTTATATCTGCAGTGCTTGCACTGAGTCTCTGGAGTGCAGGTGGGATATTGGGAGCTGCTACTCAAGCCCCTTCACCGATCCAGCCGTCTCCACAGCAGGCGCCAGGTCATGGGGACAACCCGCATCAATTCGACTCTTTCAGTCAACAGGGTCCCAGTATTCAGGCCCTCACGTCCGTGGGGAACGATCTGGTCTACGCCGGCTCGTTTGGCCTCGGTCTTTTCCGCAGCGAGGATCGTGGCGCGACCTGGACGAAATCGGGAGAGGGTGTGGCAGATCCGTTCATTCTCACGCTCACGACAGGAAAAGATGGCGCGATCTTTGCGGGAACGTTTCGTGGAGGGGTCTTTCGATCGCGCGATCAAGGAAAGAGCTGGCAGGCGATTAATAACGGGCTCAAGCGTCTGGAAGTCAAAGCCCTGCTTGCGGTGGGCGATGGGGTGTACGCCGGTACGAGCGATGGTGTCTATCGACTGGCCGCAGCCGATCGTTGGTCGGTCGTGACCTCCGGCCTCGACGATATCCTGGTCCATACCTTGGCCCTCTCGTCCGACGGAACGCTCTTCGCTGGAACATCGGGAAAGGGTATCGTGAGATTCAAGGCTCGATCGACTGGTTGGGTGCGGCAGCAAAATACGCTCAAAGATCATGAAGGCATGACGGAGAATTTCATTCGTGTCCTGACGATCGATCCTGAGGGCGGCATCTATGCAGGCACGTTCGATGGGGGTGTGTTTCGCAGTGCCGATGGGGGAGTAACCTGGACGCCTATCAGCCGAGCGCTTCCAAACGATTCGATTCGTGGAATTCTTTTCAACAGCCGGGGGTTGTTTGTGGCGACGGGGCACGGTATTTTCAAAACGATAGATAAGGGACGTCAATGGGTGCCGCTCAATAAAGGGTTGACGAGTATGGCCATTCAAGTCTTGATCGAGTCCGGCGCCGGAGTACTCTATGCCGGCACGAGCGATGGGGCGTTCCGAAGCGACGACGATGGGCGGACGTGGAATCCCATCAATCAGGGTCTTGAGGGGGGGGCCGTTCCGGCGCCCTTCCAGTTTCGCTAACCAAGAAAGGACCGAGGACGATGTCTGAGCCGACCGAAAACGCGCGGGCTACCATTTCCGTCAGCAGCAAGGGGGCTCCATTGGGGGAGATCGTGCTGAAGTTGTTTCATGATGTGGCGCCAGGGCATGTGAAGAACTTTACGAAACTGGCCAAAGAGGGTTTCTATAACGGCACGACGTTTCATCGCGTCATTCCCGGCTTCATGATTCAAGGCGGCGATCCCAACAGCAAGAATCCCGATCGTGCCTCACACGGTATGGGAGGGCCTGGGCACAAGGTCAAGGCCGAGTTCAATAGCAAGCCGCACAAGCGTGGGGTGCTCTCCATGGCGCGCTCGAACGATCCGGATAGCGCCGGCTCGCAGTTTTTCATCTGCGTCGCAGACGCGAATTTTCTCGACTGGCAGTACACGGCATTTGGGGAAGTGGTGAGCGGTATGGACGTGGCGGACAAGGTCGTCAACATGAAGCGGGACGGCCGGGATAATCCCCTCGAACGGGTCGAGATGACGGTCTCGATTACAGACTAGCGTGAGGGGTTAGGGGTAAGGCGTGAGGGGCTTAGACCGAAGAGAAGATGGATTGCCGGATCCCGTGTGGGCTGCCTTCAGGGCCATCGCCTCACGCATCACGCCGTACGCCTTACTGCTCTTGGCCGGTTGCGCCATTCCTATGGTGCCCTATCGGGCCGTCTATGAGGATCCGGTGAATTATGTTCGCTTGGAGGTGGATGAGGCGGTGTTGCCGGAATGGCCTCCCAGTGCGCATGCGCATCCCAAAGCGATAGGAGCAGGAGAGGTGGCTCGTATCCTCGGTAATATCTCGGTCAAGGAACATCAGGTCTGGTTACAAAAATGGCTGCAAGGCGAGGCGCCGTTGATGCCGGCATTTCTTCCTGAAGAGCTCACACTTTTGTCTCATCAGATTGCGGAGGCCCTGGCCCTGGCACGACCGGACGAGCGGGTCACGTTTTATCTCAGCCAACCGCGAACGTCCGTCAAGCGTGTCATCACCACCGGCGGGATCTATGTCCATGGCACAGAGCTCCACTTTATTTTGGGAAACTGGCAGATTGTCTACGGCATTCCTACCTATGGAATGATCTACGATCGGCGCTATCCGATGAGACCGACGGCCGCCAAAGGATTTTACTTATACTTCAACCCGGCCGATGCGACGATCCCGCCACGAAACAGTTTCTGGGATACTCTATTGGCCAATAGAAATGACGAGCTCATCATCGATCTGACGAAAATCGCACCCAGCCCCGTCTCGTCTTTGATCGTGCACTGAGACCGTTGTTGTTCTCATCCCCTTCCCTCGACAGACTTGCCGAGGTTCCCGGTGCTCTTGGGAGCCTGTCCGCTTTGACCGCAAGAAATGGAGAATTCCCTGTCAAGACACAGACTTAGTAGATTTCATGCGGTCGATTCGGTAAGATGAGAATACAATTGTAGGACTGATGCGGTTTATCTGACCAAATATGATCGATCCAGGGAGTAGGAGTGGTTCGAACCCGTGTCGCCGTCGTTCTGGTTGCCATTTTATTACTCGGTGGCGTTACGTTTTTCATGTTCTCGTCCTCTCTCATCGGGGAGGAGTATCTCAAGGGTTTCTTTCTTCAGCAGCTGGAACAGAGTATCGGACGCAAGATTGATGTCCACCGAATCAAGCTCGTCCTCTTTCCTCGCATTCGATTAGAACTGACACAGATCGCGATTCACGATCGGAATTCCGATAACGTCCTGTTATCGGCTAAAAAACTCGAATTGGTTTTGCGGTTTCTCCCTCTGTTGCGCAAACAGGTAGTGGGCAAGCGGCTGTTCATCGAAGAGCCGGTTGTCACGCTTCGCCGCAACCGGACCGGGCACTGGAATACACTCGATCAAGTTGCTCAGGAAGGCTCCGCCGACCAGGATACGGTGGAAACGATCAGTCGAGTTTTTCGTATTCGTGAGGCGACTCTGGTAAATGGAAAGATCTTGATCATCGACGAGGCCTGGCCGGACGGCACGCGATCGATGACGCTGGAATCGGTGGAGGCCTCGTTACTGATCAGAGGGGAGCGTGGACAGGCAGACTTGCAGATCTCAGCCGGTCATGCGGGCGATAGGGGCCTGTCGACCATCAGCGTTGCCGGAACGATCAGCGCCGCTCAGCGCCAGGCGCTGCCGGGCGACAACTCTTCCGCTTCTCAGGCGACGCTCGAATTCGACGGCTCACTCGAAGCGACTGATCTGAATCTTCGAGAGGCGGCGGATTTTTTTGGGCCTCGTCCGGTTCCGCAGCAATCGCCGGGTGTCGCGAATGTGCGTGGTCATGTTCGGGCTGTGCCGGGTGTCGCTGGCTACGATGTGCTGTTGTCCGATTTATCCGCGAACCTGGATCAACTGAAACTCTCAGGCCAAGCGAGCCTCGCCGGTCTGCTGACGCCTCAGCCCACCTTTGCTGTTACCCTTGCCGCATCCCCGATCCGATTGAGCCAGTTATTTGCGATAGTGCCGGCCGAGTGGGTGCACCCACAACTTCCTGCGGTGATCAAGGACCGGCAGGTCGACGGGGTGGTGGAGATTGTCTCGGCCACGGTCACAGGATCGGTAGGGGCAGGGCCGCAGTCGTCGTTGACAGGCGAATTTCGTGTGAAGGAAGGGGCGGCCTTGATCGGAGAGAGTCATGTCCCTGCTTCGGATCTGGCTGCTGCCGTGTCGGTCGAAGTCGGACGTATCCGGGTGTCGAACCTGAGCGGACGCTATGGCACGATCCACATGAATGAAAGCAAAGCCCTTATCTCATTTTTGGAGGCAGGTCCTTGGATCGAGATGGATATTTTAGGAACGATGACTGCCGCAGACCTGTTGCAGTTTCTCTCGCAGACCGTCAAGTCGGAACAGCTGTCTCGGGTGTTGGCCGCTTCGCGGGATGTCGAAGGCACCGCCGCCCCTATGTTTCGTATGGTCGGTCCTCTCAATCAACCTGGTGGGGTCACCTTTGCCGGGGGTGAAATTACCGTTCAGCAGGTCAGTCTGACCAATCCGTCGTTGCCGGAGCGGTTAACGGCGCTACAAGGCCGGGTTCTGTTGTCGGATGGTGGAACTCAGTTCGATCAGATAACGGGACAGCTGGGCGATTTGGCTTTGCAGATCAGCGGGGGTATCACGGGCGGTAATGGCAGCACCTTCCAGGATTTCCTGATTCGAGTCACAGGCGATGCAGGCCATATGATTAAGTTATTGCCGTCAAAAGCCATTTCAGCGGGCGTGATCGAAGGCTCGGTCAACGGCGGCGTGGTTTTAACCGGGCCGACCATCTCGCCACATATCAGAGGTGAAGTCGTCCTGACCGAATCGAAAGTGACGGTTCCCGATCTTGTTGAAAAGCCGGTCGGCGCCCAGGCGATGGTGGAATTTGAAGGTGTCGTTCCACAGGGCTCAGGGGTCCTGCTGGATAGACTCGAATTGATTGTGCCGCCGATTCGGCTCCCGCTCAAAGGCAAGATTGAGTTAGGCGAACGGTTCTCTATCGATGCGGGAATTTCGACCGGGACTCTCTCACTGTCCCGGGTGCCTGAATGGATTGCGAAGGGAGGGTTCGAGGCTGGGAATGTCGAATTGTCGCTCGACATGAAGGGAAAAGGGCCTGACTGGAAAACCTGGAAAAATACCGGTTGGCTGGCGTTGAACAACGGCTTGATGAACGTCAAGGGAAGCGAGGGGCCCCTTCAGGATTTGTATCTGCGGGTCCACTTCGTACGGAATGGCGCAGAGATCAAACGGTTGTCGTTTCACCTTCGCGACAGCGACATCTCGGTGGAAGGGGCCATCCGCAACTGGTCGACAAAACCGACGATTACAGCCAAAGTCGAGTCCAATCAGATGGATCTCGACCTGCTGATTCCTAAAGCTGAACGGTCGCCTATTCGAGAGCTTTTAGAAACCCTTGCCGCGAGCAGCAAAGTCCAGACCACTGTGTCGATGGCGCGAGGCCATTATAAACACCTCAAATTCGGGAGTCTTTCAGGACGCATCACCATTCAAGACGGCGTGGTGGACCTGGATCGTCTGTCCGGGCAGTCGCCCAATGGAGAAGTTGTCGGTCGGATCGTGGTGCAGTTGCCGAGCAAGCAGCCGGCCGACGCAGAGGTTTCGATTCGAGCGACGGGCTTGCCGGTCGAAGAGGTTCTGAAGTTATTCGCTCCAAAGGGGGGAGTCGTCACAGGGGAGGCGCGATTGACCGGGACGATCCGTGGCCATGGAAGAAATCCTCACGGTCTGTCCCCTACGCTTAACGGCAAAGTGGACATCCTGCTCGATAATGGACGTTTCTTAAAATCGCAGGAGCGGGCGATCTGGAAGATCATCAGTATTCTGAATTTGCCGGCAGTGCTGCAGGGGAAGGTCGATTTAGAAAAAGAGGGTTTGCCCTATAATAAGATCACGGCGACGGTTCTTGTTCAAAACGGGTTGTTCGAAACCGAGAACCTGATCATCGATAGCCCGATCGTCAAGATTACCGCTGCCGGAAGTTATGACCTGACGACGGATCAAATAGACATGGTCTGGGCCGTCAGCCCGTTCGGGTCCTATTCGCAATTTCTAAAAACGATCCCACTCTTTGGGCGAATCTTTGCCGGAGATCGAAAAGGCATTGCGACAGCCCTGTTTTCCGTTAAAGGGGCGATTGCGGATCCGGAAGTGACGTACCTGCCGATGAAGTCGTTCGCCACGGGCGTGACGGGTTTGGCGCAACTCGCCTTCGATATCCTGAAAAATACGGTCATGCTCCCGATCGATTTGATGACCCCCGATGAGGATACTGGTGTGGGCAAAGAGTCGAGTCCTTCGCCGGAACCGGTCCCGTCCGCGCCTTGACCGCCCTTCCCCCTCGTGCTAGATTCCAAACACCGTTTACCATGACGTCATCAAGCCGCCAATCTCAACGTGCCACAGTCTTTATCGCTGCCAGCGAAACCGACGCCAATTTATATTACGCCACGAAGTTCATCGCGCCGGACCCCTTTATCTATCTGGAAATTAAAGGGGAGCGGATTCTGGTCATGAGCGATCTCGAAATGGATCGGGCGAAGAGCCAATCGTCCGTCGATCGGGTGATCTCTTATTCGGAGGTTGAGCGGAGAGCCAAGACCCAGGGGATTGCCGAGCCAGGCACGGTCGAGGTCGTCCATATTTTGTTGAGAGAAGCCGGCATCACCCAGATCCTGATCCCTTCAAACTTTCCCTTCGGCCATGCAGTCAAGTTCCAGTCCCTGGGCTATCAGCTCCATCCGAAGCGAGACCCATTCTATGAACAACGTGTGGTCAAGACGGACGAAGAAGTCCGCTGTATCGAAGCGGCTCAACGAGCGACTGAACAGGCGGTCGCCGCCGCCCATGACATGCTGCGGAAGGCATCGATCAACAAAGATCAGCTATGGTTCGACGGGATACCGCTGACGTCGGAGCGAGTCAAGAAACTGATCAATGTCAGTTTGATGGAATGCGATTGTGTCGGCCAACATACCATCGTTGCCGGGGGAGAACAGGCCTGCGACCCGCATAACGAAGGCAGTGGGCCGTTACCGGCACACCGCAGCATTATCTTCGACGTATTTCCTCGTTCAGCCGGGAACCGGTATTTTGCCGATATGTCTAGGACCGTCGTTCGGGGGACCCCCAGTCCGGAGCTGAAGCGGCTGTACAAGACCGTCCTGGACGCACAGGAAGAGGCCATCACAAAAGTCAAAGACGGGGCAGACGGAAAAAGAATTCATCAAGGCATCTGCTCCAGATTTGAAAAGGCCGGATACAAGACAGGTTTGGTAAACGGACGTATGCAGGGGTACTTTCACGGGACCGGGCACGGCGTCGGCCTCGACATCCATGAAATGCCGCGTATCAGCCGCACCGGGTCGCTGCTCCAAGAGGGCCACGTTGTCACGGTTGAGCCAGGCCTCTACTATCCAGGTCTCGGGGCCGTCCGCATCGAAGATATGGTGCTCGTCACGAAAGACGGGTGCCGCAACCTGACGAACTCTCCAAAGACATTCGAACTGGGCTGAACAGGACATCATGAGCGGGACGTTAAGGAATAAGAAATCTCCTTACGTTTCACGAATGACGTTTCACGCTTCACGTCCACTATGCATCTGACCTTCACGATTCACCGGTTCAATCCCGAAGTCGATTCTACTCCCTATTCACAAGAGTTCCGGCTCGAAGTCGGGCGCGGGATGACCGTCCTTGACGCCTTGATCGGTATCAAGAACGAATGTGACGGAAGCTTGGCGCTTCGCTATTCCTGCCGTTCCGCCATATGCGGCTCTTGTGCCATGACGATCAACGGCAGCGAGAAATTGGCCTGCCGCACGTCTCTTCGCAAAGAGCTTGAACGACATGGACATATCGCGGTTGCACCGCTCCGAAATTTACCGGTCATCAAGGACCTGGTTGTGGATATGGCGTCGTTCTGGAAGAAGATCCGTGAGGTAGAGCCTTGGCTCGTGTCCGGGGTCCGGCATGGCGATGAGGGCTCGCCTGCTCAGGTGCAGGGCCGTGCCAACCCCCAATTTCACAATGTCGATGCCTGTATTATGTGCGGTGCTTGCGTGGCAGCCTGTACTGTCCATGAAGTCTCAAAGGGGTTCATCGGTCCCGCAGCCTTGGCGAAGTCCGATCGTTTCCTTTCCGACCCACGAGAGACTCGGTCTGCTACGGGCACGAGACTTTCGTCTCTCCAGGGCGACCATGGGATCTGGGACTGCACTCGCTGTAACTTCTGCGTGGAGGTCTGCCCGAAGGACGTTAAACCTATGGAAGCGATCATTCGGTTGCGGCGGGCTTCTCTCGATCGAGGATTGACGAAGACGGGTGGCGCACAACATGTTCTCGGTTTTACAGCACTGATTGAAGAGCAGGGGCGCTTGAACGAAGCGATCATGCCTCTGAGAGTCATTGGACCCTCATCTCGTGGTCTCCTGCATGTCCTGCCTCTGGGTATCAAGATGCTATTCAAGGGGAAAATTCCCTATCCCTTTGCACATGGACTTCCGGGGCTTAGCCATGTCCAGGCCCTTATCCAGCGAGTGAAGCGCGCCATCCCGCCGGTGTGACTCCCATGGCTTGGACCATTCGGTTTCTTGAAGAGGTAGCTCTGGCCGATATCGCGTTCCAAGTGGAAGCAGGATCGATTGAAGAGGCCTTTCGTGGCGCGACGCAGGCACTTCTCGAAAGTATGGCGAATCCTGCCACTGTATCGGGAGGATGGGAGCGAGCGATTGAACGCAGCGATGAGGACGCAGCGGCACTCCTGTTCGATTGGCTGTCCGACATCGTGTATTGGAAAGACGCAGCCGGAGTGGTCTTTCGAGAGGCCCCGCTGACCCTGACGAAGCAAGAACATCGTTGGCTGTTGCGAGCAAAGTTGATCGGCGCCCTTGTAGATCGGCAGACCCAAGAACTCCATGCAGATGTGAAGGGAGTCACAAAACATCTCTATGAGCTCACAGAGACAGGGGGCTGTTGGATGGTGCGGGTGGTGCTCGACGTCTGAAGGGACGTGATGAGTGACGAGTGATGCGTCATAGGCGAGACAAACCAAATAAACTAAATAGACCAAATGAACCAGACAAACCATCCCTGACATGAACCTCAACACCGACATGACGGTCAATCGAATTACGGACGAGATTTGGGAAATTCCCATCTCTGAAAAGCCCGGCATGCTGGTGCCTGCGCGGATCTATGCCACGCGAAATATTCTCCAATCGATGGACAGTGGCGTGTTCGATCAAGTCACGAACGTCGCCTGCTTGCCCGGCATCGTGCGGTATGCCCTCTGTATGCCGGATGGTCATTGGGGCTATGGATTTCCGATCGGGGGTGTCGCGGCATTCGACGTACAGCAAGGCGTTATTTCGCCAGGCGGTGTGGGCTACGACATCAACTGCGGCATGCGACTCATCCGAACAGATCTGACACTGGCCGATGTTCAGCCTCGCTTGGAGCGGTTGATGACCGAACTCTTTCGGAAAGTGCCGGCCGGCGTCGGGGCTAGTGGATTCGTCCGGGTCTCGCAGGAAGATTTCGGTCGTGTGATGACCCATGGCGCCGGATGGTGTGTAGAACGGGGGTACGGGTGGCACCGGGATCTCGCTCGTATGGAAGAAGGAGGCTGCATCGACGGGGCCGATCCGTCTGTCGTGACGGAACATGCGATCCAACGGGGTATCAATCAGCTGGGCACCTTGGGATCGGGCAATCATTACCTCGAAGTGCAAGTCGTCTCGAACGATCGGATATTCGATCCGGTCACGGCTGCGGCCCTCGGTATCACAGGCCACGAACAGATTGTTGTCATGGTCCATTGCGGTTCTCGCGGATTCGGCCATCAGGTTGCGAGCGATTATCTCAAAAAGTTTGAAAAGGCCATGCGCCGCTATGGCATCGGCGTAAAGGACCAACAGTTGGCCTGTGCGCCGTTCCGATCTCCCGAAGGGCAGGACTATTTTTCCGCCATGAACTGCGCGGCCAATACGGCCTTTGCCAATCGCCAAGTTATTACGCACCAGGTTCGCGAGGTCTTTTCGACGGTCTTCGGTCAGTCCGCTGAGGCGCTGGGGATGGAATTGGTCTACGACGTAGCGCATAACATCGCCAAGGTCGAACGGTACCCGGAAGGGGATTTAGTCGTACATCGCAAAGGAGCGACCAGAGCGTTTGGGCCGGGGAGTCCTGGACTGCCTGAACCCTTTCGGCTGACGGGCCAGCCGGTTATCTGCGGCGGCTCGATGGAGACCGGTTCCTACTTGCTTGTCGGAACAGATCGAGCGGTACGTGACACCTTTGGGTCGACTATGCATGGAGCTGGGAGGACGATGTCTCGCGCGCAGGCGAAGAGAACGGTGCGAGGAGATTTGCTGCAACAGCAGATGAAAGAGCATGGAATCCTGGTCAAGGCCGTGTCGATGTCGGGCCTTGCTGAGGAGGCAGGGCTGGCCTACAAAAATATATCCGAGGTGGTTGAATCGGTCGACCGTGCCGGGATTACGAGAAAGGTGTTGGAATTGCGTCCGATAGGGAATATAAAGGGGTAAGTATCACATACGACTGGAGGGCGCGATGATGGAGCAACGAAAGAATCTCCGGTTTCACGTCCAGTTTCGGAGTTCGTTTTCTTCCGTCGGCGTCGTCGGGGGAGAAGGAGATATCGTCGATCTCTCTATCAACGGTTGTCGCGTCGAAAGCCCTACAGTCGTGCAGCCGGGGATTTCTTTGGAAATCCAAATTGCCACGAAAGTGCCGGAACTAGCCATCCATATTCAGCAAGCCATAGTCCGGTGGAACCGAGGGAAGCAATTCGGCCTTGAGTTTGTGACCATGGCTCCCCAAGAGTGGTCTCGCCTCCAACATACGGTGAAACAGATTGAAATGGAACCCTATGAGCGGGATAAGCAGGCGGCCAAGACAGATAAGTCTGCTTGAATCGTCGAGATACGATAGACTCCCGGCTCTCCGTGGCCTGAACATTTGACATCGGTTCAGGTCCCATAGAGTGAGCGGTTCTCTTGCTCGCGTTGCCCCTCTTCCCGTCTACGTCGCTCGCCACACTCGAAGTTGACTCATCACTGTCGTCTACGGTGACTTTCCAGATGCCGGAAGTTATACTTCAAAACGAGTTGAATAGCCGTCGATTGGGAACGATTCTATGATGAGTCATATTCTAATATTTTTGAGGATCGTGGGGATAGGGTTACTCACCCTCTTGCCGGTCACAGAGTCTTGGGCGTCGGATAAGCCGGTGACCGGTGACAAGGTTGTCCGGGAGGCACAGGAGGCGGTGACGGCCTCCAAGGACTATACGATTCAGCAGAAGGATGCGTTTCAGCGAAAGATTCAAAAAGAATTAGATGAGATACAGGTGCACATTATGCAGCTTCGTGGACAAGTCACGCATGCATCGGCAGAAGGAAGAGCGGATATCCAGAAGGCTATCGGAGAACTGGAAAAGAAAAAGGACCAGGCAAATAAAAAAGCGCAGGACATTCATTCTGCAACGGCTGCTTCCTGGGATCAGGTCAAGTCGAAGACTGCGGCTGCGATGGACGATCTTCGAGATTCCCTCACCAAGACCCTGTCTCACTTCCCCTCGCGGTAGACTCATGAAATATGCTCTCTACCCCGGTTGTGCGGCGCAAGGGGCGACACCGGAACTGTATCAATCGACAAGGGCGATCATTGGCCGGTTAGGAATCGAGGTCGTTGAACTCTCTTCCGCCGCATGTTGCGGCGCCGGTGTGGTGACCGAAGCGCATCCCGATATGGCGCTGGCGATTAATGCCAGGACCTTTGCGCAGGCGGAGGCGCTAGGGTTGGACGTCATGACTATCTGCGGCACCTGCCAAGGGGTGATGAGCGCAGCCAATCGGCGTTTGAAGACGGAGGCAGGGGCACTGGACCGCATGAATGCCCTCCTTGCACCGGAGGGTCTGGCCTATCACGGTCAGGTTCAAGTCAAACATCTGCTGTGGATTGTTGTACGGGACATTGGGTTGGCGCGCTTGGGCTCCTTCATATCTGCGCCAATGCGGGACTTTCGCATTGCCCCATTTTACGGTTGTTATATCCTGCGTCCCTCGTGGGAATTAGGGTTCGATGACCCTGAGAATCCCCAGTCCCTTGAGCGAGTGATCAAGGCGGTCGGTGGTGAGCCTGTGGCCTATACAGGAAGAACGAAATGCTGCGGGTTTCCCATCATCCTCGAAAAGGAAGCCATCGCGGTTGCCATGTCGGGCATGCATATGAAGGAAGCGAAAGAACAGGGGGCCGATTTTATGGTGACGCCATGCCCCCTCTGTCACATGAGTCTGGATATTTATCAGGATCGGGCCGGTCGCGCGGTGAACCGAGAGCTGAACTTGCCGATTTTGCATCTGCCGCAGTTACTTGGCCTGGCTATGGGGCTTCCGGCCAAGGACTTGGGGTTCTCGCACCATGTTATTTCAGTCGATTCCATTTTGGCGGCAACTGAACGCCGCCGAACGCATCAGCAACCACGCTGAAGGAGTTGATCGATGAATATAATAAGTCTCTCGGACTATCAGCGGTTTAGCTCAGAGAAGATGAAGAAAAACAACATCTTTCAGACTGCGCGATTCTTTTGCGATACCTACTGTTTCGAACCGGGACAGGAACAGAAGGGGCATATTCATGGAGAGCAGGATAAGGTCTATCTGGTCCTTGAGGGGCAGGGCACGTTTCAAGTGGGATTAGAAAAGCAGATTCTCGGTCCAGGGCAGGGGACTATGGCACCGGCCGGTCAAGAGCACGGTGTGAGGAACCACACCGACCAGCGTCTCAGAGTGCTCGTCTTCGTCGCGCCGAATCCATCTTAAAGACGCAGGAACGGGATGGAGCCTGATGATCTTCTGTGCTCGCGCAACGCGCGGCCTCAGAAGGCCCTCGTTGGACGCGCGCAATAGAAGATCAATCAGCCCCCATCCCAAAGAGATGATGAGCAGCTCAATCAAACAAACCAGATAGACGAGATAGACCAGATGAACCAGGATTCGTTGGACAAGCGCAGTGGGAGACCACTAGCCAGCCCTCTTCTAAGGCGATGGGAAGCTATCTGTCAATATCCCGTCAGTTCTGTTTCCCACTCTGTTCATATGGGTAGCCCGTTCGGACAGCAAAGAAAACCTGATCAGCCCCTCCAGTTATACGTCATAGTCCCTGCCCGCTCTCATATGAGACCTCAGTCATCTGCGCCTTATTGCAGCATTTGACAGGCACTGCTCACACATAATGCTTCCATTTTGTTTTCTGTTTGTTGATGTTATAGAAAAGACAGAGTGCCTACTTTCAGCCTCGCGGTGGATTGAGCATAGCCAAGAGGAAATATGAGCGCGCTGGTACCTCGTGAACGAATTGAACAGACAATCCTTCTGATCCGTGGTCATAACGTGATGCTGGACGCGGATCTTGCAAAACTGTACGGAGTCACGACGTTCAATCTCAATAAAGCCGTGAAAAGGAATGCCGATCGGTTTCCCGATGACTTTATGTTTCGATTATCTGCACGAGAAGCGGCGGCGTTGATATTCCAAATTGGAATATCAAAACCCAGGGGGAGAGGAGGTCGCCGATACGCCCCCTACGTATTCACGGAACAAGGTGTCGCAATGCTGTCCAGCGTGTTGCATAGCAAGCGCGCCATCGAAGTGAACATCGCCATTATGCGTACCTTTGTTCGTCTGCGTGAGATGATCGGTTCGAACAAAGCCCTTGCCCGACGCCTCACAGATCTTGAGAAGAAGTACGATGGCCAGTTTCGTGTCGTCTTCGAGGCTATTCGTGAATTGATGGCGGAGCCCACGCCAAAATCCCGCCGCATCGGATTCAAGACTTGAGGGCACAGCAGAGGGCAGGCTAGACGGTCTCCTGTGCTCGCGGAACGCGCCCGGGTTCGTCTGTCTGGTTCTTCTGAATGAGTTTCCAGTCCGATCAACCAAACAAACCAGATAGACCAGATGAACCAGCCTTCATTGGATACACGCAGTGGGAGACCCGCTCGCCCGTCATTAAGGGAGAAAGGTGAGCTGCTCCTGGCTCCGCTTCGTATCATTCGAATGCTTCCATTCCAGTCGTATCTGTGTTGGTTTTTCGTGATAGAAACGATATCGCTGTGCCGCACAAGGTGATGAAGAAGCACTGAGTTGGGGGAACATGAAAGCGTTATTGCCCAGTGTACGAGTTGAGCGAACCATTCTTCTGATCCGCGGACACAAAGTCATGCTGGATATGGATTTGGCACATCTCTACGGAGTCACGACCAAACGTCTGAATGAACAAGTCAAACGTAACAGGAATCGCTTCCCAGTAGATTTCATGTTTCAGCTGACATCAAAAGAGAAAGCCGAGGTGGTCGCAAATTGCGACCACCTCGCAACGCTCAAGTTTTCGCCTGCAAAGCCATTTGCCTTTACCGAACACGGCGCGGTGATGGTGGCGAGTGTGCTCAATTCGAAGAGGGCGATCGAGGTCAGCGTTTATGTGGTCCGGGCGTTTGTGAAAGTGCGTGAAGTGCTTGGGGCACACAGCGAGCTTGCACAGAAACTAACTGAGTTGGAAAGAAGGGTCGAATCACATGACACCCATATTCGTTCCTTGTTCGACGGCATCCGGCAACTGATGGAGCCAACCGCGACCAAGTCCCGCCGCATCGGATTCGAGCCATGAGGGCACAGGAGAGGGCAGGCTAGGATGGCGCGGTGACGAGAGTCTGGCCGCTCTCGTGCGAGCGTGCGGGTATCAAGAAGCGACCTCAGTAGCTTCCATCTGAAAATTCAGAATGTCCATGATTTCTCATCCATCAAGGCTAGTTATGCCAGGCCACACCGGACTGTTATTGCTTTCCATAGGTTGTCCAATGTCGGTGAGTTCTTGCCGCTTTCAAGCAGGATGCTCACAGTCCTACGAATAACAGCAAATTTCTTCTTCCCCTCGTCAGAATCCATCAAGTATTCACCGCATGCCGTTTGGTAAGCTTCGCCCCAGGTTGCGCCGCCAAGTTCGCTTCTTATCGTCTCCGCAAAGTCGTTTTCCCAAACCGCTCCACCTTCGAAAATCTTGGTTTTTGGTCGCTCTTCTGGTTTCTCCCCCATGAGGCAAAGCAACGCTTTGTTCGTATCGGCATGTGCATCATTGAGATTAATTTTGTTGCCATCCCCATCGAATAGGATAAAGGTGCGGAGTCCAAGTTTGCCGTAGAGAACCAAGAGCGGTGGAATCTTGGTCTTGCTTTCTGCGGGAATGATCGCGATCCCTTGACTATCCAAAGACACCTTTTTGTATTCTGCGTAGGCCGTGAGAATCGCCTCGTCTTCCTGCCCTTCTACTAAAATAACGGCATTAGCAAAAAATCCCTCGCTTCCTTTTATACCGAGGATTGATTTCATTCGCGCCCAAGAACTGTTTTCGGTAACTTCACCTTCTTTTGAGTACGCCTTGAGCAAGGCTTCCCCTACGTTCGCAAGAGAGGTGAACTGTATCTTAGTTTCCATGGGTTCACCGGTACGGGGCACTTTCTCAATGCGTCGAAGAGATTGAAAGTTTTCGAGATCGACAAAGTAGGGCGAATGCGTGGTTATGAACACTTGAAACTGCAAGCCTTTCCCTTCCGGCGGAGAACATAGGTCACGAAGCGTTCTAGCTATGGCACGTGCTCTAGCAGGGTGTTGGTACAGTTCCGGCTCCTCGATAGCGAGCACGATAGTTCCATCGACAATCCCACCTTCCGCGCGATACTTCTCGTATAGTTCGAGGATTGTAAAAATAAAAAGCCGCTGGAGGCCATGGCCTTTCCTTGCTACATCTCCTTCAAACCCATCCTCGATGAGCCAGACTTTTGGTTTTGGTGAGGGCAGATTGAGAGCGTCATCGAGCCCAAGCTGTATCTTTGCTCCGGCCTCTGAATCGTATCGTTGGAGCAAGCTAGTGAGTTGTGATTCCAGGTCTTCTTTTTCAGGTGCATTTATCACCATCGATCTATAGGTGCTGTATCCCTCTATAAGAGCATTTTTGGCCGTGGCTACCCCTTCGTTTTTTTCTGTAACGGCGCTAACAAGTGGTGCGACAAGTGTTCCAAGTGGGGATTGCTTTGAGTTACCCGAAGCGTCTCCCTCAGCTTCGCGGACTGGCGGGACATAAACGAAGTGCGTTCGAGCTCTCAGGGTTCCTCCAGCGATGTTGGTTGGCCCCTGAAATACGCCTGCTCGAAAATATTTCTTGCATCGTTCAGGGTTTTCTTCTTCCCAACGTTTTAACTCATCTTCAACCTGCCTCTTCACGGCCTTTAGGCCAGGAAACTTCTCGCCCTTTACTAGCACTTCTAGATCCTCTGCTTGCTTCAAGACCGGTGCTTTCTTGGCTCGAATCTTATCTCGTAGAGATTCAAACTCAGGACATCCAACGGCAAGACCATAGTACTGTCCGGATGGAAACTTTCTTTGAACAACCAGAACACCTGAATCAAGATAGCTTTTGAACTCGCTTTCTTCATTGGGCGTAAAATCGGCGAATGTTACCTCAATTATGATCTCTTTCTTGTCATCTCGGTCATAGTAATCGTCAACGATAATGCTGGCGCTGGGGTCAAGATAAAGGCGTAATGCTTGCAAAAATGTCGACTTACCAGCGCCGTTACGACCAATAAGTACAGTGAGGGCTTCGCACTCAAGTGTCTCGTCAAAGATAGAACGAAACCTTACAACGTGAAGCTTTTTGATCCTCATCTCTTTCGCTCTCCGACTGTTCTACTTTTCGATGGTCGGCCTGACGGGT
>JABFSG010000035.1 GCA_013140715.1 Nitrospiraceae bacterium
TAGGAGAGAACAGAAAATGGATGGCGCACCCTTCATGCCGGACAGACAAATCACCACCAGAGACCTGCGTGAGCACAGCCGTAACGGTGCAACCGTTTCAAACAGCGAGTTTGTCAACAGCCTGCTAGATATTCTTGTACAGATAGATGCCTAAGAACATTCCGATGAGGCTGAGGAGATTGATTTTAAGAGCAAAGCCGATGGTGAGCTTGATCAGAACCAGATCGATAGTGAACGGTGGGCTGATGCCGGGGGTAAAGCTGGTGGCAAAAATAGCTTGAATCGTGCCCTGTGGGGCCATGATTCTGAGGATTTCCCCCAGCACGCCACCCAGTAGACCGCCGATGAGCACAAAAATGAGAAGAACCCCGTACGATTTTCTCACGCCACCTGCCTTACAATTTTGTATGCATGGTTTTACGGATCTCTCGGTGGACCATAGCGAAAGGCCTAGGACATGTCAATGAAATGTATGTTCCGTTCCCTTGACTTCAACCTTCAGCATCCACTAGACTCCCCAGTGGTCTTTTACTAGATTTTTCGAGGCGATCGGAGATTTTGGATTAAGGCTTCGATTGCCTTTTTCTTTGGGGCTCTATGCTGGATTCTCTTAGCGAAAAATTCGAAAATATTTTCAAAAAGCTACGCGGTTCCGGCGTTCTTACCGAACAGAACATTGCCGAAGCCTTGAAAGAGGTTCGCCTTGCGCTGCTCGAAGCAGATGTGAACTTCAAGATCGTCAAGGATTTCATCGAGCGGGTTCGTGAAAAGGCTATTGGCCAAGAAGTCCTCAAGAGTTTGACCCCTGGCCATCAGGTCGTGAAGGTTGTCTGGGAAGAACTGCGGGAGATGATGGGCCGTGAGCGAGCCGGCCTGGCTCTGGCCTCGAATCCCCCTACGGTCGTCATGATGGTGGGGCTCCAAGGCGCGGGAAAGACGACGACCTGCGGCAAACTCGGACGGTATTTCAAGGCGCAGGGCAAACGGGTTCTTCTCGTTGCGGCGGACCCCCGCCGGCCCGCAGCTGGCGATCAGTTGTCGAGCCTCGGACATGATCTTGAGATCGATGTGCACCGGGCCGATCAGGCACAGGCTTCCCAAGCGGATGTCGTTCGGATCTGCCAAGCAGGTGTGGAACGGGGACGAGACCAGGGGTATGACCTGATCGTATTGGATACCGGCGGGCGTCTTCACATCGACGATGAGTTGATGGGGGAACTGGTGGCGGTGAAAGCCGCAGTACAACCGCAGGAAGTGCTCTTGGTGGCAGATGCTATGACCGGCCAGGATGCGGTCACGATGGCAAGCCAGTTCGAGCAGCGTATCGGACTGACAGGCGTCGTGCTCACCAAGGTTGAAGGCGATGCCCGAGGCGGTGCGGTGCTGTCTATCCGGGCGGTGACCGGCAAGCCGATCAAATTCCTGGGCGTAGGCGAAAAGCTCGATGCGCTTGAACTATTTCATCCCGATCGGATGGCCTCGCGGATCCTTGGAATGGGCGATGTGCTCTCGCTGATCGAAAAGGCCCAAGAGACCTTTACCCGCGATCAGATGGAGGATGCGCAGAAGCGGCTGGCCGGCAATACGCTCACGTTAGAGGATTTTCGTGCGCAATTAGGCCAGGTCAATCGCTTGGGTTCGCTCGATCAGATTTTAGGGATGTTGCCGGGCGGTCAAAAGCTCAAGGGAGCGATGGAAGGGCAGGTGGCGGAGCGGGAGATGAAACGGGTCGCGGCGATCATCGACTCGATGACGTTGCGAGAACGGCGAGACCATACCATCATCAATGGAAACCGAAAGAAGCGGATCGCCCGTGGAAGCGGAACGAACGTGCAAGAGGTGAATCGGTTGATTAAACAGTTCCTCTCGGCGAGAAAAATCGCCAAGGTTATGGCGGGGGGGTCGGGAGGCCGCCGGCAGTTCGCGCAATTGATGCGCTCCAGGTAAGGGAGTAGAACCATCATTATGGGTGTTTTTATAGGAGGAGGACTCTAGTGGCTGTTCATTTGAGATTGACGAGAACAGGACGACACAAGCGACCGCTCTATCGTGTCGTGGCAGCGGACTCTCGGAAGCCGCGCGACGGAAAGTTTCTGGAAATTCTTGGGATTTTCGATCCCTTGAAAGAGGCGGGTCTGCCGGAGCTGAAGCAAGAGCGGGTGTTGAGCTGGTTGCGCCAGGGAGCTCAGCCGACGGTCACCGTCCGGACGTTGCTTCGCCGGTGTGGCGTATGGAAGCAGTTCGAGGCGGAAAAAGCGGTAAAAAAGAAGGGCGCCTAGTACGTGGCGACGGCTGAGGCGGATCTGGTAACGATCGGCAAGATCGAGCGCCCGTTCGGTGTGCGTGGCGAGTTCAAGGTGCGTTCGTTGAGCGATGTGCCTGGCCGGTTGGAGCATCTTAAGCAGATTCACGTCTTGGAGCCGGCGGGGCAGATGGTCGACAGAACTGTGACACATGTTCGGCGAGCCGGATCGACTTTTATCATGGGGCTTGCCGGTGTGACGACGCCGGAGGAAGCCGGGATGCTGCGCGGAGGCTTGATTCAAGTGCCACGCAGTCCGGCGGGAACATTGTCGGCGGATGTCTACTTTGAATGCGATCTCATTGGGATGACGGTTGAAAATGAGCGGGGCGATGAAGTCGGTGTCGTTGAGACGATTCTGGAGATACCGGATAATCGCCTGTTCGTCGTTCGTAAAGGGACCGAGGAAGTTCTCATTCCGGCGGCAAAAAGCTTTGTGACCTCGGTGGATCTTGTGCGACGCCGGATGATGGTTCGTGGGATTGAGGATCTGGCTGAGGGTTGCCATGCGGTGTGATATTCTCACTCTGTTTCCCGACATGGTGGCGCCGGTGTTCGGCCAGAGCATTCTCAAGCGGGCACAGGAAAAGGGCCTCCTCCATGTGCAGGTGCGCAATTTGCGCGACTATACGTTCGACCGCCACAAGGTCGCGGACGATGTGCCTTATGGCGGCGGAGCCGGAATGGTGATGAAGGCCGAGCCCATTTTGCGCGCAGTGGAACAGATTCAGGCCGACTATGCAGAGGCAGGCGAACAGATTCGGTTGTTGTATCCGTCTCCGCATGGGCGCCCGTTCACACAGGTCTATGCAAAGAATTTGGCGGACGACGCTCGCCGAATCGTGATCCTCTGCGGCCACTATGAGGGAGTGGATGAGCGGGTGCGGCTGGCCTTGCATCCGGAAGAAGTTTCCATCGGCGATTATGTGGTCACTGGAGGGGAATTACCGGCATTGGTGCTGATCGATGCCGCGGCCCGTTTGATTCCCGGTGTTTTGGGCGATCCGGAGTCGATCGTGGAAGAGTCATTTTCAGATGCTCTGCTCGAATATCCGCACTATACGAGACCGGCGGAGGTTCGAGGGATGCCGGTGCCGGAGGTCTTGCTGTCAGGACACCATGAAGTTATTCGTCTGTGGCGTCGGAAGGAAGCGCTGCGAAGCACCTATGAGAGACGGCCGGATCTTTTGCAGGATCGGGTCTTGAGTCTCGAAGATCAACAATTACTAGAAGAACTTACTCGTGAAGGTGTGCCTGGCACGCCTGTTCGATGTGGGGAGGAGGGGTAGTCGGATGAATCGTTTGGAACGGATACAACAGTCTTTTACCAAGAAGGCGGTGCCCAATTTTGAGATCGGAGACACCGTCCGCGTGCATGTGAAAGTGGTGGAAGGAGAAAAAGAACGTATCCAGGTGTTCGAAGGTGCGGTGATCGCTCGGAAAGGATTGCTGAACACGGAGACCTTCACGGTGCGCAAAGTCTCTTACGGTGTCGGTGTGGAAAGAATCTTCCCGCTCCATTCACCGATCGTCACGCGTGTCGAGGTGATGCGTCAGGGCAAAGTGCGTCGGGCGAAGCTCTATTATCTCCGGGGGAAGAAGGGCAAGTTTGCCAAAGTCGAAGATCGGGAGTTCGTCGCGAGTGCCAAGGGACAGGCCGGCGTCGCTCGTAAGTCCGAAGAGCCGACCGGAGCCGCTTCGGCCGCGAAGTCGTAATCTCATTTCTTGGCTCCATCGACCGCGAGTGTCAGGTGCCCTTCCAACGGATGCATCGCGGGGCCGCGCCGTGGGACCTACCGACGAATTTGAGTTGGAAGCTCGGCGGCGCGGCTATCGTCGTATTGCCGGTCTCGATGAAGCAGGACGGGGTCCGTTGGCCGGTCCTGTCGTCGCGGCGGCGGTCATCCTGCCCACTCGTTTCCGCCTGGCCGGTGTCGACGACTCCAAACAGGTTTCCGAGTCCGAACGAACCCGGCTCTACGATATAATTGTCCGGCGGGCGTATGGCGTGGCTGTGGGAGTCGCCACAGAAGAGGAGATCGATCGCCTCAATATTTTAGAGGCAACGCGCCTTGCGATGCACCGGGCGCTGGCCTCGCTGATGCCTCCGGCGGACTGCCTCTTGATCGATGCCGTGACACTGTCGAATCTCGCCATTCCCTCCCGTTCAATCATAAAGGGTGATACCTTATCGATGTCGATTGCTGCCGCGTCGATTGTGGCCAAAGTCACGCGCGATCGCATGATGGCAACATGCCATCTAATCTATCCTGAGTATAACTTTCTGTCCCATAAGGGATATGGGACGGAGGAGCATTTGCAACGGCTCGCGCAACATGGGCCCTGCGCGATTCATCGGCGTACCTTCGCTCCGGTCGCGCGACTCTTGAGTGGAGCGAGCGGCAGGCGGCCTCTTTCGCCGCTTGCTCTGGATGAATCTTCACGGATGAATCGGTGACGACTCTTGATCCTCGGAGAATTTTTGGGCAGGAAGGGGAATCGGCGGCGGAGCAATATTTACAGCGCAAGGGGTATCGGATTCTGGCGCGCAATCTTCGCTCATCAGTAGGGGAGCTGGATTTAGTCGCTGAGGAGGGTCAGGTGCTGGTTTTTGTCGAGGTCAAGGCGCGTCGGACCGATGCATTTGGTGGGGCGATTTATGCCGTCCATCAGCGGAAGCAGGAGAAGTTGATCCAGTTAGCGGCTCAGTATCTGGCCCGCCACCACATCAATGATCGGCTCTGCAGATTCGACGTTGTTTTGCTGCAAGGCGACGAAACCGCTCCGACGCAGGTCGAGCATATTCAGAATGCGTTCGAAGTATCCGGAGACGATCTCCGGTGGTAAGGCTAGGAGCCTGTTCGGGTAAACCTTCGTGGCGAGGCGAAGGAGAAGCGGATGTCGGCAGATCGTTCGCTGAAGTAGAATGTCATTACTCGAACAGGCTCCTAAGATGATTCAACTCATTCACGTCTCAAAACAGTACGATCAACGGTTGGCGCTTTCGGACGTCACGTTCGAGATCGGCAAGGGAGAATTTGTCCTGCTCATGGGACCCAGTGGAGCGGGCAAATCGACATTGTTGCGGATGCTCATCGGGGCTGAGCGGCCCGATGAGGGACAGATTTTCGTCCATCAAAAAAACGTCACGACGATAAGACCGTCCGAGGTTCCATATCTGCGCCGGAAGGTGGGAACGGTATTTCAAGACTTTCGGCTGTTACCGAAGAAGTCCGTCTTTGACAATGTGGCGCTGCCATTGCTGGTCCAAGGGGTTTCTTCTGCCGACATTCGCCGGAAAGTCACGGAGGCGTTACGGGCGGTCGGCGTCGAACACAAGCGAGATCAGCTTCCTGCAGGTCTCTCGACCGGAGAACAGCAGCGGGTGTGTATCGCCCGTGCGATTGTGAATGGTCCGGTCGTCTTATTGGCCGATGAGCCGACTGGAAATTTAGATCCTGCCCTGACGTCCGAAATCATCGAACTGTTTAAACTCATTAACGCGCGCGGCACCACTGTCGTGGTGGCAACGCATGACCCTCTGGTTATGATGCAAGTCAACCGGCGAGTCCTCACATTGTCACAAGGCCGACTGCTGCCGGAACATAGGGGATTGGGGTGAGAACGCTTTCGTATCTCCTCAGAGAATCCTGGGTCAATATGCGGACCAACCGAACCACGACGATGGTCGCCATCTTGACCACGGCCTTTACCCTGGCTTGCGTCGGTGTTTTCTTGTTGCTCTACGTCAATTTACGGACGGCGGCCGGGTGGCTCCAGGACGATGTCAAGATCATGGTCTATCTGGATGACCGGCTTGCCCCCGATTCGGTGGCGGAGGTGGAGCAGCGTTTGCGGGGCGACCGTGCGGTCGCTTCTCTGCTGTTTATCTCGAAAGAGCAGGCGCTGGGAGAGTTCAAGGCGCAATTTCCGTCGGAGTCGCACCTTCTCGAGGGCCTGGGCCAGAATCCCTTACCGGCCTCTTTCGTCGTGGCGCTCAGTCCGTCGTTTCGTTCGCCGGACGCAATTAAGCGATGGGCAGAACGGGTCCGGCAGGACTCGGGTATTTCGAAGGTCGACTACAATCAGGATTGGATCGACGCCCTCGCGACGGTGATTCGATCGATCGAGTTGGTCGCGATCGGCATCGGCGTCATTCTCTCGGCTGCTGCCGTAACCATCATCGCCAACACCATTCGTCTTACATTATTTGCGCGTCGGGATGAGATCGCTATTTTACGTCTCATCGGGGCTACAACCAGCTTTATACGGATCCCCTATCTGTTAGAGGGCGCAGTGCTTGGGGCATTAGGAAGCGCTCTCTCGCTGGCCATGCTCAAGTTCATGTATGAATTGTTTCGACAACAAATGCGTACGATGGGGCGATTTGCCGGACTCGACAACCTCATCGCATTTTTCCCTCCGTCGGTCTGCCTGGCCTTGATCGCGGTCGGGATGGGGCTCGGGGTTGCAGGCAGTTTCGTGTCCATGCGTCGTTTCGGCGAGGCCAAGGCATGAGATGTTGGCCGGGACTCAGGGTTGGAGTCATGGTCTGGGGACTTGCGGGGCTCTCCTGGCAGCCGGTTGCGGCAGCCGATCCGATCGTCGACAAAATTGAAAAAGAACGTAAAGCCCTCGATCAACTCAAAGGCCAGATCGAAGAAGCGCGCAAACAGGCAGATGCGGCAGGGAAAAAGCGAGAGTCCCTCTTGCAGGGAATTCAGACGCTCGACGAACGCCTGGTGCGGTATCGACAAGCGCACCAGGAGATCAGCCGGAAATTGCACATAAAAGATCAAGAGATCGAGGCCATCAATACGGGACTGACCAGTTTGCGTGTCAGCATGCGCGAACGACGGGACGCCATTCTGGCGCGATTGCGGGTACAGTACATGGAAGGCCGGTTCGGCTATTGGAAAACCTTGCTGGCTTCGGACTCATATGGCGACTTTCAGCGCCGGCTCCAGTATCTCTCCGCTGTCTCCGAGCGGGAGTATGCCTTGATGGGCACGTTCCGAGCCGATATGACCCGCATGGAACAGGCAGAGCAGCAGCGGGAAGAAGCACGGGTCGGGATGGTGTCGTATAAGCAGAGTACTGAAAAGCAGCTGGCCGAAATGAAATCGGTCAAGAAAGAAAAGAAGGTCTATCTCGCCAAGATCACGCATGAGAAAGAGTCCTACGAGCATGCGCTTCAAGAATTGGAACGGTCCGCCTCGCGCATCGACAGTCTCTTGCACGAGTTGGAGCAGCGCCGCCGCGCGGCTGCAGCCAGACCCCCGACCGGAGGGATTGCCCCCCGCGGGGTTAAGGGCGCACTGCCCTGGCCGGCAGACGGGAACATTATCTCCTTTTTCGGACGCCAGAAACATCCGACCTTCAATACCTACGTGCATCGCAGAGGCATTGAGATCAAGACAGCCGAGGGGAGTTCCATTCACGCAGTGATGCCGGGTTCCGTCGTCTATGCAGACTGGCTGAAAGGGTATGGACTCGTTATAATCCTTGACCATGCGAATGGATTCTTTTCACTCTATGCGCACGCGTCGAAGATACTGGCGGCGGTGGGATCGCAGGTGGGAGCTGGGCAAGCAATCGGCGAAACGGGCGATACGGGCATGACGGGTGAAAATACTCTATACTTTGAGTTACGCGAGGGGGCGGAGCCGATCGATCCTCTCCAATGGTTGGCGAGGCGTTAGCACGTTGCGGAAAAACTATTTCGTCGTCGCAGGGCTATGATGGCTGACATGTTTGGACAGGCAGCGAATACACCTGTAGGATGCTCAAAAAGGCTGTCCAGCAAGGCCGTAGTAAGCGAAGAGGCGAGGCGTACGCTTCGGTACGTTGAGCCTCTGAGTGAAGCGAGAACGATGTATGGGAATAGGCGTATCCTGGCGCGCCGGAGTTGGGCGGGTGAGAAAAACGACTTTTTCAGCATCCTAGTAGAGAATGGGAAGAGGAAAGGATATTAACTTATGGAACAGGATCCCCAACGGCGGTTCTGGATGTTAGGCCCGATGGTGGTGGTGGCATTAGTCGTGGGCGTGCTGCTCGGCAAGGGCTGGGAACGGACCGGGCATGCCACCGAGACGTACGAAGAGTTGAAGACGTTCTCCGAGGTGTTGACTCAAGTCCAGAAGAGCTACGTCGATGAAACGAAGGTGAAGGACCTTGTTCAAGGGGCCATAAGAGGAATGCTCTCAACCCTCGATCCCCATTCGGCCTACATGACTGCGGATATGTATAAGGAGATGCAGGTTGAGACGAAGGGTGAGTTCGGAGGTGTCGGCATCCAGATTGGGGTGAAGGAAAACCGGTTGGCGGTGATCGCACCTATCGAGGGTACGCCGGCCCACAGGGCGGGGGTCAAGGCAGGGGATTTCATCACCAAGGTCAATGACGAGACGACCAAAGACCTCACATTGATGGATGCGGTTCAGAAGATGCGCGGTCCCAAGGGGTCGAAGGTCAATTTGACGATTCAGCGGGAAGGGGTTACCGATCCTCTCCAATTTACGCTGGTCCGCGATACCATCAAGATTGAAAGTGTGAAGTCGAAGGTGTTGGATAATATCGGGTACGTTCGTCTGACGCAATTCCAAGAATCGACGGGGCGGGACTTAGGTAAGGTGCTCAAACAGTTCAAAGAACAGAAGCTCCAATCGACGATCCTCGATCTCCGCAACAATCCTGGCGGACTATTGACATCGGCGGTTGAGGTCTCCGAACAGTTTCTCCCAGGTGGCAAGCTGGTGGTCTATACTAAAGGGCGTGAAAGCAAGAAGGATGAGTGGCTTTCCAAGGGGAAGGATCAGATGGACGACTCGCCCATGATCATTTTGGTCAATGAAGGGTCGGCCAGCGCATCTGAGATCGTGGCCGGCGCACTACAAGATTACGGGCGGGCGGTGATTGTCGGTACGACCTCGTTCGGCAAGGGATCGGTGCAAACGATCCTTCCGCTGGGGGATGGGTCAGGACTCCGTCTCACAACGGCGAAGTATTACACACCAAAGGGACGCTCGATCCAATCGACCGGCATTACGCCCGATATTGTGGTAAAGGCACAAACGGCGACCACCATTGCCAAGGCAGGTGAGACGAAGCCCGGTGAAGAACCGAAGCAGACCAAGCCTGCGGTTGCGCCTGCGAAAGAACAGCCGGCTCAGAATGGTAAGGGACCGGAAGAGGGCACTCAGAAGAATGGCACAACGCCGCAACCTTCTCCTGCTGATATCTCGGGTGATCCCTCGCTGGAGCAGGATGTTCAACTTCAAAAGGCGGTTGAGATGCTGAAGACCTGGAAGATCTTTAAGGAGCTTCCTCGGGCTTCCTGATAGGGAGCTGCTGTTGTGCGGCGATTGCCTCCAGCAGCAGCTCTTCCGATCCTGAAAACCCCGGTACCGTGCGTAGCATGTGAGAGCGTACCAGCTGTTCGAGATTGGCTAATGTGGTGATGCCTAGACGAGTATAAATGTAGGCCACAAGCGATTCGGACAGTCCAGGAAACTGTGTCCATGCCTTCACCCCTTCCGGAAGAGGTGTTCTTAAATCTTCATAGGCCTGGATCGTTCCTGTTCGGAGAAACTCTTCAATCTTGTCCGCCAGGTCACGGCCGATTCCATCGATATCTTCCAGCGCCTGCCGTGCAGCAACCTGTGCGATATCTTCTGCCAAGCCTTCGATGGTATCCGCTGCCTTGCGATAGGCTCTAACCCGGTAGGGGTTCGCCCGCTGGGCGGCTAACCGTTCTGCGATCGACCGAAAGAGGATTGCGACTTGCCGGTTGTGTGCTGGTGTCGGTATCATAGGTCGTAATGATGCTATTCTGACCTGATCGGGGATGTGGGGCAAGGGGCCGTGACGATCAGGTTTGTAAATTTTGCGCTTCCAGGATGAATGACTGTGGCAGAGTCAATTCAGATTCAAGTGAATGGCGAAGAGCGTGCCTGTCGAGCCGATGCCACGGTGGGAGGTTTACTGCGCGAGCTGGCCATCCATCCCGAGCGTGTGGCGGTGGAGTTGAATTTGGAAATCATGGATCGTAAGGACTTCGATCATCGGAGCTTGAGGCAAGGAGATCGAGTAGAAATCTTGGGCTTCATCGGCGGCGGTGCGCCAGTAGATGCTCAGGGCTTAGGAAGGGGTGTGGTCTATGCAAAATGATCGTTTGATCATTGCCGGTCGTGAGTTTACCTCGCGGCTGTTGGTTGGAACTGGAAAGTATAAGGACTTTGCCGAAACCAAGAAGGCCATCGATGCATCGGGCGCCGACGTGGTGACGGTGGCTGTGCGGCGCGTGAATATCACCGATCGCTCCAAGGAGAACCTGCTCGACTATCTCGATCCGAAGAAGTACACCATACTCCCCAACACTGCCGGTTGTTACAACGTGGAAGATGCAGTGCGTTACGCGCGTTTGGCCCGGGCTGCCGGTGTGTCCGATCTGATCAAGCTCGAAGTGCTCGGTGACGAGAGGACCCTCTTCCCCGACACGGCAGGCTTGATCGAAGCGGCGAAGATTCTCGTCAAAGAAGGTTTCATTGTCCTGCCCTATACGAATGACGATCCCATCGTAGCTCAGAAGCTTGTCGATATCGGGTGCCCGGCTGTCATGCCGCTGGCGGCGCCGATTGGGTCGGGACTCGGCATCCGCAATCCGTACAATTTGAAGATCATCATGGAGATGATCAAGGTACCGATCATCGTCGATGCCGGCGTTGGGACTGCATCCGATGCCGCCCTTGCGATGGAATTGGGCGCGGACGGAGTACTTATGAACACGGCCATTGCAGGGGCTCAAGATCCCATTGCCATGGCCGAGGCGATGAAGTATGCGGTGTATGCCGGTCGGCTTGCATACAAGGCTGGGCGAATTCCGCGAAAACTGTATGCGACGGCCAGTAGTCCCATCGAAGGAATGCTATAGCCGTATGCTGAAAACGTCCGCCAGCGTCGTTCTCGGCTCATCGAAATCCTCAACGTACCCCCGAGGGTACGCCTCCGGTTTCGATTCGCCTGCGGCCTAGCTGGACAGCCGTTTTGAGCATACTACTTCCGATATAAATAAATGCTGAGCGATGAGTGGTGAGATCTCGGATATGAAAAGTTCCGAACGCCCCCGCTCAGCACTCAGCATTTCTGAATCAGTACTTGCCTGATGCCGACACTCTCTAGCCGTCTTCTTGTCGTCACGGATCGTCATCAGACCAACGGTCGTCCGTTGGTCTCCCTTCTTCAGCGGGCGCTTACCGTTTCGGGACTTACAATACAACTCCGTGAACGTGATCTTTCGGCCAGGGAACTCGTGACTCTGGCGCGTGAGGTTCAGGCTCTGACCTCTTCGCACAGGTCCCAACTCCTCATCAACGACCGGATCGATATCGCGTTGGCGTTGGAGGGAACCGGAGTCCATTTGCGCAGCAATAGTCTGCCCGTCTCGGTCGCACAGAAGTTGCTGGGAGCGCAACGGCTTCTGGGTGTTTCAGTGCATTCGGTAGAGGAGGCGCTGGAGGTGGAGTCGCAAGGCGCGGATTACATTATTCTCGGCCCGATCTACGAGACTCCGTCCAAACAGATGTTCGGTCCTCCGCTCGGCATTCACACTCTTGAGAGGGCCTGTCGGCTGGTCCGCATCCCGATTGTCGGGATCGGCGGAGTGACGGCGTCTCGTGCTCGTGCGATGCGGCATGCGGGAGCATTCGGTGCGGCAGTGATTACGGCGATTCTCGGCGCGGAGGATGTGGAATCGGCGACGCGCGAGTTGATCGATGCCGTGACGCTTGCATCGTGATAGGTCTCATCGATCTTCATCTCACTGCAGATTGCCGTCGTCCGGTTGACCACCTCGGGAACGGGTGATAGAATCCGCGCAGACAAGGACTTCCCGATTCAGCAAGGGGTTTCGCGTTTTTCGAGCGGCGTCATGGACGGCAAGAAAGATAGTCCGAGTCGATTCCGGTCACTTCGAGACTCCGTCACGCAGATCACGAAGCGGTTGGCTGAAGGAAACAAGGACGTGGCATCGCGCAACGACGAACATATTCGCGAAGTTGAAAAGCTTCGCGTGCAGATCCAGTCGATGGAGGAAGAAATCCGCCGGCTGTACCAGTCCCGCTACCAGCTCGAACAAGCCACCAAACAGAACGAGAAGCTTGTCGCCACGCTCCAGGAAGCGAAGGCGCACATCGAAACGTTGCGCGGCGAAGTCGAAAAACTGACCGCCCCTCCCTCAGCCTATGCCATCTTCTCCAGTCTCAATACTGATGGAACGGGAAACGTGTATGTATCGGGGCGAAAGATGAAAGTCAGCCTGCACCCCTCGATCAATGGGAGCGCGATGCGTAAGGGGCAGGAAGTAGTCCTGAACGAAGCGTTGAACGTCGTTGAGGTCAAGGGTTTCGACACTCAGGGCGAAGTCGTGCGGCTTAAGGACGTCCTGGAAGGGAACCGTGCCCTGGTGACATTGCATTTTGACGAAGAAAAGGTTGCGGAATTGGGCGATCCGTTGCTGGCCGAACGGTTGAGCGTCGGCGACCATCTGCTCTACGATCCCCGGTCCGGCTATGTCGTCGAAAAGTTGCCGAGGTCCGAGGCTGAAGAATTGGTATTGGAAGAAGTGCCCGATGTCGACTATGAGCATATCGGCGGGTTACAGCATGAGTTGGAGCAGGTGCGCGATGCGGTGGAGTTGCCTTTTCTTCATCCGACCCTGTTTTTAGAGTACAAGTTGAGCGCGCCGAAGGGGGTCCTGCTCTATGGACCGCCGGGATGTGGAAAGACGTTGATTGCCAAGGCCGTTGCGAATTCGATCGCCAAGAAGCTTGGGCATCTTACCGGCAAAGAAGTACGGAGTTATTTTCTGCATGTGAAGGGTCCTGAGCTGCTCAATAAGTACGTCGGTGAGTCGGAGCGGCAAGTCCGCGAAGTCTTCAAGAAAGCAAAAGAGCGGGCGGCGGACGGTAATCCTGTCATCGTCTTTTTCGACGAAATGGACGCGCTTTTTAGAACGCGAGGCACCGGAATCTCCTCCGATATCGAGTCGACGATCGTTCCACAATTTCTGTCGGAAATCGACGGGATGGAACGGCTTCGTAATGTGATTGTGATTGGAGCCAGCAATCGCCAGGATCTCATCGATCCGGCCGTCCTCCGCGCAGGGCGGTTGGACGTGAAGGTCAAGGTGGGGCGTCCCGATGCGGTAGCGGCCAAGGATATATTTTCGAAATACCTCAGCACGGACCTGCCGTTTGCCGAGGAGGATTTGGCTCGCCATGGCGGAGACACCAAGGCCTTTGTTGCACAGATGACCGATCTCACCGTCGAGGCGATGTATGCGTCCTCTGAAGAGAATAAGTTCATCGAGGTCACCTACGCGAACGGCGAAAAAGAAGTGCTCTACTTCAAAGACTTCGCGAGCGGCGCGTTGATCGAAGGTATCGTATCGCGGGCGAAGAAGTTCGCCGTCAAGCGGGCGATCGCGAAGGAAGGTCGGGGCCTCAGACTGGAAGACTTGATCCAGGCCATTCGGGAAGAGTTTAAAGAACACGAAGACCTGCCCAATACGACCAATCCCGACGATTGGGCGAAAATCTCAGGGAAAAAGGGCGAGAAGATCGTGCATCTTCGGACGATCTGCGGAGGTCCGGGCGATTCGCGTCAGATTGAAACGGTTACGACAGGGCACTATCTCTAATAGGCTGGAGAGAAACTCTGTAGGCGGGACAGGACGTCACAGTTTTGCACGTGTGGTATAAGAGGAGAAAGTTCACGCAGGATGCTCAAAAAGGCCATCCAGCAAGGCCGCAGCAAGCGAAGAGGCGAGGCGTACGCTTCGGTACGTTGAGCTTCTGAGCGACGCGAGAACGAAGCTGGTGGACTTTTTCAGCATCCTGCTAAGACGTCGCACCCATGCAGGAACCTACCGTATCGCCGACGACTCCCCGTGTGTTGGGAACAGAAACAGAGTTCGGCATCGCATCGCGCGATCCCGCTGCTGCAGACCCGGTTTCCAATTCCATGGCCGTCATTGGACATTACCCAGGCCTGTCGGCTCCCCTGGCCATCTGGGACTACGAAAATGAGAACCCCCTGCTCGATGCCCGTGGTTTTGAAGTCGAGGGGGAGCGGGAACGGCCCAATCCTGAATACAACCGGCAGCTGAATAAGGTGCTGACCAACGGGGGACGTCTCTACGTCGACGGCGCCCATCCGGAATATTCCACCCCTGAATGCACCAACCCTCGCGAAATCGTGGTCTTCGAACGAGCCGGCGAGCGAATCCTCGCCCAGTGCCTTGAACAGATGTCGCGCGTTACGGGACAGGATCGTTATGTGCTGTACAAGAACAACTCGGACGGCAAAGGAAACAGCTACGGCTATCACGAAAGCTATTTGCTTTCTCGGGCGGTTTCTTTCGAGCGCATCGTGAAGATCGTGGCGCCGTTTTTTGTGACGCGCCAAATTTTTGCGGGGGCGGGAAAGGTGGGCGCCGAGAATCAGACCAGCCCGGCGGAGTATCAAATCTCGCAGCGCGCGGATTTCTTCGAGTGCCTTGTCGATCTCAATACGATGGTCAGGCGCCCTATCGTCAATTCGCGCGATGAGCCTCATGCAGAGTACGGGAAATATCGACGATTGCACGTGATCGTCGGCGACGCCAATATGGCGGAGCTTTCCACCTACCTCAAGGTCGGTACGTTATCTGTTGTGTTGGAACTTCTGGACGCCGGAGCGGATCTGCCGCAGTTCGATCTGGACGATCCGGTTAAAAGTATCAAGCAGGTCTCGCGCGATCTGGGGATGAAGGAGACGCTCAAACTGACGGGGGGCCGTTCGACGACGGCGGTGGCGATTCAACGGGCCTATTTGAAGGCTGCCATGGCATACTATGCCTGCCGCGATCTCTCCCAAGTCACGAAAGATATTCTCGTTCGCTGGGAAGACGTGCTGGATAAGTTGGAGCAGGATCCCCGGCTTCTGGTGCGTGAGTTGGATTGGGTGGCAAAGCTCCAGATGATGGAATCCTATATGGAACGAAAGGGGTGCGGGTGGGACGATCCACGTATCCGCTTGATGGACCTTCAGTATCATGATGTCCGTCCTGAAAAGGGCCTCTACTTTACGCTTGAACGCAGCCATCTCATCGAGCGAATCGTTCAGGAGGTCGAGATCGAACGGGGAGAGTTTACCCCGCCTCCCGGGACACGCGCCTATTTCCGCGGACGATGTGTCAGCAAATTTGCGAAGTCTCTCTATGGGGTCAGCTGGACCTCGGTGCTCTTCGACGTCGGTAACAACCAGGTGAAACGGGTGCCCTTGATGGATCCGCTCCGGGGAACTGCCTCGTTGACGAGCGATCTCCTTGACCAGGTCGAAAGCGTCGACGCATTGCTGGAGAAGCTGAAGGCCTGATGAACAGGGCTCCCTGGCGAATCACACTATGAAATTGCCATTTCTTCCCAACCACGACGATCCGAGTTTTTTCGACTTTCTAACCCAACAGCATCCCGCGCTTACTCCAACCGGTCGCAGTGGAGCCCTGCAGGCCCAGGTTTCGGCCGAGCCGGCGCGCGGAGCCGGTTCAATGACTGTTCCCCAGGCCACCACGGTGTTGGCGATTAAATATCAACAGGGTGTCGTGATTGCCGGAGACCGGCGCGCGACGGAAGGATTTCAAATCGCCGAGCGCCGGATCGAGAAGGTCTTCAAGATCGACGAGTTTTCTGCGATGGCCATCGCCGGCGCAGCCGGCCCCTGCATTGAAATGGCCAAGCTGTTTCAAGTCGAGCTGGAACATTACGAAAAGTTGGAAGGGGTGCAGCTTTCCTGTGAAGGCAAGGCCAATAAACTCGGACAGATGGTCAAGGCCAATCTGCCGATGGTCTTTCAAGGGCTGGTCGTCATGCCGCTCTATGTCGGGTACGACTTGAAGCGAGCGGAGGGCCGCATTTTCAAGTACGATCTCGCAGGCGGACGGTACGAAGAGTCGGATTACCATGCCATCGGGTCCGGAGGGAAAGATGCGCGCAATACGATGCGGGAGCATTTCCTCAAAGGTTTGGCCGAGCCGGACGCGCTCAAGTTGGCCCTGCTGGCTCTGTACAATGCAGCCGACGATGATGTCGGCACCGGTGGACCTGATCTCGTGCGGGGCATTTACCCCACCGCGAAGATTGTGAATGCGACCGGCATTACCGATGTCTCCGATCAGCAGATCCGCAGCATCTATGATGGGTTGATTGCGACTCGCCGCTCCAAGGAGAATTGAGCATGCCGATGCCCTATTACGTCTCGCCCGAGCAGATGATGCAGGACAAGGCGGAGTATGCCAAGAAAGGCATCGCCAAGGGCCGCTCCATCATCGCCATCGAATATGTGAGCGGGATTCTTCTGGTTGCGGAAAACCCCAGCGCGTCGCTGTATAAGATCTCCGAAATCTACGACAATATCGCCTTTGCGGGAGCCGGTAAGTACAGCGAGTTTGAGAATCTCCGGAAGGCCGGCATCAGACATGCTGACCTTAAGGGATTCATGTACAGCAGGGAGGATGTGACGGCCCGGTCTCTGGCGAACGGGTACTCCCAGAGTCTCGGCACGATTTTCAGCCAGGAGATGAAGCCGCTGGAGGTGGAAATCCTGGTGGTGCAGGTTGGGCACAATGGCCAGGCCAATGAGATGTATCGCATCTCGTTTGACGGGAGCATCATCGACGAGCGAGCCTTTGCTGTGATCGGAGGCAAATCCGAAGCCCTGCAGGCCCTGTTAAAAGAGAAGGGCTTCACACAGCCTCCGGAACTTCAGGCGGCTCTCGCGCTCTGTATCGCCTCCCTCGACCACATCGGGAACCAGAAGCTCTCGCTGGAGAGTTTGGAAGTGGCGGTGTTGGACCGCAACCGCGACGGGCGAAGATTCCGGCGGCTGACACCGGCGGATACCAAACAGCTCCTCTCCTCCTAACTTGTTCATTTGGTTTTTTGGTTTGTCTGGTTCATTTGGTTGAACGAAACCAACCAAATCAACCAAACAAACCAGATCAACCAGACAGACCGGGCTCATCGGCTGATCGTGCCATTCTGTTGAAGAAGCCTGAGCTGGCTGCTATTCTGTGCCGACTACATGCTGCAACCCAGTCCCCTGAAAAGAAGAATTTTCGGTTTGGAGAATGAGTACGGGCTCATCTTTTCTCCGAACGGCCGTGTCTATCTGCCGATGGAAAAGGTGCTGGGGTATATTTTTGAAGGCCTCATTCCGAACAGCTGGCCCTCCAACGCGTTTCTGGTGAACGGGGCCAGGTTTTATCAGGACACGGGCTGTCATCCTGAGTATTCCACTCCCGAGTGCGACAACATCCTGGATCTCGTCATCCACGACAAAGCCGGCGAGCGATTGCTTGAAGCCTGCCTGCCTGCGGCGGAAGAACGATTGCGAGAAGAGGGTCTGTCCGGGGAGATCTACATTTTCAAGAACAATACGGACTCGCTCGGCAATACCTACGGGTGCCACGAAAACTTCCTCATGCGCCGCGACGTCGATTTCTGGAAAGTCACGGAGCAACTCATTCCCTTCTTCGTCACGCGGCAGATCTATAGCGGAGCGGGAAAAGTTCTGAAGGTATCGGGCAAGCCCCAGTACTTCATTTCACAACGGGCGCAACATATTCACGAGAAGACCTCCTCCTCGACTACGTCGTCGCGCAGCATCATCAATACCAGAGATGAGCCGCATGCAGATGCGGAACGTTACCGGCGGCTCCATATCATCGTCGGGGACTCCAATATGTCGGAGTTCGTGACCTATTTGAAAGTCGGCGCGGCGACATTGGTGCTGTCCATGATCGAGGAGGGCTATTCAGTCCAAGGAATGGAATTCGAGGATCCGGTCAAAGCTATTCGGGAGATTTCGCGCGATCCCACACTGAAACGTAAGATCAAACTGGACGACGGCCGCCAGATGACGGCGATCGAAGTGCAGCGGGTCTACTTGGATCGGGCGCAGGAGTATTTAGCCCAACAGGCGCACGACCCGGTCCTCGACGATGTGTGGCAACGATGGGCTACGGTGCTGGATAAGCTCGATGAGGACCCCATGCAGCTCGTGCGTGAAATCGATTGGGTGACCAAGCGCCATCTCATCCAGTCCTATATCGACAAAAAGGGGTGCGGCTGGGACGACCCACGGGTGTTCCTCCTCGATCTCCAATTTCACGATGTCAAACGGACGCGCGGGTTATACTATCTGATGGAGTCTCGGGGGCTGATCGAACGGGTGGTGGAGGAGGAATCGGTGCAACGGGCCATGTCGATCCCGCCACAGACCACGAGGGCAAAGGTGCGAGGAGATTTCATCCGGTTTGCCCGCGCGAAGAATCGTTCCTATACGGTCGACTGGACCTATCTGAAGCTCAATGGTTACTGGGAAGAAACGATTCTCTGTATGGATCCCTTCAGCGCCGTGAACCGGCGCGTCGACGAGTTGCTTTCGCAGGTGTCGGGGTTACGGTTCTATCGATGATGACGGCGCTCAAACAGACCCCTGTGAAGATCTCACGGCTGGATCGGATGCTGATTACAGCTGTCGTATTATTGTCCAGTGTCTTTCCCGTCGAGCTATTCTCTAATACGCCTCCTGCCCCGATGGGCTTCGATGGGCAATATAGTGGCAAGCAAGGGCAGGTGCTGTTGATCAAGGTGAAGGGTGAAGAGCAGGCGACGGAGGTCAAGGGGCGGTTTCTAAGCCGCACGATTCCATTTTTCCGGGAGTTCAGGCCAGGCGAGCCGGCCGGTCATATCGGGTTGCTCGGAATCGACATGCAGGACGAACCGGGAGCCTATGAACTTGCCGTTGAAGTCAAACAGGGGGAGCAGGCGAAGCAGTTGAGTTTTAATGTCCTGGTGGCTAAAGAGAAGTTTTCTGTCGAGCATTTGACGTTGCCGAAAGAGAAGGTTGACCTGGACGAGAAGGCCACGGCACGTTGGAAAGCCGAGCAAGAACAAGTCAGGGAGGCGCTCGCAGAGAACTCACGCCTTAAATTATGGCATAGCGACTTTCTGGAGCCGGTGATCGGCAAGCGCACCGGCATTTTCGGCAGCGTACGGATTATGAATGGGAAACCGCGCAATCCGCATAATGGAG
>JABFSG010000057.1 GCA_013140715.1 Nitrospiraceae bacterium
CTATGAGCTCGATGGAGCGCCGTTGACGGAATCGAAAGGCGGACCGTTTCGGCTCGTCACTCCAGGGTTGTGGGATTTGTGCGATAATGTGAAGGGGGTTGGGCGAATCGAGGTGACCATCGGAACGGGAAGAGACACGAGGCCGACGAATTGCTGACAAGCAATTCGGGTGAGACTCGCGAGACATGCGAGAAAAGCGGGGCTGGTGGTATGAGCGAGACGCGGGGCCTCCGAAGTAGAGGAAGGGTAGCCTGGTCGTTCTCCTGCTCACGGAACGCGCACGATAGGAATGTGCTCGTTCGACGCGCGCATTCGAGGATCGACGAGGCTACCCTTGAAAGACAACACGGGATAGAAAGGACGCGCGCAGTGGGGGACTCATCCGGGCCATCCGTAAGATAAACCGAGGTGGAGCAAATGTGGCAGCAACCATAAAATAGTAAAGACTTCGTTAAGCCTCAGATGGTCCTCTTTAATATCCTGTATCGTACATTCTTTATTCGGTCTGACCAGTATGGGACTGCGTTCACTCTTGACGTAGGACACAACGAATACCTCATAACTGCGGACCATCTTCTCCCTCCGAAGGTTTCAGAAGTGGAACTTCAGATTTTTCACGACAAACGCTGGTTGCCCCAAAAAGCCCAAGTGATTGGCCGAGGACAGGGTGAAATTGATATTGCTGTCTTGCGGGTTAATGCACATCTGACCCCGCCAGGTCTTCCAGTAACTCCATCAATTGGTGATCTTGCTCTTGGGCAAGACATGTTCTTTTTGGGTTTTCCCTTCAAGGCCTGGGGAGACGTGGGGTCATTCCTTGCCGGCTTACCACTTCTCTTTGCCAAAAAGGGCACTCTTTCATCTATAAGTATCGGAACACCTCAGGCCTTGCATATCGACGCGATAAACAACCAAGGTTTTTCCGGCGGCCCACTATTCTTCTATCCACACACAAATCCCAATGAATTGCGAATTGCAGGTGTGGTTTCAAAATTTCGAATAGAGTACGAAACGGTCCTCGACGAAGACGGCATGCCCACGAAGATGAGCGTCCCGTAAACGCGGGGCTTATGGTTGCGTATGGCATCAAACATGTTCTAGAAATTATCCGGGAAACATCAGACGCCTAGTGCCAAGAATGACGGGTCGGCAACGAAAATGAGAAGGAGCAAGAAGCAGGGTCAGGTTTTGAAGGGCCCAATGGGGTCGTTGCTTGACTTGACACTTTTTTCTGGCTTACTTACGGATTTGGAGGCGTTCGCGGACTTGGGCAAGAGAGCGGGTTGGTTGCTTACGAAAGCTGAATAAGGTTCCAGGAACCGTTGATTGCTCGAAGACCTTTGATTTGTTACGAGACGGTATTCAAGTTATAGCGGATATGCTATAGTGTGATTGTGATTTGGGCCTCACCTTCTACAGCCAACGAGTAGAAGAAGGGGGCCTTGCTCTGCCGGCCGGTATTCTCGCGCGTTTTCTCCGGTATGCCGAGAGAATGGAGGCCTATGGTCCAGATCTTGGTATGCCCCACACTCGAGCCATGGGTTGAGGGATTTTTGAACTTCGGATCAAGGCTGCCGAGGGAATCGCGATGGTATTCTATTGCACCGTGGTGGATCGCCGCGTGGTGTTTCTCCATCAGTTTGTGAAGAAAACGGACAAGACGTCGTCCAGAGAACTCAATGTCACGCGGCGGCGGATGAAGGAGGTCAAACATGACTAGCACTCTCAAGCAGTTCAGGTCGCGAGCGCTTGCGCGTTCGGAGGTGAAGAAGGCCTACGATAACCTGGCCGAGGAATTTGTATTTCTCGATGAGGTGCTGAAGGCAAGGGCAGGGTCCGGTCTGACGCAGGCGGAAGTCGCGGCGCGCATTGGCACGACTCAGTCGGCCATTGCGCGTCTGGAGTCAGCCGAACCGAAACACTCCCCCTCCATCGCCACGCTTCAAAAGTATGCGAAGGCCCTTGGCTACAAGGTGGAGGTTCGTCTTGTGAAGAACGCTCGACGGTGTACTACGGTCTCGACCGCACATCGTACAAAGGCAGCAGTGCGCCGTTCAGCCTAGTCGATGGGGGCAGCTCAGAATGCCCCGTTCCGTTTCCGCTGGTGCGCCGCTTGCGGCTGAGTCTCTACTGTTAGGTTTCTCAATGGTGGGTGCATGAAGACATTCAATGTGTACCGGCACCCAATCCAAGGCCTCGAAGCTGTGAAGGTCGGATTCTCCTGGCCTGCAGCATCGGCCGGCCCCATCTGGATGCTTGGTAAGCAGCTATGGGGCTGGTCCGCTCTCTGGATTGCATTGTACGTTTCCTTATCACTGGTTGAGACCGATACCGACACATCCGAACTGGGTGGCGCCCAAGCTCTGGTCTATCTTCATCTTGTCGCTGGGTATGCTGCGCTCAGTCTCATACCTGGGCTCAAAGGAAATCAGTGGCGAGAAAAGAATCTTGTCCGGCGCGGATTCGAAATGCTCGGCACTGTTCAGGCTGAAACCTCCGAAGCCGCAATCTCACAGATGGCAATGCCACCCTAACTTCTCGCTCAGTACCAGGCGCTTGCGCACCGACCGTTGAGTGAAACCGTTGGGCATGAAAAAGAGGGCGTGCCGTGAGGCACGCCCCCTGAATTCTGAGCCGCCTCAATAGCAGACAGCCTACTTCAACGCGTCGATGCCGGCGCCGAAGTTGATGTGAAAGGCTGCACCATTCATCACCAGGGCCGGGACCGACTTGACTCCGGCTGCTTCCGCTTCCTTTACCCGCCCCTTGCTCGTGCCGAGATGGACACTTTCCACGGAATATTTCGCCGGATCCAGGGCATTGGCAACGCTCTGTTCGGCTGCGACACACACTGGGCAGCCTGCGTGGTAGAAAATGGCTTTCGTCTTCATGATGGTCTCCCTTCGACTGTGATGGTTTTTGATACTGCAGCCGTAATCCAGACAGGATAGAAATCATGCCGAATTAGGCTAGTAGGCACTTGTGGTGCCTTCGTTGTCTTGAGGGATTAAGTTACTAATAATCGAATAATGAAAGCAATAGGAAAATCCCCGCCCCACAGTGTTGAAAGATTGGAGGTGTGAATGTTAGAGGCTGGAGGTTCGAGGCTGAAGGCTGAGAGCGAATGAAAAGGGGAGATACTCCTGAACATTTCCCCCTGCCGTCAGCCTCGAACCTTCAACCTCTAACCCTCTGTTCAGCGAATCACCTGAATTTCTTTCCACCGTTCAGAACGGTAGCGCCAGAGGAGTAGTCCCATTCGGACCGTCCAGTCGGCGATCATGGCGCTCCATACGAAGAGTACATCGAGTGCGAGCCAGGGGCCTGCGATGACTGCCAGAGGTACACGGACTGCCCACATGCCGATCATCGTCGTCGACATGATGAACTTGGTATCGCCGGCTCCACGTAGCGATCCGGCCAGGACCATGGTGAGAGCGAGTGGGATCTGTAATATGGCAACGATGCGGAGGAACACGGTCCCAAGTTCGACAACCGCTTCATCATTGGTAAAGGCGCGCATGAGGAGGTAGGGGAAGAAAAAAAAGAGCACGCCCATTGCAGCCATGGCGATACTGGCAAGTCGATTGGCTTCCCAGTTTTCGAGTTTAGCCCGGACGTATTTCCCCGCGCCGATACTCTGTCCCACCATTGTGGCTGCCGCAATGGCGAAGCCATAGCCCGGCAGAAACGAAAGGGATTCGATCGACAAGCCGACTTGATGTGCGGCGTAGGTCACAGTGCCGTACAGGAGGACGATCTTGGTATAGAGGATAATCCCTGCCTGTTGGAACATCCGCTCGCCTGAGACAGAGGCGCCGATCTGCCAGGTGGAGCGTAAGAGGTCGCGCCGTATAGTGAGGGATTTTCTGAAGAGATCCCGGCAGGCCCAGATGAGGTAGGCTATTCCTGCTCCCTCCGCGATGCCGGTTGCAACGGCCGCTCCTGTGATGCCCCAGGCGGGGAAGCCCCAGAGTCCATAGATCAAGGGGTAGGCGATTGTCAGATAGAGGAGATTGATCCCAATCAAGGCGTACATCGGAGTCTTTGTGTCTCCTGTGCCTTGCATAATGGATGACAGGACTTGCAAGAAGATCGTGCAGGGAATGACCAGGAAAATGAAGTTGGAGTAGGGAAGGGCCAATGCAATGACGGCGCTCTCCGCACCCAACAGTTCCATGATGAGACGATTCAAAGACCATCCGAGTAGCATGAGGGTGGAGGACACGATGGCAGCCAATCCGAGCAAATGGGTGGCAGCCTCCCCAACATCCTTAGTGCGGCGAGCGCCCCACAGTTGGGCGACGAGGACGTTTGCACCGACCGATAATCCGGAGACGAGTGTAGTGGCCATAAAGGCCAGTAACTGGCCAAGTCCGACGGCGGCGATGGAGGTGGCGCCAAGACCGCCGACAAGGAAGACGGCGGCGATGCCCTCGGTGCGTTGGAGCAGGCTGCTGACCGTGACTGGTAAGGCAAGGGTCAGGACGGATTTTCTGATCTGTGCAATGCGGGACGCCATGAGCGGGTCATCCTAGCAGGATAAAGCAGGCGGTTATTTGGTTTATTTTGTTTGTCTTGTTTGTTTGGTTATACAAGACCAACCAAATAAACAAAACAAACCTGATCAACCAGCCGCGCCTGTCTCGGGGGGTTATCGGACTGGACAAATGCCTGTCTATCCGATTAGGGTCATCTCGCTATGACTGAACCGAGCGATCTCTCCTCCATCCCTCTGCCGAAGGCCGCGCGTCTGTCGAAGTCGAAGTTCCTCTCAGGTCTTCAATGTCACAAACGTCTGTATCTCGAAGTCCATGAGCCCTCACTTGCGACCAAGCCGGACGCGGCGACTCAGGCAATGTTCGATATGGGGACAGAAGTCGGGGAGTTGGCCAGGAGCCGCTTTCCCGGTGGTGTCCTGGTGGCAGCAGGCTATCGCCAGTCGGAAGCCGCGCTTGATCAGACCGCCGCACTTATTCAGGATCTCACCGTGCCCGCCATCTTCGAAGGAGCGTTTTTACACCGCGGGGTGCTGGTTCGCGCGGATGTGTTGGAGCGTGTGCAGACCGCAGAGGGACAGTTCTGTGGCTGGCGTCTGATCGAGGTCAAGTCTTCTACCAGGGTCAAGGATGTGCATCTTGAAGATCTTGCCGTTCAAAGCGAAGTGATACTGGGCACAGGGTTAACGCTTGTTTCGATCGGTCTCATGCATATCAATACGGGGTATCTCTATCGCGGTGGAGCGATCGATCTGATGGAATTGTTTTCGATCCAGGATCTATCGGAGGCGGTGGCGCAACGGCGGGCTGAGGTGCCGGCCCGATTGGCCGAGATGAGTCGGATGTTGCTTCAGGCGCAATCTCCTGCCATTGAACCGGATCAACATTGTCATACACCCTACGATTGCCCCTTCTGGGAACATTGCACGAAAGACAAGCCGGCTCGGTGGATCCATTACTTGCCTGGATCGAAGCAGGTAGCCAGCCAGATGACCCAGCAGGGGGTGACGACAATCGACGAAATTCCAGCCGGTACGAAGCTCTCGCCGATTCAGCGCCGGGTAAAGGAGAATGTCGAGTGGGTGTCTGCGAAGCTTGGCCCAGTGCTGAAGGCCGTGCAGTATCCGGTGCATCACCTCGATTTTGAGACGGTCATGCTGGCGGTGCCGCGATTCTCGGAGACAAGGCCCTATCAAGCCCTGCCGGTTCAGTGGTCGAACCATATCGAGGCGGCAAACGGTGAGCTGCGCCACGAGGAGTTTCTGCACAAGAATGTGAGCGATCCCAGGAAGGTGCTTGCCGAATCCCTGCTGGAGTCTCTGGGGGATCGGGGGAGTATCTGCGTCTATTCGCCCTACGAACGGTCGATCTTGGAGCAGCTGGCTGTCGCGATTCCGTCACTGAAACCGGCGCTGTCGCGTATTGTTAACCGGCTCTGGGACCTCTTCCCCATCATACGGGACCATTATTACCACCCAGCATTCAGCGGGTCCTATTCGATCAAGTCGGTGCTGCCGGCTATGGTTCCCTCACTTGCCTATGGCGATTTGGCAATCCAAGAGGGAGGGCATGCAGCCAGTCAGTATTACCGTATGGTCTTTGTTGAAACGGACTGGATCGAGCGGGCGACGATTGAAGAAGCCCTGCTGCGATATTGTGAGCGAGATACCCTGGCGATGGTCGAGCTCAGACGAGCCTTGATGGACAAATCGAAGATGACGGGCGAGACTGGTTGATCTGGTTTGTTTTGTTCATCTGGTTTGTCGGGTTTTCCCCGTCCTCTGAACCAAATAAACCAAACAGGCCAGATAGACCAGACAAACCAAATAACAACGAATCTAATTTGGCGGAGAGGGTGGGGATCGAACCCACGGTCCCGTTGCCAGGACAGCAGTTTTCGAGACTGCCCGATTCGGCCACTCTCGCACCTCTCCGCTTGGTAGAACTTGCCTCACGCCAGGGTAGGGTTGTGGGCAGCTGTTGCGTCGTTGCGATCAGTTGAGGGAGCTTACCCTGAGGAGTCTGATTTTTCAATCGGTTTTCTTTCTCCTTGAAGCGACGGTTCGATAGGCCTCAGTTTTGGATGGATCAGTATAGGGATTTTGTGAATCTTCACTCGCTTGGGCCTCTTGTCACCTTTCCGTCTCTTGAAGGACTTACGACGCTTGATAGCCTCGCACCGCTTGCGCTGGACGATCGAGCGGTTCATGTCTGGGGTTTCTCCCTCAATGGAAGTGCCGGGACTCTGTCATGTTGCCGCGCTTGGCTTAACGAGGAGGAGCGAGCGAGGGCTGCACGGTTCATTCGTCAGGAAGATCGGACTCGATACCTCCTCGCACATGGCGGTCTTCGGGCGCTGCTCGCGCGCTATACTGGATTCGATCCTGCGGCACTGAAGTTTCAAACAGGCTCAGCAGGCAAGCCAGCCTTGCTGGATCAACAGGGTAGGCCTCATACGCTCCGTTTCAATCTGTCTCATTCTCACGGACGCATGCTTATTGCGGTGGCGCAGGAACAGGAGGTGGGTGTCGACCTCGAAGAGATGCGAGACAGAGTCGACGCCGTCAAGCTTGCCAAGCGGTTTTATGCTTCCTCCGAATATCGGGAGCTCTTGGCTCATTCCGGGTTCGACCAGGTGCAGCAGTTCTACCGCTATTGGGTGGCGAAGGAAGCGGTGTTAAAGGGCCAGGGGGTCGGCATCTTGTCGCTTCGTCGGTGCGAGATCCTGAATCCGGACAATGCAGGGAGTTCGCTGGTAGGTTTATCAGATAGCAGAGCTCTCCAGCCAGGGTGGAGGATTCGGTGGCTCGTCTGTGGCAGCGGGTGGCAAGGAGCGGTGGCCTTGCAGGGAATGGACTGGAGTGTGAGAGTGGAGACCGCTGAGGAGGTTTGAGGTTGGAGGAATGAGGCTTGAGGCGGGAATGTTGGAGGCTAGAGGTTTGAGGCTGGACTGGAGACCAGGAACCTCTTCCGTCATCATTCTTAGCCTTCGGCCTCCAACCTCCAATATTCTTCATCCTCGAGCTCAGCCTATCCCGTCTCGCCCCCTGCTATTCTGCTCGTAACCGCTGAAAGAACTGTTTGAGCAGCGCCTGGCTTTCTTCCTCTAGAATTCCTCCTGCCACCTCGACGCGGTGATTCAATCGCGGCTCATTCGTGAAGTCCATCACCGAGCCACAGGCGCCGGCCTTTGGATCTCGGGCGCCGAAGACGACACGAGGGATGCGCGCCAGGATGATAGCGCCGAGGCACATGGCGCAGGGTTCGAGGGTCACGTAGAGAATCGTGTCGATGAGCCGCCAGCTGCGGAGTTCTTTCGCCGCTTCACGGATGACGATCGTCTCGGCATGGGCGGTGGGGTCTTGCCAGGTCTCGCGATAATTGTGTGAACGGGCGAGTAGGGCGCCCTTGTGGACAAGGAGGGCGGCGATAGGAACTTCCCCGACTGCCGTAGCGCGTGCAGCTTCCTCCAGCGCAACCCGCATGAAGGCCACGTCCCGATTGTCTTCATCTGTCGGCACGATGCGTACTCTTCAATACGTCTGAAACGACAGAAATATATCGCGTAGGATGCTCAAGAAGGCCAGATATCTCACCCGCCCAGCCCCGGCGCGCCGAGACGCGCTGTTCCGCGTGCAAGGCCGCAGTGAGCGAAGAGGCGTATGCTTCGGTATGTTGAGCCTCTGAGCGATGCGAGAACGAAGCTGGGAGATTTTTAAGCATCCTGCTACGAACGACTCAAGAGATACATGGGCCCGGTGGGTTGCGGGCGGCCGCCTGAAGGTTCGAGGCTGACGGCAAATGTTTTTGCATCGGTGAAGCCAGGGACCTTTTTGACCAGGAGGTGAGAGGTTTCTCCGGCATTCATGCGAAAGGTCCCGACGCTCATGGGTTTGTCGTATACGGCCCACAGCTGGTAGGTCGTGCCGGCCGGGCATTCCGGCAGGTTCACGGAGTAGAGCCAGGCGTTTTGAGTTCGAGAATCGAACAGCAGGAATCCCACACCCTGTTTCGCCATGTCCGACCCGGCGAGAGACACGGCTTTGACGTTGGGACTTCGAAGGAGCGTCGCCAGTTCGTCTTGCGGAGTTGCGACAGTACGCCCACCATTGCGCTGGGCTAATTGTGCACGAGTCTCTTCCAGTTCAGCTTCACGCTGGGTCAGGTGTTCCTTGGTTTCTGCCGCTTCGTTCGTTCGTTTCTGCAATTCGTTGCGCAATTCTTCGAGGACCTTGGCCTGTTCGCTGGCCTCACGTTGAACAGCGGCCAGTGCCGTCGATTTCTCTTGGAGCGATGTCTCAAGCTGTTGAATGTTCGATGTGTCGGTGGACCGCTGTGTCGAAATATCCCATGCAAGGTATCCGCCGACCACCACGACCAGGACTGTGCCCAGGCTGAGAGCCCAGGGTAATGTTGAGGATTTGGCAGGGGCGACGGGCGGAAAGAGGTGGTCCATCCATTCCCCCGGTTCCAGACTCTGCCGAGAAGCCGGTTCAACTTTTGGTGGCGTCTCAACTGGAAGCGGTGCCGTGCCTCGTTCAGCCATGATCTTGGACTTGAGGGATGGCGGAGGTTTGACCGGGCTGAGGCTGAGCGGGAGAAGCGCGGCGACGGATTGATAGTCTTTCAGCGCAGCATGGCAAGCGCTGCAGCCGGAAAGTAGGTGGGCTTCCAGCGCTTGACGTTCGGCCCGGTCCAGGGCGCCTGCCGCATACAAGGGAACCGATGCTTCGAGTTCTTCATGTGTCATTGGAGATCACCAGCATTTCTCCACTGTTGGAGGCCGTCTCGGAGTTTCGACATCCCAAGTTTGATCCTGGTCTTGACAGTTCCGAGCGGCTGGTTCAAGCGCGCAGCGATCTCGGTATGGGAAAGTCCTTCGTAGTAGGCCAGTTCAATCGCTTGCTGCTGTGCCTGAGGCAATCCAGCCACAGCCGCTCCCACGGCAACTCGTAGTTCCTGATCCGCTTGCGCCTCAAACGGGCTCGGACCGGCATCGGTCACCTGCGCAGCGGTTCCTGCTTCCAACGAGTTTGTGGCCTGCTGCCCTCGTGCGGCCCTGGCTCGTAGCCGGTCGATGGCCCGACTTTTGGTAAGGGTGACCAACCATGCAGCAGGGGTTCCACGTCCGACGTCATAGCGGGAGACCTTCCTCCAGACTTCCAAATACACATCTTGCAAGAGCTCCGCTGCTTCCTCATGATTCCCCAAAATCCTGACTGCCAAGGTGAACAAGAGTGTGCTCGAGTGGTCGTAGAGCTGGCTGAAGGCTTGGTGATCGCCCTTAGCCACGCGGGCCAGTAAACTTGGATCGATCGTCGAAGCGGCGTGTTGTGCGGGTCTATCCATAACGAGCGCGCGTCATACTAAAACGAACAGCCGGTGCATCATGTCCGCCACGACTATAACATCCTACGGATGAAACGGGCAAAAGGATGTGTGTTTCAGCAGAATGCTGAAAAAGGGCGCCAGCAGCGTTCTCGCCTTGAACGCATCCTCAACGTACCCCTGAGGGTACGCCTCCGGTGCGTTCGTCGGCTGCGGCCTTGCTGGCCGCTCTTTTTGAGCATCCTGCGGGAGAGTTCTGGACTTGGAGAATTGGATGGCGCTCTGTTCGGTTGTTCAACGTGCAGCGAAGATTTGCCGAATGAACGGCTCCAGCCCAGCCTCTCGGAGCGATTGACGAAGCAGGAGGGACTCTGTAACCGGGTCGTATTGCGCCAATCGCCAGGGTCCCAGCCGAACAGAATACTGCGCCGGTTGCTGTTTATTGCAAGCAGCGAAGAGTTCGGTGATATGCGGAGACATTCGGAGTCTGAAGGAGGCAACTTTGGAGTGGGAGGGGAGGGACCGGAGAGGCGCTTCTGTGAGGACATCGACCGTAGCTGTCCACCGGAGCAGGATAACGAGCATATGTTGGAAGAAGGAGAATCTTGCCAAGACACGAATACTCTGGGTTACCGACCAGACGATCAGTGTTCGTATGCGGCTCTTCCGGCTGAACGGTTCTGATGGAGTGGATAGCATTGATGGACTTTGCCCGAGAGGCAGGTAAGTGTCTCCACGTGTCACTCCCGCAACCGTTCCGATCACAGCGCTTGGCTGAACGATTTCGCAGGGACCTTGCGTCGCGTCGCCTCTTGTCGAGAGGACGCCCTCTGGATCGATGGCAGTGATGCGGTGGCAGACCAGCAGGGTGTCGACCCGGAATACCACGATTGTTCCTATGGTGAAACAGGTAGGAGGGCTGAGTTCAAGTCTGTCGCCTGCTTGTATCGTCGGTGCCATGCTCGAGGATACGATACGGGGCGCAACCATGCTGCCGAGAAGAGGCAGTTGCAATGAATCCGGTAAATCCTGCGCGACAAAACGGTCATCCAATGTAGAGGGAGGTAGGAGTTGAATCACGGGGTTGTCCTTGCAGTTCGATCGGTGATAAGACGGATCAGCATGCGGACGATCAAGAGGTGGCCCGCTTTTGCCAGGCGCCACCATCTGGTGATGGTCGTTTGCCGAGGCCGCTGAACGCTTTCACTTCCATATCGATAGGCCAGGAAAAGCGACGATGGGAACAGGGTGCGATGCAGCCAGGAAAGCCTGCGTCCTGGCGGTTGTGTGATCCACAATAAAAAGTGTCCGAGTTCGGGAATCGGTCGGGTCGTCACCAATCGGTGGAAAAGAAATGCCAGTGCCTGTTCAGTCGTGGTCGCCGGCGCAAGTTGTTGGATGACGGTTGAAGGAATTTCTGTCGTTGGATTCGACGATGCCAGTTGGCGCAGACCATGATACAGAGGAATCTTGAGGTGATGCCGGATCGATTCCTCGATAAGCCCGGGCCAGTGGAGCGGTTCCTTCTCGATGAGCAACCGGAGATCGGTAAAAAATGAAGGGGAAAGGTGCCCTCGGTGGACAACAGAGTAGGCGATTAAATGAAGCAACAGGTCGTTGGACGCCAGTTGCTTAACCGTCAGCTGGCCGAGCGGTCGGATCCGCGCCCGTTCCCACAGGGCTGCAAGTCCCGCTTTGTCCAGATACCAGAGTTCCGAGATCAGGTCCAGAGAGAGGCTGGATCGTGGCGAGAGATAGGCAGGGTTGCCGTCGATCTGTTGAGTAAATTCCGCCTCCAGCAACAATCGATGAATAGCAGGAAGGTCCTGCTCATGTACCAAGAGATCCACATCGGAGAGGGGCCTGGTTCCACGTATGCCGTAGAGGCGCGAGAGCAGATCTGCTCCTTTCAGGAGGATGCAGTCGATGCCCTGCCGTTGGAACACCCGGCCGACGATCTCATACTCATCGAGCAGCCGTTTGTTGATCAGGCTGACCTGTTGGTAGGCGTCAGCGAGGTCGTCGAGGGTCGAGGAGGGCATGGGTGCGATGCTCCGTTTGAGCCCACTCTTTGAAATGTGGGAGGCATGAACTCATATCCCCGGTTTCAAGCCAGGCGTCGCTGCGACCCTGGCGACAGTGAGGCCGCACTTCACAGGTCGGACATTCGTATCGGTCGCTCGGCTGTGCCCGGTCGACGGTCTGCTTGAGAATCTCCCAGCCTTCTTTGACTGTGCCGCTACGGAGATCGTAGCGTGGAATAGGGAAGGCGGTGCAGAGATTCATCTCGCCGTAGGGAGTGATCGCAAATCGGCTTTGGCCGCAGGCGCATTCGATGAAGGACTGGTTGCCTGAACAGGACTCCTCCGGCTCGGATATCCAGCGGTGAGGGAGCAGTTCCTGATCGATCCTGACTTTCACATCGGTGGCAAGGCGATAGTGCAATGGTGTCCGGTCGCCGGTAACGCCGGTCATGATCTCCAGGCAATATTGGAATTTCATTTCCAGGGATTCGATGAGCTGCCGACAGGCCTGGATTTCCTCATAATTGACGGTGGTCACAGGCATTCGGACGACAACAGGCAGTGCGGCGGCAGCCAGATTGAGCAGGCCCTGTCGAAATTGCCGATAGGATCCAGGAACTCCGGTCATCCCTTCATAGACCGCTTCTGTTGCGCCATAAATGGAGACGTTGACCTGACTGACACCAGCCTCCTGGAGGAGGTCGGTGAACGATGGGGTGATACGGGTCGCGTTGGTCATGAGGTGACTCATCAATCCCTGCCGGCGCGCATGCCGAAGGATGTCGCCGATGTCGGGGCGTACGCTCGGTTCGCCTCCGGTAAAGGTCACGGTGAGCGCGCCAAGATCGGCAATCTGGTTCAGAAGCGCGCAAATCTCGCCGGTCGTGAGTTCCTGTGGCAGTGCGCGATGGGTGGGGTTGTAGCAATGGACACATCGAAGGTTGCAGCCGTAGGTCAGTTCGAAGGTGACGCCTTCCGGCCGGCGGCTCTGTGCTGCCTTTGCGGAAAGAGCCTGTAAAAAATCATCCGGCGCGATTGTTTTCATGATGGCCCGACCGGATGGAGTTGTCGTTGAGCCAGGATGTAGTCCACGATATCGGGAGATTTCAGCGGCGCAAGCGCCCGGCAGTCGATTTGCTCAACAAGATTCGCGATGGTCGCCATGGTTGTCTGCAGGGCCTCGCGATCCCAGAGAGGCAGAAAGCTCTGGCGCAGGAGCTCCTGTGCAACGGTGCGTGGGGACATGCGAGACATGGTATGGCTGCCGGTTCCGTGGCTGATGCAGTAGAGCTGAGTGAGGGGATGACGGTCATTGTTGGCATAGTTACCGGACCCCACCCAGGGGGTTCCGTAGATGATGAAGTGTCCGGCAATTTTGCGGATGACGATTCGCTCGTCGCTGAGGACTAGCGCCCCCCGTTCCGCGAAGAAGTCTGCAATCGTGGACTTGCCTGCCCCCGAAGCGCCGGTGAACAGATAGCCCTGATCGTGGCTGGACAGGCCTGCTGCATGGAGGAGGAGGGTTCCCTCACGAGCCATGCGCGAGAGGAAGCAAACTTCGATGAGTGGATTGAACAGATGCATCGGACACCATCCGACTTGGCCCATCTGCAGCTCCGGAAGAATCCAGGCAGATACGGTTCTGTAGTCTTCAGAGACCAGCGCACAAGACCGTGGTTGCTGTGTATTCGGACTCAGGCTTTCGATGACGAGTCCGTCGGCTGACTCAAATAGTTTCCACAGGCCGTGGGCTGCATCGAACCGGAGTGGCCCCTTGGACAGTGAGGGAAGGTGTGAAGCCACAGTCACAGTTACGGCTAGATCCGGTTGTGAAGCAGATTGGGCGAGGAACGAATCGAACGGCCGCATCGGCCAAGCGAGTTGAGGGTGATTCTCCGGTTCGTCCAGGCTGATCAGGTAGCCGCCGATCTGAAGATCAATCCGCATGAGTTCTTCGTCCTGGTTACGAGAGGCGTGGGCCGCTGTCACGGCAGGTTGCGCCTGCAACGTTCGATTTTTTGCAGCCTCCCGGCGAACCTGGCGGCTGGCATTGCCCATTAGCTCGGCAGCCATTCACGAGTGAATTGGAGAGCGCACTCATGGTCGTCAGGCTACAAGCAGAGAGAATGGCCTGCTCTTGATTCAGTTCGACGCGGAACAGTTGCGGAGGGTCGTAGATTTTTTTATGATCCATAAAAACGGCTCCTTTCAGGAAGGGCGAGCACCTGAATCTCTTCCAGCAGTACCGTTGCGTCTCTTGCAATTGTTCGGTCTGCATCCGCCATTACCACCCTGAGATGCGCTGGTCGTCGTGAGGCTGCAGGCAGAGAGAATGGCCTGTTCCTGGTTCAGCGCGACGCGGAACAGCTGCGGTGGGCTATACGATTTTTTTGTCATCTACCGGATCGTTTTCCTTTAGGAGGGGCGCATACCACTGTCGCCAATACCGGCGGCTTTCTTGCATGCTCCTGGCCTGCAGAGCACGTCGCCACCGCCTGCCATGGGGTTCGAGGCGGTTAAGCTGCAGGCGCTCAAGATGGCCTGCTCCTGGCTCAGCTCGACGCGGAACAGCTGCGGTTGGCTGTAAACTTTTTTCTCATCCATGATGAGTTCCGATTTCTTTGTGCGCTCTACGCAAGGGATGGATCAGCGTCTCGTGCAGCGTCGCTTGGGCTCGCACAAGAGCGACGTCACAATCATAGGGAATTGGATCTTCGGCTGCGCCACATTCCCAGCGAGCATCGGAGGGCTTCTTATCGCAAAACGTATGGATATCGCAGGTACGGCAGGGCGAGTCCCCTTGGTACCGCAATCCTCGGATTTCTCGGAACAGCATCTCGATGGCGTCAGCAAGCGGATAAACTCGAAGTGACAGCCGCCGTTCATACTGCAGGGTGCAGGTTCCGAGCTCACCCCAGGCATTGATGTGGATTGTGTCGGTTCCACAGCCGCAACGATAGAGCCGGTCTGTAGTAGGAGCGAACACATCAGCGGACGTGTTGCAGCGCTCCTCGTTCGCATCGGCAGCTGCTCGATCTCCATTTAGGGCGATGATGGTGTCGGGAGCGATCCGATAGCTGAGCGAGGAGAGATCGCCGTTGAGTCGAGGCGAAAGCGAGGTGGTGAACCCGAACTCCTGGCCGAATGACGCTACGAATTGTCTGATGGCCGGCATCTCGTCTGTATTCCAGTTCATGGCTTTCGTTTTTAGCGAAAACTGCAGGCTGCTCTCTTTCAACAGTTCAAGCCCACGGACGAAGGCACGGTACGATCCTGGGACCTGGGTGAACCAGTCGAACGATGCTTCCGTCACGGAATGACAGGAGATGTCGATGGTGAAGGGCGGCATCTGTTGCAGCCGCTCAATGCTCGCTTTCGTGAAGAGTGTGCCGTTGGTGTAGAGCTGGAGCAGGAAACCTTTGCGATAAGCCGTTTCGTAGATCTCGAAAAACTGAGGATGCATGAAAATGTCGCCGCCGGTCAGGTTGAGCCACACGATCCCGATCTGTTGCATCTCGTCGAGCAGGCGATGGATTTCGTCGAGTGTCAGCTCGCGCGGAAAGAATTCCTTGCTGTTGTAGGGGTCGGTGTAGCAATGGCGGCAATGGAGATTGCAGCGATAGGTCAGTTCGAGTTGTGCCTTGATTACGCGCTGGTGGGCAGCGGCCTGCTCGTGGATTCGTTGGCTGAAAACTCCGTACTGGATGGTCGGGATGGTTCGCTCGTTAGGCATGATGCATCGCCGGTTGGATAAGGACCGGTGCATTGGGCGTTTTCCAGTCGCACGCGAAGGCCGGCAGGGCTTCGAAGAATCCTGTGCGGAACGAGCCGGTTCGCAAATCGTAGCCCTGCCGGCGATTCCCTGAGCATAGCTGCAATTGCCCATAGGCATCGATGTGGAACCGCTGCATGCCGCTTCGGCAGGGAGGGGGCTCTATTGCATCGCGTCGGCACGATTCCCTCCAGAGATCCGAATCCTGCCGATTCAGGTCTATCAGATCCTGTTCAGGCAATGCATATTGGAATGGCCCTGCGCCACCATCAAGTTCCGGCCTCATTTCTTCGCCGAGCTTGAATCGCACTGTCCCCAGCGATTCGACATACTGCTTGATATCGAGGATTTCCTCTTGATTCAGCGTCATCGCCGTGCTCTTGAGCACCAGAGGAATCTGCCGTTCGAGGAGGAATCCGATCGCCTGTACACAACGGTCGTAGGAGCCTTGTCCTAGGGTAATACGCTCGAAGGTCTCGCGAGTTATCCCGTGCAGGCTGATTTCAATACGATGGGGCCGCAGCGCGGCAAAACGATCTGCATAAGCCTCCGTGATCAGGGTCCCGTTTGAAAAAACTGTGACCAAAAAACCGGAACGGATGGCATGTTCGTAGAGCTGGAAAAAGTCCGGGCGGGCAAGGGGTTCGCCTCCGGTGAGGCAAAGTTCCAAGGTTCCTGCCTCTGCCAACTCATCCATGATGCGAAGAATTTCAGCGCTGCTGAGCTCCCGCCGGATCGCGTCGGGGCGATTGCAGCAATCCGTGTAGCACATGACACAGTGCAGGTTGCAACGGCAGGTCACTTCCCATTGGCAGGAATAGGGGAAGCGTTCGGGAAGGTGCGTCAGTTTATCCTGTGTAATCATGAGTCATCCGGTCACTTCCTCAACCGCCCGGATGGAGAGAAGGTCGTCGAGTAGCGACGTGAAGTCTTTCGCCAATTGATCGCTTGTCACTTCGTACTCGTTGCAGAAGTCGGTCACGATGTTCTGCACCGACCGTCGCCCATCGATTCGATTCCAGAGTGCAGCGCCGGTCTCGTTCAAGACATAGATGCTATTGGCTTCGGTTAACGTTCGTCGGATGGGGACCAGAATACATTCGCCGGCTACATCTCGTTGCACGTAGTCCGAGTGCTTGGCATAGATTGCAGTGGGAGTCATCGGTGAAAATAGAATAGCAAATCCTTTACGGTCCTGCCAGCGCTATTTTCCGGAATAATCAGGCCCCTGGCCGGTTCAGAGGGTTGGCGTCATTGCGAGACCATGAGAGTACGGCATGGCCTTCCTGCCAAGATAAGTGGTCGACTACGGCGCCTGTATCGTGGAGCTCCGACCGGATTTCTTGTTCGTCGACGAAGGCATGGAGGAAATGATTCTGGGAACAGGTGTCCCCCAATTGATACGACTGATTGGCGCCGGGGAGCATGGTGAGCAGGCGGTTGAGTCGGTGAATGAGCCGTTGCGTGTTTGTCCCGAGTTCACGAGCGATCAGAAAGTTGAGCACGACCAACCCCTGTTCGTTCATGCATGGACGGAGGTTTTGGAGCCACGCTTGTCGTCGTTCGCGACCGGGGATGGAGCTGTACATGATGCCGGACATGAACAGGTAGTCGACTTGCGCCGGGCCTACTGGGAGAGCGAGGAAGTCTGCCTGTGCGAAGCGAGGCTTCAGGCCTTTGGCCGTGGCTTGCTGAGAAGCGACGCACAAGCTTTCTCTATTGATATCGAGGCCCACGACGGCAAAGCCACGCTGCGCCAGTGCAATAGATTCGCGGCCCACACCGGCTCCAAGCACCAGAATGGTTCCCGACGTCATCTTGTAGCGCGCGAGCACGTCTTCTTCCCAGCTCTCCAATGTCCATTTGTACCAGGTTTCGGGCAGTCGCGTTGCTACATCTTTGTAGCTGCCGTCGTAATGGTTGCGGATCATTCCGGTCAATTCATGCGGCGGTAACAATGCCGGGAGAATTCCGGTCAGGAGCTGCTGAACGCGGAGCAGGAGCCCGGCCATTTTATCGCAGATACGGATGAGAATGATGATGAAGTCGGCGAGTAGACGCACTGTCCGAGTTCCCTACGAATGCAGGCTGTCAGCGCGGTTGGTATTACATGTCCCAAATTTGCTGAATTGCTGCGCGATGAGGGTTGCCGCTTCGGCTGCACCGGTCGGAGAAGGCGTCTGCAAGAAAGGGACTGGTGTAGCCAAGGTTTGCTGTAAGGCCGGTTCCCACCTGCCGTTCATAAAGTCCTCGATCGATAATTCGACGGCGCGTCCATAGCGATGCAGATAGTCGACCAGGGGCGGTTCATCGGCAAAATTGTATCGCCTGACGTATAGGATCGGTTGTTGAAGTTCGATCGCCTCGACGATGGTGCCGTAGCCTGGTTTGGTCATGATGACATCGACGGAGGCCATCAAGGTTTTGAATGAGAAAGGGAGGGAGTGAGTCGAGACGAATCTGGTGCTGTCCGGTACGATGGGGCCATCGAATAAAAACCGATAGCCTGCGAGTTGTTCCAGATTGGCAAACGGGAGGGAGGTCAGTGGAATACCGCCGAATCCGACGAGCACAGTCCGCTCCCCCGGGGCCAGAGTCAGCGCAGTGGCAAGTTGGTCACAGGCTGAAGAGGCAGGCTCGGCGATGGGGCCAATGTCGTGGATGCGCTGAAACACATCGATTTTTGGGGCAGGGGTTATGCGCAGGGCCACATCGGCGTGGGCATAACTCCGACGAATCGCAGAGAGGAGGGCCGATCTATCGATGGATGGCGGAGCCACGTAATCAGAGAGAACCAGATCCCAGGTAAAGCTCACCAAGGCGACAGTGGGAATCGCCGCGACCTTTCCAGCTTCGAGGGCCAGGTAGGGCGTATCGGCAAGAACCACATCGGGCCGGGCAGTCTTCATCGCCGCCACTTCATGCTGGACCCGATCGCTCCATGTTGCGTGAAACTGCTCGTGCTCGAACCAGGTCGCTTCCATATCGATTTTTAGAGGGCCGTTCTGGATACAGCCGATGTCCTGTTGGGCGGGGCTCCGTTCCCAGGGAATCAGGAGTCGATCTTTGAAGAACGAGGCGGGGACGGCGGTTCGCAAGATGACACGCAAATCAGGAACGAGCAGTCCAAGGGCATTGAGGACCGGCACGACCTGTGCGGCATGTCCGAACCCATGCGCAGAAATTGCAGCCCAGATTAGTGGCAAGGCGAGGTGACTCTCACGGGTTAGCTGCTCGAGTAGCCCGACTCCAGTGGGGCGATGCCGTACATGAGTTCCAAGTCGAATTCCTCGACCAATTCATTGAACGCGCCCGCGCCCATGTCGGATCGGACCTCGTTCATGACCAAATCGATCGCCGGGGCTGCATGTTCTCCATATTGGGTCACGGCCGTTTCAAGGCGTTTCCTGGCGTCATCGAGATTCATAACGAACTCCCTTGTCGTGAAACGTGATTATTCAAGCGTGCGCAGCAATTGCTGCATATCCGGTACGAGGTCGCCACCACCGTTGGATCGTCCGGATAACGCAGCGTCGATGCCGGCAGTGAGAATCGGTTTGGCCTCATTGTTTCTGCCGAGTCCGATCAGCGCGCGGCCCAGAAACAGATGCGATGCCACGTGAGTCGGGTCAAGCTGTATCGCGACGGTCAGGTGTTCGACGATCTCTTCGGGACTCCCGCCCTCTTGAATGAGTTTATTCCCGAGTCCGAAGCGGCCGAGAAATCCTCGCGGGTTTTTGGCGACCATCTGTCTGAACGCTTCGAGATCCATGCAAACTTCCTCGTGATCGTTGGGCGCATGATACCACTTCGTCGGTCGTTCGTGAAGCGCCTGCGATTCGAAGCGAGCTCCGGTGCTCAGGAGCGTCGTTCGTCTCTCGTTGCCGGGAGTTTCTGGTTGCGAGTTCCAGGTTTCAAGTTACCGAGTCGACCCGCAACGCGAACCTAGAAACTCGTAACTCCCATGCGAGATACGACTCACGTTTCACGATCCTCGATAGGGCTACTGAGAAGAAGGTTCTACGATCGGCTGGGATACGGGGATTGCACGTGAAGGCGGACGGCGGACTCCGACGGAGACGGTGCGGATAGGGCTGCCCAGGGGTTGTTCCTTGCTCGCAAGATAGAAGGTTGAATCCTGTATTACTTGATTGAGCAGGGAGGAGAGGCAGACCTCTGTGACTTGACCTTTCAATTGCTCGATAACTTCCGGGTTCGCGCCGAACAGATTGTAATGGGCCGATCCGTTGGATGCGGCGCTGTATCGCTTGATCTGTCCGTCCCACCGTTCCACTTCAAGCGACATGTCTGTGGCATAGTCGTAGTTAAGAGAGATGAAGGGCGCCAGTGTGAACATCGACGCGCTGATGACAAAGCCTCGCCAGGCAGCCTGGCCTGCATGGGGTTCCACAACATTGTCGATCGACAAGCGCATCGTGACATGAGCCTGACCGGCGTTCGGTTGCGTATGCCCGGATTGATAGTGCTGAGAGAACAGGCGTGTCGCTTCGATTGCCCCGATCACCTGCCGTTCAAGAAGTGCGGGTGGCGCAATCGACGAGCCGTTGTGGGTGACCCGTAGGGTCTCAAGCAGCAGAGGCATTCGCGCGTCGGTAGCCACGGTGGCATTGGTAGGTGGTGCGGCTTCTGCCGGTGCGGCCAGTTCGATCCAATGGGAGCAGCCGGTTCCAAGACCGAGTGACGTGGCGAGAACGCAGCCGAGCAATGGTCGTGAAATATACTGCCCCATCATCTTGTGTCCTCCTGATTCAAAAAAAGAATGAGAAGCCGCCAAAGGGCAGGCTGGCGTTGAGCCCGAGGTTCGGGTAACGAGTGCCGGCGTTCGAAATATGATGAAAACGGTACCCGATGTTGAGCGCCGCTTGGTCGGTCAGGAAATAGGAGAGCCCAAACCCGGCCGTTAAGACGAAGTTGAAGCGGCTGGACTCTTCCGGAATCTTCCCTGCCAGGTCGGTCCAGAAGGGACCTCCGGCGAATTCCGCATAGGGCCGGATCCGGTCAAGTGCGATGAAACTGTATTTGATTTTCGGTGTGAAGCCTAACCCGTGCGTGAGAATCGGCTCCTGGAACTGGATATAGACCATTTCAGCGCCGACCGAGACCTGTCCCCGATACCAGCTGCTGCCCACCGGATCGGTGATGGTCATCATCCAGGAAGGCATGAAGGCCGGACCCTCTTGCTTTGTTGTGTGGTACTGCGTGAGACGATGGGGCAGCATGTAACCGGCGGTGAGTCCGACCTCTTGCGTGCCGACCGTGATCATGGGAACTGGATCTGCAGCATACAGGCATGTAGCCGCTAGGAGGGACCAGAGGGCCAAGGCTGTGAAGACTCGAGTGAGAAATGGCATGTGCATCCACGTCCATACCTGTCGGTTCTTTCATGGTGAAGCTTAAGCAACAGGGTGGCTTTCCAAAGATAGCAGAGGGCTGGGTACTGTCCAGACATATATCGGAATCGGTTCGGTGAAAAATGCCAACTACTCAGGCGAATAGGTCGAAGGTGTTCCTTAAAGCCCTCAGCCTTCAGCCTGCATGCTTGAGCCGTTGCACCAAGAAAGGAAAAATAATATTCAGACGGAGCGATCTACAGTAGGATGAACCGGGCTGTTTATTGCATCGTCGAGACAGCGGTCATGCCAAACCTACAAATTGTGCCGAAGGAAGCTCTTCCGGTCGAGGCGACATCTGCCGGCTGCTCTACGACTAGGCTTGTTGTGCAGTGGTTGCTCGGGACGATACTTGCGTTTCTCATCGGATCGTGGTTGGTGTGGTGGGGGCTGCATCTGCAACGCCAATTCACGGAAGACGAGATTCGAGGGGCCTGTCAGCGCGTGATGCCTGAGACCGCGGAGCGCTGTGTGGATACGGTGATCATTCAGCGTGGAGGAACGAGACGGTGATTGGGTTAAGCCGGTGGACATTTGTGGTAGCGCTGTGTGGGGCGCTCACGATCGAAGGACTGGCAAGTGCGGTTCACGTCGCAGTTGCGCAAGACTCTGCCGCAGAATCGCGACCAAAATTCGATGTGGCGATTGGAACCTGGATCAGCACAGGAGATACACGCTGGGCGCACAATGCGTCGTCAGTACCGGGGTTTGGTAATCCAACATCCAAGCTGACGTACAAAGATGTCGGCACAAATGTAATCGAGCTGACCGCAAAAGCGTGGCTCACCCCTCGATGGTTTGGACGGTTGAACGGAGGCTTTGCGAATATCGGTGGTGGCCGGCTGACGGATGACGACTATGGGTCAGGGCAACGGTTGATATCGAGAACGACCAGCGATCTTCCCGACAACAGCATGTGGTACATCAATGCCGATCTGGGTGGCCGCGTAACAGAATTCGCGAATCACCGAGGCTATCTGGACTTGTTCGGGGGATATCAGTACTGGCATACAGAGTATGGCGCAGTTGGGCTAGGGAATGTCGTATGCGATTCAACTGTAATATCCACATGTAACGACCCGCTTCCTCCTCCTGGACAGACGGTGATTACCAATAGGGTGAATTGGCACTCGATCCGTCTTGGTGGAAAGTCAGAGTATCGCCTGACCAGACAACTGAGTATATTGGGGAGTGTGGCACTGCTTCCGATCAGTATTGTAGACAATAAGGATATACATCATCTGCGGAGCAATCTGCAGCAGGATCCCAGTATCTCCATGTTGGGTATCGGTATCGGAGCAGATGCCGATATTGGTGTCAGATTCATGTTTACGAAGAACGTGGGACTAAATCTTGGGTATCGTGTCTGGTGGAATCGGACATATGACGGCCATGTGACGTTTCACGGTTTGACCGGCTCTTCCGAGTTCCCTCTCACCCAGTTTGATTCTCTCCGGCATGGTCTCACGGCCGGTCTCAATTTCACATTTTAGCAGGAAGCGGATAGCGGCGCGCGACATGCGAGTCTCGCCCGTCTCGCCAGCACAGTGTTTGAGGATTATCGGCGGCGTCCTGTCGGCAGAGTTTCGTCTTCGTATTGGGCGAAGAGCCGTTTGGTTTCCGGATGGAGATGACTTGGATGGCCGTGGGGAATGCCGATGGTCCGGAAGAGCGGCATGAGTTTGCCGTTCGGATGGAGATAGCCCGCTCGCAACGGAACGGTGCGCGTACTATGGCGGACTAAGTGGCAGGGAGTCGGTCTAATCGAGGTGAGCCACTCGGCAATATCGTGCGGGTTGCCGATCGAGGCGGAGAGCAAGAGCATCCGCGCTTGGCCCGGGCAGAAGATGATCGTTTCTTCCCAGACGACGCCCCGTTCCGGATCTGCAATATATTGCGACTCATCCAAAATGACCAGACCTAACGTATCCAATCGTATGTCGATCTCGCCTCCGCCTGCGTCATAGAGCAGATTTCGAAGGATTTCCGTCGTCATGATCAGTAGCGGCGCCTGCCCGTTATCTCGCCGATCGCCGGTCAGGATGCCGACCTGGTCCGCGCCGAATATTTTTGAAAACTCCGTGTACTTGGTGTTCGAGAGCGCCTTCAGTGGCGACGTATAAATGACGGTTCGATTTTCCGCGATGGCGCGACGAGCGGCTTCGACTGCGACATAGGTCTTCCCGCTTCCCGTCGGGACACTGACGACCACGTCGCCTTCTCTTAGTTTCGCGATGGCATCCTCTTGCCAGGCATCCGGGACAAAGGCCTTTGGCGGCGGCACTCCCAGTCCATCCAACCAACTTGAGAGCGTGATGGCCGGCTCGTGGGAATCTGGCTCGACCGGTCTGTGGGTAGTGCGATGCTGCGGTGCCGCGGGCTTCGGTTTCCGCACGGCAGGGGCTTGGGGTGCCGGCGGAATTGGGCGCGCCGGTCGCTCGCCGATCAAGATCATCAGGTCGGATTCAAAACCAGCGCGGTTCTCGGCAGAGTGGCGCAGTAAGATCTCGATCAAGCGGCGTTTGCCAGCGCGGAAATGCCGTTGCACACGCCCTCGCGCCAGACGGTGTAAGAGCGCGATCGGTTGTTGCGCCAGGAGCTGTTCGAGTTCTTGGGTAGTCATGGTTTGCAGGGGTAAAGAGGGGTAGCGGGGTAACGGTGTAACAAGAGAGCCGCCCGTATCGCGCTATCCCTATACCCCCATATCCCTTTCTTCATGGTAGTTCCTCCAACACGCCTCGGCGCAGGTTGGCGATGGCGCGTGAGGCTGTGTCTGCCAATCCCGGGTGGGTACCCTTGAGGGTATGGAGTTGTGACAGAAATTCCAAAGTTCGCGCCAAGAGGCGATAGATATCTCCTTCAGCCATGGTAGTGCTTTTACAGAGACCGATCCAGGTGAGAGAGGGATCGCCGATCCATCGTTCTGTCACAGCGGCAATGTCGGCCCGCAAAAGCGGAGGATCTTCATGCGGCGAGAGCGACAGAGCCAGTTTTCTGACTTGCCCGAGCAGTGAGCCCAATCCGGAACTGACACGGGGGAATGCGCCGGGGCGATCGTCGTCATGCGCAATGCTCGACATGACTGCTGCCAGCATCGCAGGATCGGCTCCGTTGAATGCGTCGGCCCGGATCAGTTCCGTGATGAGCAGCGAGTGGTCGATGCGAATGAGCCTGGCCCATTCGCCGTCAGCGGTGAGGTGTGCCGTCGGCGTGAGGTACCCGAATTCTTGTAAGACGTCGATCTTCTCCTGGAAACGGTGCCAGAGGCTTGTGCGCAGAGCCTGGATCGATTTGAGGTGGCGCTGTTGCTCTTGCCGAAGCTTGGAGGCGTGGGGATAGTCCCTCTGGCAGGCTGAACGCGATGGACAGGTCGGACAGGCAAAGTCGCCCAGCGTCTGTACGATCGCGTCAGGAATCGGCTCATCGTCCTTCGGAATCAAGATGGGGAGTTCCGGCAATCTGCCCGGCAACTCTTCCAGGTGACGAAGTAATTCTTCCACGCTTTCCGGCGTGCACCAGGGGTAGACCGGCGCGTCCACGCAGTCGAGGACACGGTCGGACACTTCGGTCACCGTGGAAGCCGGAGATTCGGTAATGCCGCCGCCTTGACGCAAGGCGGTGATCATCGGGCTCTTTTGTCCCTTGCTGCGATATTGCCGCAGGACGACGCCACGGCTTCGGCCGATGCCCACCACGCGTCCGGGAGTCAGAAAGTGAAAGCGCGCGGTGATTTCAGGCGGTTCGTGTTTTCTGGCGGGAGCCCGGTGCGATTTCTGCCGGCGGACTTGGTCGAATGTTTGCCATTCTGTGATCCAGTCCGTGCAGACGCGCGGTCCGAACGGTTCCATTTGCTCGCGCAGGCCGTCCAGCTTCCGCTCCAGGACCTCGGCGCGCTGATTGAGCTGGAATTGCGCAAAGCTTTTGGCGAGAATCGGTTGGATTTGATCCAGGGGATGGGCTTTCAAGAGGTTCAGGACCATTGGATAGCTGATGAGAAATTGACTGTTGATCGCTTCCGGATGGCCGGTAAAGCCCTTGGTCAGCACGTTGAGATCGATGTACGGCGAGGGAGTGACGATGGCGAAGCCCACGAGATCTTTCCCGCGGCGTCCCGCGCGGCCGGCGATTTGCTGCACCTCGCCGATCGTCAGGTCCGTGAAGTCGCGCGACTTGCGGATGCTGGACTGTGTGATAATCACCGTTCGCGCGGGGAAATCGACTCCGGCGGCCAACGTGGTTGTGGCGAAGACGGCATCGAGACAGCCGTGCCGCATCAGTTCCTCAACAGCGATCTTCCACGAGGGGAGATGGCCTGCATGGTGTGCTGCCACGCCGATGCGCTGAACGGTCGGAATGAGCGGATGTTCTGCGATGCTGGGATATTGGGCGATCACCTTTTCCAGTACGTCGGCAATCGCCTGCTGGCGAATCGGCGGGAGGAGGATCTGGCTATGGTCGAAGGCCTGCATCGCTTCATCGCAGGCGCGGCGCGACGTGAGGAACACAATGGCAGGGGTCAAGTGCTTGTCGCGAAGAGCGAGAATCAGATCAACCGGATGAATCGAGGGAGGCATGCAGTTTCATTCCCTTTGCAATCACGACTAAACCGGATTCGGTGACGGTAAATCGCTGCGCGTCGGCTTCACGGTTATATCCGATTTCCGAGTGAGGAGGGATGACGACGTCTTTGTCGATGATGGCCCGCCTGATCCGGCTGTGGGCGCCGATAACGACGTTTTCCATGAGGATCGATTCGCGCACGTCGGCGTTGTCCTGCACACGGACGTTCGGTGAGACGACAGAGTTTTGCACTCGGCCACCCGAGAAGATGCAGCCGCCGCAGACGATGGAATCCAGAGCCACGCCCATCCTGCCGCCTTGATAGTCTTGCGCGAACACGAATTTGGCCGGTGGAAATTGCCCTTGGTAGGTCCGAATCGGCCAGTGCTGGTCGTAGAGATTGAACAGGGGGTCCACCGCCACGAGATCCATGTTCGCTTCCCAGTAGGCGTCCAATGTTCCGATGTCCCGCCAATACTTCACATCTTTGTTGTTCGCGTCGATAAATTTGTAGGCGTAGACACGTTGTTCGTGAATCATTTGCGGAATGATGTTTTTCCCGAAGTCGTGACTTCCTTCCTCCTGGGCGTTGGCGATCAAGTGCTCGCGGAGGACCTTGGTGCGAAACAGATAGATGCCCATCGAGGCAAAGGCGTGGGTCGGATCGTTGGGAATCGACGGAGGCTGAGCCGGCTTCTCTTCAAAGTTCGTGATTCGGAAATCCCCATCGACACTCATGACGCCGAACCGGTGGGCCTCTTCGATCGGAATGTCGATCGCCCCGACGACCGCATCCGCGCCTTTTGCGAGGAGCCAATGGAACATCTCCATATAGTTCATCTTGTAGATATGGTCGCCGGCGAGGATCAGGACATAGTCCGGCTGTTCGCTGTCGAGGAGAAAGAGGTTTTGATAGACCGCGTCGGCAGTGCCTTGGTACCACTCTTCGCTGATGCGCTGCTGAGGTGGAATCGACGCGATGAATTCGCCGAGTTCGGCGTTGAAGATGTTCCAGCCGGTGCGAATATGACGGTCGAGCGAGTGGGATTTGTACTGGATCAGGACGGCGACTTTTCGAAGTCCGGAGTTGACGCAATTGCTAAGCGTGAAATCGATAATCCGATATTTCCCGCCGAAGGGAACCGCCGGCTTGGCCCGATGTTCAGTGAGGGGCTGGAGACGTTCTCCCTTTCCACCCGCCAACACCATGGTGAACATGTTCAGCATTGCGGCGAATTGTAGCAGGACGCCGGGGAAATAGAAAGAAAGCGACTCGTTGACATCGCGCGGATCTGAGACGATACTACGCGGAGGGTTAACGAGTATTCGAGCAAAGGAGTAAGTATGAAGCGGGATGTACTGGTCACGTCGCTTGTGAAACAGAAGCTGGCTCAGAAGCCGGTCCCGGATCGCCAGACCGATGCGCTCCGGCGGGTGGAACATCTTGAGAGTCAAATGGCAAAGTTGTCCGACTTGGTCCGTGAGCATGCAGAAGATGTCGATCGATTGGTGCGCATTGTGGCTGAAGATCGGGATGTCATCCGGCGCCAGCTGTTACGCAAGCACCACGAACAGGTCCGGGTCCGCAAGCATCTCCGCGACTCCAATTCCAAGGTAGGACTCGACTCCTAAGCTATTTCTGGACAGGTCTCCCACAGTCGTAAATGTACTGTCGCGGCGGACTCTGTCCTACGTCGCGGGTGAGTTGTAGGCGAGACCGGCAAGACGTGCGCGACAGGCGCGACTCACGAAGATGACACTTCCAACTAGATCCGCTTTTCTGGCATGCTCATGAATCCCGCGTGAATACTGAGATACGCTGCAGTACGAAATTTGAGGGAGAGAAGGGAATGACCCTATCGCAACGACATGCTTATCGATGGATCTTGGCCCTTATCGGGCTGATGTTGGGAATGGCTCAGACCCTGTGGGCCGAGCCTCCAGGAAGGGGATGGGTCATCCCGGTTCAGGTGCCCTACGAGGCGCCTCCGAAGGGACAGGATCTCCCGGCAGAATCCGTTCCGCAGAATACCAAGCCCTTGACCCCTCAAGAGGTTCAACGGGCGGAGGCTCTGCTGCCGTTGCTGGAGGGTGCGCAAGAGTTTTGGGCGATGGGAGAATTCGTGCATCTCGGCGAGCCGTCCGTGCCGGTCCTGGTCAAGGGCTTGACCATGGCGGGACCGCGCATTCGCTATAACGTCATTGAAACGATTGCTATGTTGAAGGCGGCGTCGGCGGCTCCGGCCCTTGTGGCAGCAGCCAAGGAATTGAACGAAATCCCACGGGTGCGCGAACATGCATTGCGGGTAGCCGTTCGTCTGGATGCGGCCAAAGCGGTGGATGCGATCGAGGTCATGGCCAAGGATCAGAATTCGTCGATTCGGAAGGCCGCTGCATTCGAGGCACGGTATGTTAGGGAGAAGGCAGTGGTGCCGGTTTTGATCGGGATGATCGCCGATGAGGAACGTTTTGTCGGACTCTCAGCGGTGCAATCGCTTTGGATTCTCACCAGACACGAGTCGGAGTTTCGCGATTGGGAGACGTCATCCAAGCTGGACCGTCAAGAGTGGACGACCGAGTGGATCGAATGGTGGAACAGCCAGAAAGACAGTTTTGAGATGGTGGATCCGAAACGGCCGGCGCGATCTCGCTAGCGGTTGGTTGCTCTTGTTTATTTAGTTTGTTTAGTTTGTTTGGTTGAGCGAGACTAACCAGATAAACCAAATCAACCAAACAAACCAAATAAACCAGTTTCCGTGCGCCTTGCGAGGGCGAAAAACCCTATGTTATATTTTCAGGGTTCGCACGCTCAGCTCATTGCTGATTCGCTGTCGATACAAGGATGACAGGTAGGGTTCATGTCTAGGCTTACGATTGCAAAGCTCGGTAATCCGATCTTACGCCAGGTTGCGGCCAAGGTCGATCCTCGTGAGATTCGTACGTACGACATTCAACAATTCATCGACGATTTGATTCAAACGATGCTGGATGAGCCGGGGATCGGCTTGGCTGCGCCCCAGGCGTCCCGTTCGATTCAACTGGTCGTGATGGGCTGTGAAGGGGAAGATGGATTTCCACAAACCGTGCTCATCAATCCCAAAATTATCTTCTATGGGCCTGAACTCGTCGAAAATTGGGAGGGCTGTTTGAGTGTGGACGGGTTGCGGGGCAAGGTCACGAGGCCCTCGGTTGTGAGGGTCCAGGCACTGGATCGTCAGGGTAAATCGATGGATTTTGAAGCAACCGGTCTCTATGCAGTCTGCATCCAACATGAAATGGATCATCTCATCGGCAAAGTATTTTTGGATCGGATGACCGATATGTCTACCCTCGCCCAAATCCCCGAATTTAATAAGTACTGGCAACACGATCCCGTCCCTGTCATTTAACAGGATGCTGAAAAAGTCCGCCAGCGGTGTTCCAAGAAGTGTGAAACGTTATGCGTGAAACGTGAAACGAGGGTCACCTCCCGAGCTGCGGCCTTGCTTGGGACCAGGCGCGTCTCAGCGCACCAGGGTTGGGCGGGTGAGAAGCCTGGCCATTTTGAGCATCCTGTAACAGTTTTTCAGCAGCCTGTTAACTCCCCGTGAAGACTCTGCGCCTGTGAAAACCCTGCTTCGCGTGCTCCAGTACCTCAGTCCCCACCGCACTATGGTGGTCGGCACCTTTCTGTTCGCCGGGTTGGCGACCTCGTTCGAGTTGATCCCACCCTGGTTGATCAAAGTCATCATCGACGACGTGATTCAGGGGGGCCAGACCCAGCTCCTGGTGTGGGTCTTTCTTGGACTCTGCGCCGCCTATGTCTTGCGGAACCTCTGCGGGTCGATGCGGATTCGGTTGAATAACGGACTGGAACAGCAAGTTGTCCACGATCTGCACGTTCAGGTATTTTCCGCCCTGCAGCGATTGTCGATCAGGTTTTTTGAAAATCGCCCGACAGGCGAAATCATGTCGCGGGTCTTGAACGATACCGAGCACATGCAGCGCATCTTCGTCGATGGGCTGGAAGAGATCATTACGGCGGGACTGACACTGACCGGCATTATGATCATGATGTTTATGCTGAACTGGAAACTGGCTCTGTTGGCGCTGGTACCCATTCCCCTGTTGGTCGTGGGCGCGGCATTTTTTACCAACCGCGTCCATGGATACTACCGCGCGATCAGAAAAGGATCGGCTGAACTGAATGCGCTGTTGCAAGACATGTTGGCGGGTATCAGGGAGACGATGGGTTTCAATCGTCAGCCCTATGAGCAGGAGCGATTCGACCGAAAGAGCGATCGTTGTCGGCAGGAAACGTTGAAGGCCATGTACCTCTGGTCCTACTACTCCCCTGGTATGATGCTGATCGGGAGTCTCGGCGGGGCCATGGTGCTCTGGTTCGGCACGGCCGAAGTCTTGGAGCACCGTCTTTCTGTCGGCGAACTCGTGATGTTCATCTCATATCTTGCGCTCTTCTATGTACCGATCAATCAGATTCACTCGGTCAATCACATGCTGCAGCATGCCTTGGCTGCAAGTGAAAGGGTGTTCGAAGTGCTCGATCTCGTACCGGAGGTTAAGGATCGACCTGGCGCGCTCGCACCGGTTACACGGTTACGAGGAGAAGTCGCGTTTCATCGTGTCGGGTTTCACTATCGAGCCGATGCGCCGATCTTGACCGACGTGACGATATCCGTACAGGCGGGAGAGCGCATCGCGTTGGTCGGTCCGAGCGGGGCTGGGAAAAGCACCACGCTCAAATTGCTGATGCGGTTTTACGATCCGACGGAGGGGATTGTGACCATCGACGGGCACGATATCCGGGATCTCCCCCTAGCCTTTCTGCGAAGCCAAATCGGATTGGTCCAGCAAGAGCCATTCTTATTTAATGGCACGGTGAGAGAGAATATTTTGTATGGGGATCTCACAGCTGGGCAGGACGAGGTGGAAGCGGCTGCAAAGGTGGCGCGAGCTCATGATTTCATCATGGCTCTGCCGGAGGGATACGAGACCTGGATCGGAGAGCGCGGGGTCAAGCTTTCCGTCGGGCAGCGGCAGAGGGTCTCGATCGCCCGTGTGATTCTGAAAGACCCTCCGATCGTCATGTTCGACGAGGCCACGTCCAATATCGACACGGAGACCGAAGTCAAGATTCGAGAGGCGCTGGACGATCTCACGAAGGGGCGGACGACGATCATCATCGCCCATCGCCTCTCCACCATCCACGGCGTCGATCGCATCATTGTCGTGGACCACGGACGTGTCGTCGAAGATGGGACGCACGAGACATTGATCGGGCATGAAGGGGTGTATGCGCGGTTATATGACGCCCAGTTCCAAGTCTAGCTGCCGGATGCTGAAAAAGCCCGCCAGCTTCGTTCTCGCTTCGTTCAGATCCTCAACGTACCGCAAGGGTACGCCTCGGGCCTTCACTCGCTGCGGCCTTGCTGGACAGGCTTTTTGAGCATCCTGCCAATGTTGTGGTCTGATTGATCGGGTTTCCGTCGTTCTTCGCACCAAACAAACAAGACAAACCAAACGAGCCAGTTAACGGATGCGGGCCGTTGCGGATAGAACTGGTCCATCAGTATACTAGCGTACCTTTGAGGAGAGTTGCCGATGGTGCTGATCTATGAAAGCGATCCGCTGGATGATGAGGATGCGCGCGGGCGGTTTTATCATGTCTGCCGTGGGAGGATCGACCGGAAGGAGATCCAGCTTCCTGCGGGTGAGCAAATCTATGAGTGTACCGTCTGCGGAATCGATCTCGAAGCAGAAGACTTTTGGCTGGCAAGGCAGAAGGGGTCGGTGTAGGTCATGGCTGGAAGTACAGGACGAAAAACCGTAGGTGTTTCCCGGGGGCTCATGATGCTCTGCGAGACCTGTTACGCGCAGGTCATAGCCGACAAACTCACCGATGAGAAGAACTTTGTCGCGAATGCAGACCTCCTCTTCGATACCATCTGTTTCGGATGCACTGACATCAATAGGCCGCTCATTGACGATATGGCGGGCAGCGGGGAATGAGGATGTTGAAAAAAAGAGTGGGGAGCGTCCAGGTGCCCTTCTTGCTCGCAGAGCCCCCACGATAAACAGTGGTCGCTCGATGCGCGCAGTAAAAGGCAGCCTCGGCCACTCCCCTTATGCGAGGTATGAGGAGTCGGAAGATTCTCACTGTGGCTTTGCGGACAGACTTTTTGAACATCCTCTGATTTCAACTCTTACCCATTATCCTTTGCCTGGTTTTTGGTTAGTAGAGCAGCAGGAAGAAACGAAAAAATGAGCCAGATCAGAGCTTTTAGAATGACGGGTTTAGCCGAAGGCGTGTCGTTTCTCACCCTGTTATGTATTGCCATGCCGATGAAGTACTTCATGGGGATGCCGGAGGTTGTGAGAGTCGTGGGTGCAATCCACGGAGGCCTGTTCCTGCTCTATGTTGGCCTGTTAGCCATGCTGCATGTGAAACAACGATGGCCTGTGATGTTTTCACTCTACGCACTGGTTGCGTCTGTCATTCCGTTCGGGACATTCGTGTTAGATAAATATCTACGTGAGAAAGAAGTAGTGGTAAATGGCCGTGAAACATCATTTGTGAAGCGTGAAGCGTGAGTCGTATGTAGTCAACAACGATCCGTTAGCTCTCAGCTCCGGAAGCGCCTAACCCTTTACCCCTCACCCCTAACGCCTGTAGTTGCTTCACGTCTCACTGCTATCGGCAGGTCTTGCCATCGAAGTAGGTACAGCTTGTCTCCCCCGATTTCACTTTCCAGGTCTTGAGCAGAGGCGCTTGCCCCTCGCCTTTCATCTCGACGACGAAATCTGCGAGGCCTGATATCGGAAGCTTCTCGATGTGCGGCTTGGCTGCATCGGGAACGTCGATCCAGAATACGGAGCCGAAGGTAGAGATCATGATGCGGGAGCTTTCCTTGTCGATATTAATGACGGGACTGTAGAAGCTTTTCTCTTCGGCAGAGCTGGAAGACACGGTTAGGCTGAGGAGGAAGAGGCTAGAGAAAATGGTGCAGAGAATTGTACGCATGTGTGACATACCAAGCGCTCCTGCGTATGGGGTCGATCAGGAAAGTATTATCGCACTCGGGCAAAGTGGAAACAAACTGGAAAATCTAGAGCGGGGTTTGTCTGGTTGATCTGGTTTGTTTAGTTCATTTTGTATCTCTGCTTCAATCAAAGAAATGAGACACACCAAATAAACCGTTTCAACATCCCCTAACTTGCGATGTGGGCGGCAGTAACTGCTCCGCTCTTAATCCAGTAGAGGCGAATGTCCGGTTTCGATTTTTCCATGAGGGAGATGAGCAGATAGGCAGGGATGGGCAGATTGATCTTGGGCCAGATCTCTTCGTAGTCGGTGGCAATCTTGATGTCGGTAGTGGAGGGGCGCGCAGGGTCGTGAGGATGGGAGTGATAGACTACTTGCAAATCGAGCCCTTTGTTTCGGATGTCTTTCTTCGCAGCGGAAAAGTCCTGCATATCCATAACGAAGGCGATCTCGGCCCGTTCGGACGGCGATAACCGTTCCAAATGTGCGGCCTTTGCCGGGTCGAAGGAAGACAGTTTCTCGGCCCCCTCTAGCGCGACGATGTTGGTGATTCGATAAACATGGGTGACAGTTCTGTTGGTCCCAGCCAGGAGTCCACAACATTCGTAGGGATCGAGTTCCCTGGCGTGAGCCACTATGTCATCGAGAATTGCTTGGGGAATAATGAGATCTGACACGGCTAAATAGCGCAGGTGACAGTGTAATCACTATTCAAGTTGGTGATCGTCGGCGTCGGTCCACAGAGGCGGCAGGCCGGGTCTTTGGGGCGCCGGACTTTTCTGAATTTCATTTCCAGGGCATCGTAAATGAGCAGGCGATCGGCCATGGTCTCGCCGATCCCGAGTATTTCTTTGATCGCTTCCGATGCTTGAAGAATGCCCATGGTTCCTGCCAGGGCTCCCAAGACGCCGGCTTCTTGGCAATTGGGAACGAGTCCAGCCGGTGGTGGCTCAGGGTAGAGGCAACGGTAGCAGGGATAGCCTGCATGGGGCTTGATCGTCGTGAGCTGACCCTCGAAGCGGAACATGCTGGCGGAAATGAGCGTCTTCTTGGCAAAGAAGCAGGCGTCGTTCACGAGAAAACGCGTCGAAAAGTTATCCGATCCGTCCAGCACCATGTCGTATTCTTTAAAGAGCGGAAGGATATTGCCTGCATCTACGAGCTGATGATAGGCATTGACCGTGATCTCCGGATTGATCGCCGTGAGGGTCTTCTTTCCAGACTCCACTTTCGGCATGCCGACCGTAGCGGTAGAGTGCATAATTTGCCGCTGTAAATTCGAGAGATCGACGACATCGCCATCGACCAGGCCGATGGTGCCGACACCGGCTGCGGCGAGATAGAGCCCGGCAGGCGAGCCGAGTCCTCCTGCGCCGATGAGCAAGACCCTCGCCTTGCTCAGCTTCATCTGGCCCTTGCCGCCTACCTCGCTCAGAATAATCTGGCGGCTGTATCGTTGAATCTGCGGTTCAGTGAGTTCCATCTTCTATACCCCTACCCCTTACGCCTCACCCCTTCCCCCTTACGGTATTTACTCCACCACATTCAATTCGATCGGGTCGACAATGACGCCTTTCTTGCGAAGGCCAGCGACGGCCCGTTCGATTTCCGTGCTGTCCCCGGTCAGCTCTAGATCCATCCATCCAGTGGTTTCACGCACATCGGCGCGCCGGACATTCGTGACGACTTTGAATTCGTGGCCGATCTGGTAAATGATCGGCTCTTTGATCTTGTCTTCCGGGAATCGAATGTGAAATTTCATATTCGGCATGATGAGCCTCCCGCAATGGCCGGCACGATTGAGACTTCGTCTCCGTCTTTGAGCGACGTCTCTTTGCCCTTGAGGAATCGAATATCTTCCTCATTGACGTACATATTCACAAACCGTCGAAGCTCTCCTGTGTCGTCGCAGAGGCGATCCTTGATCCCAGGATAGGAGCCATTCAAGGTCTCGATCATTTCGGCGATACTCTTGGCCTGTGCCTCGACCTCTCCCTGTCCCTTCGTCAGGGGACGGAGCGGGGTTGGAATGCGAACCTTAATCATGCGTCACCACCCCCATGTTTCCCTACCTTAAAGGTCTGTTCAAAACTGACGAGGCTCGGCTGAATGCGGTGGGGCCGGCCGACCGCATCAATCACGGCTTCCTGCGTCTTGAGCCCATTGCCGGTGATGTAGGCGACTGTTACATCGCTTTTCTTGATCGTGCCTTGTTTCACCAGCTTCTGTAGCACGCCGATCGTCACGCCGCCGGCGGTCTCTGCGAAGATCCCTTCGGTCTGTGCCAACAGTTTGATTCCTTCTACGACTTCGTCGTCCGAAACCATGTCCATGGAGCCCTTGCTCTCGGCGGTCGCTTTGAGGGCATAGTACCCGTCAGCTGGATTGCCGATGGCCAGTGACTTGGCAATGGTCTTGGGCTTTACCGGCTTGAAGAAGTCACGCCCCGACTTGAAGGCCGTGGAAATAGGAGAACAGCCTTCGGCCTGTGCGCCATTGATCTTCGTTTTCACATCATCGATGAGGCCCACGGTTTTCATTTCGTGGAGCCCCTTCCAGATCTTGGTCAGGAGGGAGCCCGACGCCATCGGGATAACCACTTGATCGGGAGTGCGCCAGCCGAGCTGCTCAACCGTTTCGTATGCGAGGGTCTTCGAGCCTTCTGCATAGTAGGGACGAATGTTGATATTCACGAAGGCCCAGCCATGTTCACCGGCTATCTCGCTGCAGAGGCGATTGACGTCATCGTAATTGCCTTCAACCTCGACCACGTTCGGCTTATAGATCAAATTCCCGAGGACCTTGGCTGCTTCCAAATCTCCGGGAATGAAGACATAGGCGCGCATTCCGGCGGCGGCAGCATGGGCCGCGACGGAATTGGCCAGATTGCCGGTTGAGGCGCAGGCGATGGTCTCAAATCCCAATTCGCGGGCTCTGGTGATGGCAACTGCTACGACCCGATCTTTGAACGAGAGCGTCGGATGGTTGACCGTATCGTTTTTAATATAGAGTTCGTCCAATCCCAGGAAAGCGCCGAGATTCTTGGCGCGCACCAGCGGCGTCATTCCGGCATGGGGGCCGAGATACGTCGGGCCTTGCACCGGCAGGAGATCGGCATAGCGCCAGATACTGTCCGGTCCGTCCTGGATCTTTTTGCGGGAAATGCTTCTCTTGATCTCCTCGTAGTTGTACTTGACCTCGAGGGGGCCGAAGCACATCTCGCAGACGTGGATCGCCTTCGTCGGATATTCTTTCCCGCATTCGCGGCAGACTAGCGCTTTCATCGTCGCCATGGTGATATCACCTCGTTCGTCAATAGTTACGGCCGGACGGCACAGCCGGCAAAGGGGTCGCCGTCATCGAACAGTTCGGTAATCGTCGGGTGCGCTCCGCAGAGCGCGCAGTCGGGATTGCGTTTCACTTTGATCTCTCTGAACTGCGTTTTGCGCGCATCGAAATCCAAGAACCGGTTTGTGAGAGGATGACCGATACCTAGAATGAGTTTCAAGGCCTCCGTCGCTTGGATCGTTCCAATGATGCCGGCTAACACGCCGATCACGCCCGCCTCTTGGCAGGAGGCGACCAGTCCGGCTGGCGGTGGAGTCTTGAAGATGCAACGATAACAGGCGGATTGTTTCGGCACAATGGTAGTCACACGCCCGTCGAAGCGGAGAATGCCGCCGTGGACTAACGGTTTCCCGGCAAAGAAACAGGCATCGTTGATCAAAAACTTGGCCGTGAAGTTATCGACCCCGTCGATGACGACATCGTACTCGCCGATGATCTTCAGGGCATTGCCGGCTGTCAACCGCTCTTCGTACATCGTGACTTCCACGTCGGGATTCAACGATTGAATCTTTTCTTTGCCCGACAGAACCTTGGGGCGGCCGACATCCGACGTATGGTGAAGAACCTGCCGATGAAGATTGGTCAGATCCACCACATCGCTATCGATGAGGCCGATCCTGCCGATGCCGGCTGCGGCCAGATAGAGCGCCGCCGGCGAACCGAGGCCACCAGCCCCGACCAACAGAATCTTGGCCTTGGCAATCTTCTTTTGTCCCTTGCCCCCGACCTCAGGCAAAAGAATATGCCGGCTGTAACGACTAATTTGGTCTTCAGTAAATTCCATGACAATCAGTTAGCGAATTGCAAAGGATGCTCAAAATGATCGATGTTCTCACCCGCCCAACCCCGGCGCGCCGAGACGCGTCCTTCACCGAGCGAGGCCGCAGGCGAGAGAAAACCGGAGGCGTACCCTCTGGGGCGCACGGTGCGACGAGTAAGGAGCACCACGTCTGTGCGCGCCGCCGAGTGGTGAGGCGGCCGGGTCCCCGTTGAGGATTTTCCCGAGCTGAGAACGAAGTTGGAAGCCATTTTCAGCATCCTTAGATATTGAAGTACTTCTCGATGCTGATATACCGTTCTCCTGTGTCGCAGAGAATGGTCACCACGTTGTTGCCTGGGCCAAGTTCTTGGGCCACTTTTTGCGCGGCGAACACGTTGGCTCCGGCAGAAATCCCCACCAGGAGGCCTTCCTTCTTCGAGAGTTGTTTGGCCGTTTGATAGGCCTCGTCGTCGGTCACGGTCAGGACACGATCGAGAATAGACCGGTTCAATACCCTCGGAATGAATCCCGCGCCGATTCCTTGAATCTTGTGGGGTCCTGGGTCTCCACCTGATAGGACCGGCGAGCCGGCTGGTTCCACCGCAATCACTTTCACGTCAGGGTTTTTCTCTTTAAACAATTCTCCGCATCCGGTAATGGTTCCGCCCGTGCCGACAGCTGCCACAAAAGCATCGATTTTTCCGTCGAGTGCTTCGAGGATCTCACGCGCCGTGGTTTGTTTGTGCATGGCCGGGTTAGCCGGGTTTGAAAACTGATCCGGCATAAAGTACGACGGATTTTGCGCGATGAGGCTTTCCGCCTCGCGAATCGAACCCTTCATCCCTTCCCAGGCCGGTGTCAGGACAAGTTGTGCCCCATAAGATGACAAAAGACTGGCCCGCTCCATGCTCATACTCTCCGGCATGACAAGGATCAGCTTATAGCCACGAACTGCAGCTACTAATGCCAGTCCGATTCCGGTGTTTCCACTGGTCGGTTCGACAATCGTGCCGCCTGGTTTTAACATCCCCAATCGTTCCGCCTCGTTGATCATATTGAGACAGATTCGATCCTTGACGCTTCCGCCAGGATTGAAGAACTCAACTTTTCCGTAGATTGTCGCGCCGCCGACAGGGGACAGCCGGTTCAGGCGGACGAGAGGGGTCCGTCCGATGAGTTCTGTGATGTCGTTGTGCCGGGTCATTGTCACCGACCACCTCCCATATAAAACAGGAACTCGACTCGGTCGCCGTCGTTCAGGTGGGTCGTGGCGAGATGATCCCGGTCTACTATGGTATCGTTGACCTCAACCGCGACCATTTGCGGTTCAATCTTTTTGGCTTGGAGCAGATCGAGGACCGTTCCTCCTGAAATCTCTTCTGCCTTGCCATTGATTTTAACCTGCATGACGGTTCCTAAGATGGCCAAGAGATTAAACAATTTCAACACGTTATCAAAGCAACTTCTCCATTGTCAAGGTAACGGAAACGACAACCTCCTGGCTCGCGTTTGTAAATAGGCGCTAGAAGAAATTGAAGATTTCGGGTATGCTGCCCCGCGCTGGGCATGTCATGCCTGCGTAGAATGAAAGGACGGACATGGAACGACGGGCTGCATCCCATACAGAAGAAGAAGAGATGAACCATCGCCGCCGGCTGTTGAATGCTGCGAAAAAAGGCGATCAAAAAGCCATTGGCAAGCTCTTGGAGCTCTATCAAGTGCGGATCTATAGCGGCGATATGGTGACGAAGATGAATAAAACATCCGCGACGCACAAGCTTCAGGCTCAGCTCGCGGAAGGGAAGCCAGTGAAGGGCGGATCGGGGAGTCACGGCAAGAAGTCTGCACCTTCGAAGGCCACTCCAGCGAAACATGCACCAGCGAAAGCCGCAGCACGTCCCGCCGTTTCGAAAGAGAAAGCTAAGCCGGTGTCGAAAGCAAAGCCAAAAGCACGACCAGCGAAAGAAGCAGCAAAAAAGCCCAAGAAGAAGCACAAGAAGTAGCAATCGGCGATTACTGCACGGCGACTCGCAGTCCCCCTCCCGCCAATTTTTCAGCGATCTCTTCTGCGTGTGCCAATGCCCCCGCAAACACGATGGCTTCTCCATCATGGTCGATCTTCCAGGCAAGCTCAAAGGCCTTCGTGGTGTTCATGCCCGGAATGAACTGGCAAAAGAGCGCAATGACCTGGTCATAAGTGTGGCACTCGCAGTTGAACACGAGCACCCGTGCGTCGAGATTAGCACCTGTGTCGGTGCTGGTGGTCTCTGTCGTGACGGGGGGTGCGAAGGGAGTGCTTGTGCCAGCCATGGGGGCGAATTCTAGCAGACTTGTCCTCAATTTTTAATAGCCCGTTCGGGTGAGCAGACGGTTGATTCTTGGCCAATTTTCACGGAGGCAAGATTGTGTATAGAGCGCAAAATGAGCGGGAGAGTCTGTGGCCGGTTGGATCTGGTATGTCTGAGCCAGAGCCTGTGTATAGACGAGTGCAGCGGATGTCTTCACGAGGGCAAGCCCATACTCAAAGCGATATCCTTCGTCAAGGGTGAGGCCGCTTTTCGATAGAAATCTCACCAGGCTGAGGTCGTAGGCCTGCTGTCTGAATGAGTCGTCCATGAGGCGCAAGAGTGCGGCAGGGCCTGGTATAAGACTGCCGCCGACACGAAGACTGTGAGAGGGTTCGAAGAGCCCACGTTGGAAACGACGGTCCTGGCGAAGCGCCGTGTGGAAAAGCGAGCGCCAAAGGGGATCCAGAAGATCGCAATCGATGGCGGCTGCCACCGTAGCCGGAATAGCACCACTCACATTATAGCCTTGTACGAGGCGTCCCGACTCAATAAGGTCCGGGAAGTTCATACCCATTCGGTCCTGGAACGCCGTCATTCCGGACATTGGAGTCAATTGCAGCGCCATGAAGTCGCGAAAATGGACGGAGGCAAAGCGAGTCAGGAGCCGCATCAGGGTATCCGGATGGCAGAGATGAAAGGGGTAGAAGAGCGCGTGGGGTGGTCTGGGTCGATTCATCGACAAAGTTTTACGCTCATGTTAGGGTTTGCGCGTGCGATATCTTTTCACGTCCTGGCTCGATTTCCTGCTCATCTTTGTCCCGGTGACGATCGCGCTTGAAGTTCTGCGAGCCGATCCATTACTGGTCTTTGTGTCGGCCGGCCTTGCCATTATTCCGCTGGCGGGCCTGTTGGGACGGGCCACCGAACATTTGACCACCCATGTCGGCGCCGGCATCGGTGCGCTGCTCAATGCCTCGCTCGGTAATGCCGCGGAATTGATTATCGCACTCGTGGCTCTGCACGAGGGGCTTCACGATGTCGTAAAAGCGTCGCTTACAGGCTCGATCCTCGGCAACATCTTGCTCGTGCTTGGGGTCTCCATGTTTGCCGGCGGGATTAAGTACGAGCGGCAGAGATTTAATCAGACCGCAGCCGGAATGGGCGCTAGTCTCCTACTTCTCGCCGCCGTGGGACTCATCATTCCCGCGCTGTTTCACTTTACCGCCTCTGATCGTGGCATCGCGATAGAGCGCAATCTTAGTCTTGTAATTTCTTTCATTTTATTCAGTATTTATGCAGCAAGTCTCTTGTTTACTTTGAAGACGCATCGACATCTGTTTGCCGGAGAAGCCCATAATGCCTCTGACCTTGGAGAGCAACCCTGGGCTCGCCGCACCTCCATTATCGTGCTCACCGTAGTGACCTGTCTCGTGGCCCTGATGAGCGAAATGTTAATCGGCGCGCTGGAGCCTGCTGCGCAGCAACTTGGGCTCACACAGGTCTTTGTCGGGGTCATTCTCGTTGCCCTTATCGGTAATGCGGCGGAACATTCCACGGCTGTGATGGTGGCAGTCAAGAACAAGATGGACCTCGCCTATGGTATTGCCGTCGGGTCCAGTCTGCAGATTGCTCTGCTCGTTGCACCGTTACTGGTCTTTGCCAGTTATCTGTTCGGGGCGCCATTGGATCTGATCTTTACACCGTTCGAGGTGGCCGCTGTGACGATGTCGGTCTTGGTTGTAGGATTCGTGGCAGTGGACGGAGAATCGAACTGGATGGAAGGTGTCATGTTGGTAGGGGTCTACTTGATGCTGGCGATAGCCTTTTTCTTCCTACCAGCCTGACAGGATGCTGAAAAAGGCCGCCAGCTGCGTTCTCAGCTCGACGAAATCCTCAACGTACCCCTGAGGGTACGCCTCCGGTTTCGACTCACCTGCGGCCTTGCTGGACGGCCTTTTTGAGCATCCTGCATGTCGCGCCTTTCTCGCGTGGCTATTGGCCCTAGAACTTATCCATGTCGATGACTTCTGTGGCCTCCCACAGATTCTTCGACTCCGCATCCGCAAGTTCCTTCACCCGATCCTCTTCCGTCTCTTCGTCAAAATGAATCGGTTGCTTCGGCAGCGTTTGTTCTATCTCGGAAGCAGGTGGGTTTGCCTCCGGCGGCGATGGCCGTATTCTTCGCTTATTGGCAGGGTCCATATTAACCGGCATGGCAACTCCGCTGTGAGGTGTGCTCAGTTTCAACCCGGCCCAAGGAGAAAGTCAATGCGCGTGGTGGTTAGTGTGAGGGCGGGTTTGTTTGGTTTATCTTGTTTATTTGGTTGAACCAGACCAACCAGATAAACCGGACAGACCAAACAAACCAGAATCCTGCTAGTACAGTTGCTCGGCGATGGTGTCCGCTTGCAGAAGGCCCCGTGCCGATAGTCTGCTGTACTCACCATCTTCTTCGATCAACTGTTTCCTGAGTAATTGTGCGGTGACGGATGCATGCCCATAGTTTGCGGTATGTTGATGAAGGTAGCCTGTGGGAATTCCTCGAATGAGCCGCAAGCCGAAAATCACGGCGTCGCGAAGTTGCTCCTCTTCGGAGAGTCTGGTGCGATCTTCGATAGGGAGACGGTGCTCCGCGAGCGAGGTATTGTAAGCCTCCAGGTCGGCGACGTTCCCGAATCTTGTTCCGCCCAGATAGGACTGTGCACTCGGGCCGAACCCAAGGTATTCGCCGTTGGTCCAGTAGAGCAGATTGTGTCGGCAGGCATATCCCGGTTTGGCATAGTTGGAGATCTCATACCGCTCGTAGCCGGCGTTGCCGAGTATTTGTTGCGCTGCTTTGTCCATGTCGATCTGAAGCCCCTCATCCGGGGCTGGACTTCGTCCTCGTTGGATGTTGGAGGCGAGTGTCGTACCTTCCTCGACCGTGAGGGCATAGCAGGACAGATGCGTCGGCGCCAGCGCGAGACAGTGGGCCAGTGACTGTCGCCAGCTCTCCAGGCTTTGGCCTGGGAGCCCATACATTAAATCGAGGTTGATATTGGTAAACCCTGCCGCTCTGGCCTGATCGACCGCTATCATGGTCTGGTGAACGGCGCCGGGCCGTCCGATCCGAGTCAGGTCGTTACTATCCATCGATTCTGCGCCGAAACTCATCCGAGTGACGCCGGCCTGAAGCAGTTGTCCAAGATCCTGTTCGGAGACTGTGGAAGGATGCCCTTCAACGGTGATTTCACAGTCCGAGGCAAGGGTGAAATACCTGTAAATCTCCGACAGGATTGCGAGAAGCTGAGTTGCGGCCAGCGCAGTTGGTGTGCCGCCTCCAAAATAGATGGACTGGATAGGACGGCCTGCAGACACGTGTTGTGGACTGGACAGTTGGATCTCGCGAATGAGAGATTTCACAAAAGTTTCTGCGCGACCCTCGCGATGGATCTCAAGGTAGAAGGCGCAGAAGTCACACCGCTGCCGGCAGAAGGGGATGTGGAGGTACAGACCAAGGGGAGGGGGTATCATGATAACAGGCTGAATCCTGGGGGTTTTGAAAAGTCTCGAGCGAGAACGATTTCAATTTCATCGGCAGGGGATTTCCCGCGATTGCGCACGTGCGCTTGCCAGGACCGGTGTTGGCGCAACGATTCGAAGAGCACCTTGAGCAGATCCGGTTTGATCAGGGCTTCCCACTCGCGCAGCCAGGACTGGTTTTCCTCATCGCCGTCATACTCGTCAGGAAACGAGGCCTCCAGGCTGAATCGAAAGGTAAAGGTTTTTTCTTCTTGGTACATAGAGCTCCTGGCAGATTGCGAAGTGGCAAGCCCGACCTTATAATACCGGTCAGAATAAGGAGTACAATCCATGCCTATCTTCGAATATGTCTGCGGGGAATGCAATCATCGGTTCGAGCTGTTGGTCTATGGCTCAACGAACGCGGCCTGTCCAAAGTGCAACACGACGAAATTGGAGAAACAGATCTCTTCGTTCGGGGTCGGCGGGACAGATGGCTGGGTGCTTCCGGGTAACGGTGGCGGCGCGTGCGGAAGCTGCGGCGATCCGCGCGGCCCCGGTTCTTGCGCAACCAATTGACCATGGAGTCCGACGAAGAGGCGTTGCGGCGTGCAATTGTCACGATCTCCCAGTCCGACCCCCTCACCAAATTATTGGAGCAGGTAAAGCTTGGACGAATGAAACCCACCGATGCCGGGCTGCGTGCCGTGACCGATTCGTGGGTCGGCACCTATCGAAAAGTCATCGAGTCAGGTGGATTTACCAGCCAAGCCTTGCGACGTATCGATCCCACTCCTCGTGTGGCCATCATGATTGAATGTGGAGTGTTGACGGCTGAACAGCAAGCGGTCACCGATCTCCGCGCAAGTTTTGAGCGGGCGGCTGCAGCCGCCGCAACGGAGTGACCGCCATCCCATGTCGGTTTTCTGGTGTATGGCCGTTCTGCTCCTGACCATCGGATCAGTTGGGGAGGGATTGGCTGAAGACACGCTCGGCGAGAGACGGCTTTGGACTATTGCGCCAACGGATCTCCATACCATCCTGCCGTCCGACTCCCATGTTTTGATCGACCCTCGCGCAATTGAAAGGTTTCTTGACGCACTCGATGTAGCCCCGCCGGACTGGGGCCTGGTCTACGGGCGTGGCCATCATGACTCGGCACGTGATGAGCGCCTCTTCACATTGAATCGGGAGCGGGATGCGAAGCGTGTCGGGAATCCTGTCTTGGCGCAGCGCATCACCTTTGTCTGGGATGGCGAATTGTCTCGGTACGATGCGGAAATTGGTGGATTTCGCGTCGTGCTTGGGCCGAAGTTCACTCCGACGAGATGGGGCGTCGTGCGTTTCAAATATGAGGACTTCTCGGGCAATCTTGTGGCGAAAGTGTCGGGAGTACTGCGAGAGCAGCTTGAACGACGAATCGCGCGAGGCCAGCTGGTCGATGTTACGGTGGCCATGACTGGGCGGCTTATTCCTGAGGAATCGGTGCTATACGATTTCTCGCATGACCAAGAGGGCCTCGGCGTGATTATGCCGATCGTAAAAGTCGAACAGCTTGATTATCTACTGACAGATAAATAACCCTGGTGCCTTTCATCGATTCTCTCGTTTGACCCATCCGGCCCCGATCTTCCCTCTACGTATCACGCTCCTTCTCGGCAGCTCCTCGGCTCTTTTCCCGTCAGCGATGCGACTGTCATTTCGATTAAACTTAGTCGAGGTAGACAGAAAAATACTTTTACTGTCAAGCTCTTATGCAGGTCTTAGGCGGCTGCTAGACTTAGCCATGCATCCGACTAGTCCGGGGAGGGTATTTGCCTCCCAATGCTCATCCAATCAGGAGGAATCTGTGCAATGTCTATGACATCGAATCGACCAAAATACGTGCTGATCCCCGGTTCTATAGTCATGGCCTGCCTCGCATTAACCGCCTGTACAGGGGGTCCCTATAGCTCGAAGGTTCAGGGAGATAAGAAAGTCTACCGAGCGGATGAGCAAAGTAACAGGGCTTTCGCGAATGAGACCGACCAGGATGGACAATCGACGAATCAAAGCGCACAAGACTCGAAGGTAAAACGCCAACTGTCGGCTCAGGAGATGGCAGAGCAGCTGAAGGCTAAAAAGGCGGAGCAATTTGACATTTCTAGTCGGGCTCCGAAACGGCAAGCGAACGCTCCAATTTATGTGAACCTTGCCCCACTGGTTCTGGACGACAAGATGCGGCAAGCGGAGAAATCGAAAGGCGCGGTTGAACAGCAGATTCGGAGCGAGTTCAATGCCGACCCCATCATCAAACTCATCGAGGAAAATCGTGGTTCGGCTGATAAAGGGGACCTCCGCGCCGGATTCTCCATTGCCGACGTCGAAGTCGTTCCCAAGGTCTCGATCAAGGATGTGTATGTTCTGCAGCCCAAGACTGGCAAGCCTGGCAAGATGGCTGCCGTCGTATTCGAAGCGACGATCACTTCACAAGTCCCACCTGTTACCTCCACCGTGTCTGAAACCGGCCATATCTTGCAAAAGGCGGAAGTCTCCAAGCGATTTGTCACGCAGATCAAAGAGGTCATTCTCGAGAAGATCGGCCCTGGTATTCCTGCCCATTGATGAAATGGATCAACGGCCGCTCGGAACGCCTGGGCTCAAGGATGGCTTGGTTGGACCTTTCGGCCATCCACCGTCAGCTCGAGGTCTTCAGCCTCCCGATTCCTGAATTCATCCCAGTAATTCAGCTAGGTGGGAACGATGTACAGCATGACTTCGTACTGATAGGTGCGAAGGGAGTTGCCGTAGGATCAGAATGTTTTCGTCAGTGGGCGGAAGAGCAATCCTGTGGTGGAGACACGGAGTTCGAGCACTGCACGCTCGCGTGTCGGGTAAAACGCCGCCGATCCATAGTCTGCATCGACCACCGGCTCCAACCAGGCGTATTGATGTCGAAGTGTGAACAGGTCGATCAATCGATCGGTGGTCAGGGGGTAGCCGTACGAGGTTTCGAGCGCTCATCCTCGATCCGGTGGTAACGTCCCGCAATACGATCCAACTCAAAAGCCGTGTGCAAACCGAGCAGATTTGCCCAGGGCTTCCACTTCAGAATGTGTGCATCGATGTAGACTTCATCGCCTGCCAACCGGTAGGTCTCCGTTCGCCCGTCCGCCAGATGAACTGTGACCTGAAACTGCGACGGCCCAACCGGTTCCGTATGAATGGTTGCAGCAACATCCTCACGCGTAAGAGCTCGGTAGCCTTGCAAGGAGAGCTGAAGCGTGAGAAACAAGGCGCCGGATGCCAGGCAGGCCAGGCCCATGGCCGTGTGTAGGGACAGGCGAGCGAACCGTCTCCGACGCACCGATGCCAGGGCGGCCAACGTAAAAAGTAGACCGAGCAGACCGAATACTATGGACGTAGCCGCCAGCCAATCGACCATGATGCCACCTCACGATTGTGTGAAAAGAGGCTCATCCGTAAGATGCTACTGGGACATTGTTAAGTCTAGCAGACGGTGGGAGGCCCGATTGAGGTGCAACAGTTGCTATGAGGTGAGGTGAGTCGTTCGCGGCGTTCCTACAGTTCCTTCCAAACTCCATATCCGATTCCGAGAAGGACGCCGATGGGCGCGGTAAAGAGAAACAGCGACCGACCGTTCATACCGGATGTGCCGGTGATGAATTCATAGGCTGTACCACCGACTGCGCCAACAAGCGCACCGATCAAAGTGCCGGCCACGGCGCCCCACAGTCCAAACGCAGCAGCGCTTTTAAAAATCGTCACGGTTCGTGGAGACTTATCTTCTTGTGCCATCGGATTTCCCTTCAATGAAAGCTCTGAATGGAAAGCCGCCCGCTGAGAAACGGGGACTCGTGCGGCTACTTCTTCGCTATGCCGCTTTTAGAATGGCCTCGCGAAGAGATGCCGAACAGTAATCGGCAAGAAGAGGCTTTTCGGGTAGAGATAGTCTTCCCAAAATTCATCAGTGACGCGGATCTGGCCGTGCTTGAGGGCAGTGGTATCGGAAAGAGCAAGATAGACCTTCCGCTTATGCCGCCGACCATGACCATACAACTTCCGAAGACGCGCAATCTCACGGATCTGAGGCTCAACCACCAACGCCTCAATCTGCGTGAGTGAGCCGAGCCACTCGAAATGCACCGCGCCATGTTCCCAAAGCCATGAGGCGCCAGTCAACGGGAAAGATAACTGACAAGATCGGAGCTGCCCCGCGCCACGAAACGGAAACGGGTCCTGCGTTCTTATCCGTAGTGCTTTAAAAAAGACTCCCACCCCAGTTGTTTGACGTCGGCGCGTCTAGGACACCAGAGCAACGACTTGGATTTCAAAGAAGGGAAGAGGGCAACCAATGCCGGTTGGCACCTCTCCCCACGGGATGGAGGTCGCATCATGCGACTAGCGGCTTAGGATCTCCAGGATCTCATCAAGTGGACGGATGGTGCCGAGGAGCGTTGGGCTGCCAAACTGCGCATTGTGTCGGTTTTCCTCGACCCGTTCCAGGGCGATGACCAGGTTGTTGAAGTCGTCCAGCTTGGCTGTCTCAAAATACGTGATGAAGTCAAGATCGTCCAAGCCGCTGGAGTGATAGAGCTTACGCTTCACAGTCTTGAGGTAGGCGGTTGTGGCTGCCGCGTGCTCCGTCATCATCGCGTTGCGGCCATCCTGGCCTGTGATCCACCACGCTGCATCTTTGCGGATCGGTACGACGATCGCGTAGGGCTTTGGACCGGCATCGGTCGGTGTCTTCATGGCTGTCTTCAAGTCATCCGGCAGCGCCGGCACATAGTTGGCCTGCTTGCTGAGGCCATTAAATGTGTAGGTATTCACAAGATGCTTGCCTAAGGTCGTGCCCATCAGATCGATGAGGAAGTTTTGGTTGGACAGTATCTCTGGAGAATGTACTCGGACAAAGAAGTCCGCTTTCTCTACGAGCCCACGAAGCAAGTAGGTATCGGTGATCACGCTGTCGCTGTGCTTCTGGAACGCGGCTTTGACCTCTGCTGCCGCCGAGACCCGTGCCGTCTTATCTAGTTTCCACCAGTCCTCGTCCATCTTAAACACGACGAATGTAGCGTAGACTCCTGGGTCTTTTAACAATTTCTCTCGGTCCGCTGCAGCATGGCTGGGCAATGCCATAAGCGAACCCAGCCAACAAAGAAGGCCGATAAGCGCCAGACGATTGATCATCTTCATAGCTGGTTCTCCTTCTCAAGGGGTAAGGGGCTATTCAGGCAAGCGTCTATGCGATCTACCAGGTTCCCCTCCATTGAATGAATAACCTCAGTGTGAAATTTTTGCAGCAAGCACGTCGACATGCTCGATCTGTGGCGCTTCGGCAAGCAACTCGGGCGCCTTGGCCATCAACGCTGCCGCAATCTGGCCGGCCAGGTGTGCCTTGCGGCCGGCATCATCAGCAAATGCATCGAAGATACCAAATGTCGCCGGTCCCAACCGTAACGCGAACCAGATCGGCGTCGTGGCTTCCTGATTCGCTAGGGCAAGTCCGCTTTCGAGAAAGCGAGCGACATCCGCTTCTTTCCCCGGCTTGGCGTGCAATCGTACCAATAAGCCAACTCGTACCATGGTCGTCCATCCTTTCGGAGGTTGAGCACTAGGAGACAGATTATAGCGAGGGCGTCCATTCTGTGCTAGTGGCAAGAATGACAATTTTGTTAGATCTCTGCCATGCGGATTTACGTGCGTACGCTCAATGAAGTCCTCGCGGACGAAGAAACAGCGACATCGTACTTATTGAAAGGCAGTCCAGTCGATCCCCAACGACACGCGACATTTTCACCTGCCCAGCCACTGGCGCGCTGAGACGTGTCATGAGCCTGTGCGAAGGCCTTCCGGCCCGCTTCACCTCTCTTTGGAGGGAGTGGTCGAGGCTGCCCTCGACTGCGCGCATCGAACGAGCACAGTTTTATCGTGCGCGTTCTGCGAGCAAGAAGGGCGCCTGGCCGCTCCCGATCTTTTATGGAACGTGGCGATTATTGCGAATGGATGGAAGCGGTTTGTGAAACTGGGCACACCAGGGCCTCTTGTGCAAGAGACCCTGGCGGCATTGATGATGGCTGGTTGTAGCGCTACTGCACGTCGATCGTGATGGTCTGACTGGCCGCGACCAGTGCATGGTCCTTTGTGGCGCCGGTCACAGTAATCTGGTGCATCCCTTTGGCCAGACCTTTAAACGATCCTGTAAAACCCTTCTGATACTGATTGTCTACGAACACGTGGGCATGGGCTGCCTGGGAGCCCTTGGTCAGCTCATACTTCAGGTCGAAGCTGTCGTTGACCTTGTCCCCATTCTTGGGAGACGTGATCATAATTTTCGACCCATCCTCGACCGGGCTATCTGCTGCGAAGACCGGTATTCCGCTGAGCCCGCCCACCAATGCGATACCTAACCCCATAAACCCGATTCGTTTCATCATTTGCATAGCGACCTCCTTCTTGTTTGAACCGGTTGAATGAACACTGACCCCAGCACACCCTACGAACGATCTTCCTATTTGGATTCACGTTCTTTCCCAGGTCCGATCGAAGAGGGTGTCGGTTCACACCCTCTTCGATCGTCTTGGCCTGTCTTGCAGGCGACGACTTATCGATTCTGCCTGTTCTGCTTCAAGAGTGAGCCTCCGCTACGCTCTTGGCTTTGTTTGGAGAGTGACTTGCTGTCGTCCTCCTTCTCATCGTCCTTGTCATCGCCTCGTGGTGGCCTGACGTTGCCGCAGGAGGCTGGGGCGCCGGCCACCGGGGTTCGGACGCTCGTCACTCCATTCGCTTTGGCGACAAGCGCACAGGGTGCGACCTGGACGGTCACATGCAGTTTAAATCTGCCATGGCGCCCGGTTTCACCGGTCGCAATCTGCGCGCCTGTATCGGCATCGAGAATCTCGACGGTGGCTCCGTTAGGCGCCCGGCCAGTCACCTTGAGTTTCCCTGTCTCAGCATTCCACCGTGCTCTGCCGATATAGATGCCGCGTGCCGGCGGCATGACCTGTGTCTTGATCATGACCGTCGCGGGAGGACTATCGAGCTTCCCGTCATTGACGATCAGCTGAGCCACGTATTCTCCAGCCGTATCCACGATGAAGGAGGGTCTGGCCACCGTGGGATCGGACAGTGCTGCGGCGCTTCCGGTCGGTTTAGCCGTCAAGGCCCATTTCCAGACCAAGGCGTTTCCATCGGCATCGCGTGAGGCAGTGCCGTCCAGAACGACGGTCGTGCCGATGGCAACGATCTGCGCTGCTCCGGCATTCGCCACCGGCGCAGTATTGCCGGTGCCCGCCGTAACGATCACGGTATCCGGTGCACTGTTCACCGTGCCGTCATTGACGATCAGTTGGCCGATATATTGGCCTGCCACATCGGCGGTAAACTTGGGCATGGCCGTGTTGGGATTGGCCAGAGTTGCCGCGCTGCCGGCCGGTTTGCTGGTCAGCGACCACTGATAGGTCAAGGCATTCCGATCGACATCAGTTGAGGCGTTGCCGTCCAGGATCACCGATGCATTCAGCGCGACAGCCTGATCGGGCCCTGCGTTAGCGACCGGAGCCGTGTTGCCAGTCGCTGCCGCAATGGCGACGGTATCCGGCGTACTGTTTGCCGTCCCATCGTTGACGATGAGTTGGGCCACATAGGTACCCGCCTGGTCAGCCACAAAGGATGGCGCAGCGGCAGTCGGGTTCGATAATGTCGCAGTACTGCCGGAGGGGATCGAAACCCATGACCAATCGTAGGTTAAGGGGTTCCTGTCTGCATCGGTTGAATCGGCAGCGTTCAGCGTCACTGTCGCGTTCACCTGCACCGACTGGTCCGGTCCCGCATTGGCGACCGGTGCCGTGTTGCCGCCTATCGTCGTAATGGTCACCGTATCTTGAGCACTAGTCACCTTGCCGTCGTTGACGAGCAGTTTGACTACATACTGGCCTGCGACGTTTGCGACAAAGGTCGGCATGACGGTGGTTGGGTTGAACAGTTGGGCGGTGCTGCCGGTCGGCACGGCCATGAACGTCCACTGGTAGGTAAGAAGGTTGCCGTCTACATCGTTCGATTTGCTGCCGTCCAACGTAATGGTGATTCCCACTTGTACGCTCTGATCGGGCCCTGCGTTTGCCACCGGCGCTGTATTGCCGGGAGTGGTGGTAATCGTCACCTTGGCGGCAGTGCTGCTCACCACTCCGTCGTTGACAATCAGTTGGACGACATACTGACCGGCTTTGTCTGCCAGAAACGTCGGCTTCACTGTGGTGGGGCCGGTTAAGGTCGAGCTGCTGCCGGCTGGAACCGACATGAAGGACCAGAGGTAGGTCAACGGATTGCCGTCCGCATCGTTGGAGCCGCTTCCGTCGAGTGTGACAGTCGTTCCGGTTGTCACGCTCTGATTGGGCCCGGCATTGGAGATAGGCGCGACATTGTTCACCGGGCAGATGGCAGTCAGGTTGTTGCCTTTGTAGAATTGGCCGTTTTGGTTTAGATCTGTGGTGGAAGGATTGTTCGACGTGTGACAGAGCGCGCAACTTTTATCGGCAAAGGGCGTGGTTCCGTTAAAGGCCTGACAGGCTGTGTCGGTCTGTCTGCCAAAACTCGATAGGGCATGGCTCGACTCCACCGACGTGACCATCGGCAGTCCCACGGCCAGCAACATCCACATGACTTTCATGGTGCATCTCATGGTTTTCTCCTTGGTGTAACTAAAGTTTTCCCATCGTAGGCCCCAGGCTTGAAACCATGATGCATCGCTTACAAGCACAGGAGTGCATGTCACGCGCGATCATCGAGACGAGCTGAACAGAGCCGACAGGTGAGGGCCAGTGAGCAAGCGGAGTGCCAGTTGAATTTTGTCTATGTTTTCAAAAGAAAGATGTTGGGGCTCTCATCTGTCTAATCTGAAAATTGTAAATTTCGTCGGCAGGCTCCTACGAAGGCTGAATCCTACACCGCAATAAAAAGGTCTCAATAGCGCGAACTGCGCTGTCTCCTTCTCATCTCATTTATCTGGGAGCAAAGGTCTCAGATGAAATCGAATTAATAAGTTTCTCACTCTTATCTCGTCTGCCTGGTCTTTCTTCTTCTGAATAGTCCTTCCACGCTCGGTCGTAGTCTCCTCAAGGATGGTGCCTAGTTGATTTTGACTGCGCGCGTCCAAAGAGGGTCTTCACCCTGTAAGACATGGTTGCGTCATGCGACCCATGCTCAAGAATGTGAGGTGATCGATGAAAACGACGATCTACTGGGCAGTTCAACATAGCAGCCGCGCCATGCGCGAGTTCCGCTTCCGTGCCACCTGCTGGTGGCTCAGTCAGCAAGTGGAGTTCTTGGAATGGCAGATGCGGTTGGAAACCCTGATGCCTGTCGCGCAATCGGACTCGATGCCGTCGCCGGTCGAGCGAGGAGATCGGTATGCCGTGCAGCCTCTGTAAGGGGACGGGTCTGGACGAACCGTAAACTTCTGTGCTCGAGCATGCACCAAGGAGTTGATACCCACGAAGGAGGATCCTATGCATTGTCCGGCCTGTCATCGTGCGAGGGCCAGACCCTACGAGAATCAGCTATGCGAGTCGCCTCGCGGCCGGCCCCCCCACGTCACGGCACCGGTATCCGTCGGTGTGAGGAGAGGAACGTATTCGTATGCGGGCGTCATCTGAAGTCGTGCGAGAACATTGGCCTGAGTATCTGATGGAGGCGGCCGGTCTCGGCCTCTTCATGATCTCCGCGGCAGTCGTGACCGCACTGTTGGAATATCCCCATTCACCCTTGAATCGACTTCTGCCTGACCCGGTTGTCCGCCGGGTTTTGATCGGAATTGCCATGGGTCTGACGGCGGTTGGGATTATCTATTCTCCGTGGGGAAAGCGATCCGGAGCCCATCTTAATCCTGCCGTCACTGTGACGTTCTTCCGGCTAGGAAAGATTCAAGGCCTGGACGCCCTCTTCTACGTACTTGCGCAGTTCGCCGGGGGGCTGGTTGGGCTGCTGGTTGCCTCGATGGCTCTTGGAATGGCGATCGAACATCCAACCGTCAATTACGTCGTCACAGTGCCGGGGCTTGATGGAACCGGCATCGCATTCGCCGCAGAAGCCGGCATTTCGTTTTGTCTCATGCTCGTCGTACTGATCGTATTGAACCGGACGAAGCTGAATGCCTGGACCGGTGTCTTCGCCGGCGTACTCGTGGCGGCCTACATTGTCATTGAAGCTCCGCTCTCCGGCATGAGCATGAATCCCGCTCGCAGTTTTGCCTCCGCGCTTCCTGCGCATCTCTGGACCGATTTCTGGATATACCTCACCGCGCCGCTTCTCGGGATGTTGCTTGCCGCAGAATGTTACGTTCGATTTCCAGGCGCCCGCCAAGTCCTCTGTGCGAAGCTCCACCACCAGAACGACTCACGTTGCATCTTCTGTTGCAACTACATGCATTGAGACCTCTGTGCGTCCACACCTCCGTCCACGCATCTGTTCATTCGCCATTCCGCATTGCGTCTGCATTCCGTATCTCACGTCGATCGACGATGCGGTGTAAGCAATCGCTCGCTTGTACGACAAAGTGGCAGAGCGGAATATCCCGCAACGCTGAGTGAAATCAGCAGAGGGTTTTAACCACATCACAAGGAGGGTCGTCATGAGTGCGAAAGGTTCTCTCAAGTTGGGACTGTTATCGATGGTCGTTGCGGCGGGGCTGTTCACTGCAGCGAATGGGTTTGCAGCCGATGCCCACACCACGACGAAGTTCGAGGGGGTGAAGGCGAACGTCGGTACGGCATCCCATTCTCGTCAAGGCAACACCGACATATTGACTGTGTCGGACGATTACAAGATTCCGGAGACTCCTGCGCCCCATTGGCAGGTGGTGGATTCCAAAGGGAATGTCTATCTCCTCAACCAGCAGAGGATTAAAGACGGCAAGACGAATCGAAAGATCGCATTGCCGCCCTATATTCACGATGTCGCCAAGGTTCAGACCTGGTGCTCGTTCGCCGAAGCATTATTGGGCGAAGCTTCCTTTGCGAGCCCGATCGTGACTGCGTCCGGTGAGTTGACGAACACCGGCAACATGGCGATGAGCCGGTAAATGTCTAGCAATCGGCGGTCAGCAGTCAGTCCTCAGCTTCTTCGGAAGTGAAAGGCTGGCAGCTGACGGCTGAAAGCTTAACCTGGTAGAGGGAAATCGGATGCGCATAATACTGACGATTGCGGTTCTGATGGCGATGGCTGGAAGCGCGCAGGCCCAATTGATCGAGAAGACTGCTCTCACATTGGAGGGGGCAAAGAAGATCGCGGCAGTCGCTGAAACCAAGGCGAGGGCTGAAGGTGCGCGAGTGGTCATTGCCGTCGTCGATGAAGGTGGATCGCTGTTGCTGTTGGAACGGTTGGACGATACGCAAGTCGCCAGCGTGAACGTCGGCATCGACAAGGCGAGGACTGCAGCGATCTATCGTCGGCCCAGCAAGGTCTTCGAGGATCAAGTGAAGAACGGGCGAGTGTCTGCCTTGGCCTTAAATGGAGCAGTAGCCCTGCAGGGGGGTGTGCCGATCGTCGTCGAGGGGAAAGTGATTGGCGCCATCGGGATCAGCGGAGAGACTCCAGGACAGGATGAAGACATTGCAATAGCCGGAGCCGCAGTCGCGGCTTCGTTCACGAAATAATAGCGGTAGAGCTTTCAGCTATCAGCCCTCAGCTTCGAAAGGACCGCCGAGAAGCTGATAGCTGACGGCTGAACGTTGATAGCCCAGGTTCAGGAAAAGGAGACACACGATGAGGAATGTCGCAGCGATTGCAGCAGGGGTCGTCATCGCACTGCTGGCTTCAACCGGTTATGCCGAATCGGTCTCGGATAAGCGAGGGCTCACGCTGGAGGGAGCGAAAAGGGTGCTGGCCGCGACCGTAGCGGAAGCCAAGCGCGTCAATGCTCCTGGTGGCTCCATTGCCGTTGTGGACGACGGAGGGAATCTCTTGGCACTTGAGCGGCTCGATCAAACCTTTGCAGCCAGCGCAAATATCTCAATTGGGAAGGCCCGCACGGCAGCCCTCTTCAAAAAGCCGACGAAATTGTTCGAGGACGCGATCAAGGGTGGCCGTACACCGATGATCGCGCTCAGCGGCGATCTTCAGAACTTCACCCCGCTACAAGGCGGCATTCCTCTCGAATGGGAAGGAAAGGTTGTCGGTGCGATCGGCGTCAGCGGGGCAGCGAGCGCCCAGCAAGATGAAGAGCTTGCCATTGTCGGCGCCAAGTTGCTCGACAACATGGCGCTGGCCGGCATGACGAACGGGCATGTCTCTCTGCCTGTGACCTACATCGAAAGCCAGAAAGTTGCTGCCTCCTTCACCAAGGGAGCGGTGCTGGTGGGCGAAGATGAGAACATGATGCATGCGGCTCGGAATTATATGGTGCACGCCAGCCATCGCGACAAGCCGGGGGTGGTGGAGGTGCATGAACTCGATACGGACATCGTCTATGTTCTCAAAGGCTCTGCTCAATTGATCACCGGCGGTACGCCGGTCGGCACGAAAACGATTGCGCCCCATGAGTTCCGTGCACCGACCGTCAATGGCGGTGAGACGCGCAACTTGGTGCCGGGCGACGTGGTGATTATTCCGAACGGGGTGCCCCATTGGTTCAAAGAGGTGGAGGCGCCGTTTGATTATTACGTGGTCAAAGTACGTTGAGTGTCGAGGGAGCGGCCAGGTGCTCTTCTTGCTCGCAGAACGCGCACGATGAAGCAGTGCTCGTTCGATGCGCGCAGTGAAGGGCAGCATTGGCCACTCCCTCCCCAGACCTCACGGAATAGGTGGAAAAATAATCAACCGGCTGAGGGAAAAGAGGGAAGAAGATGAAGGGCAGGATGATCCCCGTTATCGCGGCGGTTCTCACCGTAATTAGTCAAGTGTCCTACGCGCAAGTGACGGGGGATGCGCCGGGGGTAAGACCGGATGCAATTGTGGATCTCAAGAGCGATGAAGGAATTGCATTGGTCAAGGGGCAATGGCGTTACAGCAACACGAAAGTTATCGATGCCGATCATCATAGCCCTGGGGCAGACCTCGCTCCGACCGGTCCATCCAATCGAACACAGGATATCGATCTACATGCCGGTGCTGCGGAGTTCGATGATTCCAAATGGGAATTGCTGAAACCAGCACAGTTGGAAGAGCGGCGATCCACCGGGCGCCTTTGTTTTAATTGGTATCGGACAAGCGTCACGATTCCTGACAAGGTCGGATTCTTCGACCCAACCGGCTCAACCGTCGTCTTTGAAGTCGCCGTCGATGACTATGCGGAAATCTGGGTCGATGGGAAGTTGCCGTTAGTACTGGGCCAGCCCGGCGGGCAGTTGATCAAGGGATTCAATGCGCCGAACCGTGTGTTGCTTACCAGGAATGCGCGGCCCGGTCAGAAGATTCAGTTGGCTGTGTTCGGCATCAACGGACCCCTTTCGAATCCACCTGGCAATTTCATCTGGGTGCGCTCTGCGACACTCGACTTCTACAAGACGAACCAGATCGGTCCGACGCAGTTTGTGCGCACCGAAATTGTCAGAGTCGATCCGGCGCTGGATGCGATTGTTGCGTCAGATGCCAAACTTGAAAAACTTGCTGGCGGCTTTCTCTTCACCGAGGGACCAGTGTGGGTCCCGGCCACAGCTAACACAACTGGGTATCTCCTCTTCAGCGATCCCAACGCCAATACGATCTATCGTTGGTCAGTCGAGGGGCAGGTATCCGTTTTTCGTACGAAGAGCGGTTATGCGGGCTTTAATGTCGGTGAATACCATCAGCCTGGCTCGAACGGGCTTGCAATCGACAAACAAGGCCGGCTCACGATCAATCAGCATGGCAACCGGCGCGTGGTCCGAGTCGAGCCACGCGGCAACATCACCGTGGTGGCCGATCAATTTGACGGTAAACGATTGAACAGCCCCAATGATTTGGTCTATCGATCCGACGGGACGCTCTATTTTACCGATCCACCGTTCGGCCTCCCTAAAGTATTCGACGATCCCCAGAAAGAACTGTCCTACAGCGGCGTCTATTGCGTGAAGGACGGGCAGGTAAAGCTTGTGAGCATGGATCTCGATGCGCCGAACGGACTTGCGCTCTCACCGGACGAGAAGTTTCTCTATGTGAACAATTGGGACGACAGGCAGAAGGTGATCCTCCGTTACGAGGTGAAGAAAGACTGTACACTTGCGAGCAGCATATTGTTCTTCAACATGACCAACTCGCCGGGGAACGATGCGTTGGATGGATTGAAAGTCGATCAACAGGGCAACGTCTATTCAACCGGACCGGGGGGGCTCTGGATTATCTCGCCGGAAGGCAAGCAGCTCGGGCTCATCAAGGGGCCGGAAGATCCCCACAACATGGCCTGGGGCGATGATGACGGCAAGACGCTCTACATCACGGCATTGACCGGGATCTATCGGATCAGGATGAACATTGCGGGAGTACGTCCGTAACGCGTCATGCCGGTTCCTGTTCGGCGAGCATCCTCAACTCTGGAATCTTCAGCGACTGGACCGACTTCCTAATCGCATCGATCACCTGAGGCCTCGTATAGGCTCGCCGCCATGCCAGGCCAATGCGTCGCCCTGGCACTGGTTTCATCATCGTGAGCGTGACCAACCGCTTATTGTCAAATTTCTTCGTGAGGGCGCTGCAGGGTAATACGGTGATGCCTAGCCCAGAGGCGACCATCTGGCGAATGGTTTCCAGCGAGTTCCCCTGTATCCCCCCCGCATCAGATCGGCTCAGTTCCGGACAAGAATCCAGAATCTGCTGACGGAAACAGTGACCGGCGTGGAGCAGCAGCACCTTTTCGCTTTCGAGCTGCTGTGCGTCGATCTGCTTTTTGTGTTCCCATCGGTGCCCGAGCGGTACCACCACTTTGAACGGTTCGTCGTAGAGCGCTTGAGTTAGAATGCCGGGTTCGTCAAACGGCAAGGCAACCATGATTACATCCAACTTGCCGTTTTTCAGCATCGCGGCCAGATTAGCCGTCAGGCTTTCTTCGATGTCGATCGGCATGGCCGGCGCGCGCTTGTGCAGAGTCGGGATCAGATCCGGGAGGATATAGGGGCCGACTGTGGCGATGACACCGAATCGCAACGGTCCGACGAGATGATCTTTGCCCTGAGCGGCAAGAACCTTGATCTGATCCGCTTCCTCCAGCACGCGCTGGGCCTGATGAACGATCCGTTCCCCCAACGGGGTCAGAGAGATCTGGTTCCGGCGCCGCTCAAAAATTGTCGTGCCTAGCTCATCTTCTAGTTTCTTGATGGCCAGACTCAAAGCCGGTTGAGTCACGAAGACCCGTTCGGCGGCACGCCCGAAATGGCGCAGCTGCGCCACGGTGACGATGTACTGGAGTTCTGTCAGCGTCATTCGGTTTCTCTGATAGATAAGTAATAGTTATCGATATGCAATATATTATCAATTAGACTTACTGTCAACGGCTGGCTATCCTCTTTTCAAGCACGCGGGATCATCCGCGGCAGATATCAAACCATAAGGAGGAAGTCATGAGAGTGAAGAGCATGTTGGCAGTGGGATTCTTGTCGATGATGGTTGCAACCGGTGTCGTAACCACGTCGAATAGCGTTGCGTCCGATGTACAGCGAGTCGAGGTCATTGAGCGTATCGGACATGGAGGGTCTATCTATGCCTCCAGCCAGTCCGACGGGGCGGATACTTGTCATGAGACGGGAGTGAGTGCGATCGAGCGCATGGGGCATGGAGGGTCTACCTATTCCTCCAGTCAGTCGAAGTCCGCCCAGGTGGGTGATTGCCATGTGATGGGAGAGGAAGGGAGAAAGGTAGGTGCTACAGAACGCATCGGGGCAGGAGGATCGACCTATTCTCACAGCCGATCGGATATTCAGACAGCCAACCGGTGAGTCATTGATTGCCGGCTGGGTGCCGGACTGAGGAGGGTGCGCCATTCCCTCCTCAGTCCTCCCTCAGGCGGTGCCTCAACATCCCTGGGTTATAAGTCGGTCAACGAAACCTTTGCGTAGTACGCTGCCAGGTCTGGGTGCTCTGAATACCTCTTTCCTTCTTCACCTAGCGGTGGTTGCGATGCTTGCGTATAATAGGAGCCATCCAAAACGCTGCTCTATCCAGATAAAGAGCTTTACGCTTCTTGTGTAAGGCCAGAGTCACTCATGTGACAGAGAGATAGCCGGAGGTCTCCGTATGAGTCGTATCGCTGTCTTCCTGATTGCCTTCTTCGCCCTGGCCCTTTCGGGCCGGGCTGTTTCGATCGTTGAAGCGCATAAGAAGCATGATCCGACTCCAGTGGCGGCGACGATTACCAGCCTCGATCCTCGATTCGATCAACTTGTCCCGCGCGGTGCCAAGCTGGAACGGATTGCCGAGGGCTTCTCGTGGGTGGAAGGGCCGGTTTGGCACAAGCAGGGGGGGTATCTCCTCTTCTCAGATATCCCCAGCAACTCGGTCTATAAATGGAAGACAGGCGAGCATGTCAGTCTGTTCGTGAAGAACAGCGGCTATAGCGGTAAGGGACCGTTTGCAGGGAAGGAGCCAGGCTCCAACGGCCTCACGTTCGATGACCAAGGGCGGCTTATCCTCTGCCGCCACGGCGATCGGCAAATCGGACGGTTGGAATCGAATGGAACGATTGTTCCGCTCGCTGACCGCTATGATGGGCGTCAGATCAACAGTCCGAACGATCTCGTGTTCAAATCGAACGGAGACCTGTACTTTACGGATCCACCGTTCGGGCTCCCGAACGCCTTCGACGATTCGAGCAAGGCTCCGGTGCAGGGGGTCTATCGCCTGTCCAAGGACGGCACAGTGACCCTGCTCATTCATGACATCAAGGCTCCGAACGGCATTGCCTTTTCCCCGGATGAAAAGACGCTCTATGTCTCCGATGTCGATCCGAATCGGACGGCCTGGCTGGCCTATGATGTGAAGCCGGACGGCACAGTCGCAAACGGCCGCGTCTTCTTCGATGCGACACGCTGGCGAAAAGATCCCTTCTTCGGGCCGGACGGATTCAAGGTCGATCGCCAGGGCAACATCTTTGGCGCACGACCGGGTGGACTGAGTGTCATCGCACCGGACGGCACACTTCTAGGCACGATCGAGACCGGTCAGCCGACCTCCAACGTTGCGTGGGGAGAGGATGGACAGACTCTATTCATTACTGGTAGCTCTTCCGTCTATCGCCTTCGCGTCACGACCGGCGCAGCTCGGTACTAACGGAAGTATCCACTCGCTTGGACAGGCTTCCTCCCAGTTCGCTTCTTCACAAAGCATATGTATGAGAATCTTCGACTGTAGCCGTCTGGTGAAGTTCCGGATGCTCCCTCCAAGCTTGCGCATTATCACTCTAGGGATGGGGCCTGATTGATCTTCCACTGCGCGCGTTCAACGAGGGCCTGCGGGAGGCCGCGCGTTGCGCGAGCTCAGAAGATCATCAGGTTCCATCCCCTTCGGATTCTGCGAGCACGAAGGGCACCTGACCGCTTCCGCTCTTCCTCCTTGTAAGACTGTGCCACTTCCTTCGACTAGTACCCATGTCCACCCATTACGACATCATCATCGTCGGCACTGGCCCAGGCGGGGGGACGCTGGCCTATAAGCTTGCCCCGTCTGGGAAGAAGATACTGCTCTTAGAGCGTGGTGGCTACTTGCCGCGCGAGAAGGACAACTGGAGTTCCAAGACCGTCTTCATCGACAACAAGTACAAGGCCAAGGAAACCTGGCGGGACAAGGATGGGGGCATTTTCCATCCGGGTATCCACTACAACGTCGGTGGCAACTCAAAAGTCTATGGTGCGGCGTTGCTCCGCATGCGCTATCAAGATTTCGGGGAAGTAAAGCATTACGGAGGCATCTCCCCGGAATGGCCCATCGGATACGACGACTTCGAACCCTATTACACCCAAGCGGAACATCTGTACCATGTGCATGGCACTCGCGGCGAAGATCCGACGGAGCCGAAGGCCAGTGCACCATACAAGTATTCAGCCCTCATTCACGAACCCCGCATTCAAGGACTGCATAACGACTGGCAGAATTGCGGCTACAAGCCCTTTCACCTGCCGGTTGGCGTGATGCTGAATGAGGAGCAAAAAGAAAAAAGCGCCTGCATCCGCTGCAGTACATGCGACGGATTCCCTTGCTTGGTAAATGCGAAGGCCGACTCGCAAGTGGTCTGTGTCGATCCGGCGCTGCAGTACCCCAATGTGTCATTAGTCACTGGTGCGCTGGTGACCAGGCTAGAGACGAGGGGCAATGGGCGAGAGGTCACGGGCGTGGTCGTGGAGCGGAATGGACAGGTGGAAACGTACAGGGCCGATATTGTGGTCGTCTCAGCCGGCGCGATCAATTCGGCGGCGTTGCTTCTGCGCTCCGCGAATGACCGGCATCCAAACGGCCTGGCCAATTCTTCCGACATCGTCGGCCGCCATTACATGTGCCATAACAATTCGGCCATGCTTGCGATCTCCAAACGGCCGAATCCAACCGTGTTTCAGAAGACCATTGGCCTTAATGATTTTTATTTTCCCTCGGTCGACTGGGACTATCCGATGGGCCACATCTCGATGATCGGCAAGCAGGATATTGAATCATTACGGGCCGGCGCGCCTGCCTTTACGCCCGGCGCCGCACTCGATGCGATGGCCAAACATTCGCTCGACTTCTGGATGACCTCTGAAGATCTGCCGGATCCGAACAACCGCGTGCTTGTCGGCAATGACGGCGCGATTACACTGGCCTACACAGAAAATAATCTGGAAGCCCATCGCCGTTTGGCGGCGAAGCTCAAGAGCATGCTCAACCACATCGGCTGCGAAGACCAGCTGTTGCCGACACATCTCTATTTTGGGAAGAAGATTCCGATTGCCGGCACAGCGCACCAGTGTGGCACGGTCCGCTTCGGGCGCGATCCGAAGACCTCTGTCCTGGACCCGAATTGCAAAGCGCACGATCTGGACAATCTCTATGTCGTCGATGCGAGTTTTTTTGTGTCGAGCTCCGCGGTGAATCCCTCGCTGACGATCATGGCCAATGCCCTGCGAGTGGGAGACCATCTCCTGCAACGATTAAGGAGTTGATGGGGGAGGACGCTCATGGCTGATAGGAAGCCACGCATTTTGATTTTAGGCGGTGGATTCGGCGGGATGTACGTTGCGCTGGAATTCGAACGAGCGCTTGCGCAGGGAGCCGATCTGGATGTCACCCTCGTGAACCGCGATAATTTTTTCCTCTTCACTCCGATGCTGCACGAAGTGGCGGCGAGCGATCTCGACATCACCAATATCGTCAGTCCGGTCCGCAAACTATTGCGCCGCGTGACCTTCTTTCATGGAGCAGTCGAATCCATCGATCTTATAAATAAACGTGTCGGCCTGTCGCATGGTCATGAGGAACATTGCCATTCGCTAACCTACGACCACTTGGTGCTGGCTCTCGGTTCGACCACGAACTTCTTCAACCTGCCTGGCTTGGCAGAGCGTGCGATCACGATGAAGTCGTTGGATGACGCAATCTTTCTGCGTAACCGCCTGATCGCGAATCTGGAAGAGGCGGACTTTGAATGTTCTCCGAGTACGCGCGCTCCATTACTCAATTTCGTCGTTGCCGGTGGAGGGTTCGCCGGTGTGGAGACAATTGCTGGAATCAATGACTTTCTTCGTGAAGCGGTGCGGTTCTATCCGCATCTTCGAGAGGACATGTTGCGGGTCATTCTTGTCCATCCGGGAAAGGCGATTTTGCCGGAACTCGGAGAGAAGCTCGGCGCCTACGCACAGCGAAAACTGGTGGATCGACATGTGGAAATCCATTCTAACTGCAAAGTGACAGCGGTGACGGACCGCGACCTTACACTGAGCGACGGTACCAAGGTGGAGACCAATACGTTAGTGTGGACGGCTGGGACTCGACCGAACTCCCTCTTGGATACATTGCCCTGCCGGAAAGAACGGGGTCGGGTCCTCGTCAACGAGTACCTGGAAGTTCCTGAGTGGCCTGGCGTCTGGTCCCTTGGCGACTGCGCGGTCGTGCCGGATCGTAAGACCGGGAAATCCCATCCTCCAACTGCACAGCATGCGCTTCGAGAGGGAAAGGTCGCAGCTCGGAATATTCTGGCGACTATTCGAGGGGAGCAGAAGAAGCCGTTTTTATTCTCGACACTCGGGCTCCTGGCTCCCATCGGCAAACGAAGCGGCGTGGCCAACATTCTAGGAGTGAACTTTTCCGGGTTCATCGCCTGGTGGCTGTGGAGGACGATATACCTGACGAAATTGCCTCGGTTTGAAAAGAAGCTCCGTGTCGTCTTGGACTGGACACTCGACCTGCTCTTTTCGAAGGATCTTGTTCAGTTCACGACCGTTCGCCCGTCTATCGTGCCGCCGGTGGAAGAAGAGCCGGTCAGGCAAGCCAGTCCTGTTTTGGTCGGCGCCGGCATATCCAAGTGAGATAAGCGAATGGGCATGAGGAAAGTATTCGTCGGTCTCTGGCTGACCGTCATACTGGTTTGCTGGGTTGTTGTTCCGCTCACCTTTGCCGGCGAGAGGGGCTCATCCATCGCAGTAGAGTCGATCGGGATGACGGTCTCGGACATGGACCGGTCCATTGCGTTCTATTCGGATGTGTTGGCCTTCAAGCCAATCAGCGATGTGGAAGTCGATGGGCCGGAATACGACCAACTCTGGGGGATCTTTGGCGTGCGAGCGCGAATGGTTCGGATGCAGCTTGGAGCGCAAGAGCTCGAATTGACCCAGTTTCTGGCGCCGCCTGATGTACGTCCGATTCCCGTCCCGTCCTACAGTAACGATCTGTGGTTCCAGCATATTGCGATTGTCGTTCGAGACATGGAGGCCGCCTGGGCGCAACTGAGGAAACATCACGTTCGGCAGATTTCGCCTCGTCCGCAGACCATTCCCATTTCGAATCCCGCAGCCGCCGGCATCAAAGCGCTCAAATTCCGCGATCCGGACGGACACAATCTGGAGCTGCTCTGGTTCCCGGAAGGGAAGGGTAATCCTATCTGGAAGAAGACCGGCACAAATCTTTTCATGGGCATCGATCACACGGCCATGACAGTGCGTAGTACAGAGGATAGTATCAAGTTCTATCGCGACCTCCTGAGTTTCACGGTGGCGGGTGGCACGCTGAACATGGGGGTTGAGCAAGAATATCTCGATAGTCTTCCCGGCGCGAGGGTGCGAGTGACAGGAATGACAACGCAGACCGGGACACCAGGCGTGGAATTTTTGGAGTATGAGTTGCCGGCAGCCGGTCGCCTGATGCCGCAGGACAGCGCGGTCACCGATCTCTGGCACTGGCACGTCACCGTCAAGGTTCGCGATGTCGACGCTGTTACCGCAAGCTTGTGTTCCCAGGCTATGTGCGTCTCGAAAACAGGTGTGGCGTTGCGTGATCATGCCATGGGGTATGCCAAATCCTTGTTTGTTCACGATCCGGACGGACATGGAATTCAGGTGGTATCGCCATAGCATTTGCGGGCAGATAGGGTTCCGTCCGCATGATTGCTCGCTCAACGGTCCAAGATCTCTGCCGATCTGCCTGCAGTTGCAGCTGTTTCCTCCTCGATGCTAGACTTCGGCGTTATTCTACCTACCTATCGAGCCCCGTCACAGGGTGAAGCCGATGTTGTCTCCTAATCTTGAAGAGGCCCTCCGGCAGAGCGAAGAACTTTCCTCTCGTCTTATCGAAAGCAGCCGGGACTGCATCAAGGTGCTCGATCTCAAGGGGCATCTACTCTCCATGAACGCCCATGGTATGACTGCGCTCGAAATCTGCAACTTCGGTCCCTTGATTGGCTCACCCTGGCTCGATTTCTGGGATGGTCAGGATCGGGAACATGCGCAGGCTGCCATCGAACAGGCCAGAAATGGTCGTGTTGGACGATTTACCGGTTACTTTCCAACGACGCGGACGAATACTCCCAAGTGGTGGGACGTCTCCGTGACGGCTATTCTTGACAAGGACGGCAAACCGGAAAAGCTGCTGGCTGTTTCCCGTGATGTGACGGAACTCAAACAGGCAGAACAATTACTCCGACAATCCCATGAACGATTGGAACAGGAAGTGGCGGCCCGTACACGCGATCTGGCCAAAACAAGCCTGGTGTTGCAGGAAATCGTTGAAGGTGTCGAGTCAAAAGTCGGCGAACGGTTTTTCCCGTCGCTCGTACAGCAATTGGCGACAGCACTCGGCGTGGACTATGCCTATATTTCCGAGCTCAGCGAGGATGGACGCACATTCCGTTCCCGGGCCGGCTGGGGTAAGGGGCAGCCGCTTCCACAGTTTGACGTCCCGGCCAGAGGTCCCTGTGAGACCGTCCTGACCCGCAAATGCGTCCACCATCCTGATCAGCTGCGTGCCTTGTACCCCCATGTCCAACTGATTCAAGACATCGCTGTCGAGAGCTACTGCGGTGTTCCAATAGTGGATTCGTCTGACCGAACCATCGGCCATCTGGCGATCATGGATTCCAAGCCGATGCCGGACCATGTGCGCGCGATGTCCATTCTCGGTATTTTTTCGACGAGGGCTGCTGCGGAATTCGAGCGGCTGACGATGGAGCAGAAATTACGGAAGAGCGACGCGTTACTGCGCAAGATCGACGAGGGGACGGCGGCTGTCGTCGGCGAGCAGTTCTTTCAGTCTCTCACGCAGAATTTAGCGGCTGCCCTTGGCGTTCGATATGTATTTGTCTCTGAGCTGACGGAGCTGGATCGCCGGGTTCGCACATTGGCGTTTTGGACGGGAGAGGAGTTTGCGCCTAACTTCGAGTACGACTTGGATGGAACACCCTGCCAACGGGTGCTGCGGGGAGAGGTGTGCCACTATCAGAAGGATATTCAGGCCCTGTTCCCGCGCGACCAAGATCTGGTCAAACTCTCCGCTCAAAGCTATCTCGCCGTTCCTCTTGTCAGCCCGAGGGGGAATGTCTTGGGACACCTGGCTGCGCTGGATGTCAGGCCCATGCCGCTCACACCGGAGGACGTTTCTATTTTTAAGATCTTTGGCTCGCGTGCAGGGGCGGAACTCGAGCGGAAGCAATTCGAGGAGTCGATGCGACGGAGTGAACTGACGCTTCGCAAGATCGGAGAGGGGACCGCTGCAGCGACCGGCTTGGAATTTTTCAAGGCTCTGGTGAAGAGCTTGGCCGAAGCTCTGCAAACCAAGTATGCCTTTGTCTCCAAGTTCGTCGAAGGCAACAGCCTCCGTGTGCGAACCCTGGCATTTTGGAAGGGCGACGGGTTTCTCGATAACTTCGAATATGACTTGCCCCATACGCCCTGTGAGCGGGTTTTGGCGGGAGAAGTATGCCTCTTCCCGGAGAAGGTTCAAGATCAGTTCCCAGAACATCGGGAGGATCTTGCCAAGCTGGGTGTCGAGAGCTATTTGGCGATTCCCGTCTCGGACCGCTCCGGCAAGGTCATGGGCCATCTTGCCGTGATGGATACCAAACCGATGCGCGATGATCCTCGCGTGCTCTCGGTGTTTAAGATCTTCGGGATTCGGGCGGGCGCCGAACTGGAGCGTGAACGAATGGACGTGCAGATCAAGGAGAACGAGGAACGGCTGCGCGATCTGTTCGACGAGGCGCCGATTGCGTACGTCTATGAGGGGCTCGACTCCAAGTTGCTTCGTGTCAACCGCACGGCTATGAAGTCCCTGGGTATCACGGCGGATCAGGTTGCTGGCCTCTACGGCAGGGATTTTGTGCCGGATACGCCGGATGCACAACGTCGGCTCAAAGAAGCGTTTTCCTCTGTCGGCAAGGGCATCGATACGAGCGGGGTCGTCCTTGAGCTGCGGCGCAAAGACAACGGCAAACCGCTCTGGATGAAGTGGTGGTCACGCCCAGACCCCAGCGGAACCTATACGCGAACGATGTTTCTCGATATTACCGAGCAGGTGCTGATGGAGCAGGAGAAGGCTCGGCTCGAAGCGCAGAACATCTATCTCCAGGAAGAAATCAAGGGGGCGCATAACTTCGAAGAGCTGATCGGATCGTCTTCGACTCTCAAGAAAGTTTTGAAAAATGTGGAGCGTGTGGCGCCGACCGATTCGACCGTGCTCATTACCGGCGAGACCGGGACCGGTAAAGAGTTGATTGCACGGGCGATCCACAACGTGAGCCCACGCAAGAACAAACCGCTGGTGAAGGTGAACTGCGCGGCGATTCCAGCAGGGTTGATCGAGAGCGAGTTATTCGGTCATGAGAAAGGCGCTTTTACCGGCGCCTTGACGAA
>JABFSG010000026.1 GCA_013140715.1 Nitrospiraceae bacterium
TCGCCGTGGGGCAACAGACCTCACAGCGCGAACATGCGGCCGACTTGCGCAAGCAACATCTAGGACAATTGGCAAAGATCTATGAGAGTATGCCTGCGGAAGAAGCGGCTGCGCGTATCGAACGAATGGCGGATCGGAAAGCGTTGGAGATCCTCCGTCTCCTGAAGAGTAAGTCGGCCGGGGCCATCCTGGCACAGGTGAGAGTCGATCGTGCCGCAAAGTTGACCGAAGAACTTCTCGCTGCTCCTTAGCCGTTCCGTACCGCGCGTGCGGAAATTTTTACCTGCGCACCCTGCATCTTCTTCCCTGCTCCCTCCCGTCAGTGCCGGCTCCCTGTGCTAACTCCACGCCGAACAGCATATCCAGTCGTTTCCGAGATGGCACGGAGCTTGAAGATGCTAGGTCCAGAATCCGGACCTTCTGTACCAGGTAGTTGGAGTTTGTCGCCACTATGGATATCGGACTTCTCATGCCACCGTCCGGCTCTCCTGCCGCTCAAACGAATTCCGGCTTATCGAGCGAGACAGGTCAATGTCAGGAGCCTATCCAGTGTAGGGCCTTTTCTGTCGTTCTCGAAGATGCAGTAAAGAATACTCTGGATGAAAATCCAGCCCCATTTTCCGATGCCGTCGATCCGATAAAATCAGTTCTGCAACAAACGATGGAAGACTCTGCAACTGGTGCGGCGTTGATCGGCATTGCGGTTGCGTCGCCGTTTCAAGTGGGAAACCTGCCTGAAGCGGTTTCTCCGGTGACCGACAAGGCAGGGTCTTCACAACAGTCCACTGGGTGCAACCTGCTGAACGCTGATTCAATTCCTTCTCCCCTGCCAGGGGTGATGGCGCCTCAAGGCGCTGTTTCCCCGAGAGATGCGTCTGCGCCCGCGCAGGGGGCCACAGGCGGTAGCCCGCAGGGGAGCGAATCGATTCCTCTGCCTTTCCCGGAGGTCACGGTGATGGCGCCTCAAGGCGCTGTTTCCCCGGGAGATGCATTGACAACCGCGCAGGGAGCTATAAAAGTTGGCTCGCAGGGGAGTGAATCGAACACGTTGATCCCGCAGGGGCCGACAGATGCTGTCCTGGATGGCGATAGCATAGTGGGAAATGTATCTGTGCCGGCTGGCCTGCTACAAGCTAAGACCGCCGACTCTTCCCCCAATAGTTTCCTGCAACCGGCGATCGTTCCCGCTCAGTCGAACGAACCCTCCACGACACAGGGCGACTCTCGAAGTCCGGGTCAGCCGGCTACCAGGAATGGCGGTAGCGCTCCAACCAATGGAGCGTCTGTCCTTCTAGAACAACCGTCAGGTGATGCGCTTCTTCCCAACGTACAGCCGTCGGATTCTCTGACCTCCGATCGTAGAGCAACTGTTGTGATGAACGAGCAATGGAGCAGGAATATTTCTCCTGCGGCCTCTGTGAATGGGGTTGTACAACTTTCTGGTCGGACATCGATCGAAGTCGGCCCATCGGCCATTCTCCAAGCCCAGGGGGTTCAAGAGACCACGTTGTCGGGGCAGGCTCCAGCGGTTTCGATGGTTGGAAGTAGCGGAGGGCAAGATCCATTCGGAGCCTCTGCACAGGGAGGAGGCGAAGGCGCCCTGTTTCAACTTAGCGCAGGCGGGCCTCCGGAATCGATGGCGCGAGGTCCCCAATCTCAGCTCTTCAGCGACCAATTCACCCTGGCGCAGCAGCCACAGCCGTCATCCCAGGGAGGGGGCTCATCCGTTCCAATGCCGATGCTGAATCAGCTTAAGATCGCACAGGCCTTCTCTGGTGAGAACCAGATGACAAGCATGACCCCGCTGTCTGGAATGGCTCAAACTGTCCACGTGGAATTGCCATCCCACGACTCAGGCCCGCTCAGCGTGAGAATTTCCATGACGGACCAGACCGTGTCTACGCAGTTCACCACGGATCGAAGCGATCTTGGTCAGTTTCTGCTCACGCGGCAGGATCAGCTCCAGCAGAGCCTGTCCAGAGCCGGGCTGGAACTTGGCCAGTTTCAAGTGCATATCAATCAGGATGGCCGGCAGGAAACACTTCCCGATCGGCAGTCTCGGCGAAACGGTGAAGCCCCGGAGCAACGGTTCGCGTCGCAGGACCAGAACCGACAATCTCACGATCAGGAACGGCCTAGCCATCGGCCCACAGGCGCGTTGAGTCTGTTCGCATAACGATGAACAGATTCTCTGAGGTTTTTTTCACAGAAAGGACAGAGCCATGATCGACCTCGCCGCAATAGTCAATTCGAAAACCACGACTCCCCAGCAAACGACTGGGCCGAAAGAACTCGGTCAGGATGAGTTCTTGAAGCTCCTGGTCACGCAACTCAAGTATCAAGACCCGCTGAAGCCGCTCGAAAATCAGGACTTCATCGCACAGACTGCGCAGTTCAGTCAGCTGAACCAGATGACCGAGCTTGTGAGCTTAATGAAGCAAAGCGTGGCACTCCAGGAAGCAGCGACAGTTCCGGCGGCAGGACAAACTCAGACCCAAGCGTAACGCCGGGGGCAAGCATGAAGATCATGATTCGCCTGCACGCACACAGTCATCCGTTTTGAACAAAGGAGACACATCATGGGAATTTTGACCTCACTCTTTTCGGCCGTCAGCGGGCTCAATTCATACGGGAATGCGATGTCGGTGATCGGGAACAATATCGCGAACGTCGGAACGGTGGGGTTCAAATCGAGCCGTTCGTCGTTCGCCGATTTGGTTTCGGCCTCGCTCGGCGGCGGGTCGAGCGCCGCCCAGGTGGGATTGGGCGTATTCCTCAACGACGTGCAGACCAGTTTTTCCCAGGGCTCGCTCACGAGCACAGGAAATACCTTGGACCTCGCGATCGATGGAACCGGGTTTTTCCAGCTGCGAGACAACGCCGGAGTTTCGTCCTATTCTCGCGCGGGAAATTTTGAAGTGAACAATGTCGGACAGATTGTGGATCCAAGCGGCCGCTTCTTGCAGGGGTATCAAACATCGTCGACAGGAGTGGTTTTGGGAACAGTAGGAAATATTACCCTGTCTACCGCGACGGTTGCGCCCCAGGCAACCAGCACCGCGACGGTGGTGGCCAATCTCGACTCCACCGCGGCCGTTCCGGGAACCGCGTTTGCCGTCACCGACCCCACGACCTACAACTTCTCCAACGGCATGGCCTTCTACGATTCGCTTGGAACGCAGCACCAGCTTCGGATGTATTATGTGAAAACCGCAACGGCCAACACCTGGAATCTCTATTCTCAAGTCGATGGCGGCGCCGCCACGGCACGAACGGATTTGGCATTTAACTCGAGCGGGGTGTTGACGGGAGGCGGAGCGCAGACATTTTCACTGGCTCTCGCCGGCGGGGCTGCCACGCCGCAGAGTGTAGCCATGGACTTCTCGGCCATGACGCAATTTGGGGCGACGTCGAACTTGACCGATCAAACTCAAGACGGGTTTACATCCGGATCGTTTCAGTCGCTGTCTATCGATCCAGCCGGACGAGTCGTAGCGCAGTTTAGTAACGGTCAAACCAGAACCCTTTCCCAGATTGTGCTGAGCCGGTTCTCGAATCCGAACGGGCTGGTACGTTCGGGTGAGAATGCCTTCGCCGAAACGGTAGACTCGGGTGCGCCGTTAGCCGGGGCCCCGACGAACAATGGGTTGGGGCGGCTCATTTCCCAAACCATTGAGCAGTCCAATGTGGACCTCGGCAAAGAGTTTGTCGACATGATCATCACGCAGCGCGCGTTTCAAGCGAATTCCCGGGCCATCACCACGAGCGATGAGATGCTGCAAGAGTTGGTGAATCTGAAGCGCTGATCACTCCACGCGAGGAAGAGTCGAAGGGACTGGCTCCGCCGTCTGAGGCGGTGCCTGTCCCACTGCCTCTCAGATGGGGGCAGGCGCCAATAAGAAGGGTGCCTGCCTCATATCCCCAGTCTATCTCCCCACAACCGTCCTGTTGCGTCATCTTATTGACAGCGTCAAGGCTCTGGCAATGGGCCCGACGATTCTCCGCCCACAATTCATCAAATTCATACGCCAGATGGCATATTGCGGTTGTGGTGTCGTCTGCGACAGGCATGATGCCGATGGCATAGCCATTGCAAACTTCCCGATTGTCGATCTGTTCGATTGGAGGAGGTGTTTATGGCAGAGACTGAAACCGCGCCGCCGCCGGCGCCAGCTGCGGCTGGGATTCCGCTGAAAATGGTCATCATCATCGTCGCGGGGACACTCCTGCTTGGCCTTGGAGGGGCGTTCGCCGCTTTTAAGCTTATGGGCGGAGACCATAAGGGAGAGGATCCGAAAGCCGAGGCGACGGTCGCGAAGGAGACGGGGCATGGTGAGCCTGAAGCGAAGCACGGCGCCGGCAAAGCCGGCGGCCCAGGCGCGATCTACGACGTAGAGCCGTTTATCGTGAACCTGGCTGATACGCCGGAGGTGCGCTATCTGAAACTGACTATCAAACTGGAGCTCGAAAACCAGGATGCCTCCGCGGAACTCGCCAACCGCGTTCCGCAGTTACGCGACACGATACTGGTTCTCCTGACGAGCAAGGATGCGGCGTCGATCCGCACCACTCAGGGCAAGTTTCAGTTGCGCGATGAGATCACCCAACGGGTCAATAGTCTGCTTCCAAAGCCTGCAGTGAGGGCAGCGTACTTTACGGACTTCGTCGTGCAGTAGCCGGAACCGCTTCGCCGCTATGGAAAAAATACTCTCACAAGATGAAATAGACGCGCTACTGAAAGGCGTCGTCTCCGGCGAGGTCGAAACCCAAGCCGGAGAGGAGGAGCAGCCGGCTGGCGGGGTCAGGCAGTTTGACCTCTTCAATCAGGAACGCATCGTCCGCGGGCGCATGCCGACGCTGGAGCTGATTACTGACCGCTTCACCAGGCATCTGTCCCTGTCCTGGAGCATGCTGCTGAATACGAAAGTCGAGTTCAATATTATCGGGACGCAAATCATGAAGTTCGGCGCGTTCCTGAAGACCGTTCCGATTCCCTCCTCGTTGAATGTGTTTCGAATGGATCCGTTGCGCGGGAACGGTCTGCTTGTCCTGAACGCATTCATGGTCTATCTCGTTGTGGACTACTTCTACGGGGGTAAGGCGCAAACGCATGTGAAGCCTGAAGGCCGGGATTTTACGCCGATTCAGCTGCGGATCATCAAAAAGCTTGTGCAGTCGGCATTTGAAGACCTGGAGAAAGCGTGGCGCGCTGCGCTTGCCATCAAGACCGCGTTGGTCCGTTCTGAAGCCAATCCTCAGTTTGCCATGGTGGTCTCCGTATCGGAGATCGTGTTCGTGACCACGCTCCAAGTGCAATTCGGAGAGACAACCAGCGATTTTTTCATTGTCTATCCCTATTCGATGCTCGAACCCATTAAAGAGAAACTCTATTCGGGCATCGTCTCGGAGCAGGTGGAGCAGGATGGAAGCTGGGCGACCAGGTTTCATGAAAAGCTGCAAGAGTGCCAGCTTGCCGTAACGGTTCGGCTTGGAACCGCCTCGGTCAAGGTGCGGGACGTGTTGGACTTCACCCCCGGTGATCTCATTCTCCTTGACCAACGGCCCGGCGATCCGCTCGATTGTTTTGTCGAAGGATACTTGAAGTTTCAAGGAAGCCCAGGTGTCTCGAAGGGGAACCATGCCTGCCGCATCGAAAAGGTGATCGTGTAATCGGTTGATATGTTCGAGGAGAACCGTCCATGGCTGACAACGAAGTAGCAACCTCCGGAACGAAACCTCCCACTCCCGCCGCTGCGCCGGCTTCAACAGCGGCTCCGGCGTCATTTCCTTCCCTCGACGGAGGAGGAGCGGTTCCTGCGCCCAAGAATATCGAGTTCATTCTCGATATCCCGATGCAAGTGACGGTGCAGGTCGGATCGACCAAGATGGTGATTCGAGAGTTACTGCAGCTCGGACAGGGGTCGGTGATCGAGCTTGAAAAATTGGCGGGGGAACCGATGGAGGTGCTGGTCAACAACAAACTGGTGGCTAGGGGCGAAGTCGTCGTCGTGAACGAGAAGTTCGGCATCCGCCTCACCGACGTCATCAGCGCGGCTGAGCGGGTTCAGCAACTCGCGTAAGGGTTTGTTCGGTTCATTTGGTTCATTTGGTTCGTTTTGTCTATTTGGTCCAACCAAATAAACGAGACAAACCAAACAAACTGAATAAACAAGACTGGAGGAACGTGATCGATTTCTGGGACAGTTTTCTACGAATGGCGTCGGCGTTGGCCCTTGTGCTGGCTCTCATAGGAGGGTTGGTTCTATTGATTCGCCGATTTACAGGTACAAGGTTGGGCGCGCCTGTATCCACGCAGATTGTCCAGGTCCTCGGCAGCGGGTACATCGGCCCACGCAAGACGATTTCTCTGGTATCGGTTGCAGGGGAACTCTTCGCGGTCGGCATGACTCCGACGGAATTGGTGTCTCTCGGCCATATCCAGGATCGGGAGCGAGTCCAGCAGTTTCTGTCTGCGGCGACAACCGGTCGCCCGATCGCAACCGGCCGGCAGTCAGAGACGAGAGGTGGCCATGCAGACTGATGCCAACGCAGGTCGTCCGTCGACCGCTCCTGTGCGACGGCGGCAGAGCTACATCGGTTGTCTTGTGCTCGTTGCGCTGATCTGCGCGTTTCTCGGCATGACGCAGGACGCCATCGGCGGGGCCAATCCTTCTGTCACGATCGATCTCGGCCAGACGGGTCCCAAACAGACCGCCGTCGTATTTCAAATTATTGCCCTGCTGACGGTGCTCTCCCTGGCGCCGGCATTCTTCATCATGGTGACGTCCTTCACGAGAATTGTGATCGTTCTTTCGTTTCTCCGACAGGCGATCGGGACGCAGGCTGCGCCGCCCAATCAGATCATCATCAGCTTGGCTCTATTCATCACCGTCTTTGTGATGGCGCCGGTGGGGGAGACCGTCTATAGCCAAGCTCTGCAGCCCCTGCTCGCGGAACAAATCTCGTACGAAGAGGCTTGGACCAAAGGTATCCAGCCGATTCGAGCCTTCATGCTGAAGCAGGTACGGGATAAGGACCTCGCACTCTTTATCGATCTCAGTAAATTGCCGAAACCTGAAACAGTCGATCAGGTTCCCATCTATGTCGTGATTCCCGCCTACATATTGAGCGAATTGCGTGTCGCCTTTCAGATCGGCTTTCTTATCTATATCCCGTTCCTGATCGTCGACATGGTGGTGGCCAGCATCCTGATGTCCATGGGCATGATGTTGTTGCCTCCGGCCGTCATTTCACTCCCGTTCAAACTGATTCTCTTCGTGCTGGCCGATGGGTGGAATTTGGTCGTCGGGTCGTTGGTGAAAAGCTTTCAGTGATTGAAATCGGAATGAGGAGAACAGGATGACACCCGAGATGGTCACCGAATTAGGCCGCCAGGCCATCGAAACCACACTGATCGTGTCGACTCCCATCCTTGGACTCTGTCTGGTGGTGGGGCTTGCCGTCAGTGTGTTCCAGGCCATGACGCAGTTGAATGAGGCGACCCTCACGTTCGTGCCGAAAGTGGTGGCCGTCTTCGTCGCATTTGTCTTCTTTTTGCCCTGGATGTTGAGCGTGCTCACGTCGTTTATGACGCAGGTGTTTCTGAATATCCCTCTCTATGGGCAGTAACCAGGCGGCGATGGAATCGACGATGAAAGAACTATGAATATTGCGCCCTCACTGCATCTTGCCTTGCCGGAATTCCAGTCGTTTCTGGTCTTGGTGTCTCGTGTCGGGGGCATCGTGGCGGCATTCCCGATGTTAGGTGGACGAACGGTTCCCGCCAAAATCAAGATTGCGCTTGTACTGATGTTGGGGGTCGCGCTCTCGCCGCTCATTCGGCTTCCGTCGATGTCTCAGGATGCGATCGAAATGACAGCCGGGCTTGCGAGCGAGTTGCTCATCGGCCTGGTCATCGGCCTGGCCGTCCGACTGGTCTTCGGAGCGCTGGAAGTGGCCGGCGATCTGTTGGGGACTCAGATGGGATTCGGTGCAGTGCAACTGTTGGATCCCATGACCGCGCAACATTCGTCGGTGATCAACGAGTATTTTCGAATCATCGCCATGTTGGTGTTTCTTTCTTTGAATGCGCACATGGTCGTCGTGGCGGCCATCGTGTCGAGCTACGATGCCATCCCGCCATTCGGCGCGCGACTGTCGCCTGCGCTCGGGGAGGAGGTGCTCCAGCTGTCCCAGCATATGTTTGTGATCGCCCTGCAGCTATCGGCGCCGATCCTTGTGGTGATGCTCCTGATCAATGTCCTGCTGGCCATGCTGGGGCGGGCTGTCGCTCAGATCAACGTCTTCGTGCTGAGTTTTCCCATCACGATCGCGGGCGGGTTACTGGTGTTGGGCTTGGCGTTACCCTACACAGTCACGCTGTTCGAACGGGAATTTTTGGGGTTGCACGACACGATCGAACGGCTATTGAGGATCCTTGGACATGGCTGAAGGCGCCGACAATAAGACAGAACCGGCGAGTGAGAAACGGAAAGCGGATGCCCGCCGGGAAGGAAATGTTGCGGTGAGCCGCGATGTGACGACCGCGGCCCTCCTTCTCGCGGGCATCGGGCTGCTCGCTCTGTTGGCCGGTCCCGGCATGCATCAGCTAACCGATGTAACCCGGTTGGGTCTCGCGATGCCGATTGATCGTATCGCCCATACCAGTCTGACGATCGAGCAGGTCCATTCGCTGCTGATGGAGAACGGTCTCACGACCCTGCTGCTCATGCTGCCGTTCCTCGCAGGGCTGGCACTGGTCGGCACCGGCGCGATCCTCGCTCAGACGGGGTTTCTATGGAAGCCATCCCTGCCCTGCGACATCGGCCGGTTGAACCCGATCAAGGGGTTCGGTCGCCTCTTCGCTCTCCGGTCCGTCTCCGAGTTGGTCAAATCGTTGCTCAAAATTGCGATTATCGGCGGCATTGGTTCGTTGGTGCTCTGGCACGACTTCCCGCGTCTTCCGGAACTCGTGCATTACGACATGTGGGGGCTCCTCACGGTGATGGGGTGGCTGACGCTGAAAGTGGCGATCGCGATTGCGGGAGCGATAGCCGTGGTTGCAGGGGCGGATTTTTTCTATCAACGGTACGAGTGGGAACGGTCTTTGCGGATGAGCCATCAGGAACTGAAAGAAGAACATCGCGACTCAGAAGGGGACCCGATGATCAAGAGCCGGGTGCGGACCGTTCAGCGGGACATGATGCGAAAACGCATGATGGCGGCCGTGCCGACAGCGGATGTCGTGGTCACGAATCCCACGCACCTTGCCGTCGCGCTCAAATACGATACGGCGAACATGTCTGCGCCCATCGTCGTCGCGAAGGGGGCAGGCCATGTCGCGGAGCGGATTCGTGCGCTAGCCAGACAGCATGGGATCGTCGTGGTCGAAAACAAATTTGTGGCGCGGACGCTCTATAAACTTGTCGAGGTCGGCAGAGAAATTCCCGTCGATCTCTACCGCGCCGTGGCAGAGATTCTTGCGTTTGTGTTTCGCTCACGCGGGCTCTCGTCTGAGCGGATCACTCGATAGGGGACTAGGAGATCATGGCATCCGACACTGCGAAATCGTCTCCCTCGTCGTTCGTGAAACACCCGGATATCCTGGTGTCGCTGGGCGTGGTGGGGGTCATCATGCTGATGATCCTTCCGCTTCCACGGTTTTTCTTGGACCTCCTCTTGGCCTTCAATATCACCGTGTCGGTGATTATCCTGCTCGTGGGGCTACAAGTGCGTCGGCCTATCGAGTTCTCGGCCTTTCCTTCCATTCTCCTCATCGTGACGCTCTTCCGTCTGTCGCTCAACATTGCGTCGACGCGCCTGATTTTGCTGCACGGGAATGAAGGCGCAGGCGCAGCGGGCGAAGTGATTCGGGCATTCGGCAATTTCGTCGTAGGGGGAAATTACACGGTCGGACTCGTGGTGTTTTCCATTCTGGTCGTCATCAACTTTGTCGTCGTGACCAAAGGCGCAGGCCGGGTCGCCGAAGTGGCGGCTCGGTTCACCTTGGATGCAATGCCCGGGAAACAGATGAGCATCGACGCCGATTTGAATGCCGGACTGATCGACGAGACGGAGGCGAGGCGGCGGCGTAGAGAGATCTCAGAAGAAGCTGATTTTTACGGTTCCATGGACGGAGCCAGCAAGTTTGTCCGAGGGGATGCCATTGCGGCGATCATCATCGTTCTGGTCAACATCGTCGGAGGACTCACGATAGGAGTGTTGCAGCAAGGCATGAGTCCCGGATTGGCCGCGCAAACCTATACGCTCTTGACGGTCGGGGAGGGGCTGGTTGCCCAGATTCCCGCGTTGTTTATCTCGACGGCCGCGGGCATCGTCGTGACTCGCGCTGCGGCGGATGCCGATCTGGGAAACCAGATCACGCGGCAGATGTTGCTGTCGCCCAAAGCCGTCGGCACGGCTGCCGGGATCTTGCTGGCTTTGGGTGCCGTTCCCGGCTTACCCCATCTGGCCTTTCTCGGATTGGGCGGGGCCGCCGCCTGGCTCGCCTATCGATTGGCGCAGGAGGCAAAAGCTCCCGTCGAGTCGGCCCCGGTTTCTACGGCGCCGCAAGCAGAAAATGCGACGCCTCAACTGGCTCCGCTCGATTTGATGGAAGTGCAGGTCGGGTATGGACTCATCGGCTTGGTGGAAGGGAAAAATGGGACCGCGCTGCTCGATCGGATCAAGGGGTTGAGGAAACAGTTCGCGGACTCGATGGGGTTTCTCCTGCCGCCTATCCATATCCGGGACAACCTCCAACTGCGTCCCAACGAATACGCGGTCATGCTGAAAGGCGTGGAGCTCACGAAGGCCGATGTATTGCCGTCGCACGTGCTGGCCATCGATCCGGGAAATGCCCAACGAGGCCTCATTCATGGCGTCGCCACCAAGGAACCGGCGTTTGGGTTGCCCGCGCTCTGGGTGCCGGAGTCGACGCGCGAGCAAGCGCAACTGGCCGGCTATACCGTTGTTGATGCCGGTTCGGCCATCGCCACGCATTTGTCTGAAATTATTAAACGTCACGGGCATGAATTGTTGGGCAGACAGGAGGTGCAAGCGCTGCTCGAAGAGTTGGCGAAGGCCCATCCGAAACTGGTCGAGGAATTGATTCCCACCTTACTGCCGCTTGGAACGGTTGTCCGTGTTCTCGGCAATCTGCTGCGTGAAGGCATTCCGATCCGGGATCTTCGCTCGATCGTTGAAGCCTTGGCCGACCACGCCAACACCACGAAAGATTCCGAGCTGCTCACGGAAATGGCTCGGCAGGCGTTGGGACGGACGATTACACGGCAGTATCAAGCGCCGGACGGCACGTTGCCTGTGATCACACTGGATCCTCGGCTCGATCGGTCCTTGAGCGAACAGGCTGCGGCCATTCCTCAAGGAAGCATGTTGAACCTGGATCCCGGTCTTTCTCACACCCTGTTGGCGGCGATGAAACAGACCGTGGAACGTGTCGCCGCCCGCGGTCATCAGCCTGTTCTGCTCTGTTCGCCGGCCCTCCGTCGCCATATCCGTCGATTGACCGATCGGATTCTGCATGCCGTGCCGGTGGTGGGTTTCAACGAACTCGATTCGATGGTTCGTCTCCAGTCGCTGGATACCGTTCGGTTGGACGGAGAAGCTCTTTTACCCTGAGGTGAACGATGAAGATGAAAGTATTTCATGCCGACACCATGCATGACGCCATTCGAGCCATCAAGGAAGAGTTGGGGCCGGACGCCCTTATCCTCTCCACGAAACGAGTGAAGCGGGGGAGCTTGCCTTTCTCGCTGTTTGGGCGAGCGGTATTGGAAGTGACGGCTGCGATCGATTCGGGAGCCGACCAGGAGGTCCTCGATCATCAAGCGGCTCCTCAGGCCGCACAGGACGAGGTTCACCCTGTCGAGAATCGACGAGAGCCGGCTCCTGCGTTTCAGGACACATTGAGCGCGTTGCTTCACTACAAGAAGCAAGCGCCATCGGAGTCCGGGGGAACGAACGTTCGGACGCCGCCGCCGACTCCGAAACCAGAGTTGCGACAGGCTCCCCAGGGGCTTCGCCAGCTTAAGAATGAACTCCTGGACCTGCAGCAGCGCCTGACCTCTTCGTTGCCCGATGAATCCCAGGCGGCAGGATCCAGCTTCTCGGCGCCGTTGGCGCGGGCCTGCCGCCTTTTGGTTGCGCAGGGATTGCGGCCCTCAACAGCCGAAAGTCTCTGCCTCATGCTTCGACGAGACCTCTCACCGGAGTCGTGTGGATCGGATCGCGAGATTCAGGATGCCCTGCGCCGTCTCTGTGCGGAGCAGATTCGAGTCAGCGGACCCTTGCTGGATGCGGCGAACGATTACAAAGTCGCCATGTTTGTCGGTCCGAGCGGGGCAGGCAAGACCACGGCCATCGTGAAGCTTGCGGCCCACTACCGGCTTCAAGAAAACAGGGCGGTCGCCCTCATTACACTCGATACCTGCCGCATGGCCGCGGTCGAGCACCTCCGCATGTATGCGAATGTCTTGGGCGTTCCTCTCGAAACGGCTCAGACCATGGCCGACGTGGTCGACGGCATACGCCGCCATCGTCAAGCCAGCCTGATCATGATCGACACACCCGGTTTCGGTCCTCATGAAGCGGCGCAACTCATGAATCTCGGAGGCCTTAGAGATTCGTGCGGATCGCTCGACACGCATCTGGTCTTGTCCGCGACGACGCGGATGCAAGATCTTCGTCGCACTGTGGCGCAGCATGCCGCCTGCGCTCCGTCTCATCTGCTCTTTACCAAGCTGGACGAGACGGAGGAATACGGGAATCTGTTTGAACTGGCCTACCAGACCACCTTGCCCCTGTCCTATTGGAGCAACGGTCAGCGGGTGCCGGAAGATTTTGAACAGGCGGATTCGGTTCGGCTGGCGGATCTCCTGCTCGACAGGGGGTCAGCTCGATATACACCATCAGGCCTCTCGTCATCCATCGGACGCGACTCCGCGCTGTCCATGGGCGGAACGACGCCACAACAAGCGTAGTAGGGAGGCTCCGCATGAAGAACATGCTCAGTGAACAGGAGGCAACGATGCCGACCGTGGCTCAAGAGAGTCCCTGCACCCATGTCATTACCGTCACCAGCGGCAAGGGTGGAGTGGGGAAAACGAATGTCGTTGTCAATCTTGCCGTGGGGTTGGCGCAAGCCGGGAAGCGAGTGCTGGTGTTGGATGCAGATTTGGGGCTCGGCAACATCGATGTCTTATTGGGATTGGTGCCCCGGTATACGCTGGAACAGGTGCTGTGCGGATCGCACCACCTGTCCGACATCGTCCTGCAAGGTCCGGCCGGAATCCAGGTGTTGCCGGCCGGTTCCGGCCTGCCTCACCTCACGTCCTTGACCGACACACAACAGCTGCTTCTGCAAAGCGAGCTGGAGCATGTCGCCGGCACAGTCGACGTGTTGTTGATCGATACGGGAGCCGGTGTGTCGCCCAATGTCACCTATTTTGCCTCAGCGGCTCAAGAGACTATCGTCGTCATTTCGCCTGAACCGACGTCGTTGACCGACGCCTATGCGCTGATCAAGGTGTTATCCCGGCAGCACCGTGAACGCCGCTTCAACGTGTTGGTCAACATGGTGAAAAATCAACGCGAAGCGGCGCAGACATTCCGCAAGCTGGATGCCGCGGCGGAGCGTTTTCTGAACATCCATCTTGAGTATCTGGGATTTATCCCCCTCGACGATTACCTGCCGATGGCCGTCATGGAGCAGAGGGCGGTGACAGAACGGTTTCCCTGTTCGCCCGCCGCCCGAGCCTTTGTCCAAGTGGCGAAAAAGATTGCCGAGTGGCCCGATCCGCAACTGCCGAAGAGTACGGTCCAGTTTCTGTGGCAGCAATTGATTCCCATGTCCTAGCGGGAAACCATCGATATGGATATGACTATGAGCAATACAACGATGCAACAGACCCGGCAGATAGGCACCTCGTCCGACTCGCACCGCGAAGCGATCATTAGAGAGTTCGCCTATGTTGTGAAGGCGATGGCCTATCGTCTGGCCTATCGTCTCCCAGCCTATATGGATGCGGAGGATCTGGTGTCGGTCGGCATCATGGGATTGATGGACGCAATGGATAAGTACGATCCTGGGCGGGAAGCCAAGTTCAAAACCTATGCGGAATTCCGTATCAGAGGCGCCATGTTGGATGAAATCCGTTCCATGGATTGGATTCCCCGGTCGGTTCACGAGCGGGTTACGTTGTTGCAGCGCGTCCATACCAAACTGTTGAACAGGCTCGGCCGCCCTCCGACAGATGAGGAAGTTGCGGCAGAGATGAACCTATCTCCGGCCGAATTGGACGAGTTTCTTGTACGGTCCCAGGGAGCCGTCCTGGTCAGCTTGGACGACATCAACCTGCATGAGCTGGATGGGCCGAAAATTCTCGACATGCTTGCCGACACGCATCATCCGGATCCCCTGGCCATCATCCTCAACGATCAGGAGCGTGAGCGGGTGGCCGATGCCATCCAGGAATTACCCGAGAAAGAACGGCTCGTGCTGACCATGTACTACTATGAAGAGTTGACGATGAAAGAAATCGGCGGAATCTTAAAGGTCACGGAGTCTCGCGTCTGTCAGATCCATACCAAAGCGGTGCTTAACCTCAAGGGGAAGCTCACTCTGCTGCAATGATCCACCACAGCAACCAGGCGAGAGGGCACTAACTCCTTGCCCCTTGCCTGGCGTCCATTGATGACGGTTGCTGTCAGTCCCGCACCTCTCAAGTCTTCTCGGAAATCGACCGAAACATTCTCAGGTTTATTCTCCTTCGCCGAATACCCCGTGGCACGCTGCGAGGAGCTTCGTCTCCGCACGAGCGAGCGTTGTAAACCATGATTGCCGGCACCATGAACCTCTCCACTTTGAGTGACGTCTCCATGATTTTTCACAACGGTTGGATGGCCAGCGCAGGACTTTCCAGTATCGTCCTGGACCCTCTCGTGATGATCGCCCTGGGCTGCCTCATCGGCCTTCTTATTTTGGGAGGATTGTGGCTGCAGGGACGGAAAGCGAGCTTGGGGTCCCATCGAGAACGATCCACGGGGACATCCACCGAACTACCAACGGCCTATGACTACGTGACGGGTTTGCCGACAGGACGATTGTTTGGGACGTTACTCGAACAAGCAGTCGATCGCGCACAAAGAACCGGCCGCTCTCTTGCGTTGCTCGTAGTGGAACTGGATCACTTCCGGATGGTGGCAGAGCGTCAAGGTCAAGCGAATGGTAACGTGCTCGTGCGTGTCCAGGCAGCCAGGGTCAAGGGTGTCCTCCGTTCCACAGAAACAGTCGCGCGTCTGGCGCAGGATCAGTTTGCCATGGTTCTCGATAATTTTACTTCCCCCCAGGAAGTGTCAGCCATTATTGAAAAACTCCAGGCCACGGTGGGGCTTCCGCTCACCTTGGAGGGACAGGAGCTCTTCCTGACCTGCCGTATCGGCATCGCATTCTTTCCGCAAGATGCCAGGGAACAGGAAGGATTGATCGACCAGGCCATGCGGGCGCTGAAAACGGCGAAGTCCGATGGGCAGGCCGTTCGGTTTGCCTCGCCTATTCCTGCGGTGTCCTCTTCCGATCCAGAATCTGCACCTTCCCGCTTCGCAAACCTTCTTCCGTAAGCATCACGATTCGTACGGCTCTTTTTCTCCGGTCCAACTCGCGACTTTCTTCCTACTCCGGCAACCTTTTCCTAGTCCTGTCTTTTTCCTCCGCACGGCTCTGCCGATAGTCGCGGAGGCTTACCTGGATAGGGCTCCTGTCCTGGCGCTGTTTTTACAGCGCCAGGACAGGCAACACGGTTGCGAGACCCTCATAGCCGCACTTTCAGGAGGATGGCATGTATGTTGCGAAGCGACATGGTCGAACGATCCAACTTAAAGAGGGTATATGAATCGAGCGGTCTATCCCATTCTTTCCGGCGCATTGGCGCAAGAACGCCAGATGCAGGTCTTCGCCAATAATATGGCGAATGTCAATACGGCTGGCTTCAAACAGGACAATCAGGCATTTAAGGCTGTGATGGCTCGTGCGCAGGTTGCCGCGCAAGCTTTCGCTCATCCAGTCGGTTTCGGTCAGCAGATCGGTGTCCGTCCGTTCGGCCCATCCGAGCGGGTCTTCTCTTCGCCCCATGCCGTCCGTACGTCATTCGAGGCAGGCAGGATCAGAATCACCGGGAATCCACTCGATGCGGCGATTCAGGGAAGCGGATTTTTCGAAATCCAGACTCCTCAGGGGACTCGCTATACCAGGAGCGGCATGTTCACGCTGGACTCTCAGCGCCGGCTGGTCACGAATCTGGGGTATCCGGTCATGGGTACAAAGGGAGAGATCAAGATTCCGCCCGGTACGGTCCAGGTGAGTTCGCAGGGGGCGATTCACGTCGATGGGCAACCGGTGGCGACGCTTAAAGTGATGGATTTTCCCGCGGATAACATGCCGGAAAAACATCTCGAAGGGCTGTTTGCGTCGGATTCCGCCCAGCCGGCGAAGAATCCCCAAGTTCAGGGGGGCCATATCGAGGAGTCGAACGTCAATTCGATCGGTGAGATGGTCAAAATGATCCAGGGCACCAGAAATTACGAGTCGGCGCAGAAGATGATTCAGACATTGGACCATATGGCAGAAGTTGCGATCCGAGAGGTCGGTCGAGTGCTGTGAAACGTGTGAAGCGCGAGACGGGCGAGAATGGCGCGACGTGATCAGAGTGGGTTTTCATCTTGTCTCGCCGGTCTCGCTCGTCCCGCGTGTCGCGCAAGAAGCACATATGGCCACATGCGCTTCACAATTTAGGAACCACGAGGGAGGTAGGAGGTTTATATGATCCGAGCGATGTGGACGGCGGCAACCGGCATGACCGCCCAACAGATTAACGTCGACACGATTGCCCACAATTTGGCGAACGTCAATACGAACTCGTTTAAGCGTAGTCGCGCGGAGTTCGCCGATTTGCTGTATCAGGTTCAACGTATGCCGGGCACCAATGCGTCGAACGTCGGTGTGTTTCCCGTCGGCATCCAGATCGGAGCGGGGGTTCGTCCCGTGACGGTGGCCAAGGAATGGATGCAGGGAAACATGCGGCAGACGAACAACGAATTGGATATCGCGATCGATGGGGCTGGATTTTTCCAGGTCTCGCGGCCTGATGGAACGGTCATGTATACCCGCAACGGCTCCTTCAAACGTGACAATGTCGGAAATCTGGTGACCGGAGACGGCGACCTGCTCAATCCCGTCATTACGATCCCTTCGGGGGCCTTGAAACTCGACATCGGCCAAGACGGCACCGTCTCCGTGCTGCTCCCCGGCGTTACCCAGGCGTCGCAGGTGGGGCAGATTCAGTTGACGCGGTTCGACAATCCGTCCGGATTGGTCGCGATGGGAAATAATCTCATGCTCGACAGTTTCGCGTCCGGTCCTCCGTTGCAAGGCACCGGTGGCTTCTCGACCGGATTTGGAACGATCCAACAGGGTTTCCTGGAAAGTTCCAATGTGAACTTGGCCGAGGAGATGGTCAACATGATCATCGCGCAACGCAGCTATGAAATTAACTCGAAGACGATTCAAGCTTCAGATGAAATGATGTCGATCGCGAACAACCTGAAACGGTAAGTCCGATGCAGGGAGGGGAATTTCCTATGACCGTATCCCGTGTATTCATGCAGCCGACCCTATGGGCGCTGGTCTGTCTTGGGCCGCTGATGGCAGAGACCGTTTCTCTCCAACAGGCCCAGGCGGTATCCGTTGGAGAATCCGTCCCTGAAGGTCGTTCAGTCGTCATGCGCAGCGAACTCAGGCCGACGGTTCCCCAGTTGCATCCGGAGCAAATCCAACGAAGTATTCTTCGAGTACTCGAGCAAGAGATGGCAGGGAAGGTCCGTGCCGTTCATGCAGTCATGGTAGACCCGCTCGATCCGATGAAGATCCCGTCCGGCGCCATCGGCCTGAGAGTCTCCCCCAACGGCCTTGAAGAGGGTCTCGGGCGTCGAACATTTCATGTTCAAATCAATACGAACGGCAAACCGTGGCAGACGATTGATGCTATTGCCGATGTGTCTGCCTCCATCGACGCAGTCGTGCCGACAAGAGTCCTCCAGATCGACACGGTGCTCGAAGCGGAGGATGTCGCCGTTCATCGCGTCAAACTCACGGATTTGGATCACCAGTTCATTGCCGATGTGAAGGATGTCATCGGGAAAAGCGCTGCGCGTCCATTGCAGACCAATAATCCGATTCGTCTTGGGATGCTGAAAAAACCGTACGCAGTGCGCAAGGGCGACCGTGTGTCCATCGAAGCGAGGCATGGAGGCCTCTCGATTCAAGTGGTCGGCCTTACCAAGTCGAGTGGAGAAATCGGGCAGACCGTTACGGTGGCCAATGTGGATTCTGGTAAAGAGCTGCGTGCAAAGGTTGTTGGACCGGGGGCCGTTCGTGTTGAATTCTAACAGGATGCTGAAAAAGTCTGTCAGCGGCGTTCTCACGTCGCTCAGGGGCTCAACGTACCGAAGCGTACGCCTCGCCTCTTCGCTCGTTGCGGCCTTGCTGGACAGCCTTTTTGAGCATCCTGCGCATCTTGAAAATTCCACAGGCGTTTTCTACATAAACCGAGCTTCTCAGCCGCTTCGCAGGGCGGTTAATTTCACATTCCCTGCGGCCATGGCAGCGATCATTCTGACGGCCGCACTCCTTGGCTATGGCTGCGCGTCATCGACGGAAAAAGTCGCCGCAAAACTGATGGTTCCTTCCCTGCCGGCGCCGAAAACGCTGGGTTCTCTCTGGCAAGAAGAGAACGGCCGCGCCTATCTCTATGAAGATATGAGGGCGATGCGTGTCGGAGATATTCTGACCATCAAAATTGTCGAAGTTCATAAGGGGTCGAAGTCCGCCGACACCTCGGCGGAGCGGGATTCCACAATCAACAACAGCCTGTCAGGCAGCGCGATTGGATATGTCGGTATTCCCGGCATTCGCCTTGGCGGCGAAGCCAGGCGCGGGCTCGGCATCGATGCGAGCGCGTCGAACAAGTTTGAGGGCAAGGGCACCACGAATCGTGAAGGAACCTTGTCGGGAACCATTTCCGTCGTCGTCACGGACGTGCTGCCCAACGGTGATCTTCGGATCGAGGGGCGCCGGGAGGTCACGGTCAATAGCGAGAAGCAATTGATGACGATCGCCGGCATTGTGCGGCGGGTAGATGTCAACACCAAGAATACCGTGCTCTCGTCCGCTATTGCGGATGCCAAAATCGAGTATTCGGGGCTGGGTGTTCTGGACGATGTCCAACGTCCTGGATGGCTCGTTCGGATACTCGACTGGGTTAGCCCATGGTAATGGGAAAGGGCTCGAAACGATGAATTACGGCAGGAGACGAACGGTCGGTATCCGCTGGGATCGCTGGCACCGCATAGTCACCATGCAGTCGTTGGAGATGATGGTGATGAATCGGGTTTTACGCCGGGCAGAGATAGATCCTCCTCGACGCCGTAACGATGCCACAGATAGTCGAGTAGGTTCGGACAGGCCCGTATCATTCCTGACACCCGTCAGCGCCGATGAGCAGGGTTGGTTCACCCGCTTCTTCCGTCGAAGGGCTGATTCATCTTTTACCCACATGAGGCCCAGGGCATGATTAGAGTAACGATGAGCATCGGGTTGCTGGTATTGGGGTGTCTCCTCTGGGCGATACCGGCGAGCGCGGTTCGTATCAAAGACGTGGGATCGTTCGAAGGCGTTCGGGAAAACCAGTTGATCGGCTACGGACTCGTCGTCGGCTTGGATCGAACCGGAGATCAGGTCATCGGCGGACAGTTCACGATCCAGGCCATGATGTCTATGTTAAATAAAATGGGCATCAACCTCGTGATCGATCCGATCCAGTTGCTGACGCGCAACATCGCGTCGGTCATGGTGACGGCCAAGTTGCCGCCCTTCGCCAAGCCAGGGTTGACGGTTGATGTTCTGGTCTCCTCCATGGCGAATGCCAAGAGTTTGCAAGGAGGCACCTTGCTGCTTACCCCGCTGAAGGCGGCAAACCAGCAAGTCTATGCCGTGGCGCAAGGGCCGGTCTCGATCGGAGGCTTCTTGGGAGGAACGGGTGGGGCAGGCGGATCGACCGTGACCAAGAATCATCAATCAGCCGGGATTGTGCCGGGCGGCGCGATCATTGAGAAGGATGCGGGCATCGAGATCGATTCGTGGGAGACGGTCTCAGTACTTCTGCGCCAACCGGACTTTACGACGGCGATCAGGACATCCGAAGCGATCGACGGAGTATTCGGGAAGGGGAGCGCAACGGCGGTCAATGCCGGACTCGTCAAGGCGTCGATTCCAGCGACATTTCGTGGCCGGGTCGTGGAGTATATTTCCACGATCGAGGGATTGGATGTCAATGTCGATATGGCTGCGAAAGTCGTCGTGAATGAACGGACCGGTACCGTGGTGCTGGGAGAACATGTCCGTATTTCCACCTGCGCCGTGTCACACGGTAATCTCACGATCTCGGTCAAGAATACGCAAAACGTGTCGCAGCCTACCGCCCCCGTGATCGGGTCCACCGGTGGACAGACAACGGTCACCACCGATGTGCAGACAGAGGTCAAGGAACAAGAGTCCAGGCTGATCGTCGTGGATGAAACTGTGACGCTCGGGGACGTGGTGGGAGCACTGAATGCAGTTGGAGTGACGCCACGGGACTTGGTGGCGATTTTATCGGCCCTCAAGGCAGCCGGAGCACTTCAAGCCAATCTTGACGTAATTTAGATAATACATTGATTTAAAATAGTAAAGTAGTATCTATGAGTGACGATAGCAGAATGATTGGCTCAATCGGGAATCTAGCCGAAGCTCAGTTTAGCCTGTTGCAGGCTCCTCACATACAGACCCAGGATCGGCAGGGTCAACTGGCTGCTCTCAAGGATGCGGCCCATGAATTCGAAGCCTATTTTATCTCTAATCTATTGAAAGTTATGAGAGAAACTGTTCCAAAGGGAGCGCTTGAGAATAAAGGGGGGGCCTATTTTTACTCCTTTTATGACCAGGAGATCGGTCGATTGTCTGCCCAAGCAGGCGGGCTTGGTTTGGCAAGAATGATCCATGAGTACACAGAAAAAATGCTCCCGCCCTCAAGTTCTAAGAGCCGACAGCCGATACTATAGCCGGTAAGGATCATCGGGCATGTTGGAGTTTCATCAGGCAAGACACTTGAGATAGCGGGAGGACAGGGTGCAGGAGACCAGAAAGAAAGCCAGGTTAGCAGGGCCGCAGCGTCTGAAGAAGGCCGAGGCCGAGGGTGAACCAGGATCTGATTTCCTTTATCTCAGCGGCAACCTCAGTTTTCCCATAACACTCGCGGATTTTTTCAGTACGTTGGCGGAAGAAAAAACAGAGAGGAGCCATCGCTATGCAAATCTCCGGTCATGGTAAGCCAGATCATCTTGCCAGGCTCCTACTCGGGGTTCAAGGAGCCGATGCAGTCGGTGCGAAGCCCAAGGCCCAACAGGACGGACGCCAGGATCGGGTCCAGATCTCAGATCGGGCCAAGGAAATTCAGCGAATCAAATCGTTGGCCGATCAGCCGGATGCCGCACGAGAAGCGCGGATTGAACGGATTAGCCGAGCGGTAGACGACGGCACCTATTCAGTGTCGGGGAAAGATGTCGCCGATGCGCTGATACGTCAGACGCTCTCTGATGCAGTTCTTTAAATAGGTTGGGAAGCCTGAAGGAGTACAGGCCGAAGGCTAGGGATCGGAGATCCGTACACTTCAGCCGCCAGTCTTCAGCCGTCACCCCGCCTCGCGAGCCTCGCGTGAAAACGAGATACGCTTCACACGTCACGGACACCGAAAACCATGCAGGATACCGCGACCGCTCTCCAGGAACTCGATCATATCCTTCGTCGTGAAGAAGCCCAGTGCGATGCACTGGCGCACAATATCCAGCGAGAACGACAAGCCCTTCGCACATTGGCTTTGACCGACATGGCGGAGGTCAACCGCCAGCGGGCCGCGCTGTTGGACAAGCTTCTTCTGCTCGAGACGGAGCGAACGACCTGGGTTGTGAGGTTGGCCGATCGTTGGAATCTCAGCCCCTCAGCCATATCCCTGAGCGTCATTTTGGAACGACTTGAGACTGTCGAGGCGCAACGGTTGGAAAGGCTCTATACCGGTATGGCTGGAAAGATTCGTGCGTTGCGGCACGAGATATCGATTAACGCCAGCATCTTGAGCGGTCTGCAAATGTTCATCGGAAAGGGGTTGAACGTCATGCGCCAGGCCACGGCTCCTCTGGGGCTCTATTCCGGATCGGGAGAGCCTCGCGAAGGCGGCATGGGTGCACTCATGTTTCGGCAGAAGGGCTAGCCGGTGAGAGGAAGGTTAAGACCGAGGTTAAGGTTGAGGCTGAGAGCAAAATGATGAAAGCCAGTTCTTTCCTCAACCTTGCCCTTAACCTCAGCCTTCTTCAGTTGTTGCAGTCCGGTAGAGGACTCCATGTCAATTAACAGATTGCTGGACATCGGTAAATCTGCCCTCTTCACCGCCCAGCAGGGCATTTCAGTGGCGGGGCACAATATTGCGAATGTCAATACGCCCGGCTATTCCCGACAACAGGTCACTCAGGCCGAGAACAGGGCGGAGAACGGATCTCCGGGCCAGATCGGCACAGGCGTGCATGCCGAGGCGATTCGGCGTTCGTTCGACTCCTTTGTCGATGCGCAACTCCTCGCTTCGCGCGAACGGCTCGGAGAGTTTACTGCTTCGAGTAAGGCGCTGGCTCAACTAGAACCGCTGTTTGGGGATGCCCAGAATCAAGGCATCGGGGCGGGGCTGAACGAATTTTTCAGCGCGCTTCAGGATGTCGCGACCAACCCGAACGACCTCTCTGCCAGGACCGTCTTCCTCTCCAAGGCCACGACGTTAGCCGACCGGTTCAATCGGTCTGCAGCGGACTTGACCGCCGCGCAGGAGTCGATCGACCGTCAAGTCGGGCAAACGATCACGGACGTGAATCGTCTCACCAGCCAGATTGCGGGTCTGAACGCGAAGATTTTCGAGGCTGAGTCCAGTGGCCAACAGGCAAATGATCTGCGCGACCAGCGCGGCCTTGCGCTGGCCGATTTGGGCGAGTTGATCGAGGTGTCGTCGATTGAAGATGCCACTGGTCAATTGACCGTCTCTGCAGGGCGTGGGCAAGTTTTGGTGGACAAGGATAGGACCTACCAGCTCGTCGGAGTCCCTAATCTCAGCAACAACGGCTTGCTCGACGTGCACTATGACGTCGGGGCTGGATCTACGACGAATCTATCATCGGTCATTCAAAGCGGACGGCTCAAAGGGCTTCTTGACGTTCGGGATCAAACCATCCCCGGGTTGCGCACCTCCCTCGACACATTGACCTCGGAAGTCGTCGCTCAGGTCAACCAACAACATCGATTGGGATTCGGACTCGATGGTTCCACCAATCAGGATTTTTTCTCGCCGGCCGGGACGACGGCCCGTACCATTGCCGTTTCATTGACCGATGTCCGCAAGATTGCGGCGTCATCGACTGCGGCAGGCGTGCCGGGCAACAATGCCAATGCTCTGACGTTGGCTGGTCTCAGGAGCCAAGATTCCGTCCCGCTCGGCAGTGTGACGTTTCAAGAGTATTACAGCACGGTCGCCGGGAGTTTCGGATCGATCGCTCAAGGAGTCGAGGGGAATCTGAAAGTGCAACAGATTCTTCATGACCAGTTGACGTCCCAGCGCGCCTCCGTCTCAGGAGTATCGATGGACGAGGAACTGGCGAATCTCCTTCAGTATCAACGGAGTTTCGAGGCGGCCTCGCGCATGATCGTCGTTGCGGACGAGCTGTTTCAAACCATCTTATCTATGAAACGATGATCTGGTCTGTCTGGTTCATTTAGTTTATTTCGTTTGTTTAGTTTAGTTGTTTTGGTCTCTCTGGTCAGTCCGGTCAACCAAATAAACCAGACAAACCAAATGAACTAAATAAACCGGAAAGAGGAGTCTGACCATGCGGGTTTCTGATCAGCAGTTATATGGCTCGACAGCGGGGAGCTTGCAGCATATCAAAGAACGCATCGTGCGCGTGCAGGAGCAGATTGCATCCCAGCAACGGATCGCCAAACCCTCCGATGATCCCGCCACCTTCGGGCAAACAATTCTTGAGAAGTCTGCGCTGGCCGATAACGACCAATGGATCAGGAATATTCAATTTGGAAGTGCGCGCGTCGCGGTGGCCGACCAGACCTTAGGCCAGGCGCAAAATCTGATCAGTCGTGTTCGGGAGCTTGCCGTGCAAGCAAGGAGCGATACGACATCCGCGCAGGGCCGGGTAACGATCGCGCAAGAGGTCCGTCAACTGCATCGGCAATTGATTCAGCTCGCCAATACGGAGGTCAATGGGCAACCGGTATTTGCCGGAACCAAGACCGCTGCGCCGCCATTCGTGTTAGGCGTCGGCGATGCCGTCACCTATCAAGGCAATAGCGAAAGTCAGTCCATTGCCGTCGGTCCGAACCAAACGACACAGATCGTGCTTCCGGGCGATCAGGTGTTCACGGGCGCGACAACGAATATCTTCGACGATTTGAGCAACCTACTCACGGCTCTGGAGACGAACAATGGGGCCGGTATTGAGGCGGGCATCGGGACTCTCGACCAGGCGACCGGTCAGATCAGCCTTGCACAAGGGCAGATCGGCGCCATTGCCAATCGTCTCGACACGGCGCGCGAGACCTCGCTGGCTGTGTCGTCGGCTCTTCAGCAGGTGCTGTCGGATCAAACGGATACAGATTTGGCAACGGCGCTGACCGAGCTTCAGGTTCAGCAAACAGCGTACCAGGCGACCAGTCAAACGTTCTCTCGGCTGTTCGATTCGTCGCTGCTGAGGTTTCTCCGCTGACGGCTCTTCTTAAGTTTTGAGCACGAAGACCGATAGAGCCACGTAGACGATGCGATGGAGATCGGACTGCAAGGATGCTGGTCCTGACACGAAAACGCGGTGAAGGTGTGGCCATCGGTCCGGATGTCCGGGTCGTGGTATTGGGGATCAAGAATGGGCAGGTTCGTTTGGGCATTGAAGCGCCACGGACGATCGAAGTGCATCGCGATGAGGTCTGTGTCAGAATTCAAGAAGAGAACCAACTTGCGGCCCGCTCGACCGTGGTCCCGTTCGACGTCTTTCAACGATTGTTACGATCGAAAATCGCTTGATGTAAGGAGCTGTCGTTATGCGTGTTGCGTCAACTCGCTTTGGTAGCTTGAATGTCCCTGACGAGGCGTTGCTGACTTTCCCGTCAGGGCTGCTCGGCTTTCCGGAATGGACCAGCTACGTGATTCTGGATCATGACACAGATGCTCCATTCAAATGGCTGCACTGTGCGGAAGAGGCGTCCCTTGCATTTGTCATTATCGATCCTTCGTTGTTCAACGAACACTATCAGGTTACGATTTCGCCGGAAGCGCGCGGCGAAGTGGAGGGAAGCGAGACCGATGAGCTGGGCCTCGCAGTTATCCTGACCATTCCATCCGATGATCCGTCCGCTGTCACCGCCAATCTTCGCGGTCCTCTCCTCATGAACCCCCGCACAAGACTCTGCAAGCAACTCGTCCTGTCCGAGGACTATCCCACCAGATATCCCGTATTTCCCGCTCCAAGGTATGTCGAGCATCGCCAGGTGCGCCCGCTTGCCGAGGCGATTCCGGCCTAGAAAATTCAAAAAGTCCACGCCCCGCTACTGTCATTACCCAACCGAATCATCCATTCGCAGGGTCTTTCGTAACCGACTGTATTTTCAAGTTGTTGTCCTCAATTGCCGATACCGTGAGAGAGGTGGTCACAGATTTGTTCACCCATGCTGCACTCAAGGCTAAATAGCGGTGGATCCATCCACCGACTTCGACGGGTCTGGCGAGACAATCTCCGTCTTCGTCTGAGCGTCGGCATGGCCTTCACGATTATAGCCATCATGGCCGCGGCGGTTTTAGTTCGCCTGATCGAAATCCGTCATTCCACCGAGCATGCCGCGCAAGCCAGAGCCCTTGCCATCAGCCGCACTTTCGCCATGGTAGGAGCGGCTGCCGTGCTCGAGAACCTCTTCCTTATACAGGAAGCGCTGCTCAAAGAGAAAAGCGACCCCGATGTTCTACATATCGACATCATCGACCCGGACGCCATGGTTGTCGCGGCATCCGATCCCCAGCGGATCGGCCTGTTGCTGAGGGATCAGGTTTCCCCACACCGGCTCCAATCCCACGACGAAACGGTGAGCCAGGGCCTGACCGAAGGTGGCGTGCTCACACTCATCGTACTTGCGCCGCTTCGAGATGGAGAGGAGGTCGCGGGATGGGTCCGGGTCGAGTTTTTATTAGCGTCCATGCTTGAGGAGCAGGCTCACGCGGCCAATGAACTGGTGTTGCTCGCTGTCATTTTGGTCGGTATTTGCATGGCAGGTGTGGAGTTCGTGATCCGACGCGTGTCGGTGCTCTTTCGAGACACAGCGAAAAAGTTGCAAGGCACGATCCAAGCGCTTCACCACACTTCCGAGTTGGAACAATCATATGACATGCCGACTCGGGCGGCTGTCCATACAGATGCATCGCCTGGCGGAGAGTTGGAGCAGTTGGTCGGCGTGGTGAATGAGACGACGGAGTTGCTGACAACCCAGGCAAAGGCGCTCAGATCCTTCACCGTCTCTTTGGAGCAGGCTGTCGAGGAGCGGACGGCAGAGTTGTCCCGCGCCATGGCGGTAGCCGAAGCCGCAAGTGCAGCCAAATCTCAGTTTCTGGCGACCATGAGCCACGAGATCCGGACGCCGATGAACGGGGTACTTGGGATGGCCGAACTGTTGCTCACTACCGCCTTGACCGATAAGCAACGGCACTTGGCCGCCAGCGTCCATCATTCCGGCACCACATTGCTGAGCATCATCAACGACATTTTGGATTTCTCGAAAATCGAGGCGTGCAAATTACTGCTCGAATCCCGTGAGTTCGATCTCCGGGAGACAATTGAAGAGTCGGTCGATCTCTTTACTGAACTGGCCGTGAAGAAAGGGTTGGAATTGACCTGTTTTGTCCCACCAGACATCCCCGCCCGTGCCATTGGCGATTCCGTTCGGCTGCGGCAGGTGCTCTCGAATCTGGTGGGGAATGCCGTGAAATTTACGCAGCAGGGCGAAGTGATGGTGTGGCTCCATCTCCTGGCGCAGGACGACCGGGTCCTCACGTTGAAATGCGCCGTCACTGACACCGGTATAGGCATTCAATCCGAGGCGCAGGAACGTCTGTTTGCCCCATTTTCCCAGGCAGACGCCTCAACTACGAGACGATTCGGCGGCACGGGGCTCGGATTGGCGATCGTCAAACAACTTGTGCAGCTCATGGGCGGGGAGATTGGTCTTGCCAGCATCCCGGGACAGGGCTCTACCTTCTGGTTCACTGTACAGCTTGGGTCTGTGGCTCCAGGGAGCGGCATCCGGCAGACGGAGGATCGGCTCCTGAATGGCATGAAGGTGCTCATTGTCAGTGACAATCCGACCCAGGTGTTTGTGATCAACGGGTATCTCACATCCTGGGGGGCCGAGACGATTTGTGTAGACACAGGCGCCGACGCCCTGGAGGTGTTGATACAGCAAGCGAACGATCGCACTCCTATCGATCTGGCCATTTTGGACCAGCAGATGCCCGATATTGATGGTCCGACAGTCGCTCGCAGCATCCGGGACAATCCCCTGATCCAACACATCGATCTCTTGGTGTTCACCGCGGGAGAAAGCCTGCCGCATTGCGATAAGACCGAGCAGCTCGGCTCCTTCTCGTGGTTGCAGAAACCGGTCCGCCGGTGGGCCTTGCACGATTGGTTGCGTCAATATCGGCAGGGATTTGTCATGGGGCAGTCCTCAGCGGTTCCGGAGTCCGCCCCATCCCGCGTTCTGGGCGGTAGAATTCTTCTGGCTGAAGACAATCCCGTCAACCGTGAAGTGGCAACAGGGATGCTTGAATTGCTCGGATACCAGGTGGACATCGCTCAAGATGGATGCCAGGCCCTCGATCTGTCTTCAACAGGCCGCTACGATCTCATTCTCATGGACTGCCAGATGCCTGTCATGGATGGGTTTACGGCGTCGGCCAACATTCGCGATCGAGAACGGCAGACGAAGGCCGCTCGCATTCCGATTATTGCGCTCACGGCCAACGCGATGGCGGGAGACCGTGAACGGTGTTTGGAGGCAGGGATGGATGACTTTCTCAGCAAACCATTCAGCCAAGGTCAATTGCACGGTATCTTGAGTCGTTGGCACAGCCAAGCGGGCGTGCCAATTCCACACAGAGTTCAAGCGTTGGATTCATCTCTGACCGCGACCGATCCTTCAGCGCCGGGAGTTCAAGCGGAGCAGATTGAACCGGCTGATGTGGTGGACTTCGCAGCATGGGAACCGATCCGGATGCTGAAGCGGCCTGGACATCCGGATCCGCTGGTGAAGCTCTTGGCTCGGTATCTGGAAGATTCCCGACAGATGGTCGACCAATTGCGTCAGGCTATTGCATCGAACGATCCTGCGGCGCTCCATGCTGTAGCACACTGCCTGAAGTCCAGCAGCGCCACGCTCGGCGCCTTGACCGTAGCGGCGCACTGCAAAGAATTGGAAGCCCTGGGTCGTGATCGTCGGATCGAGGGGGCTCCAGACCGCTTTCGGCAGTTGGAACGGGATTTCGATGCTGTCTGTTCCGTCTTTCACACTGCACTCAACAAGGAGACGCACCATGACACCTGATCCACAAAAAGTCCCACTCGCCTTGATTGTGGACGACGATGCAGTGATGAGGCTGCTGGCGCGGGCAGCTCTGGAAGGGGCCGGGTGGGAGGTCGAGGAAGCGGAGAATGGACGGGAGGCGCTGGAGGCCTTTCAGCGCCTCCAGCCCGATGTCGTGCTGCTCGATGTCATGATGCCGGAAATGGACGGGTTTACAGCCTGCGCAGCGCTCAGAAAACTTCCAGAGGGGGCGCATACTCCGGTTCTCATGATAACCGGCCTGGACGATTACAGCTCCATCACGCAGGCCTATGACGCCGGTGCCACCGACTTCCTGACCAAACCGCTGAACGGACTGCTGTTAACGCATCGTGTCCGATACATGGTGCGGTCGAGCCGAGTCCTGCAGGAGTTACGGGCCAGCCAGGCCAGCCTGGCTCAAGCTCGCGATGCGGCGCTCGAAGGCACACGTCTCAAGTCGGAATTTCTTGCGACAGTGAGCCATGAAATCCGGACGCCCATGAACGGCATCCTCGGCATGGCGGACTTGCTATTGGACACGTCTCTGACGCCTGAGCAACGTGAATATACCGATGCCGTCCGCACCTCGGGAGAGGCGCTTCTTTTGATCGTCAAAGATATCCTGGATTTCTCGAATCTCGACTCCGGAACATTGCAGCTGGAGAAGGTCGATTTCGACGTGAATCGGCTGCTGGAAGACGTGGTCGGCCGGTTTCACGAACGCGCGCATAGCAAAGGAGTGAAATTGTTCTGCCTACTCCAGCCGAAGACGCCGACATGGCTCAACGGAGATCCGGTTCGCTTGCGCCAGATCCTGAGCAATTTGTTGGGGAACGCCGTCAAATTCACCGAGCGTGGCGAGATTGCAGTCCGGGTGGAAGTCGCGGAGAAACCGGATAGGCAAAACCCGATCGATTTGGGGGTCCCAGCTCCATGTATGCAAGTGACGGGAGAGAGCGGCCACGTTGTCAACTTGCGCTTCTCCGTCTCCGATACGGGAGTCGGCATCGCGCCGGAGGCTCGCACGAGAATTTTTCAGCCGTTCGTGCAGGCCGATGGGTCGAATGCGAGACAGTATGGAGGGGCCGGGTTGGGACTTGCCATCTGTCAGCAGCTGGTTGACCGTATGGGTGGGTCCATCGGCGTGGAGAGCGAGCTTGGCCGCGGCAGCGTCTTTTACTTCACGGTCCCGCTGGAACCTAAGGCGAAATAGAATGCATGCCCGCTACCATTTTATGAACAAGACAGTTGCGATTCTCAGCCGCTTCCCGCCAACAGGCTGTTGAAAATTTCTTTTGCGCAACCGCTACCTTGAATCTTCGCCCGTCGCGCCGTTCCCGCCCGTCTCGACTCTCTCGCGAGGCGATCAAGCTGCATGCTTTTGAGCCTCGCTGTGGGTTCGGCATCGCTCCTCCAGAAGCTGAACGAGGCGGAGCACCGCCTTCTCGATCTGAACGTAGATGATCGGCCCTTCAACCAGCGTGCCGAGCCGTCCAAGCGCCTCCAATTGTCCTGCGGACGATACTACCTCCGATGCGCAGAGGTTGCCGGCTGTCCCTTTCAGCAGATGGGCAGCCTGTTCCACAGCTCGCCGATCTCCGTCGGTCAAGGCTATACGGATGCCCTCCAATAAGGTTTGATAGCGCTGAAGGAACAGCGCAATCAGATCCTCCATGAGCGCCGTGTCGCCTCCGATATTTCGTAACATCGCAGTCGTATCGAAGATCACCGGAAGGTACCGACTGCTTTTCTCTTCCTCATTGTGTCCTGCATCGACGGCCTGTTCGACTTGCAACTGAATGGAGACTGGAATCCATCGGTCGAGGGTTGTCCTGAGGTCTTCTTTCCGTAGAGGTTTCGTCAGGTAGTCGTCCATACCGGCTGCGAGGCAGCGTTCTCGGTCTCCGGCCATCGCATTGGCGGTCACTGCGATGATCGGAATATGGTGTGTTCCTGTGTGGTTGGCTGCCGAAGATTCTTGGACAGCCGCTTCTTTTTGGCGAATGAGTCTGGTCGCCTCAAAACCATCGACGAGGGGCATCTGACAATCCATAAGGATGACGGCATAGGAGCCTTTGGCCAATGCTGCCAGCGCTTCTTGACCGTTTTCTGCGATATCCGATTGGTAGCCCAGTTTCTCCAGCATGCGAACGGTGAGTTTCTGATTGATGAGATTATCTTCAGCCACCAGAATACGCGCGGCCGGCTTGATTTCTGTGAGGGTGTGCCGTGTAATGAGTTGCGGTGCCGGCACCGTAGCCGGTATCACGGCCACATCGCCGATCATCAGCTCCGGCATGCCGAGCACGGTCCTCAAACAATTTGCGAGTTGATCGTGGCGGACCGGTTTGGTGAGATAGGCGAGGAACCCGGCTTGGCGAGCCAGTTCCGCATGCCCTCGCTGAATGAGCGAAGTGAGCACGACAAGACGGATCAGCGATCCAACCGGGTGAAGTTTCATCTCCTTGGCGAGTTGCAACCCATCCTTGCCGGGCATCAACATATCGACGATGGCGATATCGTAGGAGAGGCCGTTTCTTGCCTGCCGCTCAATCAGCGCGATGGCTGAGGCTGCATCCTCGGCTTGATCGTCGACCATGCCCCATCCCGTGACCAGGTGATGAAGAATGATCCGATTCGACTCGTTGTCGTCGACGATCAGGACGCGACGTCCGGTTAATTCAGCCGACGGCATGATCGCTAAGGGGGACGTCGTCTGTTTGAGGAAGTGGGCGGTGGCCCAGAATGTGCTGCCGCGGCCCGGTTGGCTGGCGATGCCGACCTTGCCGCCCATTTGCTCGACCAGTTGCTTTGAAATCGCAAGTCCGAGACCGCTACCTCCGTATTTGCGCGAGGTGGAACTATCCGCCTGGGTAAAGGGTTGGAACAGTCGAGCCTGCACCTCCGGGGGAATGCCGATGCCGCTATCGGTGATTTCGAACCGAACGACCACCGCATCGGCCAGGTCCTTCTCAAGGAAGGCTTGAACCGTCACTTCACCCCGTTCGGTAAATTTAATCGCATTGCCGACGAAGTTCGTGAGGATTTGGCGGAGCCGCCCGGGATCGCCTCGCAGGCCGGTCGGCAAGGCCGCATGCACCAGGCCGGTGATTTCAAGGCCCTTGGTCTGTGCCCGTTCCGCGAATTGACCCAACACGTCTTCCACCGTCGCGCGAAGGTTGAAATCGATGCACTCCATGTCGAGCTTGCCGGATTCGATTTTGCCGTAGTCGAGAATGTCGTTGATCAAGTTCAACAAGGCTTCGCCGCACTGACGGATGGTATCGATATAGGATTGTTGTTCCTCGGAAGGATTCGTATCCATCAAGAGGCCGGTCATCCCGATGACTCCGTTCATCGGCGTCCGTAACTCATGGCTCACGGTGGCCAGAAACGAAGTTTTCACTCGGGCGGCGTTCTGCGCTTCTTGGAGCGCCTGATCCAATTGGCGATTGCTGTTGCGCAGCTCCGTGTGCGCCGTGTGGGCGTCGGTCATATCCACCGCGTAGCCGCGGACCAATCGATGTGAAGGAACGGGGCAGAAAATCCACGAGAAGCTCGCCTCGGCGAGGCAGACTTCTTCCCCCCGTATGTCCTGCCCCGATTCGAGGCAGCGTTGAACGAGCCGGAGCAGCTCGCCCGGACAGACAACGGGAAATCCTCCGGCATTGTAGCCGAACCGCTGCAGCAACCTCGCCATCGCGGGATTTGCATAGACGAGGTTCGCATCGGAGTTCAATTCGATAATGGGCGAGGGGCTTTCTTCTGCCACGCTGGCCAGACGGGTGTAATCTTGCTGCAATTCTTTCTCGCGAGTCAGGTCGCGTATCGTCAACAGTCCACCGGAACCTTCTTCTATGCCCAGCGGGACGTAGCTCCATGCGACCGGATGTGGTTCGCCGGCAGCGCCTATGAGCGTCGTCTGGGTTTCCTGAATGGGGCAACGATCGGAAACCGAGGCGTGAATGCGTGTCACGACGTTGTGGTCGGACGTGCCCGGTCGTTGCCGCAAGAGGTCCTGAAGCGGTTTCGATGAGCAGAAGTCGGCTGAGCGGCCTAGGAGGCGAGCGGCTTCCGCGTTCACAGACAGGATGCGAAGTTGATGATCGAGCGACAATACCCCGATCGGGAGCATGTCCAGCGCAGCCGGGTTTACATGGATTCGGGCCATGGGCGTTCGCAATGGACGAGCAGTCTTCTCGCGATGCTTGACGGGGCGTTTCATCAGGCCGCCTCTTCGTGAATACCGTCGAGAAACATGGCCACATTCACCCGTTCAAGCTGGGGATCCAGCACCTTCGTAATCGTCCTGGCCTGTGTCCCTGCCGCCTGCGCTCCCAGATCGACGCGAATCGGCGTGAGATAGGATCCACCCTGCGGCCCCATGATCACTTTGACAACCGGCTTGAGCCGTTGCAGGGGGTTCATCCCCACGACCACCGCCTGTTCTCCCGTATTCATCAAGACCAGGCTGCCGATCGGATAGACACCCAGACTGCCGATCATGCTTTGGATCAAATCCTTGGGATACTGTCCGCTGTCCCCAAGGCGAAATAACTGGCGGATGGCATCGTGCTGCAGCATCGCGGGGCGGCCTCCACGGCGGCTGATCATACCGTCATAGAGGTCTACCAGGCCGACCAGTTGCGCTAAGATGGAGGTGGAGTCTCCTTTGAGATTGTGCGGGAACCCGCCTCCATTACTGTATTCATGATGTTCCACGACAATCCGGATGACGGCATCTCGATCCTCCTTTGCCTCCCGCAGGACCGCCTCTCCCAGTGCGGGGTGTTGCCGCATCGTGGCGCGCTCTTGCTCTGTCAAATCATGGCTTCTGCGGTACAGATTCCGCGGCAATCTGGTATAGCCGATGTCGTGCAGGAGCGCGCCGGCGCCGAGCGCATCCAGGTCTTCTTCCGTCACTCCATAGTTATGCGCCACGATGAGCGAGAGGGTACAGACATCGAGTGCGTGCGACGCCAACGTTCGATCGAACCGTTTCATCTTTTGAAGCGTGAGAAGGCTGAGCATGGAGGAGGGGTTATCCAGTACACGCGAGAGGACATTTCCGACGACCGTCCGCAGCGTGTCAGGCCGAGGGACGATTCCCGCCTCTAATCCTTCGAACATCCGTTCCATTGAACCGATCGCTTCGTTGTACGTCTCTTGGGCGGCCGTGGCCTGTTCCTGGGTTTTCAGTGTTGTGGATAGGTCTCGGCTGTCGGCCGGCTGCGGCGGTTTGTCCGACGAGACTGCCTGCGCTGCCTCGCCGGATTGGGAAGCGACGGCTGTTTCCTCTGTATTCGGCGGCCGTGGTGGGCCTTGCTGGCTGTCAGGCGGCTGCGGCTGTGCGGTGGACATCTCTTTGTCGGATGCGGGCTGGAGAGATTTTTCCGGTAAGGGCGGCAGCGTAGCTTGGCTCGTCCGTGGAGTGACGGTGTCTTCCTGTCCCTTAGGCGCCAGCTGTTGCTGCACACCTGCTGGCTGCGGTCGTGGGGGACGCATTTCCATACCGGCAGTCAGATGAGGAGAATTTCTTGAGGGGGTTGGCAGCCCCGCATCGTCCGGCTGTGGAATGGCGGCCGGTTGTTCTTGTGAAGCAGGTGGTGGAGGCGTGCCTCTTGACCTGGTCGGCGCCACATCGAGGCCTCGGCGGGGATCGATCTTCAGTTCCCTGATCCCGCATTGCCGGAGCAGGTCGATGTCTTTCGTATCGCGGATGAGGCGTTTATGGAGGAGGAAGGGTGTTCGGTACCAGGGCTGGTCCATTTCAACAATGAACATCCCTGGTTTAAGTTGGTCGATCGTGACCGTTTTTACGTGATCCATCGAATCTCGCCGTGAAACGTGAGGAGCGTCAGGCGCAAAGCGCCGACAACGTCGTTCGTATTCTCTTGCGCGTCACGCTTCACGCCTGACGTTGTACGTTCTGCCGCGCCGCGTGGCTATCCTGCTACCAAACTATCGGGATAAATGGAGCTGAACTTGACAGTAGTGTCCGAGGAACGGGACAGGCACCCCCCTTAGGCAGGCGACGGGGGAAGCCAGTCTCTGCTTCCTTCAGGATTTTCTCTTCGGAACCGATAGAGTCCATCAGGACATGGTGGTGTTCGACGGTACTTAATCAGGTAAACAGGCTGAAGTGTTTGAAATTTCAAACTCGGGCCTTCAGCCTGAACCCCTTCAGCCTATCTACCTGAGCAGTTACGATGCGTAAACGAATTTCCATCGATCAGTTGAAAATCGGGATGAAGGTCGAAAAACTCGACCGGTCCTGGCTGGCAACGCCGTTCTTGCGTCATCGATTCACGATCACGTCCGCAGAGCAAATCGAACAACTGCATGCCAGTGGTGTCCGACAACTCGATGTCGAGGCTGACGATGTAGGCCAGGGCGCCAACTCGTTTGTGGGGGTGATGCCGGTGGAGGCTGAAATCTCTCAGCCGATATCGGTGTCCCCGGAGCCGGAACCATCGGCTATTCCGTTTGCCGAAGAGCTGCCTGTAGCACGACAGGTCTACGGGGCTGCAAAATTGATTATTCAGCAGGCCATGGAAGATGTGCGGATGGGCCGCGCGCTGAACATGGAGGCGGTCAGTGAAGCGGTCGAAAACATGTCCGATAGTATCTTGCGCAATCCGGATGCCCTCACCAGTCTGACACGTCTTAAACAGTTCGACGAATACACGTTCTTCCATTCCGTCAACACGTCCGCTCTGGCATTGTCGGTCGGAAGGCACCTCGGATATGAGCGCGTGCCGCTCCTCCAGCTGGGAACAGGCATGTTGTTGCACGACATCGGTAAAACGCTGATTCCGATCGAGATTCTCAACAAGACTGGGCGCTATGCGGCAGACGAATTTGAAATCATGAAGCAACATGTTCTGCGCGGGGCTGAGATCCTGTCGAATACCACCGGCCTCGCCGATGTGTTTCTGAAACCGACATTGGAGCATCACGAACGAGTCGATGGGACCGGGTATCCCTATCGACGGCCCAAATCGGACCTCAGTCAGTTCGGACTGATTGCCGCGATTGTGGATATTTACGATGCAGTGACCAGCGATCGTTGTTATCACAAGGGGAAAACGCCGCACGATACACTTCAGATGCTCTATAAATTGGGAATGCAGGGCCATGTGGATGGGGCGCTGGTCCAGCAGTTCGTGCAGGTTGTGGGGGTCTACCCCGTCGGCTCCTGCGTTTCGCTCAATACGGGAGAGAGGGCGATCGTGAAGCAATTCAATCACGAGGCTCCCATACGACCCCTGGTTCTATTGATCACGGACGACGCAGGGCGTCATCGATCCATTCCTCTCGACCTGGATCTCGCGGTTCAGCCCGATCAACCGAAGCGGACGATTGCCTCAATTCTGGATCCAACTTCCGTAGGGATCGATCCCCGCATCTATCTCGATAAGGAAGCGGCATAATGGAATCAGAACATGCTCCCGTACAGTCGTCCATTCTCAAAGTCGGACTATCGCTTCAGCTGGTCATCGGATCCGGTCAAGACACAGTGAACTGTGGCTCCACGTTGTTGGGCTGGAGAGAGAGGGCCTGGCTGATTTGCGAATGGCCGTTTCATTTCGGGCAAGCGGTTCCCTGCGACACGGGAACCCGTTGCCTTGTTCGATCGATGGTGGGAGGCAAGCTTGTCGCGTACCAGAGTGAAGTCTGCATGACGCAGATGTCCCCGCTTCCCCTTCTGTATCTTGTCTTTCCCCGGAGAACCGAGGAAATTCAACTCCGTAAGGATTCGCGCGTGATGAGCAATGAACCGTTGCTCTTAAGACAAACAGCCCAGGGGGGTGCGATGGTTGCTCTGCCGAATGGGTCGGCTCCAATCGGGGGCTTACTCCAAGATCTGAGCCTGTCTGGTTGTCGAATCATGCTCAAGCGGGCGCCCGACGATCTGGTGTTGGGCGCCACGGTCTATCTAGAATTCGAGCTGATCGGGATCGGACATGTCTCGCATCTCGCAGGCGCGATCAAGAATATTGCGGAACGTGACGGCGCCCTCTTACTCGGCATCGAGTTTCGATATACCGGAAAGGAGTCCATTGAATTCCGGGGATGGGGAGGGAACGTTCAAAAGGCCATTGAGTATTCTGTGATGCAGCGGCAAACCGATTGGGGATTCTTGACGCCTCCGTCAGAACCATGACGGAGTTTCAAGTTTCGAGTTGCAAGTTTCTGGTTCGTCAACAACTAGAAACTCGGAACTAGACACTAGAAACTAGGATACAGAGTCACGAACGGCAATGTCGGACCGGTTCCCAGGCAATTTTTGCCTGGGAGGATCTCCCATTCAGCCGCACCCTGCCCGCGAGCAGTTATCCTCAGCCCATTTCTCCTCCCCCTTCGATTTCATGCCGAGTGGCGCAAGCCTTGCACTAATGCGAGTTGTCTCGTGTGTCGAGGCTGTACTGCCTATGCAGCGTCAATCGGCATAACTGAAACGTTCAAGGTCTTGTGTCATGAATCTCGGACGTGAGTGCTCATCATGAAAGCGGTCATTCTAGCCGGCGGGATCGGATCGCGCCTCAGTGAAGAGACGGTCGGGCGCCCAAAACCGATGGTAGAGATCGGAGGCAAGCCGATTCTCTGGCACATCATGAAGATCTATTCCGCGCACGGGATCAACGACTTTGTGATTTGCCTCGGATACAAAGGGACCGTGATCAAGGATTACTTCGTCAATTATTTCATGTACCGGTCGGACGTAACCATCGACATCGCCCACAATAAAGTCGAGGTCCATCAGAATCACGCCGAACCGTGGCGAGTGACGCTGGTGGATACCGGGGAACAGACTCTGACCGGCGGTCGCCTCAAACGTGCATCGGAATATCTGCAGAGCGAAGAGGCGTTTTGCTGCACCTACGGCGACGGGGTAGCGGATCTTGACATCGGCGCAGAGATTGCGTTTCACCGCTCCCACGGCAAGCTGGCTACAGTGTGCGCGGTTGTGCCGCCGGGCCGGTATGGAGCGCTCGTCCTGGATAAGACACAGGTGACGGGCTTCAAAGAAAAACCGCCGGGCGACGGGGGATTCATCAACGGCGGTTTCTTCGTCCTGTCGCCGAAAGTCATCGACCTGATCGAAGGCGATCGGACCTCCTGGGAAGGGGCGCCGCTGGACCGGCTCGCGACCATGGGAGAACTGATGGCCTTCGAACACCGCGGATTTTGGCGACCGATGGATACCGTGCGCGACAAAACCCAATTGGAAGATTTTTGGCAGTCGGGCTCTGCACCCTGGAAGGTATGGTAATGCCGCCGACGGATTCGTTCTGGCGAGGAAAGCGGGTGCTGCTCACAGGGCACACCGGATTCAAAGGAAGCTGGTTGTCGCTTTGGCTGGCGCGCCTTGGCGCCCGTGTCACAGGAGTGGCCCTGCCGCCGGCGACGGAGCCGAACCTCTATCACCTCGCTCACGTCGACAAAACGCTCGACAGTTACTATTGCGACATCCGGGTCGAGAAGGCGCTGGTACCGATCGTACGCACTGTTCTTCCGGAAATCGTGATTCATCTGGCAGCTCAACCTCTCGTTCGAGCAAGTTATCGAGCGCCGATCGAAACGCTGACCACCAATATCATGGGCACCACGCATCTCCTTGAGGCGTTGCGCGCCATCGAAGGTGTCCGCGTGGTCGTCATTGTGACAACCGACAAGGTGTATAAAAATTCCGGCCCGTCCGACTCATTTAGTGAGAACGACGCGCTCGGCGGCAACGATCCTTACAGCGCCAGCAAAGCGGCCTGCGAAATTGTGACGGACTGTTATCGCGCCTCTTTCTTGGGCGATCGCGCGGTTGCGGTAGCGACTGCCAGGGCTGGAAACGTGATTGGAGGGGGAGACTGGTCGGCCGACCGCTTGATACCGGATGCGATTCGAGCTTGGAGTTCGGGCCATACGCTCCAAGTGCGCCGTCCGAATGCGGTGCGGCCATGGCAGCATGTGCTTGAACCTCTCTCCGGATATATGAGTCTGGTCGAGAAACTCTGGGACAACCAGCCGCTTGCGGGCGCATACAACTTCGGCCCGCCGGCCCATGAGACTGCCACGGTCCGCGAGGTGCTGGAACTGGCCCGAGCGGCCTATGGTCATGGAGAGGTGGCCTATGGCGACGGAAACGAAGGGCCGCATGAGGCAGAATCGTTAATCTTGGACGTGGAAAAGGCTCGTACATTGCTCGAAGTGACGCCCAAGTGGCGGCTCGCCGCCGCGGTAGAGCGGACGATGCAATGGTACGGCGGACAGGCCGAGGGACAATCGGCCCGCATGTTATGCGAAGCCGATATGGCAGCCTATCAGTCGGTGGGTGTATGAGCCGTTTTACGGTTGTCGACACACCGCTGGCCTGTCTGAAGGTGATCGCTCGCCAGTCCTTCCACGACAGTCGGGGGTCGTTCTGCCGTTTGTTCTGTGAAGAAGAACTGGCCTCCGCCGGGTGGACGAAACCTGTCGTGCAGATCAACCATTCCTATACGAGAAAGCGCGGCACAGTTCGCGGGTTGCATTTTCAGCGCCCGCCCAAAACCGAGATGAAACTGGTCTCCTGCATTCGCGGTGAGGTATGGGATGTGGCGGTGGATATCAGGGTCGACTCTCCCACGTTTCTACGCTGGCACGCGATACACCTGTCTGAAGAAAACGAGCGCGCGCTTCTGATACCGGAAGGCTTTGCTCACGGCTTTCAGGCCATGACCGACGATGTGGAGCTTATTTACTGCCACTCAGCGCCCTATTCGTCTTCCGACCAAGCAGGGCTATCGGTACTGGATGCAAGTTTGGACATTCGATGGCCGCTGCCGGTGGTCGAACTGTCGTCCCGGGATGCAGGATATCCCTCGGTCGCTTCGGTCTTCGAAGGAGTATCGCTGTGAAGTGCCGACATTGCGGGGCCGAACCTCGCCTGCCGTTTCTCGATCTTGGGAGTGCGCCGCCGTCGAATGCGTTCCTCACCGACGAACAATTACGGGCCCCTGAAACCTACTATCCTCTCAGGCTTGTAGTTTGCGAGGACTGTTGGCTGGTCCAAACCGAGGACTATGTCGGTCGCGAGAGCATGTTCAACGATCAGTACGGCTACTTCAGTTCCTACTCCACCAGCTGGCTTGCTCATGCGCGGAACTATGTGGACTCCACCTGCCGGCGCTTCGGGGTCGGATCGGACTCCTGCCTTGTCGAGGTCGGAGCCAACGATGGCTACCTCCTCCAGTATGTCGCAAAAGCCGGCATCCCCTGCTATGGCATCGAGCCTACGGACGGCACGGCGCATGAGGCTCGCCGAAAGGGAATCGAAATCATCGGGTCATTTTTCGGTACGGCGCTCGCCGAAGAACTTGCGGCGGTTCACCGCCAGGCAGACGTGATGGTTGCGAATAATGTCCTGGCCCATGTCCCGGACATCAACGACTTCGTCGCGGGCTTCGTAAGCCTATTGAAACTCCATGGCGTGGCGACCTTCGAGTTCCCGCACCTCTTGAACATGGTCCGGCACAATCAATTCGATACCGCATACCACGAGCACTTCTCCTATCTGTCGCTCACGAGCGTCGAGCGTATTTTCCGCTGTAACGGGCTCGCGGTGTTCGACGTGGAAGAAATTCCCACCCAGGGAGGAAGTTTGCGTGTTTACGCACAACGGGCCGACAGGGGGAGACGCCCGCGTGAGGCCTCTGTCGACGAACTGTTGCGGCGCGAGGACGATGCCGGCATGCGATGCCAGGACTTTTACACCGGTTTCCAGGTACGGGCGGAGAACCTCAAGAACGACCTGTTGACGTTTCTGAGAGACGCGAAGAGCGATGGGAAGAGGGTCGCCGCATATGGCGCAGCAGCCAAGGGCAATACGTTGCTCAACTTCGCCGGCGTGCGGTCGGATCTCCTGTCCTATGTGGTGGATAAGAACCCGGCAAAGCAGCGAAAGTTCATGCCCGGCAGCCATATCCCGATTCTTTCCCCCGCCGCTCTGCGCGAACGTCGCCCCGATTACCTGCTCATCCTTCCTTGGAATATCGCCGACGAGGTCAAAGAAGAGTACGCGGACTTGGCGGAGTATCGGGTGAGATTTGTGACGGCGGTGCCGCAGTTGGAGGTGACATGAGCGGCCTGTGCCTCGTGACCGGGGGAACCGGCTTCGTCGGGCGTCAGGTACTGCGCGCGTTACGCGACGCGGGCGTGCCGACTCGTGTGGTCGTTCGCGATGGAACGCATCGTTCGTTCGAATCCGATGCAGGGTTTGAGAACATTATCACGACTGCCGACCTATTCACTGAGAGCGTCGACTGGTGGACCAATGTCTGTGACGGGGTCGACACAGTCATCCACGCCGCTTGGTATGCAGAACCTGGCACCTATCTGCATTCGCCCAAGAATCTGGACTGTCTGCTCGGCACGCTTCAAGCGGCCCAGGGTGCGGTGCGAGCGAAGGTCCGGCGATTTGTCGGCGTCGGCACCTGTTATGAATACGACGTCAATCGGGGAATGCTTTCGGTGGACACGCCATTACAGCCGACGACCCCCTATGGCGGAGCCAAAGCGGCGGCCTTTATGGCGCTCTCGCAATGGCTTCCTGCACAGGGAACGGAATTCGCCTGGTGTCGTCTGTTTCATCTCTATGGCGAAGGCGAAGACGGCCGGCGGCTCGTGCCCTATCTGCGAGCGAGATTGGAGGCCGGCGAATGCGCCGAACTCACCGGCGGGAATCAGATCAGGGATTTTTTGAATGTCCGTGAAGCAGGGCGGCTGATCGTTCAAACATCGTTGGGTGGACGTCAGGGCGCGGTCAATATCTGTTCCGGCATTCCGGTCACGGTTCGGGAACTGGCCGGGAGAATTGCGGACGAGCATGGCCGCCGAGACTTGCTGCGCTTCGGTGCACGTCGGGAAAATCCGATCGATCCACCCTGTGTGGTGGGAGTGAGAGAGGACGAGTCATGCGCCATCGACCAATGAGATCGATCGGGCGTGATCGAACGAACAAGGAGAACTGCCGGACATGAAAGCCAAAATACAACCAAGAATCAATTTGGACGATCGCACAGCCTTGCAGGACGTCATCCCTTTGGAGACGCCCTTCATCCTGTTCGTCGATCCTTCCAGCGCCTGTAACTTTCGGTGCACATTCTGTCCCACCGGCGATCGCGACTTGATCAAGGGGACAGGACGTTTTCAGGGGGTGATGGATTTCGATCTCTATCGAAAAATCATCGACGATCTGGCCCTGTTCCCGCAATCGATCAAGGTGCTGCGCCTGTACAAAGACGGTGAGCCTCTGCTGAACAAACGGTTTGCCGACATGATCGCCTATGCCAAAAACAGCGGACGTGTGCCCTATATCGACACCACGACGAATGGATCGATGATTACTCCGGAGCGCATGGGGCCGCTCATCGAAGCAGGCTTGGACAAAATCAATATCTCCGCATACGGCATGACGCGAGCGGAGTACATGGACTTCACGAAATACGACTTCGATCTCGCCAAATTTGTCGAGAATGTGAAGTGGTTGTACGACCATAAGAGGGACTGCGAGATCGTCATCAAGATACCGGGAGAGTTGATTACGGAGGCGGAGAGGCGCGAGTTTTTCGACACCTTTGGGGATTACTGCGATCGAATCTTCATCGAGAATTTTGCTCCTTGCTGGCCGGACTTCGATGTCGAAACCCGGTTGGGCGTCACCATTGACACGGGCATTTATCAGCAGCCCATCAGTATCACGGATACCTGCCCCTATATCTTCTATGCGATGTCGATCAATGCCGACGGATTGGCCAGCGCCTGCTTTGTCGACTGGGGGCGCAAGCTACAGGTCGGCGATGCCCGACTGCATTCACTGCCGGAGATATGGAACTCGCGGGAGTTTAATGAGCTGCGCATGATTCACCTGGAGGGAAAGAGGATGCAACATCCGGTCTGTTCCAAATGCGGGCAATTGTCACATTGCCGACCGGACAATATCGATCAATTTCGCGACGAACTTATTCCAAAAATGAAAATGCGCATCGAGGGTGTTGCGTGAGGAATCCGGTCAATCGGCGACGCGCGCCCGTTACTCGAAACGAAGGATCGTCCGCAGAGTGGTTGTCCGGGGGTCGGATCCTGTTTCGCGATGTCGAGAAGAGGGGTTGGAATTGAGCGAGTCTGCGCTTGCACCGGAGGTCGGACCGATGAGTGAGGGATGCGGAGCCGGCATGATCAGGCGGATGCGTCTCCCAGATCACTTTTCTGCCCAGGAGGCGCTTGCGGAGCTTCTTTCCTATCCGTCTGCGGAGGGGCCTCGCTCCCTGGAGGGGCCGTTTGCCCTCTATGGGGCCGGCAAGCTCGGCTTGATGGCCATGACGTTTTTTGAACGGGTGCAGCTGAAACCGGACTTGGTGATCGATGCCAACGCCGACAGACTGCGTCATTCCGAGGCGTGGCGCCGTTGGCCGATGCAGGACCCTCTCCACGTGCCGATGCGACTGAAACGTTCGCTCCCGCTTGTCGTGAGCATTGCCACCACCTGTTTTGCAGAACTGGCCGCAGGCCTGAAAGCACAGGGCTGGTGCGATGTCATACCGATCTACGACGTCACGGAGGCCTATCGTACCCGGTATCCTTTGGGCAACGGCTGGTTCATGGGTGACTTGACTGGGACTGAGCGAACGGCGACCGAGCAGGTATTGGCCGCTTGGAGCGACGATGTTTCGCGGGCGCATCATCTGCAGTTCATGGCCTGGCACCGTCTGCGCCAGGACTGGCTATTCGAGGGTGCGCCGGTGGAGACGGCCCATCGCTATTTCATCCCGGAGATCTCCTCGGTCCTGGGGGACCGGGAAGTCTTCGTGGATGCCGGCGCCCATACAGGCGAGACTGCCAAGGCTTTTCGCGAGAGGGTCGGCAACCGCTTCGCGGAGATCATCATGTTCGAACCGGACAGCGGTAATGCCTCCTTGATCGAAGCAGGTCTGGAACAGTTGCCTGGCTCCCTCAGACAGAAACATCGGTTGTTGCGCCTGGCCTTGTCCCAGACCAGCGGTAGGCAGCCCTTTATCCCGCAACTCGGCTATGGGTCGCAGCTGTCCTCGCTCGGCAGGGACAGGGTGGATACGATGGCGCTGGACGATATGGAGGTGGCGCCGACCTATATCAAGCTGCATCTTGAAGGGCATGAGCTGGATGCCTTGCGGGGGAGCGAGAGAAGTCTCCGTCTCCATCGCCCGATCCTGTCGGTGACGACCTATCACAGCGATACAGGCATCTGGAAGTTGCCGTCCTGGTTGATGGGCAGGATGGCCGATTACCGGCATTACCTGCGACTGCACAGTTGGTGCGGAACCGGCGCGGTGATGTATTGCGTGCCCGCCGAGCGCATCGGCGCTCGCTCGAACCCAAAAGTCAGTTCGTGGGGTGAACGACGATGAAAGCCGAAATTAAATCGAAGCTGAACTTGGAACAGCGTGTGCTCTTGCAGGACGCCATCCCCTTGGAGACGCCCTTTCTGCTGTATGTCGATCCGTCGAGCGCGTGCAACTTTCGCTGCACCTTCTGTCCCACCGGCCATACGGATTTGTTGAAGGCCTCCGAGTATAAGCGGAGCGTCATGCGCATCGAACTCTTCAAGAAGTTGCTCCAAGATCTGGAGGCGTTTCCTCAGCCGCTCAAGGTAATGCGCATGAACAAAATAGGCGAGCCGCTCTTGAACAAAGAGCTGCCGGCCATGATTGCGTTGGCCAAGGCCTGCGGTCGCGTGCAATCCATCGACTTGGCGACGAACGCGTCGATGTTTTCGCCGGAACTGCTGACCCGTTTGGTCGATGCAGGGTTGGATCGAATGAACGTCTCGCTGGAAGGGGTCACTCGGGAACAGTATGCCCAGCATGCCAAGGTGGATGTGGATTTCGACCGTCTGGTGGACAATATCCGCTGGTTGTATGCCCATCGCCGCCAATGCGAGGTCACGATCAAGATTCCGGGCGACTATCTGAGCGAGCAGGATCGGCAGCGGTTTTTCGATCTGTTCGGCGATTATTGCGACCGCATTTTCGTAGAAAAACTGTCGCCCATCTGGCCGGAATTCGACGTCGCGCAACGGGCAGGGGTCGCGATGGAGGAGCGCGAAGGCCAGTATCGCCAGACCCTCTTGGAGAAAGATGTCTGCACGTACATATTCTATGCGATGGCGGTCAATGCCGACGGCACCGTGAGCGCGTGCTGCCCGGATTGGGATCAGAAGCTGCTGGTCGGCGATCTGAACAGTACTTCTCTGAAGGACATCTGGCATTCACCCGCCATGCACAATCTGCGGCTACAGCATCTACGAGGGGCGCGCCGGGATAATCCTCTCTGCAAGGGTTGCGGACACATCAAACATGCTCAGGTGGACAATATCGATGCCTACAAACGTCAGTTGCTGGACAAGCTGGAGTGTCATTCAGCGGCGGATTTAGGATGAAACAAGCGAACAAGTCGACGAGAGACAGGTGCCCGGCCTGCAGTTCCCCTGCAGCCCACTTGCTGGATTGGGAGTTCAGCGGTCTCGGCGACTCCATTTTCAATTACACGGCGCATTTTTTCTGCTGCCAGGATTGCAGTTTAGTCTATGTCCAGAACATCGACGACGAGAAGTTGGCTCAGTACTATGCCGGGGAGTGCAGCTATTTCGAAAAGCCCCATTTCGCCGTCACGTCTCCCACGAACCAGGAAAAGTATGAAGCGTACATCCGCTTTCTGAACGACAATCGGGTCGCGCCGGTCGACATGGCCGATATCGGCTGCGGCCGCGGCGGCTTTGTCAGTCGGCTGAGCGAGCGTTGGGAGGCGGCCTGTTGGGGCGTGGATGTGGATATGCGGAGTATGCCGCAAGGTGAGGGCAAGGACAAGGCGGCCTTCAGGATGGGGGATGCCGCACAACTGCCTTTCGGAGACCGGTCGCTCGGCCTGCTCACCTATTTCCATATTTTGGAACATGTCCGCGATTTGCACGGCCTCCTGAGCGAAGCGGTGCGGGTGTTGCAGCCTGACGGATTCATCATGATCGAGGTACCGGACGCCGAACGCTATCGCGCCCATCCGATCGGATCCGCTTTTTGGATATCCATCCGCGAACATATTTACCATTACACAGCCAAAGCTCTCGTTGCCGCACTCCAGTCCCACGGGTTTCATATCCTCCAAGTATCGAGGCAGACCCTGCCGACGCCGGAATTTTCTTATCCTTCCCTGATGGTATTGGCTAGAAAGAGGGAACGGCCGGCGGCGGTCGCGAATATTCCGATAGCGGGCGATGTCGCGGCCTATGTCTTGGAATCGAGGGAGGCGCTTCTCAGGCAGGCACAGGAGATTCTCGGCGTGGCAGAGAACCAGCAGGTCACGCTCTGGGGCTGTTCAGCCGAGCTCTTCAGCTTGCTGCCATTACTTGACCGGCGCCGAGTTAGGATCTGCGACTCCTCCAAACTGAAACAGGGGACCTCCTACAAAGGCATGGCGATCGAAGACCCCCGCTCCGTTCCCATATCCGGCACACTCATCATCGCCCCCTACTTACATGGTGTCGCGATCAAGTCAACGGCGCGCCAGCTCGGCTGGTCCGAGTCGGCCATGCATCTGCTGCACTGAAACATGAACCGAGGGATGGAATTCGTGACAGGTATGTACAACAAAAAAGTAGTGGAAGCCGAGCGCCGGCGGCGCGCCTCCTCTGCGGCAGCCCTGGAAGCCCGCTTTACTGAAGGCATCGCCATCTATGGGGCAGGATTTGTCGGCACCTGGGCTGCCCGTTATCTGCAGTCTCTGGGAGCGAGAGTCGTGAAATTTATCGATCGTGACCACCGCAAAATCGGCCACAGAATCGACGGGATTCCCGTCGTGGCCCCGAGCAAGGAAGAGCTGGCGACGGTACCGGCCATGTGTATCGCCGCCCGCCATGCGGTCCGGGATGTGGAGCAAGAGATGGCTCCCTACGGCTTTCCCATCCACTCCTTCGACGGTTATTTCGTGTTGCGCAACTATGAGCGGCTGCTGGCGATCCGCGATCGGTATTTCGACGATTCCCGTTCGGTGGAGGTATTCAATGCGCTCCTGATGGCCATGCTGACCGGCAGCGTCGCGCCCTGCCGCGACGTGATGGAAAAGGATATGTATTTCTGCCTGCCGGAGTTCAGCGGCAATTTCGACGAGGTCTTCGTGGATGCAGGCGCCTTTGTCGGCGACACAGTGGAGCGTTTTGTCTGGGAAAATCTCGGTACGTTCAGACAGATCTACGCGTTTGAGCCAGGCGCCAGGCAGTTCGTCGCGATGGAGCAACGGGTGAGGCGGTTGGCTGTGGAATGGGCATTTGACCCGGCGACTGTGTCCCTGATCAGGGGAGGCCTGTCGGACAGAGCCGGCCGCATGGCCTGCACGTTTTTGAATGACGCGCCATTGCGACATGGTCTGTCGGAGATGGCATCCCGATCCCAGGGGGGGGAACCGGACGAGACCACTGCCCCAGTCTTGACTCTGGATGAGTACCTGGCGGGAAGGCCCGTGACCCTGATCAAAGCGGATGTAGAAGGCATGGAGATGGAATTGCTGCGGGGCGCTCAGGAGACGATACGCAACTGCCGTCCAAAACTGGCTCTCTGCGTCTATCACTATCCGAGCCATCTGTATGAGGTGGCGGAGTATGTCCGAAGCCTTGTGCCTGAGTACCGGTTTGCCTTGCGGCACCATGCGCCGTTATTCGGCGATTTTGTCCTGTACTGTTGGATCTAACTAACCAGTAAAGGTGGCAGACATGACTCCCCTGGAACAATATCGGCAAGAGATGGATGGGCGGATTGCGACCTATCGTGGCAACCATGAATTGCAGGCGGCGGCCCGGTCCTTCTTCGACCAGATCGGCATCGGCAAGGCCAACTATGTGTACAACTTTACGTGGTTGGGCGTCCCTATTCTGCAGATTCCCCAGGATCTTCAAGCCATGCAGGAGATTATCTGGCTCGTGAAGCCGGATTTGATCATCGAGACCGGAGTCGCCTGGGGAGGCTCCCTCATGTTTACCGCTTCCATGCTCGCCATTCTGGAAGCCTGTGGTCAAATCGACGAGGGCAGGGTGGTGGGCATCGACTTAGAGATACGGCCTCATAATAAGCAGGCCATCGCAGCCCATCCGTTGGCGAGGAAGATTACCCTGGTCGAAGGGTCGAGCATCGATGAGGCAGTCGTTTCACAAGTGCGCGCGATCGCCGCGCAGTACAAACGGGTCATGGTGTGTTTGGATAGTCACCATACCCATGACCATGTACTGGCCGAGCTGGAGTCCTATGCCCCCTTGGTCGGTGTAGGGAGTTACTGTTTGGTCGGCGATACGATTATCGAGGATGCCCCGGAGGGGATGTGTGGAAACCGTCCTTGGGGGAAGGGTAACAGTCCAAAGACAGCGGTCTGGGAATATCTGCGCCGCTTACGAACAGAGGGACGCCAAGACGTCGATGGGAACGTGATGCGTTTCGAGATCGATCATGGGTGCGAGGACAAGATCGTGCTCACCGGTTCGCCCGATGGATACCTTAGGCGTGCCGAATAGCCTCCGAACGTTACGATGAGCCTTCGGACGTCGTGTCAGCGTCGGTTTCCCGCGCGCCAGGTCCGGTTCATGGGATCGCCACATGTTGAAGATTTTACACATCACGGCGCATTTAGGAGGAGGGGTCGGCAAGGTCTTGGCGCAGGTGGTGGCCGAGTCGCAGCGCCGAATACCTGAAATCCGGCACACGATCGTCTGTTTGGATGGTTTGGAAAAATCGCAATTCGCCGATCGCGTCACGTCATCCGGAGGAACGCTTCTTCTGCGCCCAACTAGACCGGAATTGGATGCCCACATCCGGTCGGCCGATATCGTTCAATTGGAATGGTGGCATCATCCGGTGGTTGCCGGATGGATGTGCGCCGGCGAATTGCCTCCCATGAGGCTCCTGATCTGGAGCCATGTATCCGGCCTCCATGCGCCTGAAATACCCGGCGCGTTGGTGGCGGCGCCCCATCGCTTTCTGTTCACCTCGCCATGCTCCGTCGAGCATCCTGTCATGGCAGCGGTCAAAACTCAGGTCGGAGAGAGGGCCGGTGTGGTCTTTAGCTCAGGTGGATTCGATGAATTTCCCCCTCCTCCGGCTCGCATCCAGAAGGACCGTCTGAGGGTCGGTTATGTCGGGACTCTGAACTTCTCCAAACTGCATCCCCGCATTCTTGATTTTGTAGCGGCTGTGCGTCAGCCGGACTTTCAGCTTGCCTTGATCGGCGATCCGACGACAGGAATGGATCTGCTTGAGAACGCCGAACTACGGGGACTCGGAAGCCGGCTGGAACTGCGCGGTTACCAGACCGATATGGCGAAACAATTGGAGCGCCTGGATGTATTGGCCTATCTCCTCAATCCGCTGCATTATGGGACGACGGAGAATGCCCTGCTCGAAGCCATGGCGATGGGAGTCGTTCCCATTGTGTTGAACAATCCCGCCGAGCGGTACCTGGTGAAACATATGGAGTCCGGTCTGGTCGTGGATGGCCCTGAGGCCTTCGCCGAGGCGCTGGATTGGCTCGCCGGGCACCCGGATGAGCGCGCTCGACTATCTGCGAATGCGGCTCGAACCGTGCGAGACGGTTTTTCCATCGGACACACCGTCGACAATCTTCAGGCCCATTACCAGGCTATTCTCAGCGAACAGAAACGATCCTTCGACTTTCGCCCCATCTTTGGAGCCGAACCGGCCGACTGGTTTCGCTCATGCCAGGGAGAGGAAATCTGGCGCTTCAGCAACGAGGAGGCCTCAAGGAAACCTTCAAGCCGGGGGCCCTCGTTTCTCTATGAAAGAACCAAGAGTTCCGTGTTTCATTACCGAACGGTCTATCCGACCGATGCTCGCCTAGCGCGTTGGGCCCAACAGTTGGATGCCGGACCCTGCATGCCGATGTTGCCGAACGAGGATGTTTCCAACGCTGCCGTCGGGTTGGGGACCGGTGAATGACGCGACGACCGGTTCGCGGGGTCTGATGCAGTTCTTGCCGCCCGATGTGCCGTCCCGAGTCCTTCACGGGGAATAATTTACCCGGCTTCGAGATTGTGCAGACCCACCTGTACAGGGTCTGAATGAACGGCTGGAGCGTTCGACGGAATGGCTGGAGGCCGGAATACTGGGTCATCGTCGCAGGACGATGCACAGATTGCCGCGAGGGTCGCAGCCGCTGTTCTCTGGTGCGGTGCTTGCACAATGACGGCCTGGTTCGTCGGCGCCGGTTGCCGGTAGAAAATGGAGAATCGCATATGAGCGGCCATACGCCTCTTCTCACCGTTGGACTTCCGGTCTTTAACGGCGAGCCCTATATCGGAAGCGCCATTGAATGCATTCTGTCACAGTCTTTCCATGACTTCGAATTCATCATTTCCGACAACGCATCGACCGATGGCACCGAACAGATTTGCCGGCATTACGCCCAACGCGACCGGCGTATCCGCTACCATCGACAGCTTGCCAATATGGGGGGAGCCCGAAATAGCGACTGGATTCTCGGGAACGTCAGGACGGAGTTCTATGCGACTGCCTCTCACGATGACTATTTCTCGCTGAACTACTTGGAGGCATGCCTGGCGAAACTGCAGGGCACGCGGAGCGCCATATCCTGCTGCCCCGAGCACGTCGTCGCGATCGACCCACGGGGGAACACCAGATCGCGTCAGCGCAACTTCGATACGGAAGGCAAGGATCTTCCCGCCAGGATGCACGAGCTTGTGAACCGACTGGGATGGTACGCCTATTATGGGGTATCGCGCACGGAGAGCAGTCGGGTCTTGCTGAACGCCATGGGGCGATATCGGTGCGTCTATGGCGGGGATGTCATTTTGATGTCGCTCGCGCTGCTGCGGGGAGATATCGTCGCCGCGCCCGGGACCAGTTTTTTCTATCGTGAGCCGGATCTGGCGAAGGTATCCAGACAAATGGAGGGTATACTGCCTGGGTCGGCGGTTCCGCAGCAGCCCTATTCGGGCCTCGCTCGCGATCTTCTCCAAGTTGTGCAGGCCTCGGATCTGGCCCCAGACGTGAAGACGAAGGTCTGTCTGACGATGCTCACGACGATGGCCAACCATCCTGACTGGACGGTCGTCCTGTCGCGGGAGAAAAAGGGGATTGCCGATCTGGCAGCGGAGCTCTGGTCGTCCGCACCGCCTGCGGAAGGGGCGAAAGCGGCGGGGCAAGCGCTGCCGGGCGGGTCGTCGTCAACGCGGCGCGTGGCGGTGCAACGCAATGTGCATCGGTCTCTCCGAATATTGTTTCAGAATCGGTCAACCGCCAAGTCCCATCCGGGAGGGGACACAGTCGTGATGAATGTCCTTCTCCGCGAACTTGAACAATTGGGCCATCGGGTCGACGTCGCGCTGGGACCGGCAAATCTCGCCGGCTATGACCTGGTACAGGCTTTCAACTTTGCCACTCCGGAGGTAACCGACGACTATGCCCGCAGGGCGGTGGCCGCGAAGGTTCCCCTGGTCATCGCCGCGATTTATGAAGATTGGCCGCTGTTTCTCAATAAAAGTTTGGCCATGACGGACGTCTTTCGCCATTATCAAGAGGGAAGAGATGCCGCGAAGTTTCACGAGCATTTGACGCGCGTCAAACAACTCCCGGGCGCGAAACGCTCCGAAAACAGTTATGCGGCGCGCAGCGCGGATTGTCTGGTCGCATTTAGTCGTTCAGAGAAAGAGCGGCTCCTTGCCGACTATCCGGATTGTCGGCGTCTCGAAGTGATCAGGCTCGGCGCCGATCATCTCAAGATGATCGATGCCGGCCCCGCTCTATTTCAACGAACCTATGGGGTCGAAGATTTTGTGCTGTGCGTCGGTCGGTTGGAAACGAGAAAGAATCAATTGATGTTGCTGAAGGCTCTGGAGCACGACCCCATCACGATCGTGTTCCTCACAGGGGGATTCAGCTGTCAGCCGGGCTACGTGGACCTCTGCCGCCGGTTCCATCGCAAAGGGAAGACACTGTTCCTCGAACGATTGCCCGATGAGATGCTCGCGTCCGCCTATTCGGCGGCCCGGGTTCTCTGCATGCCAAGCTGGTACGAACTTCCCGGCCTTGTAGCCTTGGAAGCGCTGCGGTTCGGATGTCCAGTGATTGCGTCGCGATGGGGGACGTTGCCGGACTATGTTCCGCAAGGCGTCACGTACTGTGAGCCAGATGATCCTGAAGGCATCCGGACTGCAATCCTGTCCTCCTATGCAGAGAGGGCCAAGCGGAGACCTCAGGAGCTGGTGCAGGATTTCAGATGGAGAGATGCAGCGGCAGGCTTGGTAACCATCTATGAAGAGGTGCTGGATCAACGCAGAAACAGGGACGGCGTACAAGAGCCTGTCGATAGGGTCGAGTCTGCCCATGGGCAGACGGCCCCGTCCGATCGCGCACCATATGACTGTTCCATCATTATCCCTGTGTGGAACAAGGTGGAGCTGACCGAGCAATGTTTGACGGCGCTGGCGGCAGCCACGGTGGGCATCGCCTACGAAGTCATTATCGTGGATAACGGATCGACGGACGGCACGCATGACTTCTTGCAAACGCTGAGCGGGGATGTGCAGGTCATTTGCAACCGGGAGAACCTCGGCTTTGCCAAGGCCTGCAACCAGGGCGCTCGGGCGGCACGAGGACGCTTCCTCGTCTTTTTGAATAACGATACGATTCCGCTGGAGAATTGGCTGACGTCATTGGTTGCCGAAGTCACCTCTCACCCGGAGGTCGGCATTGTCGGAAGCAAACTGCTCTACGAAGACGGCACGGTTCAACATGCAGGAGTCGTCTTTGCGCGCGAAGGACTCATGCCCTACCATCTCTATCGTCGCTTCCATCGAAACCATCCGGCGGTCAACCGACGTCGGATGTTCCCATCCGTCACGGCTGCCTGCATGCTCGTAAGGCGGGAGATCTTTGAGACGAACGGCGGATTCGATGAAGGGTTTCAGAATGGGTTCGAAGACGTCGATCTCTGTCTGAAGGCCGGCGATAAAGGCTGGCAGATCGTCTACCAACCGTTGAGCGTGCTCTATCACCTCGAAAGTCAAACGCCCGGACGCACATCTCATGAGCAGGAAAACGCGATTCGGTTGCTCATGCGATGGGGACAACGATGGTGGCTGGCAGACGAAGACCTCTACTATTACGAAGACGGTTTTATACCCATCTACACGGAGGAGCGGAACAAGAGGCAATTGGAGCTCCGCCGGTTTCAGCACGAAGCAGAGAAGGCTTCATGGAGATTGGTGGCAGAAACAGAACGTGCGGCCCTTAGTCGCGACCTCCCACTTTTGAAATCTCTCTTGGCCAGATGGGATGAATGGCCTTCCTTCGCAGACGTGCTCAGTTGGGGCGCCCGGTTGTGCACTAAGACCGGCCATGCGCTGCTGAGCCGGCACTTCTATCAAAGACTGATACAGCATCATGACGATCCGGCGGCCAGAAAGGCCCTGGCGCGCATGGCGTTGGAAGAAGGAAATTTGCCGGAGGCAGATTCGCTGTTGGCTACTTTGTTGAAACAGTTGCCTCAAGACGGCGAAGGATGGGTTCTGCGCGGCATTCTCGATATGCAGCAGGCGCAGTATGCCGAAGCAGAACAGGCGTTTCTGACCGCTCTGGCTCAGAGAGGGGACAGACGAAAGTCTATGATGGGGTTGGGGATGGCACGGATGGGCCAAGACAAGTCCGATCAGGCGTGGAACGAGTTCCGTACCGTGCTGAACGAATGTCCGGACGATGCCGAGGCGATCCAGTGGCTGCTGAGGGCCGGCGCCGCACGCGGCTCGTGGGCGGAACTGAGCGGGCACCTGCAAAGCTTTGTTTCGAGAAACCCGGCCGAATTGTCCGTTCGATATGCGCTGGCAGGCGTTTTGATACGAAGCGGGCAGAGCGACGCCGCGCAACAAGAATACCGGACGCTCTGCACCCTGGCTCCTTCCTATGAAGGGCTTGAGGAATTGGCGCAGGCGCTATCGACTCACGAGGCGTTGGCGGAAACTGTTCCACAGTCTTGACTGTCCATGACATCACGCGCCCTCATCATCCAACTCGCCAGATTGGGCGACCTGGTCCAGAGCCTGCCGGTGATCACATCGCTCGCGGCTCGGTATCCGCACCGATCGCTCGACCTGCTTTGTCCTGCGCCGCTGGCGAACCTTGCGCGTCTTTTCCCGCGAGTGGGACAGGTGCTGGAATGGAACGGACCACGATGGCATGCCTGGGCCAAATCTTTTGTCGGAGAGTTCCAGCACTCGTGGCTGCGCGAAGTCGAGCAGTATCTCACGGAGTTGACGTCCGATCCCTACGAGATGGCCTATGTGCTGAATCAACACCCGCGGGCCTTCCTGGCCGGCGCCCTGTTGGCATCCGAGGTTCAGGGGCCTCATTTGCGCGGTCCGTTGGATGAAGAGCTGTCGCCCTGGGCGTCGTATTTGCGTCGCGTCGCACAGGTGCGAGGCTCCAATCGCATTCACCTCTCCGATGCGTTCTGTGGGCTCTGCGGAGTGACGCCTCTCCCGGTTCCGCCTTTCTTGATGCCGCCCTCGAACGATCCTCCCGGCGATCTGGCCGAGGTCGGCATATCGGCAGGGCAATGGATTGCGGTGGTCGTGGGAGCCGGTGACGCGGATCGATCGATTCCGGTCGCGGTGTGGATCGAATGGATCTCGCTGTTGCTCGCCCACGGATCGCCTTGTTCCGTCGTCCTGGTCGGAGCCTCGCGAGACCAGACCGTAGCCCATGCCGTTCAGGAGGGGCTCTCTCCGCTCATGGCAGGACGATTGTGGGATGCGGTTGGACGCACGACTCTTCCGCAACTTGCGACCCTCTTGAAGCGATGTCACTGGGCTGTCGGCGCCGACACAGGCCCGCTTCATCTGGCGACCGCAGTCGGTACGCGCGCGATGGGGCTGTATTTCTCACGCGCCCGGGTGCATGAAACCGGACCCTATGGCCAGGGTCACTGGGTATGGCAAGCGGATCGCGCTGTGCCGGAGACTTGGCCGATCCAAGCCAGTGTGAAGATGATTCGAGATCCGGCCACGGTGTCGCAACAGGAACCGGTTGCAGGATGGTCCTTGTGGCAGTCGCACTATGACGAATGGGGCGCCGTCTTTCGGCCTGTGGGCGAAGGAGATTCGCAGGAAGATCAGCGAGCCGCCATCTGGCGCCAATTATCGGAACAACGCATGTTGCTGCAAGGGGTGCAATGAGTTTCTTCGAGGACAATCTCAGCCGACTCATGCAGAACAATCCTGCTTTGGCATCGGCGCTCCGGCAGAGCGGCACAGGCAGATTGGAGATCGTCCAGGCGCGCAGCGGTGTGCCGTCGGCCCGCGCGAATGGACGCTGGATTCACAGTGCCTACGATCCCATCAAAGAAGCGCAGGCCTGGGCTGAGAGCCAGAGCTATCAGGATGGAGAGACGATCGTGCTGTTCGGTCTCGGGCTGCTCTATCAGGTCGAGGCTCTGTGCGCCCGCCTGCCTCGGACGGCGGCGGTTGTTCTCGCCGTGCCCGATCCGAGCGCGCTAGCCGATGCCGCGGCGGCTCGCGCGTGGGGCGACTGGATGGATCGAGTGGTCTGGGCTTGGGGTACGGCAGAGGCGATCGGTGAACAGATCGCCTCTGCCGGCCATCCGATACGGCTCGTCGCCTATGCCCCGGCGGCATCGTTACATGCAGAGTCTCATCGTATCATTGAAACGATCCTGCAGCGAAAGGTTGCGGCCCAGGCCGGCGGGCAGCTGCGTATTGCGGTCGTCGGGCCGATCTACGGAGGCTCGCTGCCCATCACCCGCTATGCGGTCAGCGCGCTGAAATCGCTCGGTCACCATGTCCGATGGCTCGATCCCAGCGTTCATGCCACGAGCTATCATCAGTTGGAATTGCTCAAAAACTCCCAGCACCGGTTGGCGTTGCAGAGTAAGTACGCCGAGATGCTGAGTCGGATTACGATGGCTCAGCTGGCGGAGGATCCGCCCGATCTGGTGCTGTCGTTGGCGCAAGCGCCGTTGATTCTCCCGATGCTGGAGCATCTCAGGCGCAAACGGTTTTTGACGGCGATGTGGTTTGTTGAAAATTACCGGCATCTGACCTATTGGCAACAATTGGCGGCGGGCTACGATTTTTGGTTTGTGATTCAGCGAGAGCACTGCATGGCAGCGCTCAAACAGGCAGGCGCGAAAGATGTGCGCTATCTTCCCATGGCAGCCGACCCATCCGTGCACCGCCCATTAGAGTTGACCCAGGCTGAGCGGGAGGAATACGGGTCGGATGTCTCGTTCGTCGGCGCCGGCTATGCCAACCGCCGCGCGATCTTTCCGCAACTGCTCAATCACGAGTGGAAATTCAAACTCTGGGGAAACGAGTGGGATGGCGCGACTGAATTATCTTCCGTGCTGCAACGCAACGGCGCGCGGATCGATACCGATACCTGTCAGAAAGTATTCAACGCCAGCGCGGTGAATTTGAACCTGCATTCTTGGGCCGGCGCCGGACTCGATCCGAATGGAGATTTCGTCAACCCTCGCACCTTCGAACTGGCTGCCTGTGGCGCCTTTCAACTTTCCGATCGCCGGTCGCTGATGCCGGACCTCTTGGCCGCGAATGAAATCGCTACCGTCTCGTCTTCCGGCGAACTCCCCGGCGCCATCGCCCGCTGGCTGCGCGAGCCGGAGCAGCGCCTCGCCATGGCGGCAAATGCTCGCAGGCGTGTGCTTGCCGAACATACCTACGCGCACCGCATGCGCGATCTGCTGTCCCAGGTCGGTGTCGCCAGCCCGGATCGCATCGGAGCGATCCTACGCGGGGCTCGCCAGGCAGAAGCGCTCGCGTCGACGGCCGCTGACTCATTTCCGGTTCTCGCCTCGACCCTGCGGACCTTTCCGCCCACCCAGCGGGTCGAATTGAAGCAGCTGGCGGCGCAGATCCGCTCACGCGGCCCTGCGGGCACCCTGTCCAGGGAGGACCTCATGCTGCTGATGTTGGACGAGTATCGGTCCGAGACGAAAGATTTGGTGTGATAGTGCAGGTAGATAGGCTGAAGGGGTACGGGGTCTAGACTGAAGGGATTCAGGCTGAAGGCCGAAGGTCAGAGACCGAAGATCCGAACACTTCAGCCTGAATCCCTTCAGCCTATCTACCTGAGTCGCAATGACTGATATGCCCAAGCAAGTGCTCATCATCAACGTGACACGCATGGGGGATCTGATTCAGACCGGCCCCCTCTTGTCACGATTGCGCGAGGAATGGCCCGATGTTGCGATCGATCTGGTCGTGGATCGGAGCTTCGCGCCGACGGCATCGCTCCTAACCGGACTCCGGCAGGTCATCAGTTGCGATTTCGCCCGGCTACTCGATGACTGTCGCACGCAATCCAAGAGCCTCGTGACACTCATGAGCGAGATGACGGCCTGGGCTGCGCCGTTGTTGGCTGCGCGGTACGATCGCATCGTCAATCTCACATTCACTCGCCCGACCGGTTTACTGGCGTCGTATATCGGTGCGCCGGACCTGAGAGGGATTACGGCAGGGCCGGATGGCGCTCCCACCGTACAGAATCCCTGGCTGTCCTACTTCACGGATCTGCACCGCCATCGACGATTCAATCGGTTCAATCTGGTAGACCTCTATGCCATGGGCGGGAGCGGGCCCGGCTCCTTCTCGCCCCTGTCGGTAACCGTGCCGGCTGAAGGCAGGGACTGGGCCGACTCGTTCCTTCGATCCCAGGCTCAGACCGTCCGCCACTGGGTCGCAGTACAGGTCGGAGCCAGCGATGTCATGAAGGCCTGGCGTCCGGAATATTTCGGCCGGACGATGGCGCATCTGGGCCGTCGCCCGGGCGTGGGATTTGTCCTGATCGGCACGGCCGCCGAGATGGAGTCGATTGAGTTGGCCAAGGCGGTCTATCGGGCGGGTGGAGGAGTCGCGCCGATCCTCGATGCCAGCGGTCGGACGACACTCCTTCAACTCGTCGGGCTGCTCTCGCATTGCCGGTTGCTCCTTACCAACGATACAGGCCCGATGCACCTGGCGGTCGGTGTCGGGACTTCGGTGATCGACTTGTCGGTGGGCCATGTCGATCACAATGAAACCGGACCCTACGGGCCCGGCCATTGGGTGGTTCAGCCGGATCTCGCCTGCTCTCCCTGTGGGTTCGATCAAATCTGTTCCCACCACGCCTGCAAAGATCGATTGATTCCCGAAGAGGTTTCGAATCTCTGTCTCCATGCGCTGGGACTTGCTCCATTTCCTTCCTTGAGCCCAGGTCTTCGGCTCTATCAATCGGGCGTCGATGCCGATGGACTCGGTTCCTTCACTTTGCGCGCGGGACAGGTCGATTCCGACAGCGCATGGTATGCGGGGTTTTGGAGGAGATTTTGGCATGAGGATTTTACAGGCAAGCGGAGTCTGTTGGCCGAGAATCTCGAATCTGCGCCGGACCGAGATCCTGCGCTGGCCTGGATGAGAGCCGCAGCTCAACCTCTTCGTCGACTGGAGCAGCAGGCTCGGCATATTGCGGAGCTCACGGGGCGGCATCCGCTTCCGGTTTCGACGTTGCAGCGGGCACAGGCGCAGCTTCGTCAAGAGCGAGAACAGCTTCTGCCTCGTATGATGGCCTATTCGGCCACTGGTCCGGCCACGGTTGCCATGATCAGAGATATTCATAACGATGATGTGACGGGTCTGCCCCTGTTAGCCGATCGGCACGTCAAGGCCTATCGACGTTGGAATCAGCGCGTGGCTCGGGTCCAAGAGTTGTTGTCGTCCGCGCCGGCGAAGGTCGAGAAAAGCAAGCGTATGTTGCCGATGATACCGACCGCCGCCTAATGGGCGGCGGTTCATTTGGTTTATTTCGTTTATTTCGTTTGTTTGGTTTGTGTTGTTTATTTGGTTGAACCAGACTGACCAGATAAACCAAATCAACGAAACAAACCAGATAAACAAGATAAACCAAACAAACAACTAAAGGAGTGACTCAATGCGTATTACACTCGATCAGGATCAGTGGGACGTAAGTGACGATCAACTGGTCAGCGAGGCCCTGACAGAGGTCAGCGATCGTGCCGACGCGCGACACCGGCTCGTCACGTCGTTGAGGCTTGGGGGACGTCCGATCACGGATCGTGATCTCCAGCCCATATTATTGAACAAACTCCTCAAAGAGGTCGGGCCGATCGAAGCCTGTTCGCAGAATATCTCAGAGATCATGACCGATGCTGCGCCGGCGACTACCCGATTCGCTTCAACGTTGAAGGCCGAGGCCCAGGGATTCCTCGTCCCACTGCGTATAAGCGGTGTCATTCCCATCGCGCTGGATCGTTGGTTCGGGGCATTGGCCGATTATGTGGAACTTCTTCAAGCCGGTGGGCAGGAGGGGCAGGCCACCGGCGATTTACAGGCGGTTTCTTTCTGGATTCAAGAACTCCTGGAAGCTCGGTCCGTTCAAGATCCGGTTCGAATGGCGGATATCCTTGAATTCGAAGTGCTTCCGCATTTGGCTTCTGTATGAGCCGTTATATCGAATATTATCGATTGTCAGCCACTGGGATCTCTCTGCATCCTGTTCTTCAGCCCGCTCAAGTGTGGAGCTGCTGGGACCGATAAGGGATGCACGACCAGGGAACCTCACCGGTATGCATGCTATTGGAGGGGTTCTAGGTCAAAACAATCCTGGCACGGATGCCGGGAAGCACCAGTGGTTGATTCGATCGGTATTCAAGGAGGAATAGGTCCATGCCTTTAATTGTCAATAACAATCCAGCTTCGATCGCAGCTCAGCGAAACTTGACCGTCAATACGAACCAGTTGCAACGGTCGGTTGAACGGTTGTCTTCAGGCCTTCGGATCACTCGAGCGGCGGACGATGCCGCCGGACTCGGCGTGTCCGAAACGTTGCGCGCGCACATTCGCAGCATCAATCAGGCGACGCGTAATGCGAATGACGGTATCAGCTTGACGCAGGTGGCCGACGGGGCTGCTGCGACGATCGGGAACCTGCTCTCCCGTCTCCGTGAGTTATCGTCTCAGTCCGCCAGCGGTACGGTTGGTGTCACGGAACGGTCCTACTTGGACCAAGAGTTTGTGACGCTCCGGTCTGAAATCGACCGGATTTCCACCGTGACCGAATTCAACGGCCAGGCGCTGTTGAGCGGATCGACCAATTCGTTCGAAGTCTTCATTGGCTTCAAGAGCGGCACGGGTAACTCGCTTACAGCCGACTTGAACGACTTGGACTTGACGAGTATCGGCTTGGCATCCGTGAACATTTCGACGTCAGCCAATGCCCAGAGCGCGTTGAGCAATATCGACAGTGCGATCAGCTCAATCGCGACCGCCCGAGCGGAATACGGCTCGATTCAAAACCGCTTCGAAGCCGCCATCTCAAACCTCCAGGTTACCAGCGAAAGCTTTACGGCGGCGGAATCTCGGATCCGCGACGCGGACATTGCGTTTGAGACGTCTCAATTTACGAAGAACCAGGTGCTCGTGCAGGCTGGTATCTCGGTGTTGGCACAAGCCAACTCACTCCCGCAACAGGCGCTGGCCTTGCTGCGGTAGACCGATGGATCGTTTCGCCGGAGTTATCGCCCAGTCGCCTTACGGCGACTGGGCCTCCGTCGGGCGATGAGGGAACAGCTCCTCAAAGGAGGCATCCATGGTCCAACACATTCGACCGCCTCAAGACTTCTACGTTGCCCAGCGCCGGTCCGAAAGCGAAGCGCAATCGGTTCATGGCAAAGACAGCAGGGTGGAAGCCGACCGCGGGACTCCTGCTTCGGTATCGCCGCCGACAAGGGATGATGTGGAGCAGGCGGTTGCTCGTCTCAAGGAAGCGTTTCGTGGAACGACGTCTCACCTGGAATTTGACATCGATCCAGATTTGGACAAGGTGGTCATCAAGATTCTCAGTGGGGATTCAGGAGAGATCATTCGTCAGATTCCCGCGCAGGAGTTGCTGGACCTGGCCAAACATCTCGATGGCCCGAAAGGCGTGCTGGTGCGGGAGCGGGCGTAACAAGCGTCGTTTGTGAAACGTCTCCGGTGAGTGAAGCGTCGTTCGTGAAGCGTGAAGCGTCCGGATCCGGAACGAGATACGCCTCACAAATACAGGAACACTGAAACTATGGCATCGATTTCATTTGGAGGATTGGGGAACGGAATAGATTTTGGCCAGGTTGTCGATCAACTGGTCAAGGTCCAACATCTTCCTATCGATGCACTCACTCAGAAAAAGGCGACGCTGCAGTCGAAACTGACAGAGTACGGATCGTTGACTGACAAACTCCTGGCCTTGCAAACGGCAGGAGACAAGTTGCGATTAACGACCGCCTTCGATCGTTCGAGCACGGCCGTCTCGGACCCGACCGCCATGACCGCTTCTGCAGCATCGACCACGACGCCCGGATCCTATCTCGTCCGGGTGACGCAATTGGCCCAGTCCCATCAAATCACCAACAAGGCAGCGACAGCCGTTGCCAGTTCCACTACCGATATCGTCAGCGGGGCATCGGCGACCTTTACCTTCCGCGTCGGAACGGGAACCAACCAGACTGTGACCCTGAGTGATACCGCGACGCTTCAAGACTTACAGACCGGCATCAACGATCTGGGCGCCGGGGTGACCGCGTCGATCGTCAACGCCGGCAGCGACACGACTCCCGCCTACCGATTGATTCTCACTGCTACTGCGTCGGGAGCGAGCAATGGGGTGACGATCGTGACGGACGGCACTACATTGGATTTTGCCAACAGCGGCGGCACAGGAGGCGTCGATACCTTGCAGGCCGCGCAGGACGCGATTGCCATTGTCGGCGACCCGACATTGAATCCCGTAACCCTGCAGCGCAGCAGCAATGTCATCGTAGACGCGATTCCAGGCGTCACCCTTTCACTTACTCAAAAGACCGCCAGCGCGGTCTCTGTCAATGTGACACGTGACAACGGCGCGGTGAAGACCAATATTCAGAACTTCTTGAAGGCCTATAACGACATTGTGACTGCGGTGAACAAGGACACGGCCTACGATGTCACGACAAAAACGGGAGCAATTTTGCATGACGAGACCAGTGCAAAAGGACTCCTATCCCAAATCAGACAGGCGCTCTCCTCTCCCATCAGCGGGCTGAGCACCTACAGCTCAGGAGGTGAGATCGGGTTTCATACCAATCGTGACGGCACGATTACCTTGGACGACGCCAAGATCGATGCTGCCTTGAGTTCCAACTACAATGCCGTCAAATCACTGTTCATCAGTCAGACGACGGTGGCTGGTATTGCCCAGCGAGTAAGTCTGACCATCGATGCGATCAATGCCGCCGTATCAGGTTCGCTGACGAGCCGCAAGAACTCGCTTACCGGACAAGTCAATAGCCTGACGGACCAGATCAGCAGAAGAGAGACAGCCGTGTCGGCGTACGAAGAACGGCTCAAGGTTCAGTACTCAAAGCTCGACAGCTTGCTGCGTCAGCTGCAAGGGCAGACCAACTTCCTCAATGCACAGGGAAAATAATGAATACCTATTCACCCACGGCCGTCGCCACGCAGTACCGGCAAACGCAAGTGTTGACCGCGTCCGGTGTTCAACTCATCGTGCTGTTGTATGATTCCGCCATTCAGGCGACCGAGCTTGCGAGCGACGGGATTGCCAGACGGCATCAGCCCGACAAGGCGCGATTTCTTGGGCGCGCCGTGGCCATCGTCGGTGAATTGTCCAACGTTCTCGACTTTGAGCGAGGCGGCGAGATTGCCAAGTCGTTGTATCGGATCTATGACTACATGCTTTCGGAATTGACACAGGCCAATCTACGCAACGATGCCAGCCGTCTCGACGGCCCGCTTCGATGTCTCAAGGAATTGCGCGGGGCCTGGCACACGATTGCCCAGCAGCAAGATCAGTCGGTGCCGATGCCGCGTGGCTAGCGAGTTTCTAGTTTCACCTTTCTGGTTTCAAGTTTTCGGAAGCTGGTCCCTCACAACCTGAAAACAGAGACCGGAAAGTTCCTGCGTGGCTCAAGTTTTCGAAGGGTTTTTCTGACAACATGAAACCAGAAACTAGAAACCAGCAACTCCACTCAGATGCCACAGTCTGGGAGCAGAACTTACGCGACTTGACGGTGCAGGCAGGTCAGGCTGCAGAGCTCGGACGATGGGATCAGGTTGAGGAATGTTACCGGCGGCGCGGGGAACAGCTCCAGAATCATCAGATATCTCCGTCACTCGCCACTGACCTGGATGGAATCGACCGGATGGTCGAGGCTAGAATTGTGATGGCCCGGTCCGCTGTCCAGTCGCAGTTGATTGAGACAGCGAAGGTCCGTCAGAATTTACAAGGACTGCGACCCTGGCAAGGGGTGAGCGAAACAGAAGGCCCTCGCATGGACCAGGTGGCATGACGCTCCTTCGCCGCTTTGGTTTGCATGGTTCATCTGGTTTGTTTTGTTTGTCTGGTTAGTTTCGTTCAACCAAACAAACCAAACAAACGGTCTTCTAAACAATGAGTACAGCCATGCTGCCGCCATCGACTCAAACGTCTAAGAGCTTGTCGGACGAACGACGGGAATGGATTCGAGTCGACGATCGGGTACTGCTGGAGTATCGGTTGCTGACCGACCCCGATGAGGGGCCGACGCCGGGTATTCCACCGGTCGCTCAGGAAGCGATTGCAGCGGTCATCGCGAAGCCGACATCCGATCTCTTGCTTCGTAACGGCGAGCACCTGGCCGAGTCGCCTCTTCTCCCCTGGATCCTGAAAGTGGACTGGCTGTTGGAAGTCATCGTGAAGACACTTGCGAAAATGCAGCCGGAGGGAATTGCGATCGCACAAGTTGCCGATGTGACGCTGAGTGGGGGCGGTATAGGATTTCTCTCGCCTCGTCATTTTGCCGTCGACGACACGCTGAGTCTGAAAATAGTCCTGTCGCCCTTTACGCCGATCCACACGACCGCTCGAGTAATTCGATCGGTCCAAGCCAAGGACGGCGTCAATTACGACATTGCGACAGAATTTATCCAGCTCAATCCGGACGATCAGGAACATCTGATCCGCCACATCATTCAGACGCAGGCGGAACGGCTGCGAGGCCGTCGGAAACAAGAAGCATAAAGCGGGCAAGGGGGATAAAGGGGTAGCGGGATAGAAGTGAGTGTCAGACCCTTTACCCCTGTGCCCTCTTATCCCG